>NZ_CP031716.1:2567392-3209240 GCF_001696605.3 Acinetobacter wuhouensis | reverse complement strand
AGTAGGCTATCGCTTCGAGTATCCAGAAGATTAAAAAATTTACAATTTGAAATATGTTTTGTGGATAAACACAGGTTTATCCACAGTTTTTGTGGGTAAATGTTTATAACTTGTAATTTAATAGCTCAGAAATAAAACATATAAATAATATTTAAAGTATATATTCTCATTTGGAATAATAAATTTTGAGTCAAACTGGATTTATTCACCTAAACTTGGCTATGAATCGCTAAAACTTGTTTTTGTGCTTTAGTTAAAGTTTTCACGACTAAAGCATACGAGTTTTGGACAAGGTCTTCGATCAGTTCCTCTGTGATTTGTTCACCCTCATAGATTGAGATCCAATGTCGTTTATTCATGTGGTAGCCTGTATGGATAGATTCATACACATCTCTCAGCATTTCACCATGTTCAGGTTGTACTTTGAGGTTCACCATTTCTTTGCCATTTAAATCAAAAACCAGCATGAAGACTTTGCCCATAATTTTATACACATGGATGTCTTCGCCAAAAGGGTAATCTAACTCGGCTTTGGCTAATTGTGCTGCTATTTTTAAAGCAAACGCTTGAATATCATTGCCTGTCATCTTACCCTCACATTTAAAAATCGATCATTATGGAAAAATACTGATGAGTGTACCATCATCGACCAATTTCCAAATCTCGTCCATATCTACATTTCTAACGGCAATGCAGCCCCACGTCCAGTCATTTCGGGGTAAATAGGTCATGAGGCTAGGCAGTTTTTCAATTTGTGAAGTCGTCGCCGAGCCATGAATCATAATGTCACCCCCTGGGGAAACACCGAGTTGTTTGGCTTTTGCCTTATCCTGCGCATTTGGATAACTGACGTGGAGTGATTTATAAAATGCACTTTTCGGATTGCGCCAATCCAAGATGTATTGTCCTTCAGGAGTCTTGCCATCACCTTCTTTGACTTTATGCCCAATCGGATCAAAACCTAAACGCATTGGATAGGTTTGAATAATTTGACTCCGGTGCATGAGTTTGACTACACGATCTGTTTTATAGACTTTAACTTCTGTAATCGGAGTGTTTTGGCGAATCTGCGCAATATCTTGTTCTGATAAATTATGGACTGTAATTTCAGTTTGAGTTGTCGGCAGGTATTTCTGATATTTTTGATAGGCAAACGTACCTGCAATGCTGAATAAGCAAATCACGATAATGAGAAAGATAAAGTTTTTATTCATTTTGAGTTATAAACAATGTAAAACCATGTATTGTCTAAATTTTATTCATTTTAAATGCGAAAGCTGTGGTTGTTTTGTGATTGTGGATTTATCCTGTGGATAAGCACATGGTTATCCACAGAATTTGTGGGTAAGTTTGATGGATAATTAATGCTATTTTATTTCACTTTGCTTTGGATTTAGTTTCATTATTGATTATTCGCATCAAAGAAATTTTCAAACAGTAATGGATTTTCTTGTTTATTTTGAATGATGGAAATTTAACTTTTATTTTTAATGAATATTTTATGTGTTAAATGTTTATTTATGTAATAAATTTTGGCTGTTTATTTTGTGTGACGATTTTATGTTAGGTTTGCATACTTATTAGGTATTTTGAATAAGTATTTTATTATTATCAAAATATTAATATTTTTGTCTAAATTATGTTGAAATTTCAAGCATAAAAAGATATTTTTAAAAAGTTTTATATTTACAAAAAATTACTTTTGAATTCGTTCATAAAAAGGATATCTCATGTTATTGAAAAAAACATTGCTTGTGTTGATGTGTAGCTCGGCTTTGGTGGCGTGTGGAGGGGGAGGATCATCAAATGAAAATTCAAACGGTAGTGGTGGAACAGGTGGTGGTAGTGTTACTACACCGGCTTCGGATTTAGATAAAGCAAAACAATTAATTGAAACAACAAAAGCAATTATTTCATATTACGATGGTTTTCAAGATATTGCAGATAACTATAAGACACCTGTTGAAGTGATTAATAATACAGCTTCGGATTTAAGTCGTGGTGCTGACATTGTGCTTACTTTAGCAGAACTAGCACAAGAAGATTCAAAAGGTCAGGCAAAACAATATAATGCCGCAGAGTTGGAATTATTATTAAAAAATGATGCCATCCAAAATGATTATCCACTTGGGTACGACATAAAAAATAGCACATTACAGATACAAGTAAGTGGTAATTCTGTCAAAGTTACTGGTTCTGCGGATGTTGCCTACTGGGATGATTTTAAAGATTTAGATAATTGGGAATGGGGAAATCCTGACTGGTATACCAATAAAGACAACTTTATTTACGCCAATCAAGCAAAAGTAAATGTGACAAATTTTGTAGTTGAAGCCCCTTTTGTTGCAAGTCAAAGTACTTATAATTTCAAAATTGCAAATGGTGGCTCAATTGAAGTGACCAATTCAGCACAGCAAAAAGCTAAATTTAGCTTTACTGCTGACAGTACTGCTAAGTTGGTATATCCAGTAACTGACACTTTGGAAAACCAAGAGGCGGAACTAAATCAAGCGTCTTTACAGCTTAAAGGTTTAGTCTTTGAAAGTGCAGATGTGAAAGCAACGTTAAGCGAAGTTTCTTTTGACGCTAAAGCAGTTAAATTTAGCAATGGTCAATCGACCAACGAACAACTTATTCCATATAATTTGACATTGAAGGGGCAAGTTGCATATCTGCAAGAAGTATTAGATTTAGATGCTAGCATTAAATTAAATAATGATTTAACTAAAGTGATTGATATTAGCCAAGGTGAAACTAAACTGAACTTTATCAATGCAGACTTGGCAGTTAAGTTATCTGGTAAATTAAAAGGTGCCAATGCTGCTCCTACACCATTTAGTATCGATGTGACTGCGAAACGTGCTGAATATTTAAAAGGCATTGCAAATGTAGTGGTTGCTGTAGATAAAAATGCTTTGGATATTGCATTTGAATCACAAGATATTACTGTCGAAAAACCTGTGGTTGACAGTTTAATTAAGCATAAAAATGGTGCTTTTGTGCAAATTAATAATATTCGAAATTTCCAACAGGCTGACGTAAAAGTCGGTACGACAAGTTATGGAACGATTACTAAAACGTCTTCAGGTCAATACGCTGTTAAGTTCACTGATAATACTATTGTTTACATTACACCTTAATTTTAACGAGTGAGAAGAAGACAGCATGCGCTGTCTTCTTTTATATTAAATGAATAAAAACCTAATATTTTTAATGCTTTTACCGTCATTCTGTTTTGCTGAACAATCAGCGAAATTTTCATTGAATGCCGAATTATATAGTGATCCTGTTTCTGTACATGCTTTTTTGAATGATTGGGATAGCCCACGTTTGGAAAAAGGAAAGAATGCTTTTGCTTCAGGTAAAATGAAACTTGAAACTCAGCATGATCATTGGACGATGGGATGGGTTTGGTCGTATGACTATCAATTACGGTTTAGTGAGGATATGGCGAAGCTATATTATCAAATCAAAAATGATCAGCTTATTGATGCAAATTCAAATTATGCTTTGGAGCTAGAAGCTCAACATGTCGATACTGTAGGTGCAAGATTTGGCTATGATTGGGATATAAACTCTGATTGGAAGATCGTGACAGGATTAACCGCTTTGATCGGTCGGCATTATGTAGATGGTGAGTTTCAAGCACAAGGTCAAACAAGCAACATGCCTGAACTGATGGATCGGGTTAAGTGGTTAAATGGTCATTTAAACTATAGTTATGATGAACCTGCATTAAAAGAAGATGAACTTGGTTGGAATGGTCAAACCAATAAAGGTTATGGTTATGCCTTAGATCTGGGGGTGAAGGGTAAATTAGCTAAAAATTGGGATATTGCTGTACAAGCAGAAGATATTTTCAGTTATTTATATTGGGACAATGCACCATTTACAAAATATAGTATTCGTTACGATCAGAATAGCCGTCCACGTATGGACTTGGCAGGACAATTAAGTAAGACCAAGCAATACACCCAGAAGTTACCTTATAAAATCAGTTCTGAAATTACTTATTCTCGTAATGATCAACCATGGAGTTTAAGCTTAACAAGTTTTTCAAATCAGTATCTTACTTTGGTACAGATGAATGGTTTTTGGCAGTATGCTTCACTCAAATATGGGGTACACATTGAACCACAGACTCAATCTTTAGGCGTGTCTGTACAGCATAAAAACTTTGGTTTGAAATATTTAACAGATGATTTAGCGACCAATGATGCGCATCGTTTTAGTACATATTTATATGCGCAATATTTTTGGTAATTCATCATTCTGAATGTAAGCTTTATGGGTAAAGAGTGCGGAGTATAAACTCCGCTTTATTTTTAAGACGAACAACTTACCATCACTTCAGGATCATCACTTGGCAATGGTGCTAAATCTTCCGCTCGTTCTAACTCAGACTGCTTCGTGAATGGTCGACTAAGTAATTTAAATAAACGATCGACTTCTGAAAAATCATTGCGATCAGCCAGCTCAATCGCTTTTTGTGCCATGTGATTACGTAAAATATAGATGGGATTGGCTTTCGGCATTTCAGCATCTAAGGCGTCAATATCTTGGTTTTCTCGGATACTTTCAAATTGTGATAAGAAGCTTTCAAACTGTCTACGGTCAAGGCAATCATCTTTAATGGCTTCATATTGTTTATTCTGCAAACGAATAAAACTGTTGGTGTAGTCTAATTGCTCGCTTTGCAAAATTCGTAAAAATGCCATTGCGCAGTCAAAACTGTCTTTGTGAAAACTAGGTAAGCCCATTTTTTGACATAAACCATGCGTGTAATGTTCTAAAAATGTCGGTTCAAAATGTTCTAAGCAATCCGCAAGGTCTTTTTTAAATTGTTCTTTATTCTCGGGCGTTGCCAGTGGAATGAGATTATTCAACCAATTCCAAAGATTCCAGTGTGCGATACTTGGTTGATTTTGGTAGGTATAACGCCCATTATAATCACTGTGATTATTGATCCAATTTGGACGGAAACGTTCCATAAAACCGTAAGGTCCAAAGTCCAGTGTTGAACCCATAATATTTAAATTATCAGTATTCATCACGCCGTGAGCGAAGCCAACCAATTGCCATTTGGCAATCATCACTGCGGTGTTTTGAATGACTTTGGTGGCAAAGGCTAAAATTGGATTCTCAGTTTCCAAACATTCTGGATAGTGCCATTCAATACATTTCTCAGTGAATTCTTTGAGTAACTCAGGCTGATACTGATTAATCCATTCAAAATGTCCTAAACGAATATGGCAGTCTGAGGTGCGTAGCATCATTGCGCCAAGTTCTAACTTTTCACGTTGTACGCCTTGTTCCGAAGTTGTAAACCCTACTGAATTACTTGATGGTACGTCTAAAGCATTGAGGGCATGTCCTGCGAGATATTCACGAATCACAGAACGTAGAACTGCGCGACCATCACCCATACGAGAGTAGGGAGTCGAGCCTGCACCTTTTAAGTGTAGATCAATGGTTTGCCCTTGTTTATTCAAAACCTGTGCGATGAGTAAGCCACGACCATCCCCCAATTGTCCTGCCCATTGTCCAAATTGATGTCCTGCATAGACCATCGCCAAAGGGTGAAACTCGGGAAAGGTTTTTTGCCCGCTACAAATTTCAACCCATTCAGTTTTTTCTTGTTCTGACCATTGCAACTCATCTGCTAAAGCTACATTGAAATGTCCTGCTTTTGCACCTTTAAGTGGGGCAGGCATTTGTTCATGGTAGAATTTTGGATTGAGAGATGGATAGCGAGGATTGAATTTCATAACAAAACATCAAAAGGGCTTTGGTTAAACTATAACAAAGTTTGATGAAGTATGGGATGAATTCCTAGTGATTTAGTCGACTTAATCTACAATAAATAACTTCGCTCCATGTGCCGTTGATGAGCGATGAGCCTCGGCATTGTCTGCCACTTGATAGCTCATGCCAGCGCTGAGTGTAAAAGTTCGACCATCTTCAAGTTCAGTATGTAACTCACCCTCTAAGCAAAGCAGAATGTGTCCTTTATGGCACCAATGGTCTGCTAAATAATTTTCTGAATATTCGACAATGCGTACGCGAATATTATCAAATTGCTGAGTACGCCATAGTGCATAACCTTGTTCACCCTCATGACGAGTAGTTGAAATTTCTGCCCAATCGGTTGTGCCGAAAGGGATGTTATTTAGATTCATTTTGATTCTCTTATTTAATGTTGCTTTGTTCTATTCGTTCAAGGGCATTTTTATTGGATAACCCTCTCCTTGCAGACTCAGAATGACTTCTGAGGATCTTCATCTCCCAGAGGGAGAAAGAGGATTTTTAATGCTAAAAGAAAAGCTCCATTTCGGAGCTTTTCAATTGATGCAAATTTGATTAAGAAACAACGTTCTTTTTAATACCACGCATTAAGGTTTCTAAACGCTCACGGTGGAAAGCAAGTTTTTGTTCAACCAATTGGAAAT
The DNA here is from genome assembly GCF_001696605.3 of Acinetobacter wuhouensis. Lineage (NCBI taxonomy): Bacteria > Pseudomonadati > Pseudomonadota > Gammaproteobacteria > Moraxellales > Moraxellaceae > Acinetobacter > Acinetobacter wuhouensis. The sequence goes on along the minus strand of NZ_CP031716.1, from coordinate 3,202,791 downwards.
CAACTTTGAGTTTGGCATCCATTTGATGAATTTTTTCAGCAACAGCAGCTTTTTTAGCTTGAATTTCTTGCTCTTTTAAAGCAGCCCAATCATTTAAAGTATGGGTAAATGCTTCATATTCTTGAGAGACTTTCTGCTTCATCGCTGCAATATCTGAGTTCACATCGTGACCATAGATCGCAAGATCTTGTTCAGCATATTTAAACTTCATTGCCAATTCAGCTTTTTTAATATTAAAGCTTGGAATACGGCGAAGATTTTTTGCCAAACCAACTTTAGAGCATGACCAGATGAGCCATTTTGTCGGATCGTACTGCCACCATTTCACACCATTACGGTAGTCGTATTGGAAAATATGGTGATAGTTATGATAGCCCTCGCCCCAAGTTGCAATCGCAAGGATGAAGTTATCACGTGCTGTATTTTCATCTGTATAAGGACGCTTGCCCCACATATGACATAGTGAGTTGATGAAGAACGTCACATGATGGCTAAAGATTAAGCGAAGTAAGCCACCCAATAATAATACGCCCCACATGTCTCCTACAGCCCAGCCGATTGGCAATAAAATGCCTGCATGAACTGCAATGACCAATGGAATGTAGTATTTGTCTTGGAACATCACGACTTTATCGTTTAATAAATCTGGTGCGTTTTTATAGTTGGCTTCAGAAGATGGATAGTTACGTAACATCCAACCAATGTGTGCGAACCAAAAACCGTTGTTGATTGAATACGGGTCTTGATCGACATCATCCACATGACGGTGATGGGTACGGTGACCAGAAGCCCAGAATAAAATACTGTTTTGTACAGCAAAAGTACCCATAATCATCAAAATGATTTTGAGTGGTAAAGTCGCCTCATAGGCACGGTGCGCCCATAAACGATGATAACCAGCAGTAATACCTAAACTACTGAGACCGAGTAAAACGAATAAACTAATCCAAGCTGCCGCACTAAAATCATGATGATAGGCGTATAAAGGGATCGCGATCATTGCAACTATAGGTAGAAATACCAATGCAAAAACACCGATCCAGTTTATTGGGGCTTTGGGTAGGGGAGCATTCATCTCCAACAGCACTCCTAAGAACCTTAATTAGGTTAAAGTTGAAAGCATAGCTTCAGTATTTTTCTAGGCTATACATTCATGGATTCTATCATGGGCGAACATGTGTTCACTAGCATTAGTGTACATCTGTATTGTATAAAACAGTAACAGAATAAAACATGAATTTTAAAGATTTAATCGAAAAAAATGAATGATTCAAAAGTATGATTTTTTTGTCAAAAAAGCATACAAATTTTAGTCATAGCTTTCTGGAAAAAGTCGTCGTTTAGACTGTTGATAATCAAGTAAAACAAGCTGAATCCTTGATGATTATTTAGTTTGATTCAGTGCCACTTGCATCATTTTAGGAAAATCGGTGATCAAACCATCAATTCCTAAATCACGTAATTTTTTTGCACGTTCAATATCGTTTACTGTCCAAATACTGATGGCTAAATCGGCATCTTGTGTTGCTTTGAGTAGTTGATCTGTGGCTAATTGGTTCATCCATCCAATTTGACAACATTTCAGTGCTAAAGCTTGTTCGATGGCTTTGTCTTGAATGTCATCTTCAATGAGTAAACCGTGTTTGAAATGACTATTTTGTTGAATCAAAGCTTGGTGGATTTTTAGATCGAAACTGGTGATTACAGCAGTGTTTTCAAAGCCTTTAAGCTGCTTTTCTAGTTCAATAACAAGTTTTTCAGCGTGTTCTTCTGTTTCAACCGCTTTGACTTCAACCTCGATATGTTCAAAGTCTTGCATGATATTCAGGCTTTGACGCAAAGTTGGTGTGATTTGTTTTTCCCAATCCATCCAAATATTGGCTTGGTTGTAGGCTTCGAGCTCTGTGCTTTTTAGATCATAGAGTTTTTGATCTGTTCCCGTAGTTCGAAGAAAATTGTCATCATGCATGATGATGAGTTCATCATCTTTGAGCTGTCGTACATCAAACTCGACTGCACGAATGCCTAAGTCATGGATGTATTGGAACCCTGCTAAAGTATTTTCAGGGGCTTCCCCACGTGCGCCACGATGACCAATGATTCTCATGATGAACTCTGTTTTGATTTTCCTTTCTGATTAAAAGTATAAGCTGAACATAACTACATATTGTATTGAAATGTTAGGTGAATTTTATGGCGAGAAGTTCCTCCCTTTTTTAAAGGGAGGTTAGGTGGGATTTTATTTGATTGTGAAATTTCTATTTTTTAGTTTCTTGGTAAAGTGCATCAAATCGTTTCATTAATATTCTTTTGCCAAAGTACCTCGCTACCACCTTCAGCGCGTTGTAATGTACGTGAAGCAACGAAGAACCAATCAGATAAACGATTGAGAAGTTGCAATGCAGTGGCTTGGATATTTTGGTCACGTGTATGTACGGTCATTAAACTACGTTCTGCACGACGGCAAACAGCACGTGCTTGATGGGTATAGCTACAGACAATTGTTCCAGCTGGAAGAATGAAGTCTTTCAGCATCGGTAAGTCTTCATTCATACGGTCAATTTCTTGTTCAAGAAACTCAACGCAAACAGGTTGTAGTAGGTTGTAGTTTGGAATACACACTTCACCGCCTAAATCGAACAACCAGTGTTGAATTAAGCTGAGTGATTTATCCCAAGTCGCTTTATCTTCAATTGTACTCATTGCAATTTGTGAACGTAATACACCGACAATCGAATTAAGTTCATCAACATCACCAAGTGCAGCAATGCGTAGATCATCTTTGGCTACACGTGAGCCATCACCAAGCCCTGTTGTTCCTGCATCACCTGTACGTGTGTAAATTTTACTTAAACGATGTCCCATTTGGATTCCTTGGAAGTTTTAAAACATAAATCTGAAATTAAAAAGGATAATGCCATAGTCATGACATTATCCTCAAAAGTTTTATACGTTTTAGAATGAGCGTTTAGTATTTAAATGTTACGCCTACAGAAGCTTGACGTCCTGAGTTGATATACCAATCTTTATTCGATTGACGTACTTCACGATATTCGACATCACCAACGTTTTGAATGTTTGTAAACACTTTTACATTCGGCGTTGCATTCCAATACGCATTTAAATCAACAGTCGCATAGCCTGGTACTCGTTTTGTATTGTTAGTATCTGCAAATGCTTTCGCACGCGCAATTAGGGCAGCACTGACACCATAAGTTCCATTTTCTAAACCAGTACTCAGTGTTAGTGTTTGACGAGGACGATAAGCAATTTCAGTATTGTCTTTTTCATTCTCAGTTTTTACATAAGCATAGGCTGTAGATAGGAATAAATCATCTTGATGCCATTTTACTTCTGCTTCACCACCAGTAAATTTGGCTTTAGCAATATTAATATTTTGGTAGACAGGGAAGGTTGTTACCCAATCACCATCACATGTTGCAATACAGGTAGAAGTAATTAAATTTTTAACCTTTGTATGATACGCAGAAATATTGGTGCTGATATTTGAGGTTAAATCGTAGTCAAATCCAAGCTCATATGATGTGCTTTCTTCTGGTTTTAACTGGTCATTACCACCCCATTGAGAATACATTTCATTCAAGGTTGGTGAACGGAAAGCACTACCAATGTTGGCGTATACACTGGCATTTGGTAAGAAATGATAACGTACAGCGCCTTGTCCTACGGTATGCGTACCAAAACGTTCATTATCTTCTACACGAATACCTGCTTGGGTATCAAACAAGTCGTTTTTAAATTGGTGTTGTAAATAATAACCTGTGCTTTCTACACTTTGATCATTATTTGTAATCGTATTGGTTTGATAATTTGCATCATTATAAGTGGCACCAACTAAAATATTTTGTTGTGGCGTAAATTTCCATTTTAAATTTAAGTCACCTTGATTATTTTCAGTATTATATTGAGAGCCATATGATGGAACATTTTGTTTATCTTGAACATTTGCATATTGTGCATTCAAAATTAAATCAGGCAAAATATTATAAGCAACTTTTGCATTGATCACGCGGTTCTCAAACTCACGTGGTGCAGTGTTAACGATATAGTCATTGCTAAAAATATTTGTACCTTTGTTTTCGCTAATTGAAGCTGACGCATCAATGAGGTTTTCTTGTGAATAACCAACTTTGGCATTGTAGCCTTTTTGGTCATAGCTGGCTTTTTCATTTTTAGGCTGGCTTTCAAAAATACGTGTGCCATCACTTTCTAAACGCTGACCACCAACTTGAGCGTAGAAGCCTTGCTCTGTAACAAAGTCTGCCTTTGCTATGGCTTTATAAGTATTATTTTCACCATAAATCCCAGTCACTTCTGCGCCAGATTTCACAGGTTTTTTTGAAAGAAGTTGAACCACGCCACCGATCGCATCACTGCCATATTGAACAGAGGCAGGACCTTTTAGAATTTCGATTTGTTGAACATCAGTTGTATCTAAAAATGCAGGGTATAAAGGACCTAATTCATTTTGACTATTTAGGCGCGCCCCATCTTTGAGTACCAATGTATGTACAGCTTTTGATCCACGGAGTGCAATTTCAGAAATTTGACCCATACCACCACTTTGTTTGATATAAACAGATGGGTCACGCTGAATGATGTCTGAAACATTGAGTAAAGGATTTTGTTCAATGGTTTTTTGATCAATTACAGTCAGTCGGACTGGAACATTTTTTAAACTTTCTTCCGAACGAGTGGCAGTCACAACAATAGGTGACAATTGGGCTGTCGTATCAGAAGATTGAGTTTCAGCAAAAGCAGTAGAAGATAACCCCATCGCAAGCGCGATAGCACCTACAAGTGTGGTAGGTTGAAAAATAGCAGACATGATATGCTCCATTCATTCACTCCCCGTGAATGATTGAGTTGAAGGGCACAACAAGCAGGTATCCGGACTTAAATATAAATCAATATGTTATTCAATATTGATTGGCAGATTCACCTTCCCACACAAGTGCAGTGGCGTTGTTCAATGGTCAGCCATTGACAAAATAATATGCTTTTCATTTTACCGTTGCGGGGGCAGTGTTGGTTTTTCACCAACTTCCCTAAGCCTAAGCTATAGACTTGTTGCATTTGTGCGCAGTATAAAGTTTGTTAACTGTATAAACAATGTAAAACAGATAATCATCTTGAACTTTAACGCAAGCTATGAAAATTGCTTTACAATGATTCGCCTTCAATATTTAAATTTGTATTGAAAATAAAGAACACATCCGAGTTAATGCTATGCGTACCCGTGCCAAAATTTGCGGAATTACCCGACCACAAGATATTCAGGCTGCTGTCCATGCGGGTATGGATGCGATTGGTCTGGTATTTTTTGAACCGAGTCCGCGTTATGTAAATATCGAACTTGCAACACAATTGGCGAAACTGATTCCGCCTTATGTCAATATTGTGGGGCTGTTTGTCAATGCAACAGCACAAGAAATTGCCAAGGTTTTAGAACAAGTTCCACTTGATGTGATTCAATTTCACGGGGATGAAACAGCAGAACAATGCCAACAGATTGCACACTATAATAAACGCCGTTGGTATAAAGCGATTCAGGTGAAACCAGATGCAACAAGTGTAGAAATAATTTCGACAATTCAGCAATATCAACAGGCTGGTGCGAGTGCTATGCTATTGGATGCATGGCATCCTGAACTGAAAGGTGGAACAGGGCATAGTTTTGACTGGTCACAGTTCCCCAAACTCGATATTCCTTTAATATTGGCAGGTGGTTTAAAACCTGAAAATATTGAAAATGCAATACAAACGACTCAAGCGTATGCAGTCGATGTCAGCGGTGGCGTAGAATCCGCAAAAGGTATTAAAGACCAACAACTCATAGAAAGATTTATGCAAGGAGTCCAACGTGGATCAACAAAGTAAGATTGACTATACCCAATTCCCAGATCAAAACGGGCATTTCGGTATCCATGGCGGACGTTTTGTGTCAGAAACTCTTATGGCAGCATTGGAAGATTTAGAAAAACTCTATTTCCGTATGAAAGATGATGCTCAGTTTTTGGCAGAATTCGACCGTGATTTAGCCTACTATATCGGACGTCCAAGTCCACTATATTATGCTGAGCGATGGTCGAAAGAGTTGGGTGGTGCGCAAATTTACTTAAAACGTGAAGACTTAAATCATACGGGTTCTCACAAGGTGAATAACACCATCGGTCAAGCTTTATTGGCAAAATTGTCAGGTAAGAAACGAATTATCGCAGAAACTGGTGCAGGTCAGCACGGTGTTGCGACGGCTACGATTGCAGCACGTTTGGGTCTTGAGTGTGTGGTATTCATGGGTGCTGAAGACGTGAAACGTCAAGCCATGAATGTGTATCGTATGCGTTTATTGGGTGCGACAGTTGTACCTGTAGAAAGCGGTTCAAAAACACTAAAAGATGCCATGAACGAAGCGATGCGTGACTGGGTGACTAATGTTGATTCTACATACTATGTGATTGGTACTGTTGCAGGTCCACATCCATATCCGCAATTGGTTCGTGATTTCCAATCGATCATTGGTCGTGAAGCACGTAAACAAATCCAAGAGCAAGCAGGTCGTCTTCCTGACGCACTGGTTGCCTGTGTAGGCGGTGGTTCAAATGCAATGGGCTTGTTCTATCCATTCTTAAATGATGAAGATGTGAAAATGTATGGTGTTGAAGCGGCAGGCTACGGCATCGAAACAGGTAAACATTCTGCACCACTCAATGCAGGTCATGTCGGTGTACTTCATGGTAACCGTACTTATTTAATGTCTGATGATCAAGGTCAGATTATTGAAACCCATTCAATTTCAGCGGGTCTGGATTATCCAGGTGTAGGCCCTGAGCACAGTTTCTTAAAAGATATGCATCGTGTGAACTATGTGCCAATCAATGATACCGAAGCACTACAAGGTTTCCGTGATTTAACCCATATCGAAGGGATTATTCCTGCATTAGAAAGTTCACATGCGATGGCATACGTGACTAAACTTGCGCCGACCATGGATAAAGATCAAATCATCATTGCGACTGTTTCTGGTCGTGGTGATAAAGATTTGATGACAGTTGCTCGTATTGATGGTGTAGAAATGGTTGAGATGTAATTCTCAATAAAATCATAAATAAAGCTCCTTGAAGGGGCTTTATTTTCATATCATTTAATTAAAGTCAAATGGCAAGCACAGCCCTAAATTATGCTGAGTAATCAAATAAATTTGCGTAGGCGATGCCTTACTTTTGACTGGGCAAAAGTAACAAAACCCTTTTGTTTCGTCAGGGGTTCATCCTAGAACCCCGACTCAACGGCGACATCCATGTCGCCTAACGCGATAGCACGATTCTATTTGACGTCCGATTCTGTGAGAACAGCTATATTTATAGGATGTAAATTTTAAGGATTTACATTGCATTTAACATTTGGTGTAGAAATGTCTAATTTATTCATTGTCATGCTTGGTGGCCGTCATGCACGTGCCAATACCGAAGTCCATGATGTTGTTTTGGCAGTGGGTGATTCTTTAGAAGAAATTACACCACAACTGAAACATGCATGGTTTGGTGAACAGCAAGGTTTACATATTGATGCATGGCATCAGCTACATGGTTTGGAGTTTGAAAATAAGAAGTATCAAATCCATTTTACCGATGCTCAGCCGAATAGCTCAGATGCTAAGTTGTGGCTGATTAATTTAGGTGGTTACGATGCTCTTGAATTCGGTGAATTACATCGCTACATTTTAGTTGTTGCTCATGATTCGGCAGAAGCTAAAATGAAAGGCAAACAACAATTTGCTCAGCATTGGCAAAAACCACATACCGATCGTGTCTTAGATGTAGATGATTGTATCGCCATTGACCATGTACATGGACGTTATGTGCAATTAATCGAGGGCGAGTTTGCACAAGGGTATTGGGAAAATACTTATTTAACCCTTTAAAATGAGTGAGTAAGAAATTTGGTTTCTTATCACTTAATAAGATAAGTATCTCAGAAAATCATCAATATCGTAATAAATGTGATAAAAACTCGCAAAGCCTTAGTTATTCATGCTTTCAACAAGGCTTATCAATAAAATCGCTATAAAATATGTAAAAAAAGCATTTCGCTGATAGATCAAATCTCGTTATATTGTGCATCGTTATAATGAAACTACTAGCTGTACGCCATGTATTTATATACTGATTTTGACCAACAATTGGTTAATGAACGTGTTGCACAATTCCGTGATCAAACGGAACGTTATTTAGCGGGTAAACTCACTGAAGATGAGTATCGTCCTTTACGTCTACAAAATGGTTTATACGTTCAGCGCTATGCGCCGATGTTACGTATCGCCGTGCCTTATGGTTTAATGAACTCTAAGCAATTACGCAAAGTTGCGGAATTGGCTCAGGAATTTGACCGTGGCTATGCGCACGTTTCTACACGTCAGAATATTCAATTTAACTGGCCTGCATTGGAAAATGTGCCAGATATGTTGCAAGAGCTTGCAACAGTTCAGATGCATGCGATCCAAACTTCAGGTAACTGTATCCGTAATACCACCACTGACCAATATGCAGGTGTGGTTGCAGGTGAAATTGCTGACCCACGTCCTACTTGTGAACTGATCCGTCAATGGTCAACTTTCCATCCTGAATTTGCATTCTTACCACGTAAATTCAAAATTGCAGTGTCTGCACTTGAAGAAGTGGATCGTGCAGCAACGTCATTCCATGATATTGGTGTGTATTTAACGCGCAATGAAGCAGGTGAGTTAGGCTATAAAATCAAAGTTGGTGGCGGTTTAGGTCGTACTCCGATTATCGGTTCTATGATTCGTGAATGGTTACCACGTGAAGAGTTGATTGCTTATCTTGAAGCAGTTCTTCGTGTGTATAACCTACATGGTCGCCGTGACAATAAATACAAAGCACGTATTAAAATTTTGGTAAAAGCATTAACCCCTGCGGTATTTGCTGAAAAAGTTGAAGCTGAATTTGCTGAAACGATCAAAACTTTAAAAGTTGATGCAGATACTTTGAAGAAAATGGATGAGGAATTCACACCATTTACGTATCAAAATTATGCAGATGAAGATTTCACTGCACAATTTGCAGAGCATCCAAAATTCAAGCAATGGTTCAATATTAATACCAATGCACACAAAGTTGCAGGCTATCGTATTGTGACGATTTCTCTGAAACGTGCAGGTGTTGCACCAGGTGATATGACCACTGAAGAAATGAATTTGATTGCTGATCTTGCAGATAAATACACTTTCGGTGAGCTTCGTACCACGCACGAACAAAACATTTCTTTGGTCGATGTACCACAGAAAGACTTGTTTGAATTGTGGCAAATTCTTGAAAAGAATAACCTTGCTCGTGCACATATTGGTTTCATTACCGATATTATCTGCTGTCCGGGTGGTGATTTCTGTTCATTGGCAAATGCGAAATCAATTCCAATTTCAGAAGCGATTTCACGTCGTTTTGATGACTTAGATACCATTTATAACCTTGGTAAAATTGATCTAAATATCTCGGGTTGTATGAATGCATGTGGTCACCACCATGTGGGTAATATTGGTATTTTGGGTGTAGATAAAAAAGGCGCTGAATTCTACCAAATCTCTTTGGGTGGAAATGCAGACCACGATGCTTCACTTGGTGACATCTTAGGACCATCATTCTCAGCAGAAGTGATTCCTGATATTGTGGATGAAATTTTGAATACGTATCTTGATCTTCGTAATGAGGGTGAAGAGTTTATCGAAACTTATCGTCGTGTCGGCATTCAGCCATTTAAGGAGCGTGCATATGCTTAATACAGCACTTCAAGTCCTCTCTAAAGATGGCACAATTGCAGATAATACTTATCAAATCATCGGTGAAGATGGTGTGTTACCACAAGGTGATGTGCTTCTGACTGTTGAGCAATTGGATCAAATTGGCAATGTTTCAGGTAAAAAAGCCTTATTTATTACTGTGGATACTTCTCCTGAAGTAAATCAATTTCCACTTGATCAGTTAGATGCAATCTTCATTGATTTTGCAGGCTTTAACGATGGTCGTGGTTATTCATTTGCTGCGTTGTTACGTCGCCAAGGCTATCAAGGCGAGCTTCGTGCAACAGGTGATGTATTTAAAGACGTTTTAAATTACATGAAGCGTTCAGGTTTCGATACTTTCGTGATTAAAGAAGGTAAAGATATTACTGAAGCAGCGGCAGGTTTGGGTGATTTTACCAACCCTTACCAAGCGTCGACTGCGGTTGCACAAGCAAGTTATCAAACGGGTGCTTAAGCCTATTTGACACTCAAGAGCCTGCATTAAGCAGGCTTTTTTATTTTTAAAAATTGATCATAAATTTATATATTTTATAGAGTTAACAATGCTCTATTTTAGTGCATAGTCATGTAGAATAAGGTCACCTAAGTTTAAGACTATAGGTTTATCGTTTTCGGAATATTCAAAATAAAAGTGAATATCTAATTTAAAATCTTAGGCATTCACTTTTATTTTTAGTCTTTTATTTCTAGCCCTTTTATTTTTAGTTTTTATTTAAAAGTGACCTTGTTTTTATGCAAAATTCTATTCGTGTCGGTATTGCGGGTTATGGCAACCTTGGGCGTGGTGTTGAAACTGCGATTCAAAAAAATCCTGATTTACAATTGGTCGGCATTTTCAGCCGTCGTGATCCTGCAACAGTTTCTCCATGCTTTGCTGAAACTCAAGTTTATGCAATGGATTCGCTAAGTGATTTCCAAGATAAAATTGATGTATTAATTTTATGTGGTGGCTCGAAAGATGATTTGCCACAGCAAGGTCCAATCTTGGCAAGCCAATTCAATACCGTAGATAGTTTTGATACCCATGCACGTATTCCTGAATATTTTGCGGCGGTGGATGCACCTGCATTAGCAAATAAGAAAACTGCGATGATTTCGATTGGTTGGGATCCAGGCATGTTCTCAATCAACCGTTTATTTGGTGAAGCATTGTTACCTGATGGCGAAACTTATACTTTTTGGGGTAAAGGTTTAAGCCAAGGTCACTCGGATGCGATTCGCCGTGTAGAGGGTGTGAAAGCTGGTGTGCAATACACCATTCCATCGACGGATGCGATTGAAAAAGTTCGTAGTGGCGCACGTCCAACGTTGACAACCAAAGAAAAGCATCAACGTGAATGTTATGTCGTTCTTGCAGAGGGTGCAGATGCAAAAGCGGTTGAGCAAGCGATCGTGACCATGCCTGATTATTTTGCAGATTACAACACCACTGTAAATTTCATTGATGAAGAAACATTGAAAAAAGATCACCAAAAAATGCCACATGGTGGTTTTGTGATTCGTAGTGGAAATACCAGTGATGAACAGAATCAAGTGATTGAATTTTCATTAAAACTTGACAGTAATCCTGAATTTACAGCGAGTGTTTTAGTGGCGTATGCACGTGCATGTTATCGCTTGAATCAGATGCAACAGTATGGTGCGAAAACAGCATTTGATGTTGCACCAGGCTTATTGTCAATGAAATCGCCTGAGCAATTACGTAAAGAATTACTCTAAGACATCATTGAAAACTGAACAGAAAGCCGAATGAAAATTCGGCTTTTTATTACCTCAGCGTCATTCTATTTCTCAGCCATCGTTCTATTTTTGCAATGTTGTATGTTGTAAAAGTAGCTATGTTCATGATTAGAATCTTTGCATAATAAAGCAAAGTCTATTTTCATGGTGAATGAAATGTTACATCAAACAACAGGTGATTTGTCCTTACTGAAAGGTTGGAATGCAACGCTGCCCAATACGGAAGTGATGCCTGTGCTGTTTCTTGGACATGGCTCACCGATGAATGCTATTCAAAGCAATGACTTTACCCGTTCATGGAATAGCATTGGTGCTGAAATGGAAACTCAACCCACTGCGATCTTGTGTATTTCAGCACACTGGCTCACGCAGGGTGGAACAGCAGTGACTGCAATGCAACAGCCGAAAACCATTCATGATTTTGGAGGTTTTCCGCAAGCGCTGTTCGATATGCAATATCCTGCATCGGGTAATCAAGCGTTGGTTGAAGCGACCACAGAAGCCATTCAAAGTATTCATGTGCATCATGATCATGATTGGGGGCTAGACCACGGGACTTGGGCAGTACTTTGTCATGTATTTCCAGATGCCAATATTCCAGTGGTACAACTCAGTATTGACTATAGCCAAGGTGCGCAATATCACTATGATTTGGCTAAAGAACTTGCTCAATTACGTCGTAAAGGTGTATTGATCGTTGCAAGTGGCAATATGGTACATAACCTGAGACAGGTTGCATTCGATAAAATCAATGATGAGTTTGGTTATGACTGGGCTTTAGAAGCCGATGCCAAAATGAAGAATTTTTTACTCGATCATAATCACCAGGCATTGATTGATTGGGATAAACAAGGGCAAGATTTCTTATTGTCGATTCCAACACCTGATCATTATTATCCAATGCTGTATGCATTAGGTTTACAAGAAGAGAAGGATGAATTGTCGATTTTCAATGATCGTGCAGTTGGTGGTTCATTGACCATGACTTCTTTTAGATTGGATCAGCGTTAATTTTCAATACCTAAAAATTAATGATTGAAAAGGTGAATAATAATTCGCCTTTTTGTTTTTTAATTGAACTATGATTCTTGCTGAGTCTTTTGCGACGACTTTATTTTATTGAAAATGATGATCGTACTATTCCTTATATCAAACTCAAGCTAAACTTCAGCCACTAAAATTTGAACTATAAAGATAATGTCTGAATTGTTTGCAAAAATTAATCCTGGGGTGTTCTGGTTACTGATCGCGATAGCAACGGATGTGTTATCGACTTTCTATTCTGCTAAAGGCAATGGTTTGGTCAATAAGCTAGATCAAGGGATTGCTTTGGTTTTATATATTATTTCATTTGCCTGTGCAGCCTATGCTTTGAAATTTATGCAAGCGGGGATTCTCTACGTTTTATGGTCTGGATTGGGCGTGATTGCGACAGCACTTTTAGCCAAAGCATTTCTTGGACAGAATATTGATTTGGCAGGTTGGGTGGGGATTGCTTTTATTACTATCGGATTAACCATTATTGCGCAGTTTTCCAATATTGATGTTTAAGCCGAATGATTACTTCAAATACTTAAACATCAAACATTGCCGTACTTATTGAAAATTGAGGCGCATTTAAAATAACGGTGTATTTAAAAATTTATAGAAAAATGCTGTGCCAAGTGATGGTTCTAAAATCATAGGAAATAAGAAGCCATACACAGCACCTGCAATATGCGCACGATGGTCAATCAACGGTGAGCGTCCTGAACGTATGGCATAGAAGCTATAACAGAGATAAATCGTGGCAAAAATAATTGCAGGAATCGGGATGAAATAAAGGTAAAGAATACCCCAAGGATTAAACAACACCGCACTGAATAAGACGGCATTGACCGCACCTGAAGCACCTAAACTACGATAGGAGTTGAGATTACGGTTATGCAAATAACTTGGAATTGCCGCAATAATAATGGCACTACAATAGAATAGGACAAAGCCCATACCACTCAGATAACCACGGAAAAAGAACTCAACATTTCGCCCAAAGAAATACAGGGTAAACATGTTAAAAAATAAATGCATACCATCATTATGAATAAAGCCATGTGTCAAAAAGCGATCATATTGACCATGTTTAATCGCTGAAATATTGAAAATCAAACGATTCATCACATTGCGTTGTTGCCATGCCACCATTGAAATCCCAATGGTGATGAGAATAATCAGAACGGTATGAGTAAGACCTGTGATCATATTGTTATAAACACATTCATTATAGATTGGATGCAATATAACCGATCTTAATGTAATTCAATAGGCTATATTGCAGAATGTATTAATCGTGATACCAAGTTTATGCTTCACTGAGTTGGCAGTTGATCATCCATTTAATCCCGAATTGATCTGTGAACGCACCATACAGCGCACCCCAAAATGTATTGTCCAAAGGCATTTCAATTTGTCCATTGACAGACAGTTCTGCATACAAACGTCGCGCTTCTTTTTCCTCATGTGGTTCTAAGTTGATCGAAATGTAGTGATTTGTCCCTTGGCTAAAAATGCTGTTAGGTGCACAAAATTGATCATTCACATCGGAAGCCATCAGCACCGTGAAATCATTGATCGGTAGTGAAATATGTAAGATATAATTTTTTTCTTGCTCGGAAAATGTCACGCCATCTTCTTGTGGCAGTTCGCCATAACGAGTCAAGTAGCTGAACTCTCCGCCAAAGACAGATTTATAAAAGTTAAATGCGGCTTCGGCTGTTCCTTGAAAGTTTAAGTAATGATTGAGTTGCATGATCAAATCCATTTTGTTACTTAGATCTGATTAATTTAGCAGTTGAATACTTAAAGCTTGATGAAAATTTTGTTGTTTATTGAATCATTTTAGCTATTTTTTATTGCACTCAATGAGCACAACAGTAATTGCTGTTGAAAATTTGAATTACAATCTAATGTTACGTGGTTGAAAAGAGTCATCTATATTTAAAATTTTTTTAATTCTCCTTAGCAGAGTCTTACATGGAAAAGTTTTGATTTTCGGACTAGCCTGCGGCTCGCCTTACTTTTGTTTTGGCAAAATGAGCAGTGAAACTGCGCAAGGAAACCATCTTGCGGACTCAAAATATATTTTGAGGATCCTCACCGCAAAACTCGTCGACCACCACCTCTTGATTAATACATCGCAGAAACATTAACTTATAGATCTTGCGCCATAACTGGCTCATGCCTCAAACACGTTGCGGATGACGTTTCCGCGTATCTAACTTTTTCGAGGTGTAAAATTCGATTTTGATGCTACTTGGTAACATTAATTACAAAGATTTATCTTGTTTCTTTTCGAGCTTTAAGTCTTGCGCATTGGCATATTCATCTAAGTCTTCATTGCGAGAAGGGCTTTGGGCTTCAGGGCGATCTACAAAACCAATTTTTGGTACAGGGATTTCGATCTGATTTTCCACAAAACGATTTTGAATCAATTCATGAATTTCATCTTTGACTTGTAGATAGTTACTTTGTTTACACCATAGTGCAAAAAGAATCTCAATAGAGGATTCAGCAAAGGAAGACACGGTGACACGTGGTTTAGGGTCAGCGAGTACCAGTGAATAATCATTGGCGAGTTCGATTAAAACTTCACGGACTTTATTAATGTCTTCGGTAAAATTAATTGCAACTGTGATGGAAAGTCGCCGTATTGGAAATTTAGATAGGTTATGTACAGGTGCTCGGATCAATTGCTCATTGGGGAGACGGACATAGACATTGTCCATGGTCAGCAGTTTGACTGAAAGTAAATCAATCGAGATGACTTCACCCTCAATGGTATGTCCACGAATCAGGGTGATCTGAATAGTATCGCCAATTTCAAAGGAACCTTCACCAATCAAGAATAGTCCGCTGATCAAGTTGGAAGCAGAAGTCTGCGAGGCAAAACCCAAGGCAACCGTTAAAATCCCTGCTGCACCTAAAAAGACACTGAGTTTAAAGCCAGCTTCTTTTAAGCTTGCCATGACAAAAATCATGAAAATAAAGTAAAAAATACCGCGTCGCCAAACCAAGCGTTGATGTGCATTAAAACGTACACCGATGGTTCGGATAAAGGTATTGGATACCACACGAGCCAGTATAAAACCGACAAAACCGAGAACCAGTGCAACCGCAATTTCGCTTAAACGATCGACATTGATATTGGTAAAAATGCCTTTTAGGCTTTGAGCGATGTCTTTGGGGATGTTGGAATCAGCCATATTTACCTCATCCCATTAGAAAAATGAATCAAACATATTAAACAATGCACCACCTGGTGAACGAGGCGGATGAACATAGACCACTTCACCTGCCAGTGGTGGGGTGCGATTTTCAATTTTTACTCGTGCAGGGCGATCATTCCCCTCATAAATGACTTTGATTTGTGATGTCCATAAACGCCCCGTGCTTTCACTATAGAAAAGTGGCAAGGCAGGAACAGGCACATTCATACGATCAAAACGAAGTTGATGATTACTGACATTGTGAAAATCAATCGGCGTCACAGCACGAAAAGCACGAGGACGTAATAAGTTTAATTCAGTACGTCCATCCACAGATGTGGCATAGCACATTTCACCAAAACGATGATCGGGACCGAACCATGTGTCTTTAGGTTGAATCACTGGAATATCAAACAGTGGCTCTTTTTGCGCTTGAACAAAGCCTGAAACCCAAAGCGGTGTACTGATATAGAGTGTGCCTCTTTGCCCTGCGGGAATATAAATTGGGTCTACAGGACGAATCACTACAGAACGATCGGCTAAACGCGGCATCAGTTGAAAGGTCTTGTGCGTTTCTCTGAACATATAGCGTTCTACATGTAAGGGTTCAGGAAAACCAAAATTCACATCATGGATGCAATGCCATTGTTGTTCATAGTCATATTGAAACTGTGGACGATAATATTCTAAACGCCACTCTTGCAAGCCACGCGTCATGCGCATAATCATAGAGCCAAACTGCCATGCCTTAGATTGATGCAGTTCAAACTGTTGTTCTCCCCACCACTTGAGGTCGGGAAGTTCAGGTTCTAGATGTTCATTCTTCTTTGACAAATGTGTTTATCCCGTACATAAATGATCATTAAAAAATAGGCTTTGCAAATCATCAATTCTTTAAAAAACAGACTTCACGCTGTCATGCGCATAGAGTACACTCAAAGCAATTTAAATCATTAATATAAGTTGTAATGCAAGTCCTTAAACAATTACAAATACCCTATAGTTTTGCAAAACGACATGGCGTGTTATTGCGCTATGAGGGCGATCAAGTTTTTATTGTTCGTCGTCAGGATACCGCACAAATTGCAATACAGGAAGCACGTCGCTATTTAGGACGCGTTGCGCAACATCAGTTATGTTCTGAAACTGAATTTAATCAAATGCTCAGTTCTAGTTATGCAGGGGAAACTGGGGAATCTCAGCAAGTTGCCGCAGGTTTGGAAGATCATCCAGATTTGTTGAGTCTTGCAGATCAAGTGCCTGAAACTGAAGATTTGATGGATCAGGAAGATGATGCACCGATTGTGCGTTTGATCAATGCCTTATTATCAGAAGCGATCCGTGTCGGTGCGTCTGATATTCATATTGAAGCTTTTGAAAAGAAATTATCGGTACGTTTGCGTGTTGATGGTCAATTACGTGAGATCGTACAGCCACGCCGTGAGCTTGCACCTTTGTTGGTGTCACGTATTAAAGTTATGGCAAAACTGGATATTGCCGAAAAACGAGTACCGCAAGATGGTCGTATTTCTCTAAGGCTTGCAGGGCGTGAAGTGGATGTCCGTGTATCGACTTTGCCATCGTCACATGGTGAGCGTGTGGTGATGCGTTTGTTGGATAAGCAAGCAGGGCGTTTGAACATGACCCATTTGGGATTGATGCAAAGTGATTATGATCGTTTAACCACTTTGGTGCATCGTCCGCATGGAATTATTCTCGTTACAGGTCCTACAGGTTCGGGTAAAACCACAACACTTTATGCAGCACTTTCTGATCTGAATGATGGTTCTAAAAATATTCTCACTGCTGAAGACCCGATTGAGTATCAACTTGAAGGGATTGGACAGACACAGGTCAATACCAAAGTGGATATGACCTTTGCACGTGCATTGAAAGCTATGCTACGTCAAGATCCTGATGTGGTGATGGTCGGTGAGATTCGTGATCTTGAAACTGCGGAAATTGCAGTTCAGGCTTCGCTTACAGGTCACTTGGTGTTATCAACACTGCATACCAATACTGCGATTGGTGCGGTGACACGTTTAAAAGATATGGGTATTGAACCGTTCTTATTATCCAGTTCGTTGATTGGTGTGATTGCACAGCGTTTGGTGAGAACGCTTTGTTCGCATTGTCATACGTGGCGTGAAGCGGATGATTTTGAAAAAGAAGTATTTAAACCTGTTTCAAATGCAATAGATTTAAAACTTCCCGTGCCAAATGGTTGTGATCATTGTTCGCATACTGGATTTACAGGTCGTACTGCGATTTATGAAATTGTCCCTATAGACGAGCAAATGCGTCGTTTGATTCATGGTAATGCTGCGGAGTATGAGCTTGAGGAATATGCGCGCCGTGATGCAGGTTCGATTCGTGACGATGGTTTGCGTAAGGTTTTGGCAGGTAAAACTACAATGGAAGAAGTTTTACGTGTGACTAATGAAGCTACGGAGTGATGAGTAAATTATTCATTTATTTTGTCTTTTGCACTTATGGGCTGTTATCGTAAAGTCCAGCCCCAAGCAACGTTTGCAGAGCCTAATCAGGAACAGTGTTATCAGAAGTGTTTAGTAAGTTATAAAGGGAATGCTGAAGGTGCTCGAAATAAGTGTTTTCGCATAGCATCTAAATATAAGGAAGGGCGCTCATGTCATGGTGGGCATGGATCATAAAAGAATAATGAGAAATTTAATTATGAGAAATAATTTTGTGTTTTTGAATTTATTGGGAATCGTCTTTCTTTTTTCTCAACAAAGTTTTGCCAAGACTGATACATTTAAAGTATATCAGCAGTGTCCTGATGACTCAGGATTTCATTGTGATGTGATTCGAGAAGTGGATGGTAAAAAAGAAAAATACTTTAAAGATGTTAAAGAATCATGGATCGAGCAAGTGAATCAAGATTATTTTAAAGTGAAATCTTCTTGTGGTAGTCCTTGTCAGGTGACAAATTTTATCGGTCGAAATAGTAAACAAGATGACGTTACTGATGAATTTGTTGCGATAGATCCTAAGACTAATTGTCTTATCGAAACGGATACGCACAAATATAAATTGACAGCTCGTCAACTTAAATCAAATAAAGTGAATACATTGGCTAATTTAAATTCTGAAATTTTTAAGAAAATTGATATTTATAGCTTTGCTCCTTATCGTGATTTTCAAAGGAAGTCCTACTTTGATCAAAAAGGTAATCTATTTTTGAATTATGGTTATGACGAAACGGATACTCAGTTTGTTCAAAAGTTTCCAAATCCTTGTAAGTTATAAAGGGCAAGTGTTTGAGATAAATTTAGTATTAACAAGCTAGTATTGGAGAGCATACATGGATTTAAAGATAGATCTAGTTGACGTTGATGGATATCAATTAAAAGTTCTTGCTCTCAGAAGTTTTTATCAAATTTATAAATATGACTATATTGAAGATCCTTCTTTGAAATCTCGACCTTCTTGGGTGAATCAAAATTATGTATGTAAAAATATACTTTGGCGGAATGATGATCGAGGTGAAATAGGTTTTGCGGGAAAGAGCGCTTGTCGAATATTAAAGTTAGCGGAAATACATCATTTAGAAATAATAAATACATTGCCAGCAAAAGGTTCTGGTTCAACTGAACTGATAACAGTATTAAATTCAGAAAATAATATTGATTATAAAAAAGAGATATTTTTTGAGAGAGGTGCTTATTTTGATTATCATGAGGTTGAAATGATTCGGAAATTTAGTGGTTTAGGTGTAATGATTTTTGCTGATAGTTATGATTGTTGAATTTTGTCAAAACTATTGAATTTTTAACAATTGTAGATTGAGTATTGTTTAAAATACCTATTTAAATTCGTGGAACAATGGTTGAATACTATGAGCGAAACGTGAAAAATCTATAAAAAAGTCTAACCTGTGAAGATTAGGTATTTTGCTATGTGATAAGGTTATGATTTAAAATAAGAAATCATAGCCATTTCGCATAAGGTGTATTATGTTAATTTTAGGAAATCTTAAGTTCAATCAGACTAAATTTCTTTTTAATTGATCACATTAGCAATTGTTTTCACAATCTAATAATTTGGGAATTTTTAGCCAAATTGATTCAACTTTAGCAAAATCTCTCTCCTCTTCGATTTCAGGAATGTAAAACCGAATAGTATCTTTTAAAATATTAACTCCTAGCCCCTCTTCATCTTTAACCACACAAATATTATTTTCATTTAATATTGCTGTTAATTCTTTATAGGAAATTCCTAAAACTTGTTTATTAAATAAATAAAACATTGCATCTAAATCGTGAAGCTCTACTTCCGTTAGTCTATTCTTTTTGTCATACCAACACTTTATGCTTAGCTTTCCAAAGGAATCAACTGAATTTTGATTATATTCGGTCTTTGGAAGTACTCTATAATTTATACCAACAGCTTTTCGTACATCTTTACGATCACGAATACTATTAAATATGGTTAAACCATCATTATGACTATAATAAAAATTCATTTTTTACATATTTCTTAATAAAAATTATTTGATCAGCAGTTTACCATTTACTGATATTGTTAAAGCCGTCTGTCATTTTAACATAATGGGCGTTATGCGAAATCATAATTAAATAGTTTTTATTTTTCAATTTGTTAGTAAATTAGGAAACATCCTTTATCTGCAAAAGCCGATTACAAAAATCGGCTTTTGACCAATTATTTCTTAAAAAATCAAACAATCACATTTAACGTCACATCAATATTGCCACGCGTTGCATTTGAATAGGGGCAAACGATATGAGCAGCATCTACCAACTTCTGTGCTTCAGCTTGCTCCAAGCCTTCCAAATGAATATTTAACTTCACTTCAATCCCAAAACCAGTTGGAATTGGACCAATCCCGACTTCACCTTCGATATAAGCATCAGGTGTAATCTTTAAATGATCACGGTTGGCAACAAACTTCATCGCACCCAAGAAACATGCAGAATAACCCGCAGCAAAAAGCTGTTCAGGGTTTGTTCCACCACCCGCACCGCCCATTTCTGTTGGCACTGCCAATTTTACATCTAAAATATTATCCGAAGAGGTTGCACGACCATCGCGACCACCTGTTGCTTTGGCATGTGCGGTATAAACAGCTTTTTCTAAAGACATCATTCTTCCCTTTATGTTTTATTGAAAATATTATCCTGTCTGAAAATGTTGAAAGACTAAGCAGTGTTTTTGTAAATTTAGGCGAGATATTGTTGCGCCTTAAAGCGGACCTACGCTATTTAAAAAACTCACCAGATATTGTCCATTTTTTTGTTTTGTAATTCTACCAAAAGAAAAAGTTTGAGGCATTTCTTCAGAACCTTTGAGTTGGTATTCTGCATTGACCTTAAACGTTTTATATTTTGAGAATTGTTGTTCTAAGGCTTTAATTCCATAAAGATAAAAACCACGATCATCTGTTTGAAAATATACAGCAATTCGCTTTAACTCTTGAATTAAACAGCTTTGACAAAGTTTATGATCTTTTTCAATGTTTTGTGCATTTAAAATCAACTGAATGTCGAAACCATAAGATTCACATCCGACATTTTCAAGCCGAATGGATTGACCATTTTCTAATTGCGCTGTTTCTAAACCGTAGATTAACGGAAAATCATCCGTTGTATATTGAATTTGAAAACTGTGTTTTTGTACTTTATTTTTGAGTAAAACAGGTGTTGCGAGTCCACGAACACATTCTTTCTCAAAGTTTTGCTTGGCTTTAATATATTGCGGATTATCTTTTGCCAAAACGGGATTATGGATGAATGCTGAGAATAGGGCAGTTAAGAGTAGAATTTTGCGCATTATTTTGTTTGATTTATATTGAAAAATTAAGCTATTAGAAACGAAATATTCATGCCATTCAATAGATGTAATTTCTTAGAAGTAATATTGAGAATTAAACTAAAAATTAACCAGCTTACGATGCTGCATCAAGGGCATAGACGCACGAATCACTTCTTGTTCTGCTAAATCAAAAGGCACAGTTAAAAGTTGTGCACCTTCTTGATCAGTAATTTGTAAAATTTGCCCACGACTATTGCTCGCACCTGCATGTCCCCAAGTTTGACGCTTTTCACCATGCCAACCTTGTTGAGCAGCGCCCAAAACTTGACATTGACTGTCCATCGCACGTGCTTGAAGAAGCAACTGCCAATGCATTTCACCCGTGGTATAAGTAAAAGCAGCAGGCGCAGTTAGGATATTTGCACCTTGAGCACGTAGTGTTAAAGCAAGTTCAGGAAAACGTAAGTCATAACAGACCATCAAACCGATATTGCCAAACGGTGTTTTCGCAACAACCACGTCTGTACCAGGCTCAAAAAACTTAGATTCCTGATAACCACCTACAGCATCACCAACTTGCACATCAAACAAATGAATTTTGTCATAACGTGCTTCGGTACGTTCAGGGCTGATACATAAGCTGACGGTACGCACCCGACCATCTTCAATGATCGAACCATCAGGGCGGAAAGGGCAAGGCAAAGTCCCTGCAACAATCCAAATTTGATATTGATGAGCTAAATTTTCCAGACGCTGTTGAATTTCTTCAAAACGAGCAGCCGTTTCACGCTGTTTACCTGCCGCGAAACAGACAAAATTTTCAGGAAAAACAATCAACGATGCGCCATCTGCTTTACTTTGTTGTATCAACGACTCAATCACACTGAAGTTTGCTTCAATGTCATTTTGAGAATTCATTTGAACAACAGAAAGTAAAGTCATGTGCAATCCCTTTAAATGATGACAAACTTGGAAAGATTAAGCGTTTTGCTGATCTGAAGATACACAATCCATCGTATCTTGCTGTTTCTCAAGTTGTTTAACCAATGGCTCAAACATATTTTGGTTGTTTTCATTGAGCTTCATCAGCGTTTTGTGTGCATCGAGAACGGTACACAACATGGTGCTATGATTCACATTGTCGTCAATCAAAGCTTTGGTGCAGACCTGAGGGTCGCCACAATAATTTAAAATGACAAAAACCTGCCCCAAGCCCATGCTATTGGCTAGAGTGGTAATATCTGGATTTGTGGACAGCATCACGGCTTGGATGTGGTGTACTTGTTTCAGCTTTAAGCCAAGCTTGGCAAGTATTCCAAGAACTGTACTGTCTATAAATGTGGTTTGGGTTAAATCAACAATTGCGCCAGTGACGTTTTTTTGCTGTTCAATCCTCGCCAAAAGTTTGTCTAAGCTTATACAAGATTGGGCTCGCACTTCACCAATGAGTTTGAAGATATGCGTTCCATCCAAGCTTGCATATTCAACATGACCTGTTGACATATAAATGCCATTTGCAGAGAAGGATAGGAAAATTATCACATAGCGCAACTCTATACTCAAGCATTTGCGTATAGCTTATTAGTCTAATTTATTATATGTGATTGATTGTAAAGTTAATTCATTCTTCGGAGACTGAGGATGGCAATATCATCTGCGACGTGATCTGGCGCGCGGAATGATTGATTTTGCAAATCATAGACCAATTGTGCGAACTGTTCGTTCAAACCACCTTTATAAGGTTCAAGCGCACCATCTGAACAAATAATAAACCGAGCATGTTTGGTTAATGTACATTGGAATTCTTCAACTTCAAGGTCTTCTGTGAGACCGAGGGGGAAACTACTGGTGTTTAAAACGCGAGGAGCTTGATTCGGTTCCAAAATAATCGGTGGAGGATAGTGTCCTGCACTCGACCATTTTAAAGCATGGGTTTCTAAGTTTAGAATACCAGCAACCATAGTGATGTGCTTTTCAATATTTTCTTGAACGAGCATGCCATTGAGTTTTTTGATTAATTCTCTCGGTGTTTTAGAGCGACCATGAAATGCCGCCATCCAAGAGGTCAGTAAAGAACTGGTCACACCATGCCCTGAAACATCAGCGAGATAGAACATGATTTCTTTATCGCTAATTTTCCAATAATCGTACCAATCACCAGACAAATATGCAGAAGGTTGAAATAACGTCTCAACCTTATAATTTTGTAGTTCAATTGGGTTGGGTAATAGTTTCTTTTGTAATTCAGCAGCAGAGGGAAGATCACGACTGTCTTGGTTACGCTTATATTGCGCATCGATTTTTAAAAGCGAACCCTCAAGATTGATGGGTAGCTTTGTCCAAATCCAACCCGCTAAAGCACCCAATTCCCATGCTTGAGACAATTCAGCACCTTCATTTTCTTGCGCAATAACAATAGTGGGCAGTGCCCATTGATGTTGTAAAAAGTCATGCACATCGGCGATCGCAATTCGGGTCGGGTCATAAAGATGAATATCTTCAATCGTAATCATTTGCAAACTCGGAAGTGTATTTAACACTTGTTCAAGATTTGAAATTTGGCGACTTGGCTGAATGAAATACATGAATGAAATGAATGACCTTTAATGGGGATAAACAGCGTGATTTAATAGATTTACTATAGATGACACGACATTGCTAGCAAAACGATAAGAATGACTAGCAATGAAGTTTAACAAAATATTAAGCTTATTGCTGAGTGTTAGAGTCAGTACTATCATCTGGACTCGTAACGTCATCACTTTCGTCTTCGTCATCTACAAAGGCAACAGCTTCCTCACCTTTGCCTTTCTTCTCAGCAATTTGGAAAGCCAAACGTTGTAAATAGATGTCACGAATTGCTGCATAGCGATCACCTTGTAATACGCTTTCAACATCGAGAAGTTTAGCACGTGTATTGATACCGCCTAAAACACGATTTCCCCAGATTAAACCTGTTTGACCATTGTCATCCATTGGATAAGTAATTGGATTTGCATAACCTTCGGCAACATAGTCACCGACGTGACGAATGGTACTTGGTCCTAAAATAGGAAGCATCAAATAAGGACCACTTGGAACACCATAATACCCTAAAGTCATACCTAAGCTTTCTTCTTCAGTCGCTAAACCTAGACGTGTCGCTGGATCAGCCATACCTAAAGAAGTAACTGTATTAATTGTAAAGCGACCTAAAGATTTTGCTGCACGACTAAATCGACCTTGAGCGAGTTGGTTTACTGCATTCCATGGTTCACTTAGATTTTTACGGAATAAACTATAAGAAGAGCGAACATCTTCTGGAGTCTTCTCTTTATATTGAACCGCAATAGGTCTGAAAATATTACGATCTAACATATCGTTAAATGCATAAACTTCACGGTTTAAGGGTTGTAATGGGTCTTTTACAGCATCAGGTTGAGCCGCATTTGCATTTACCTTGAGATCATTTTTAGTAACATGCTTAAGTTCTTTTAAGGCTGTCAATCTCGGATGTTTTGACGTTGCTGTAGTAGTTGTGTCATCTATAGCAGGCTTATCATCCGAAACAGACGCTGTAGACAAAGCATTGTTTGCATTTTCTTGAGTAGATGACTCTTCTTGAGCAAATACATGGCTCGTTAAGCCAATGCTGAGTAAACAAGCCCAAAGTGTATGATAAGGACGCATACGATTCCTTGAAGTATTTTGAAAATAAAATGAGTCAATAATCAAATTAAAGACGGCTAATTATATTCTAACAAGAGTTATTCGATTTGTATTAGAACAAATTTGATCAAAAAATGTGAATAAATATGATTTATGAGTGAAAAATAAACAGACAACACACTTTTTTAAAAATAAATTCTAAAAGGGGTTGCGTCTGACCTGAAATACTGTAGAATGCACATCCATCGGCGGTGATGAAGATTAAAACTTCTGATAAAACAGTGACTTAGTTAAGATTGATTGGGTTGGGTTTTAGAGAGAAAGTTTAAAATAATTTGAATTACTGGTTGACTTTGAAGAGATTCGGAGTAATATAGCCGACCTAGCTTGATGCTGACGAAGCATTGAGAAGATCATTAAGAGAATATGAAGAACAACTTGTGTGGATTTTTACTGATTGATTGATCGAAATATTATCATTGATTGATTGGTTTAAATTACTCGAAGTTTATTTGAGAGAATTTGTCAGAAAATTGATGAGCCAGAATTGTGACCTTAAGTCACTAATGATTTTAACTGA
Source organism: Acinetobacter wuhouensis (assembly GCF_001696605.3). Taxonomy (NCBI): domain Bacteria; kingdom Pseudomonadati; phylum Pseudomonadota; class Gammaproteobacteria; order Moraxellales; family Moraxellaceae; genus Acinetobacter; species Acinetobacter wuhouensis. The sequence continues at coordinate 3,176,948 of NZ_CP031716.1, read as the reverse complement.
AGAGTTTGATCATGGCTCAGATTGAACGCTGGCGGCAGGCTTAACACATGCAAGTCGAGCGGGGGGAGTTGCTTCGGTAACTGACCTAGCGGCGGACGGGTGAGTAATACTTAGGAATCTGCCTATTAGTGGGGGACAACGTTTCGAAAGGAACGCTAATACCGCATACGTCCTACGGGAGAAAGCAGGGGATCACTTGTGACCTTGCGCTAATAGATGAGCCTAAGTCGGATTAGCTAGTTGGTGGGGTAAAGGCCTACCAAGGCGACGATCTGTAGCGGGTCTGAGAGGATGATCCGCCACACTGGGACTGAGACACGGCCCAGACTCCTACGGGAGGCAGCAGTGGGGAATATTGGACAATGGGGGGAACCCTGATCCAGCCATGCCGCGTGTGTGAAGAAGGCCTTATGGTTGTAAAGCACTTTAAGCGAGGAGGAGGAGCTCTTGGTTAATACCCAAGATGCTTGGACGTTACTCGCAGAATAAGCACCGGCTAACTCTGTGCCAGCAGCCGCGGTAATACAGAGGGTGCGAGCGTTAATCGGATTTACTGGGCGTAAAGCGTGCGTAGGCGGCTTTTTAAGTCGGATGTGAAATCCCCGAGCTTAACTTGGGAATTGCATTCGATACTGGGAAGCTAGAGTATGGGAGAGGATGGTAGAATTCCAGGTGTAGCGGTGAAATGCGTAGAGATCTGGAGGAATACCGATGGCGAAGGCAGCCATCTGGCCTAATACTGACGCTGAGGTACGAAAGCATGGGGAGCAAACAGGATTAGATACCCTGGTAGTCCATGCCGTAAACGATGTCTACTAGCCGTTGGGGCCTTTGAGGCTTTAGTGGCGCAGCTAACGCGATAAGTAGACCGCCTGGGGAGTACGGTCGCAAGACTAAAACTCAAATGAATTGACGGGGGCCCGCACAAGCGGTGGAGCATGTGGTTTAATTCGATGCAACGCGAAGAACCTTACCTGGTCTTGACATAGTAGAAACTTTCCAGAGATGGATTGGTGCCTTCGGGAATCTACATACAGGTGCTGCATGGCTGTCGTCAGCTCGTGTCGTGAGATGTTGGGTTAAGTCCCGCAACGAGCGCAACCCTTTTCCTTATTTGCCAGCACTTCGGGTGGGAACTTTAAGGATACTGCCAGTGACAAACTGGAGGAAGGCGGGGACGACGTCAAGTCATCATGGCCCTTACGACCAGGGCTACACACGTGCTACAATGGTCGGTACAAAGGGTTGCTACACAGCGATGTGATGCTAATCTCAAAAAGCCGATCGTAGTCCGGATTGGAGTCTGCAACTCGACTCCATGAAGTCGGAATCGCTAGTAATCGCGGATCAGAATGCCGCGGTGAATACGTTCCCGGGCCTTGTACACACCGCCCGTCACACCATGGGAGTTTGTTGCACCAGAAGTAGGTAGTCTAACCGTAAGGAGGACGCTTACCACGGTGTGGCCGATGACTGGGGTGAAGTCGTAACAAGGTAGCCGTAGGGGAACCTGCGGCTGGATCACCTCCTTAACGAAAGATTGACGATTGGTAAGAATCCACAACAAGTTGTTCTTCATTGATGTATCTGAGGGTCTGTAGCTCAGTTGGTTAGAGCACACGCTTGATAAGCGTGGGGTCACAAGTTCAAGTCTTGTCAGACCCACCATTCTGACTAACGAAGCATGAAAATGCTGAATACAGAAAATTAGATATATTGGTCTTAAGCTGGGGACTTAGCTTAGTTGGTAGAGCGCCTGCTTTGCACGCAGGAGGTCAGGAGTTCGACTCTCCTAGTCTCCACCACGTATTTTAAAGAGTACGGGCTAAATAGATTATAGAATTTAGTAAGTATAAGCTTATTAAGTTCTGTGATTTATCACAGTTTACTACGCATCGACGAGATGGTAGTTAATCATTAACAGAATATATTTGAGTTGAAATAAATTGTTCATACTCGTTTTAATTAACCTAACAAGCAATTGTGAAAGTTAAATGAAATGAGTTACTAGCGATTAAACTGAATCAAGCGTTTTGGTATATGAATTTAGATTGAAGCTGTACAGTGCTTAGTTGCACAGTACTTCAAACTGTAATGTTGATTATCCTACTTGTAGGGATGAGCGACTGTTTGGGGTTGTATAGTCAAGTAATTAAGTGCATGTGGTGGATGCCTTGGCAGTCAGAGGCGATGAAAGACGTAATAGCCTGCGATAAGCTTCGGGGAGGCGGCAAATATCCTGTGATCCGGAGATTTCTGAATGGGGGAACCCACTTATCATAAGATAGGTATCGTAACATGAATACATAGTGTTACGAGGCAAACGAGGGGAAGTGAAACATCTCAGTACCCTTAGGAAAAGAAATCAATTGAGATTCCCTCAGTAGCGGCGAGCGAACGGGGATCAGCCCATTAAGTTATATGTGTTTTAGCGGAAAGCTCTGGGAAGTGCTACCGTAGAGGGTGATAGTCCCGTACACGAAAGGGCACATATAATGATGACGAGTAGGGCGAGGCACGTGAAACCTTGTCTGAATATGGGGGGACCATCCTCCAAGGCTAAATACTCCTGACTGACCGATAGTGAACCAGTACCGTGAGGGAAAGGCGAAAAGAACCCCTGTGAGGGGAGTGAAATAGATCCTGAAACCGCATGCATACAAGCAGTGGGAGCCGACTTGTTCGGTGACTGCGTACCTTTTGTATAATGGGTCAGCGACTTATATTCAGTAGCAAGGTTAACCGTATAGGGGAGCCGTAGAGAAATCGAGTCTTAATAGGGCGCATAGTTGCTGGGTATAGACCCGAAACCGGGTGATCTATCCATGAGCAGGTTGAAGGTTGGGTAACACTAACTGGAGGACCGAACCCACTGTCGTTGAAAAGCCAGGGGATGACTTGTGGATAGGGGTGAAAGGCTAATCAAACTCGGTGATAGCTGGTTCTCCCCGAAAGCTATTTAGGTAGCGCCTCGGACGAATACCATTGGGGGTAGAGCACTGTTTCGGCTAGGGGGTCATCCCGACTTACCAAACCGATGCAAACTCCGAATACCAATGAGTACTATCCGGGAGACAGACTGCGGGTGCTAACGTCCGTAGTCAAGAGGAAAACAATCCAGACCGCCAGCTAAGGTCCCAAAATCTATATTAAGTGGGAAACGATGTGGGAAGGCATAGACAGCTAGGAGGTTGGCTTAGAAGCAGCCACCCTTTAAAGAAAGCGTAATAGCTCACTAGTCGAGTCGGCCTGCGCGGAAGATGTAACGGGGCTAAAATATAGTACCGAAGCTGCGGATTTACACGTAAGTGTAAGTGGTAGGGGAGCGTTCTGTAAGCCGATGAAGGTGTGTTGAGAAGCATGCTGGAGGTATCAGAAGTGCGAATGCTGACGTGAGTAACGACAAAACGGGTGAAAAACCCGTTCGCTGAAAGACCAAGGGTTCCAGTCCAACGTTAATCGGGGCTGGGTGAGTCGACCCCTAAGGCGAGGCCGAGAGGCGTAGTCGATGGGAAATTGGTTAATATTCCAATACTTCTGTGTAATGCGATGAGAGGACGGAGAAGGTTAAGTCAGCCTGGCGTTGGTTGTCCAGGTGAAAGGTAGTAGGCATGCATCTTAGGCAAATCCGGGGTGCTCTATGCTGAGAACTGATAGCAAGCTAGTTTACTAGCGAAGTGGCTGATACCATACTTCCAAGAAAAGTCTCTAAGCTTCAGTTACACAGGAATCGTACCCGAAACCGACACAGGTGGTCAGGTCGAGTAGACCAAAGCGCTTGAGAGAACTCTGCTGAAGGAACTAGGCAAAATGGTACCGTAACTTCGGGAGAAGGTACGCTGTTGTTGGTGATGGAACTTGCTTCCTGAGCTGACGACAGCCACAGAAACCAGGCCCCTGCAACTGTTTATTAAAAACATAGCACTCTGCAAACACGAAAGTGGACGTATAGGGTGTGATGCCTGCCCGGTGCTGGAAGGTTAATTGATGGGGTTAGCGTAAGCGAAGCTCTTGATCGAAGCCCCAGTAAACGGCGGCCGTAACTATAACGGTCCTAAGGTAGCGAAATTCCTTGTCGGGTAAGTTCCGACCTGCACGAATGGCATAATGATGGGGGCGCTGTCTCCAGCAGAGGCTCAGTGAAATCGAAATCGCCGTGAAGATGCGGTGTACCCGCGGCTAGACGGAAAGACCCCGTGAACCTTTACTGCAGCTTGACATTGAACTTTGATCTTACTTGTGTAGGATAGGTGGGAGGCTTTGAAGTGGCGACGCTAGTTGCCATGGAGCCGTCCTTGAAATACCACCCTGGTAATATTGAGGTTCTAACTCTGTCCCGTTATCCGGGACGAGGACCATGTCTGGTGGGTAGTTTGACTGGGGCGGTCTCCTCCTAAAGAGTAACGGAGGAGTACGAAGGTGCGCTCAGCGTGGTCGGAAATCACGCGTAGAGTATAAAGGCAAAAGCGCGCTTAACTGCGAGACCCACAAGTCGAGCAGGTACGAAAGTAGGTCTTAGTGATCCGGTGGTTCTGTATGGAAGGGCCATCGCTCAACGGATAAAAGGTACTCTGGGGATAACAGGCTGATACCGCCCAAGAGTTCATATCGACGGCGGTGTTTGGCACCTCGATGTCGGCTCATCTCATCCTGGGGCTGAAGCAGGTCCCAAGGGTATGGCTGTTCGCCATTTAAAGAGGTACGCGAGCTGGGTTTAGAACGTCGTGAGACAGTTCGGTCCCTATCTACCGTGGGCGTTGGAAATTTGAGAGGATCTGCTCCTAGTACGAGAGGACCAGAGTGGACGAACCTCTGGTGTACCGGTTGTGACGCCAGTCGCATCGCCGGGTAGCTATGTTCGGAAGGGATAACCGCTGAAAGCATCTAAGCGGGAAGCCTACCTCAAGATAAGATTTCCCTAGGACTTTATGTCCTCTAAAGAGCCGTTGAAGACTACGACGTTGATAGGTTGGATGTGGAAGCATGGTGACATGTGAAGCTGACCAATACTAATTGCTCGTGAGGCTTGACTATACAACACCCAAACAGTTGTGTTGTATGCATCAATCGATTCAAAACCAAACAATCAGTAATGATTGACCTTGATTTAGTTCAAAAGCTAGATACAATTACCAACTCAAATTATCCTGTTAATAACTCATTTGGAAAAAACCTTAGCATACACGTAAGACTAAGCAAGTATCCATAAACAGTTTGCTGGCGACAATAGCAAGAGTGAACCACCTGATCCCTTCCCGAACTCAGAAGTGAAACCTCTTAGCGCTGATGGTAGTGTGGGGTTACCCATGTGAGAGTAAGTCATCGCCAGCTTTTAAATTTAAACACCCTCAACTAGAAATGGTTGGGGGTGCTTTTTATTGTAGGGTGAAAAGTATAAATATTTTAAATTTGATTAAAGTATTAAAAAATCCTGTAAAAGGGCTTACTATTATATAAAGTGTTAAATTGCTGATTGATTTATATTCTAATTTTATTTTATGGAGTGATGATGTGGATTGGTACTCAAATGAACAATTCGAAAAAAGCTTATTAAGCGTAAAATTTACTGGAAGTGACCTAGAGCAACATGGTGTGAGCATTTACGATCTATCAGAAAGCTTATTGGCAATTCAGAGAATTATTCATAAGGCACATTTAGCACAAGAAAATAAACTTTATAAAGGTTCCTATCCTAAACGAGAAATAAGAGAAAAACTGGCGTTACAGCTTGGTTCGCGAAAGAAAGGTTCTGATTTGTTCGCTTTAGTACCTTTAATTGCAGACAATGATATTTTAAAGAAAGCTTTCGATTACGTTATTTCAGGAATAGTTGGTTATTATACTGGAGATGTAATTGAAAGATTGAAGAAAGAAAAAGATGATAATAAAAAAATATTCATAGGTGCTATTCATACTGAAGTGGCAAATATTGTTAATAGAATAGATACTGTTGGTGGCGTTGAAGGGATAAGTATTGGTTCACCATTGCTAGGCAGGGAAACGATAGCCGCTTTTGATTCAGGAACAAAAGATTATTTAAGTGCCATTAAAGACGAATATTATTTAGGCTCATATACTGAAATAATTGGAAGTGTTTATAAGTTTTATCCTAATAGTAATTTAGTAGGGGTTAGGCGTTCAGGTGGTAGTACTGTTTCTGTATGGCTTAGTAAGGAAGATTTTGATCAAATACGTTATTTGAAAGAGCGTAATCCAATATATTGTTTTAAAGGTCATCCTAAATATAAATTTGGTGTTGAGACGAAAAGGATTTCAGAATTTGATGCTGATGAAATTGAATACATTGATAAGGAATAGTATAAAACTTATGTATAGAATATAGGTATATTCGAAATGAAACTTATTCTCCCGAAGATGGTGAAGAATTACATCTTCCTGAACTTGTTTATTGGTCATCTTTAGGTGATATAGAACAAGTTGAAAAGTGTTTAGCTGATGGCGCAGATGTAAACACGACTGATGATGAAGGCTATAGTGCATTACAAGCTGCTGCTGAAAACGATCATTTAAAAGTTGTTAAACTATTGGTTGCAAAAGGTGCAAATATTCATTTTAAAGCTGAATATACTGCACTTGAACTTGCTGAAATGGCTGAAAATGAGGATATTGTTAACTATTTAAAAAGTTTATAAGTTCAAATCAATGAAAGAAGTTTTTCAATAGCTATAAAAAATAAACCCCATCATCCTGATGGGGTTCTTTCATATCGGTTAGTTAGATCTGACTCCTGTCGAATCTCACATTCCTGATGCTCAGACGCTTTATTATTGTTTTTGTCTGGGAAACTTCCTGTTCCCTATAACTATAGATTAGGACATTTCTTAAATGCTGTATATTCGTGAAAGTCATCATGGTTTGTAGGCTAAAGCTTACACTGTCATATTCGACAAGGCTAAGTTTAAAATTTCACTAATCTAATAGGCTCATCACATCATCTTCAGATAATTTAACTTCATTTTCATGGTCAATGCTAAGAATTGATTTAGCTAAATCAGCTTTATTTTTCTGTAAAGCTAAAATTTTCTCTTCAATACTTTGATTGGTAATCAATTTATAGACAAAGACAGGTTTATCTTGCCCAATACGCCATGCACGATCTGAAGCTTGATCTTCAGCAGCAGGGTTCCACCAAGGATCATAATGAATCACAGTATCCGCAGCGGTTAAGTTCAGCCCTACACCACCTGCTTTTAAGCTGATTAGGAATACTGGAATATCACCATTTTGGAATGCTGTAATGACTTCATCACGTTTCTTTGTTTGCCCAGTAAGTTTAACACTCTTAATTTTTAAAGTTTTTAAGTGATTTTCAATCAATTGCAACATGGTGGTGAATTGAGAGAAGATCAAAATCTTACGACCTTCTTCCACCATGCCTTGTACCATTTCCAATAATTGCTCAAGTTTTGCTGATTCTACATTTTGTGATTTAACTTGATCGAGATCCAATAAACTTGGATGACAGCAGACTTGGCGTAATTTCAATAAAGCACTCAAGATTTGAATTTGGCTACGATGAAACCCTTTGGCTTGAATCAATTCACGAATATTTTTTTGCATCGTCGCACGAACAGCTTCATACAATTTAGATTGCTGTTCATTCATGTCAATATTGACTTCAATCGTGGTTTTTTCAGGAAGTTCTTTGGCAACTTCAGTTTTTAAACGACGTAGCATGAACGGTTTTACACGTGAAACAAGTTTATTTTTAATATTAATATCGGCATGCTTTTCGATCGGATTGCGATATTTTTTATTAAATAATTCCTGACTATATAAGAATCCTGGCATTAAAAAGTGGAACAGTGACCAAAGCTCACCTAAATGGTTTTCCATCGGTGTGCCAGTGAGGCACAGACGATGTTTGGCTTTGAGCTGACGCACCACTTGCGATGCTTTTGCACGTGGGTTTTTAATATTTTGAGCTTCATCCAAAATCAATAAATGATATTGATGGGGTAATAAAAACTCTTCATCTCGCCCAAGTAGCGGATAGGTACTGAGGACAATGTCTGCATCTTGAATTTCTTGGAAATGCTCTACGCGATCATGACCTTGTAGTACTAAGACTTTGAGTTCAGGAGTGAATTTCTCGGCTTCTTTACGCCAGTTATGCATCAAAGAGGTCGGTGCGATAATCAATGCAGGTGTTTTATTTAGACGTCCCGCTTGTTTTTCTAAAAGAATATGCGCAAGGGTTTGAGCTGTTTTACCTAGCCCCATGTCATCTGCAAGCACACCACCATGTTCAGTTTCTCGAAGGAATTGTAACCATGCCAAGCCTTGTTGTTGATAAGGGCGCAATTCACCTTGGAAACCTTTCGGTGTCGGAATGTGCTGTTGGTAGCTATTTACCAATTTATCTACAAATAACTGTAGGCGCTCATTGGTATGCCAAGGCATGCCCAAGTGATGCTGTAGGTCTAAAAATTGTGCAGCATCATACTGGTCTAAAGAAGCGGATTCAGGATGGCGTAAAATTTCTTTTAGGTATACCAAAATTGGTTTGATGTCTTTCACTTTAAGCGCAAGTTGGCTATCTGTTGCATCGAAGTAGACGACAATAAAACCATCTTCATTCAGTTCATCAATATAATCATCTTCTAAAAGATGAGGATTACGTTCTACTGCATAACCGAGTAGGTCGATTAAGTTATAGGTGTTGCCATTCATATCTTGAATGGTTGCACCGACATTAAACCAATCTTGTTTTTGTTCAGATTCTGTCAATGCCAACTGCATGTTTTGCGTTGATTTAAGATTAAATAGACTGTCTTTGGTATGTTCAACTTTCCAGCCGAGCAATTCAATTTTATTATCAGGAAGAAGTTGGCTAATCCATGCATTTGGATCTGCACAAATAATTGAATTTTCAGTGATAGCATCAAAAGCTGGACGTTTACTCTTAGGGATTTTACTGATCCATTGCGATGATTTAACTGAACGCATTAAGGCATCAATATGTGATTTTTCTGTACTTAGATCACGTTGTTGTTTAATGGTTTTTTCATTTACATTGGTAATAAAGTTATCTTCAATAAAGCCTGCTTTAATTCGACCTGCAGGATATTCAAACTCTATTTCAGCAATAGCATAATGATGCATATGACCTAAACGATCATATTGTGGATGTGTGCCGAAACGTAAAATAGGCGTTGGTTTTCCCGTTAATGTTTCAATATTTTGCGCAAATTGAGCTTGCGGTAAATTTTCAAAAACTGGATAGGGTTGAATCACTTGCTCAAACTCTGCCAATAATTCAACCGGCATTTGCGGCATGTTCATCAATTCATCAATCATTTCACTTGAATATGTAGAATCAAGTGCACCGATTTGATTTTTTGAAATATCTAAGTAACTTGGTGGATGAGAATGAACAATATAAATTTGCTTTGCATGTTCAGTCGAAATTTCAAAATCATCTTGATCAAAAAACTGTGCTTTTAATTTTTCAGTTTTTTCATCAGGACGTGATTGCCAATTGAATTCGATTCGATAGGTTTCTTCTGACCATGTTAATGCTGGTCGGATAATGTCTAAGCAGTAAACTTCACCCGTTTGAATCGCAGTTTTTAAATGATCCTGATAAATGCCTGAGATATCCCATGACATCGGATAAAAATGTGCATTATTAAAATTTTGCTTGGCAAAGAAGTAAAGGGAACTAAACAGTTTCTTTTCTTGTTTTGAGACTTTTAATTTTTCATTCAAAACATTGTCATAGCTGGTATAGAGGGTCGTGTCGCGAACCTTACCATCTTTATTACGTCGTGTTTTGAACACACTCAGTTGTAATTTGGTCGAGCCATTTTTAGGTTGAAATATATAAATCAGTTGATGGTGTTGATGAGCTTCAGCATGTTTAATTTGCTGTAATTGTACTCTAAATTGTTCTAGCCATAACTTTGCAGTCCCAAGTTTTGGATTACTTTTGGTGGCTTGAGTTTGATCCGTATTGTGAATGGCTTGAGGTGCAGAAGGATTAACCCCTTGATGATCATAAAAATAACGTGCCAGTGCTGCAGCATGTTTGCAATCGATTCCAACCGGACAACTACAATCGGTATCGACAATTTTATTTTTGAGTGGATTGAAAATAACAGCTGTTTCGTAGTAATCCGTACCTTGAACTTGTGCTTCAATCACAAGATTATCGCGGTCAGGATAGATTTCTAATGATTTTAAATCAATTTTTTTGACGTAGCTAACGCTACGTTGAATGGTTGCAGTACTGAAGCGTGATAAAAATTGATTTAATGTTGCCATTATTTAGAAAGCTAAATTCAAAAATAGAGTTGGGGACAGTGTAACGGATTTTTCAGAATGAATCTGAAATTAATAAAAAATATTGAGCTAAATTGTCATATTTTTTCGAATAAAATGAACATTTATGCAACTTCAAATTCATCAAAATCTGTCAGTATGAGTTCACTATAAAATAAAGCAGGATGCTGAGAACAATGAAACCTAATCCAATTTACTATACAGATCAGCACTTTGCATTCGCAGATTCAGTTCGTAAGTTCGTTCAAAAAGAGCTTTTACCTTATGTCAATGAATGGGAAGAAACTGAAACTTTTCCTCGCGAACTCTATAAACAAGCCGCTGATATTGGATTATTGGGTATTGGTTTTGATGAAAATTATGGTGGGATCGCAGGAACGGATGCTTTTCACGTTTTATTATCCTCAATAGAACTTGCCAAAACAGGCTCAGGTGGCTTGTGTGCATCTTTACTTTCGCACTCAATCGGTGCACCACCGATCAATCATTTTGCCTCGCCTGAAATTAAAGAAAGTGTACTCACACAAATTTTGGCAGGTGAAAAAATTTCGGCATTGGCGATTACCGAGCCAAGTGGTGGTTCAGATGTTGCGGCATTAAAAACTTCGGCAATCCGTGATGGTGATGATTATATTTTGAGTGGTGAAAAGACCTTTATCACCTCGGGGATACGTGCAGATTATTATACGGTTGCTGTGCGTACTGATCCTGATGCCAAAGGACCAAACGGTATTTCGATGATTCTTGTGGATGCACATAGTCAGGGTATCACCAAATCCAAATTGGATAAGATGGGGTGGTGGGCATCAGATACGGCACATTTACATTTTGACAATGTCAGAGTACCTGCAAAGAATCTTTTGGGAGCGGAAAATATGGGCTTCCTTGTGATTATGAATAATTTCAACATGGAGCGTTTTTTCCTTGCAGCGAGTAGCTATGGTTTTGCATTGACGTGTTATGAAGAGGCTTTGGAATGGGCAAAAGAGCGTAAAACTTTCGGTAAGCGTTTGGTTGATCATCAAGTGGTACGGCATAAATTGGTGGATATGGCGACTCGTTTAACCACAACTTTGGCGCTACTTGAGGATACGGCTTATCGTTTGGGCAAACCTGAGTTGCAGGGCAATGAGTTGATTGCACAGATTTGTATGTTGAAAAATGTCGCTACGCAAACCATGCAATTTTGTGCCGATGCAGCAGTGCAAACCCTTGGCGGTATGGGTTTTATGCGAGGCACAAAGTCTGAACGGATCTATCGTGATGTGAAGGTGAATATGATTGGTGGTGGTGCAGAGGAAATTATGAAAGATCTTGCGAGTCGTCAGTTGGGGTATTGATTTTATTTAAAATCACGTATTTTCAATAGACTCCTAAAGTAGTTGAAAATGATTAGTGATTGATAGGGACATTCAAATAGAAAGTCGCTTCTCCTTGGAGAAGGTTAGGGTGAGGGGTGTTTAAATAGAAAACCTCTCCCTAACCCTCTCCTGAAAGGAGAGGGAACATTCAATATTAATTCAACTTATGCGTAAAAATTGATTTTTTATAGAGCTAAGACGTAAAACAAAAATATGGAAAGAACACAGGGAATAAATATGGATCATTTAAATAACCCGATTTACTACACCGCAGAACATCGTGCTTTTGCAGACAGTGTTAAAAAGTTTGTAGAAAAAGAAATTTCACCTTATGTGAATGAATGGGATGAAGCTGAAACCTTTCCACGCGAGCTTTACCAAAAAGCGGCTGAAATTGGTTTATTGGGGCTAGGCTTTGATGATGAGCATGGTGGTATTTCGGATGCAGATGCATTTCATGTATTCCTCGCTGCGGTTGAAACAGCCAAAGCAGGTTCAGGTGGGGTGCATATTTCACTCATGATTCATACCATTGGAACACCGCCGATTCATCATTTTGCACAACCACATATTCGTGACAAAGTCATGCCACAAATTATTTCAGGTGAAAAGATTTCTGCATTGGCGATCACTGAACCGAGTGGTGGCTCAGATGTTGCGGCATTACAGACCAAAGCCATTCGTGAGGGTGATTTTTACATTGTTAGTGGTGAGAAAACCTTTATTACTTCGGGAATGCGTGCGGATTATTACACGGTTGCTGTACGAACTCATCCTGAAATCAAAGGTGCAAATGGTATTTCGATGTTATTGATCGATGCACATAGTGAGGGCATTACGAAATCACCTTTAAAGAAAATGGGCTGGTGGGCATCGGACACAGCGCATTTGCATTTTGATCAGGTGAAAGTGCCTGCTGAAAATCTTTTGGGTGAGGAAAATGCGGGTTTTAAAGTCATCATGAAAAACTTTAATATGGAACGTTTTTGGTTGGCTTCGATGGCGTATGGTTATGCCTTGGTGTGTTATCAAGAGGCTTTGGAATGGTCGAAAGAGCGTAAAACTTTTGCTAAGCGTTTGGTTGATCACCAAGTGGTACGTCATAAGTTGGTGGATATGGCCACACGATTAACCACAACGCGTGCCTTGTTGGAAGATACGGCTTATCGTATGGGTAAAGCGGAATTGCAAGGCTGCGATTTAATTGCACAGATTTGTATGTCGAAGAATGTCGCAACACAAACGATGCAGTTTTGTGCAGATGCTGCTGTGCAAACGCTTGGTGGCATGGGCTTTATGCGAGGTACGAAATCTGAGCGTATTTACCGTGAAGTAAAGGTGAATATGATTGGTGGTGGTGCAGAGGAAATTATGAAAGATTTGATTAGTAAGCAATTAGCGTTTTGATATTTCAGTAAATTCAATCACATGTCCATCATTATTCTTTATTACAGCTCTAAATCCAAAAGGCGTGTTTTGTAGTGGGGAAATAATTTTTTCTATATCTGTGATATTTGTAAAAAGTTGGGATAGGTTTTCGACTTGAAAACCTAATCTTATGTTTTGCGTTAAATTACTGAGATCATCCAAAGCAGGGTAGATTTCAAAGATTAATCTATTGAGATTACATGAATAATGTTCAGGACCATTTCCATGTTGTTCTGATTTGAAAACCAATCCAAACTGACTATAAAATTGGCGAGTTCGTTCAATATCTTGGACTTTTAAAATGACTAGATTGATTAGCATTATGTTTCTTTCCAATCTTCATTAATAATCGCCCATCGTTCATGATCTTTCCAATCTTTACCTCCAATTCTTAAATACTGTCTAGAAAAACCTTCTTTGATAAAACCTGCACCTGCAACAAGACGAATTGATGCAATATTTTCAGGTTGTATATTGGCTTCTAAACGATGCAAATTCATCACTTGAAAGGCTTCATTCAATAATAATTTTAACCCTAATTTCATATAGCCATTTCCTTGATAGGGATGAAAAATTTCGTAACCTAAATAGGCTGAATGAAAATAACCACGGACAATATTAGAGATATTGAATGTTCCAATAATTTGATGAGTTTTACTTAAGCAGAGAAAATATCGACCTTCTTGTTGTAAATAACTTTGAAAATCAATGGGTGGAAACGTCCAAGGTTGATGTAGTGCTTGGCTATTTTTATATGCCAATTCAATTTCTTTTAAGTCTGAAATTTTTGGTTTTCTTAAGTAGACAATATTCATTTTAACGCCATATCCAAAACATGTTCAGTCAATTCATCTAAAGAAATTTTTCCATCAGGTCTATACCACGTCACTGTCCAAGCAATTGCACCACCAAGCAATCTACGCCAAATAAAAGCATCATGCTGAATTTTGCCCAACACTTTTAATTCTTCAATCACATTGAGCCAAATATTTTCATAATCATTACGTAACTTGAGTAATTCATTCTGACGTTCTGTAGAGAGCGCAAACCATTCATAAACCAAAACCGCCATCGCAGAACCCGTATCGCCTGTGATCGACACCAATTCGGCTTTAATCAGATTTTTTAATTGTTGTTCAGGATGATTGCCTTGATTGATCGCATCGAGCAAACGTGCATGATTATAAATAATGGTTTCATGCATCACATTCGCCAAAATATCATCTTTACTTTTGAAATGATGAAATAAGCTACCTGATTGAATTCCAATAAAATTTGCAAGTTCTCTCACTGTGGTTTTGGCATAACCTTGCTTATGAAACAAATACGCAGCACCCAATAACAAACGACCACGCGCGCTGTCATCAAAACAAGCAATAGGTTCAATTTCAGTGATCGAAGTCGCAATCATCGTGGGTTGTCATCCTTGGTAGAAGATCATTTGACATGAAAATTAACAGATTTGCCAATTCAGCATAGCATTTTGCACTTTACAAACCAAGCGCTTGCTTGGTAGATTAAAGTATAAATTTTATGCACAACAATGAAAACAAGTTCGGGACGAATGAGGTATAACAATGGAAGATCAGCGTATAGTCAAAATTGGGTGTGCTTCAGGCTTTTGGGGCGATACCAATACCGCAGCGTTTCAGCTCGTACATTTGTCTGACATCAATTACTTGGTTTTTGATTATCTATCTGAAATTACCATGTCGATTATGGCAAAAGCCATGATGACTAATCCTGAACATGGTTATGCACTCGATTTTGTCAGCCGTGTGATGACGCCATTACTTAAAAAAATCAGTGATAAAAAAATTAAAGTGATCAGCAATGCAGGTGGAGTGAATCCATTGGCATGTCGTGATGCTTTGCAAAAAGTCATTGAATCTCAAGGTTTGGATTTAAAAGTGGCTGTGGTTTTAGGTGATGACCTGATGCCAAACCAAGCTGAATTAAAAAATCAAAATATTAAAGAAATGTTTAATGGCGAGGATTTACCAAGTCATTTAGCAAGTTGTAATGCTTATCTTGGTGCAGTGCCAATTCGTGATGCGCTTGATCAAGGTGCAGATATTGTGATTACAGGGCGTGTGGTGGATTCCGCTGTGGTACTTGCTCCATTACTACATGAATATCAATGGGCTTTAGATGATTACGATAAATTATCGCAAGGTTCATTGGCAGGGCATATCATCGAATGTGGCGCGCAATGTACGGGTGGAAATTTTACTGATTGGCGCTTGGTTAAAGGTTTTGACAATATGGGCTTTCCTATTGTTGAAGTGAAAGCAGATGCTTCATTCATTGTGACTAAACCGAATGGTACAGGTGGTTTAGTGTCTGTTGGTACAGTCGCTGAACAAATTGTTTATGAAATTGGCAATCCGCAAGCCTATTTACTGCCTGATGTGACTGCTGATTTTAGCCAAGTCAAATTAGAACAAGTCAGTGAAGATCGTGTTTTGGTGACAGGTACAAAAGGTCGTGCGCCAACGCAACAATATAAAGTCAGTGCGACTTATCCTGATGGTTATCGGGTCTTGGTCAGTTTCTTGATTGCAGGACGTGAAGCGCCTGAAAAAGCCCAAGTCATTGCCGATGCAATTTTAACGAAATGCGAACGTGTTTTAGCACTGCGTTCAGTCCCGCCATTTCAAGAAAAATCAGTTGAAATACTTGGAATTGAAAGTACTTATGGTGCAAATGCAAAACATTTAGATAGTCGTGAAGTTGTGGTGAAAATTGCAGTGAAGCATATGTTTAAAGAAGCGTGTATGTTCTTTGCTTCTGAAATTGCGCAAGCTTCTACAGGGATGGCGCCTGCATTGGCAGGCATTGTCGGTGGTCGTCCAAAAGCTTCACCTGTAATTAAACTTTTCTCTTTCCTTGTTGATAAATCAAAACTGAATGTTGAAATTGATATCAATGGTCAGCGTCAAAACGTGCAGATTCCTCAAGGTTCAGCAGACCAATCATTTACCCAACTTGCTGTAGGTGATGTTGCTCTATTCAAAGGGGATGAAGTCGAAGTGGCTTTGGTCGATATTGCCCATGCGAGAAGTGGCGATAAAGGTAATCACAGCAATATCGGGGTGATTGCACGTAAGGCTGAATATTTACCATGGATTCGTGCCAATTTGACGGAAGAAAATGTCGCGAAGTATATGCAACATGTGTTGAATCCTGAAACAAGCAAGGTGATTCGTTATGAAATTGAAGGCTTTAATGCATTGAATTTCATGCTTGAAAATGCTTTGGGTGGTGGTGGAATTGCCAGTTTACGCATTGATCCGCAAGGTAAGGCTTTTGCACAGCAGTTGTTGGATATGAAGGTGAAAATTCCTGCAAGTTTAAAATCCCCCTAACCCCCTTTAATAAAGGGGGAACTCCTCCCTTTGGAAAAGGTGAGCAGTATTACTGTGCAAGGGGAGGGATGATTAACTGAAATGTTATTATATAGCTAAAAAATCTCCCCTAGCCCCTCTTTAATAAAGAGGGGAACTCCTCCCTTTTTCAAAGGTGAGCAGTATTACTGCGCAAGGGGAGGGATTTAAGAAATTCAAAGAACACAAATTGGAAATAAAAAATGCAATATCACTCAATATTTAGATCAGATGCTTTTCAAGACAAAGTGATTATCGTGACAGGTGGTGGCTCAGGAATTGGTCGTTGTACTGCACATGAGTTGTCAGCTTTGGGCGCACAAGTGGTGATCACGGGGCGCAAAATTGAAAAGCTTGAAAATGTCAGTAAAGAAATTCAAGAAGATGGTGGCAAAGTTCATTTTATCGTCTGTGATAACCGTGACGAACAACAAGTCAAAGACATGATTGCCGAAGTGATTGAAAAATTTGGCAAGTTAGATGGTTTGGTGAATAACGCAGGTGGGCAATTTCCATCAAATTTGGAAAGTATTTCAGCCAATGGTTTTGATGCCGTGGTTCGCAACAATTTACATTCAACTTTCTATCTGATGAAAGAAGCCTATAACCAATGGATGGCGAAAAATGGCGGTAGCATCGTCAATATGGCAGCCGATATGTGGGGCGGAATGCCAGGCATGGGACATTCAGGGGCAGCACGTTCAGGTGTGGATAACCTGACTAAAACGGCTGCGGTGGAATGGGGACGTTCAGGTGTTCGAGTAAATTGTGTTGCACCAGGATGGATTATTTCCTCAGGCATGGATAATTACACGGGTGATTTTGCCAAATTTATTATTCCAAGTTTGGCAGGTAATGTTCCGCTCAAACGTATGGGTACGGAGTCAGAAATTTCATCTGCGATTGTCTATTTACTTTCAGAAGCTGCGGGTTTTATTTCAGGAATGACCATCCGTATTGATGGTGCTGCATCGCTAGGCACACGTATGTATCCACTTGCTGATGCGACCAATAGTGTTTCTTTTAATGGATTCCATCGTGCCTTTATTCCAGATGTGTTGAAAGCTCAGATGGATCAAGCGGACTAAATGCGATTCAAATGCAAGATGAAAAATAAGGATTAAAAAAAGGGACGAAAAGAAATGAGCATTCTCCAATCCGAAATTGCTGTGGGTAGTGAGCAATTTAATCAGAATAAAGAAGCATTGCTTGCACAGATTGCTGAAATTCGTGCTGTGCAAAATAAGAGCATTGAAAAGTCTTATGCGGCAAAGCCAAAGTTCGATAAGAAAGGCAAAATTCTACCACATGAACGTGTACGTCTAGCTTTAGATGCTGATTCGCCATTCGTGGAGTTATGCGGTTTGGTGGGCTATGGCATGCATGATGATAAAGATGGCTCAGATGCAGGCGGTGGCATTATTTCAGGGATTGGTTTCGTCAGTGGTGTCCGCTGTTTAGTTTCCGCGAGTAATAGTGCCATCAAAGGCGGAACCATGTCGCCAATGGGCGTACAAAAAACGCTTCGTATTCAGCAAATTGCCTTTGAACAAAAATTACCAATGCTGACATTGACCGAAAGTGGTGGAGCCAATTTAAATTATGCAGCCGAAGTTTTTACTGCAGGTGGAATGACCTTTGCCAATCAAGCACGTATGTCTGCGGCAGGCTTACCGCAAGTGTCTGTGGTACATGGTAATGCAACAGCAGGCGGTGCTTATCAACCAGGCTTGTCGGACTATGTGATTGCAGTGCGGAAACAAACTGAAATGCTCTTGGCAGGTCCCCCATTACTTTTGGCTGCGACAGGTGAGGTAGCAACAGCAGAAGAATTGGGCGGTGCAGAAATGCATGCACAAGTGGCAGGTACAGCTGAGTTTTTAGCTGAAAATGATGCTGATGGCATTCGTATTGCCCGTGAAGTCTTTGAGCATTTAAATTGGAAAGAACAGACCAAAAATCTCAATCTTGAATATAAAGAACCACGTTATTCTGCTGAAGAATTGCTAGGCATTATTCCTGCAAGTCCGAAGCAACCGTTTGATATGAAAGACGTCATTGCACGTATTGTCGATGATTCTGAATTTTTTGAGGTGAAGTCTGAATATGATGCTTTAACCGTATGTGGTTGGGCGAAAATTGGCGGCTTACATATCGGGATTATTACCAATAATGGCCCGATCACGCCACAAGGTGCAACTAAAGCCGCACAATTTATTCACCTGTGTGAGCAGACCAAACGTCCATTATTGTTTTTACACAATACGACAGGTTTTATGGTGGGAACAGATGCCGAACAGAACGGCATTATCAAACATGGTTCTAAGTTGATTCAAGCCGTTGCCAATACCACTGTGCCGAAAATTTCAATTGTCGTCGCAGGGTCGTATGGGGCAGGCAACTATGCAATGTGTGGACGCCCATTATCACCACAATTCATTTTCGCATGGCCAAATTCGCATGTCGCCGTGATGGGTGCTGCGCAAGCAGGCAAAGTTTTACGTATCGTTGCGGAAGGAAAACAAAAAGCTTCGGGAATGGAACCGAATGAGCAAATGTTGGATTTCTTAGAACAAAGTACAGCTACCAAACTCGAACAGCAATCCACGGCTTTATTCAACACAGCCATGTTGCATGATGATGGAATCATTGACCCTCGAGATACACGTAAGGTTTTGATCTTCTTATTGGAAACTATTTATGAAGCTGAACATCGTGAACCGAATCCAATTCGATTTGGGGTGTCGAGGCTTTAAGAGCTTAATTAAAATCCCTCCCAACCTCCCTTTGTAAAGGGAGGAGTTCCCCCCCTTTTGTAAAGAGGTGAGAAGCAATGCTTCGCAAGGGAGGTTAATAAATAAAAATTCAGGAAATAAAAAGGACAACACCATGAAATTTACACCAGAACATGAAGCGCTACGCCGTACCACACGTCAGTTTGTTGAAACTGAGTTAAATCCATTTATTCCAACGTGGGAAGCGGAGGGGCGTTTTCCGATCCATGATATTTTTAAGAAAATGTCAGACTTAGGTTTACTCGGCATTTGTAAACCTGAGGAAAATGGCGGCTTAGGTTTAGATTATTCCTATAATCTCGTGGTTGCAGAAGAATTAGGTCGCGCAGCTTGTGGGGGTGTTCCGCTTGCGATTGGTGTGCAAACCGATATGGCGACACCTGCCTTGGCACGTTTTGGCAGTAAAGAATTACGTGGTGAATTTTTAACCCCTGCGATTGCGGGTGAATATGTTGCGTCAATTGCCGTCTCAGAAGTTCATGCGGGTTCAGATGTTGCAGCCATTAAAACCACGGCTAAAAAAGATGGTGATGATTACATTATCAATGGTAGCAAAATGTGGATTACCAATTCACTACAAGCGGATTTCTTTTGTTTATTAGCAAATACCTCTGATGACAAACCACATGTCAATAAATCCATGATCATTGTCCCTGCAAAAGCAGCAGGAATTAGCTTTTCAGAGCCGTTGAATAAACTCGGTATGCGTTCAACCACAACCGCTCAAGTGTATTTTGACAATGTTCGTGTACCACAACGCAATCTCGTGGGTGCGGAAGGTATGGGCTTTATGATGCAAATGATGCAGTTCCAAGAGGAACGCATGTGGGCGGCTGCCAATGCGATTGGTGGTTTAGAGCATGTGATTAAGCAAACCATTGAATATACCAAAGAGCGCACAACTTTTGGACAGCCATTAATCAACAATCAATATGTACATTTCCGTTTTGCTGAAATGATGACAGAAGTGGAAGCTTTACGTGCCTTGACCTATCGTGCATGTCAAATTCATTTGGAAGGTGGCAATGCGACTGAAATTGCATCCATGGCAAAACTCAAAGCAGGGCGCTTAACCCGTGAAGTTGCTGACAGTTGCTTACAGTTTTGGGGTGGTAATGGCTTTATGTGGGATAACCCTGCATCGCAACTGTATCGTGATGGTCGTTTAGGCTCAATTGGTGGTGGTGCGGATGAAATCATGCTCGGCATTATTTGTAAATTGATGGATATTCTTCCATTAAAACGTAAGTAACTGAATATAAATAAATTGGGAGAATGAATATGACACTTTCAGCTTCTCTGAGCACCCAACAATTTGATGACAGTATTCAATTGGAACAAGATGGCAGTATTTTAACCCTATGGCTGAATCGACCTGAAAGTCGCAATGCGATGAGTTTGAATATGGTTAAAGCCATTCAACAGGTGTTTAAAGCGATTGAAAATGATTTGTCGATTCGTGCGGTGATCCTGCGTGGTCAAGGTGGGCATTTCTGTGCAGGCGGTGACATTAAAGACATGGCTCAACTGCGTGGGGAAGCTGCGACTGCAGGTTCAAATCAGCCTTATGTCGATTTTAATCGTCAATTTGGACACATGATTCAGCAAGTTGATCAAGCACCACAAACCGTGGTGGCAATTCTCGAAGGTGCTGTTCTCGGTGGCGGTTTTGGCTTGGCATGTGTTTCAGATATTGCGATCAGCCTTGCAGATGCAAAATTTGGTTTACCTGAAACAGGTTTAGGGGTGATCCCTGCACAAATTGCACCCTTTGTAGTGAAAAGAATTGGTTTAACCCAAGCACGTCGTTTGGCTTTATTGGGTACTCGATTTGATGGGCAAACTGCATTGAAAGTCGGTGTTGTGCATGAAGTGGTCGAGAGTCAGCAGGGTTTAGAGGCTTTATTGTCTGAAACGATTCAGCAAATTAAACGTACTGCGCCTCAAGCCTCTCGTGTCACCAAAGCATTGTTACATCGAACTTTAAATGAACCGTTGAATAGTTTATTGAATGATGCTGCACAACAGTTTGCCAATGCGGTGGGTGGTGAAGAAGGTATGGAAGGCACGATGGCATTTATTCAAAAACGCAATCCAAATTGGTTTGGTGGTGAGTAGGTCATTGCATTTTTCAGAACTCAAAAATTGAATATTTATCACAATTGGAGCTTTGTTTGGAACGTTCCTTCTCCCTTTGGGAGAAGGTTAGGATGAGGGGGAATAAGTAAATCTCCCCTAACTCTCACTTGCGCTTCATTTTAAAGCAGTGCTTTAAAACTTGCTCAGGAGAGGGAATTTCCATTGTGAATTAATGATTTATTCCAAATTCAGCTTATTGTAGACGTTTATTCAATAAATATTGTCAAAGTATAAAACAAAGAATAGGGAAAACGAGAATGGCATTTTCAAAAGTATTGGTGGCGAATCGTGGTGAAATTGCTGTTCGCGTCATGAAAACAGCAAAAGCAATGGGTTATGCAACGGTTGCTGTCTATTCCGATGCAGATCGCAATGCACGCCATGTAAAAGTTGCAGATGAAGCCGTTTACATCGGCGCATCCAAAGTTTCAGAATCCTATCTGTCGATTCAAAATATTATCGAAGCTTGTAAAAAAACAGGGGCTGATGCCGTACATCCTGGTTATGGCTTTCTTTCAGAAAATACTGATTTTGCGGCAGCCTGTGCTGAAAATGGCATCACCTTTATTGGACCACCTGCGCCTGCAATCGAATTGATGGGCAGTAAACGCCTATCTAAAATTGCCATGATTCAAGCAGGTGTACCCTGTGTGCCTGGCTATGAGGGCGATCAGCAAGATATTGCCCATTTAGAACAACAAGCCAATCAAATTGGTTATCCGCTTATGGTCAAAGCATCGGCGGGTGGCGGTGGACGAGGCATGCGTTTGGTGCAAAGCGCTGCCGATATTGTCGAATCATTGAAAACGGCACGTTCTGAAGCTGAAAATGCCTTTGGTTCAGGTGAACTGATTTTAGAAAAAGCCGTAATTGCACCGCGCCATGTGGAAATCCAAGTCTTTGGTGATACGCATGGTAATTATGTGTATTTATTTGAACGTGATTGTTCGATTCAACGTCGTCATCAAAAAGTGGTTGAAGAAGCGCCGTGTCCCGTGATGACAGATGCTTTACGTCAACAAATGGGGGAAGCAGCAGTTGCAGCTGCACGTTCTTGTGACTATGTTGGTGCAGGAACAGTCGAGTTTTTATTGGATGCTTCAGGTGAATTTTATTTCTTAGAAATGAATACACGTTTGCAAGTAGAACATCCTGTAACGGAGTTAATTACAGGTTTGGACTTGGTTGAATGGCAACTTCGAGTCGCCTATGGTGAAACTTTGCCATTACAACAGTCTGAATTGACGTTAACAGGTCATGCGATTGAAGTGCGTTTATATGCTGAAGATCCGCGTTTAGACTTCTTGCCACAAACAGGGCAGGTTCAACGTTGGTTACCCGCAGAATTACCAAATGTACGGATTGATCATGGTTTATTAACAGAGGATGAAATTAGCCCATTCTATGATCCGATGGTGGCAAAGGTCATTGCTTATGGCAAGACGCGTCAGGATGCGATTCGTTTATTGGCACGCGCTGTTGATGATTGTGTGTTGTTAGGCGTGAACAGCAATAAGCAATTTTTGGTCAATTTATTAAGACACCCAATTATTGTCAAAGGTGATACCAACACGGCATTTATTCAAGAGCATTTCCAAGATGATGTCAGCCTACATAAACAAACGTTGGGCTTAGAACATTTAGCGATTGCTGCCGCTTTATTTACCAATGCTTCAAGCCAAAGTAGCTGGAATACAGGGATTGCATTATCACTACCTTTAAAATTGAAACACGATGAACAGCAATTACAGCTTTCTGTGAAACGTGATCAAAATCAAGTTGAAGTAGAGATTTGTGGGCAGACCTCTACCATACAGATTCTTGAGCAAACTGCACAAAAATTGGTCTACGACACCAATGGTGTGCGCCGTTCAATTGATTATGTTCTGGATGGAAATAATCTGTTTTTAGATGCGGTGAATGGCAATATTGCGATTGAGAATACAACCTACGCACCACCTGAAACTTCTGATGTGGCAGGGGATGGTAAGATTCGTGCACCGATGGATGGTGCAATTATCAATATTCTCGTCAATGCTGGTGATACAGTCGCTAAAGGTCAGACTTTGTTGATTTTGGAAGCGATGAAAATTCAGCAACAGATTAAATCTGATGTGGATGGTGTGGTAGAAGAGATCATCGGAAAAGTCGGACAGCAGGTGAAAAAACGTCAGTTGGTTTTGAATATTCAGGCTTGATATTGATTCAAAATATTGACTATCTAACTCTCTCCTAAAAAGGGAGAGAGCACTTTACGATTTAAAATCTCTGATTCTTACTCGCTTGACAGTCACTAGTTCAGTTGTTATTTTTCGGCAATTATTTCCCAGTATCCCTTTCACATGCCCATTGATGATGGCTTTATTTATCAGCCGCCTTTAGATCCACTTGATATTATTTTTGAAGATGCAGATTTTGTTGCGATCAACAAGCCTGCAGGATTGCTTTCAGTACCTGGGCGTTTAGCTGAACATCATGACAGTGCTTATTTTCGAGTATTAGATCTATTCCCAAATGCTAAAATTACCCATCGTTTGGATATGGCAACATCGGGTATTCTCTTATTCGCTAAACATCGTGATGCAGAAGTGGCAGCCAGTAAGATGTTTCAGGCGAGAACCATTAAAAAAAATTATATTGCTTTGGTGCAAGGGAAAATCAACAGCAATGGCAGTGTTGAAGTTCCGCTCATTACCGATTGGGAGAATCGTCCACGTCAAATTGTGCATTTCGAATTGGGTAAGCCTTCTCAGACTTTATTTGAATGCATTGGTTATGATAGTGAAAAAGATGTGAGTCGTGTGTTATTAACTCCAATCACAGGGCGTTCGCATCAGTTACGTGTTCATATGCAATATATTGGTCATCCGATTATGCGAGATAAGTTGTATCATCCTGAACCGTTTAAAACGGATTTAACGCGTATGGCGTTGCATGCGAGTTATTTGTCTTTTATGCAGCCATTTTCAAATGAGTTGATTGAAATTGTGAGTGAGCCTGAGTTTTGATAACTATATTTTACTTATCGAACTTATGTTTGTAATTTTCAAAAATTGAATGTGCTCAAAATATAATTATTGGATTACACCTGCTAATCAATGTTCAAGGATTGGCACAGCCTCTAGCTACTTTGTATAGTTTACCTGACTTTGTGTAGGCGTTTGTTACTTTGAGGGATCAAAGTAACCAAAATCCTTTGTTGGACAAAGGGGACTCCTGTCACCCTTGTCCAACGGCGACATCCATGTCGCCTAACGCGATAGCACCATAGGAATTGGAACCACTATCTGCAACGGTTGATTAATATTAACACTTGTTTTCTATTTAACTTTTATCTATAAATTTTAAAAAATAAAAGTGTCCAAAAACACTTATTGTTAACATCAGTCAATAATATTAAAAACCATAAAAAAGCCTGCGATTCGCAGGCTTTCGTCATTCTATTTTCAGTAAAAAACAGAATCAAACTTGGTTATTTACGTCATCATGTTTGGTTTCACGAATTGCCAAGAAAGCTAAAAGTGAAAGAATTGATGCTGCAGTTAGATAATAACCTACTGCGTATAAACCATAAGTTGTTGCAAGTTTTGTCGCGATCAAAGGTGCAAACGATGCGCCTAAAATCCCTGCTAAGTTAAAGGTCAAAGCTGAACCAGTATAACGTACAGAGGTTGGGAAAATTTCAGACAGTACAGTTCCAATCGGACCATAAGTCATTCCCATTAGCCCTAAACCTACACAAAGGAATAAGAACACAACTAGAGTGCTACCAGATTCAAGCATTGATGAGAATACTAAACCGAATAATGCACAGGCTACACAAACACCAATTGAAGTTGCTTTACGACCAAACTTCTCTGCAAATACTGCTGAAAGTGGAATGAATGCAGCGAAACATAGTGTCGCAACCAATTGTAATTCTAGAAATTCTGTACGACTATAACCGAGCTTCGTTGTCCCCCAGTTCAGCGCAAATACAGTAGTTAAATAGAACACCACAAAGGTACACACAGCCGCAATTGTGCCAAGGAATAACATGCCTGAGTGCTTGGTAATCACTTCTTTAAACGGAATGTTCACTTCTTTTTGCTTGTCTAAAACTTTTTGGAATGCAGGGGTTTCATGTAATTTCAAACGAATCCATAAACCAACAATCACCAATGCTGCACTGGCAATAAATGGAATACGCCAGCCCCATTGCATGAAATCTGCTTCAGACATAAATGCACCAAGGGTCAAGAATGAACCTGTAGCGAGAATGAAGCCGATGGGTGCACCGAGTTGAGGGAACATGCCATACCAAGCACGTTTACCTTCAGGCGCATTCTCTGTTGCAAGAAGAACAGCACCAGACCATTCACCACCCAAACCAAGACCTTGACCTAAACGACAAAGTGCAAGTAACAGTGGCGCAGCGAGACCGATTTGATGATAAGTCGGAAGCAAGCCGATACAGACAGTTGAAATACCCATGGTCAATAAAGCGGCTACAAGCGTGGCTTTACGACCAATTCGATCGCCTAAGTGACCAAACAATGCCGCACCAATTGGGCGTGCAATGAATGCAATTGCGAAAGTTGCGAGAGATTGAATGACAGCAGTCGTTGGATCTGTACTTGCAGGGAAGAACAGATGTGGGAAAATAAGGACAGCAGCAGTTGCGTAGATATAAAAATCGAAGAACTCGATTGTTGTGCCAACCAGACTTGCGAAAAGAACGCGAGCTTTGGAATTTGTTTGAATTTCGGGAGTAGCAGTAGTTGATGACGCCATGATAGACCTTACACTTTGAAAAAAGTAAACAATAGTTCTCAAGCGTAATCTTTTTAAAAAAGGCGTAATTTCTTAAAAAAACAACGAAGTAAACTCGATTCCACTCATTCAGGGTCGCTGAATTTTGAATAGCAAAGAATTAAATAACGTAAAGATAGATCGCAAGGAAGTGTGATCCTGCACCAATCAAAACAAAAATATGCCAAATAGCATGGGTATATCTTACTCTTTTTAAGGCATAAAACAATGCACCAATCGTATAAGCTAGACCACCAATGATTAATAATTTTAAAGCTTCGGGTTTTAGAAAGTGTTTCATGTCATCCATCACAAGGACAGCGAGCCATCCCATGACTAAATAAGCGATGAGTGAAACTTTTTCAAAACGATGAATGAAAATTAATTTGAATAGTGTTCCAATCAACGCAATCACCCAAAGTGCAATCAATAAATAATGTGCTTTCGCTGTTGGAATGGCGATGGCTAAAAAAGGGGTATAAGTACCTGCAATCAAATAATAAATCGCAGTGTGATCTAATTTTTTATACCACTGGCGTTTTTTTTCATCGACTGCAAAATGATAAATCGCTGAACTAGAAAATAATAAAATCATACTCAGACCATAAATAATCAGTCCAAAATATTGCCCACTATTTAAATAGCTTCCTTTGATCAGCATAAAAATCGTTGCAATCGCGGCTAATACAGCGCCAAAAGCATGACTCAGCGCATTGATTCTTTCTTCTTGTGGAGCATAGGTGTGGAGCATTTTATTGGTCGGCATAGGATAATTTTCCTCAATTGCGATCCTAAAAGTACACTTGTATATAAATTGCTTTCTATAGTAATCCAGTTTTACCTTTATGATAAGACGTTTTAAAATGGTCAACTGAATTAATGTGAGTTTTGATTATGTCTGATGTTGCGAGCTTGTCCATTCAGGAACAACAATTTTTTGAAAGTGTACAGCAAGCGCTTGATCATCAAAGCTTAGACCGTTTGATTCTGAGTCAATATAAGGGTGAGTTGGCTGATTTAGAAAAAATGACCTTTCGCGTCATTCAACTACAAAATGAATCAGTATTAAGTTGCTTGTATCGCTATAAGACCAATGATGTTACTAAAAATTATCCAATTGCAGCAGCATTAACCACGATTCAAAGTCTTGCAGAACATTGTAAGCAAGCCAATTTATTCACCCATGAAGCCGAAACACAATTAAAGAAAAATAAGAAGAAAGCCTTATTAACCGTCAGTAAAAATAAACAGGCAAGCACTCAGAAAACTGAACAACAAGGGCATGATCGTAGCAAACATCGTTATGTCGATCAAAATAGTTATTTTTTACAACCACTCGGCATTACCGATGCTAAAGCGCAGATTATCCCAAGCATGGCGCGTAAGTGGAAACAGATTAACAAGTTTGTTGAAATATTTTCAGGCGCATTAGAGCAAATTCAACAACATGATCATGCACTTAAAGTGGTTGATTTTGGTTCGGGTAAAGGTTATCTGACCTTTGCCTTATACGATTATTTAGCGAAACACGGTCAAACGCCATTTGTAACAGGTGTTGAGCTGAACGATAAGATGGTCAAGTTTTGCCAAGACGTTGCGCAATCCTCTGATTTTTCTCAATTGGACTTTTTCCAAGGCGATGTGAGAACTTATCATCCTGAACATTTAGACGTAATGATTGCGCTACATGCATGTGATGTGGCAACGGATTTTGCGATTCACACAGGTATTCGCTTAAATGCACAAATGATCATGTGTGCGCCGTGTTGCCATAAAGAATTACGTCCACAATTACAAAGCCCTAAAGTGCTTGCACCGATGTTGCAGTTTGGTATTCATGCAGGGCAACAGGCGGAAATGCTGACCGATACCATTCGCGCTTTATTGCTCAAAGCTTATGGTTATGAAACCAAAGTTTTTGAATTCGTAGCTTTGGAGCATACCAGTAAAAATAAAATGATTTTGGCAACCAAACGCAAAGATTTTACTGAGCCTGACCAAGCTGTTTTAGCGCAAATTCAAGCCTTGAAAGAAATGTACGGTATTCAAAAACAATCTTTAGAATTGTTGCTGAATAATCAATGGGATCAACAAGATATTGGGTGTAAGTGTTAATGAATGAGTCAAAATATCAAATTCAATCAGGATCTTGGACTGAATTAGAACACCATGCAAAACTGATCCGTAGCGAAGTCTTTATTCAAGAACAAAATATTGCTGAACATGATGAATGGGATGCGCAAGATGCAGTGTCACTACATTTCATCGTCTATGATCAAAATCAACCGATTGCCACAGCACGATTATTAGAAAACAACAGTATTGGTCGTGTTGCTGTGCTTAAACTTTATCGTGGTAAAGGGATTGGGCAATTACTCATGCAACAGATTATTCAGGTTGCAAAAGATCAAAAACGTTCGCAATTAAAATTATCTGCACAAGTTTATGCGACAAAATTCTATGAAAATTTAGGTTTTCAATTATCAGGTGAAGAATACCTAGATTGTGGGATTCCACATATCGATATGTCTATGAATATTCTAGAGAATTGAATCTTGTTTTGTAGAAATTCTAAATAATGTCGCAAAATTGGAGAAGCATCGTTCTAAAAATGGCGCTGTTCGTGATTAATTATTTTTATATCTTAGTAAACAGAACGAACTTACCTAAGGATGTAAAACATGAACAAGTCAATTTTAGAAGTATTAACACCTGAGAACTCACAGATCATTTTCATTGATCATCAACCACAAATGGCGTTTGGCGTACAATCGATTGACCGTCAAACATTGAAAAATAACACTGTGGGATTAGCCAAAGCGGCGAAAGCTTTTAATATTCCAACAACGATTACTACAGTAGAAACAGATAGCTTCTCAGGACATACTTATCCTGAACTGTTAGATGTTTTCCCAGACTTACCACTTTTAGAACGTACTTCAATGAACTCTTGGGATGACCAAAAAGTCCGTGATTCTCTCGCTAAAAATAACCGTAAAAAAATTATTGTGTCTGGTCTTTGGACTGAAGTATGTAATCTAACATTTGCTTTAAGCGCACTACATGACACAGATTATGAAATCTACATGGTTGCAGATGCCTCAGGTGGTACAACCAAAGAAGCGCATGATTATGCAATGCAACGTATGATTCAAGCAGGTGTGATTCCTGTAACTTGGCAGCAAGTTTTGCTTGAATGGCAACGTGATTGGGCGAAACGTGATACTTATGATCAAGTGATGGATATTGTCCGTGAACATTCTGGCGCATACGGTATGGGCGTAGATTATGCATACACCATGGTTCATAAAGCACCAGAGCGTACAGCGTCAAAACACGAAGTGATCGCACCTGTTGCAGCGAAATAAAACTATCGAAAGGCATACATCAGTATGCCTTTCTTATTCTAAGCCAATGAAAATAATGACTGAGTTATCGCGACAAAGATGCAGAGGAACTTATGATGTTCATTCAAAAAATAATCAATCAGATGACCACGCAACATTGGGTCTATTATCCAATCGCAATTTTACTGACTTCAGTATTTTGGATCAGTGGATTGACTAAAATCCTTCATTTTGATGTGGCAATGGCTGAAATGGCTCATTTTAATTTACAACCTGCAGCATTATTTGTCAGTATGACGATTCTGGTGCAATTATTAGGTTCATTACTTGTGATTCTCGGTGGTCGCTGGATTTGGTTAGGCGCAGGCGCACTTAGCATATTTACATTAGCAACTATTCCAATTGCCCATCGTTTTTGGGAAATGCCCGCTGAGCAAGGTGCTTTAGATTTAGCTCTTGTACAAGAACATTTTTCACTGATTGGTGGTTTAGTTTTCGCTGTGATTGTGGCTGAATTTTATAAGCGTAAAAATTCACCGAATTATAAGACTTAAATCCATGATATCTATTTGAAAAATTGAATTATATTAAGTTTTTGTTGATTGTTTGGATTAAGTTTTTTAGACAGATTTTCTTTAAAACCTAATTGTAACTATTTGATTTTAAATTCTAAGTTGTTGTTGGTTTTTTATTGGAAATTTACTGGATTAGATGAATATCATTAAGTAATCGTTTATAGTAGAGGCTAATTAAAAAATTTGAACCAAAGCAATTATTAAAATGAACAGCTTAGTCAACAGCATCAATAAAATCTTGGATCAACTTGGACTTACCGCCCAAAAACGTGCCATTCATATCCAATTTACAAATACAGACTTAAACCAACAGGTTTACTTACAACGCATCGACGGACAACACGCGCTGAATCAAGGCGTGTCTGCTGAACTGATTTGCCTATCAACATCTGCAACCATTCCTCTGAAACAATTCATTGGTACACAAGTTGCGATTGACCAAGTGACTGATCAAGGACAACTGTTCCGAACCACAGGCATTATTACCGAAGCAGCTCAAGGGCAAAGTGACGGTTCACTGACGATTTACAAACTCAAACTACAAGATGCCACCTCACTATGGCACAAACGCCGAAACAGCCGTGTGTTTATGAACAAATCGGCAGTTGAAGCCATCGAAACCATCTTTAAAGAATGGCAAGACAAAAGCCCTTTATTCGCATCAAGCCTAAGTCTAGATAAAAGCGGACTAAAAAAAGACTACGACATCCGCCCATTCATCATGCAAAGTAACGAAAGCGATTACGACTTTCTCACTCGTTTAATGCGTAGCGAAGGCATCAATTGGCTGATTGACGAAGCACAATTGCAAGTACTCAATTCAGCAACACAAATCCAAGCCCAAAAACTTCGCCTCATTGATGACAATAGCCAATACAAAGCCCTAGACCGCAGAAATATCCGTTATCACCGTAGCAGTGCCACAGAAAAACAAGACAGCATTACCAGTTTTATCGGACAACGCAGCCTACAACCCACAGCCGTCCACGTCCAACGCTGGCAAGCTGATGCTTTAGAACAAGAAGAAGGCGCAGGCAGTGTCCAAAGCAAACACCAACACAGCAACAACCAAGACAATGCAAGTTTAGGCTTAGAACAAGCATGGCATATCAGCCCTGCATGGATGCAAGACCTCAATGGTGAAGACCAAGCTACAGCATCCAACAACAGCCAAATTGAAAAACTGAATCAAAACCTCAGTGACTACTACAACAGCCAATCCAAACAATTTATTGCCAACTCAACCGTACGCGATGCACAAGTCGGCTACTGGTTCAAATTCACCGAACACCCAGAGATCGACCAACACAGTGGCTCAGATCAAGAATTTCTGATCACCGAAAAAAACTACTACAACCAAAACAACCTACCCAAAGATCTAACAGAACAGATCAACAAACTGCTACAAGAAAGCAATTGGGTACCGAAACATACCCAACAAAGCACAACTCAAAATACAAATAGCACAGACAACACAACAGCAGAACGTCAAGCCAATAGCCTAACAGTACAACGACGCAACATCACCACCGTACCCGAATACAATCCACTCCAACACCGCCCAACAACCCATCCACAACGTGCCAAAGTAGTAGGACCGAGTGGAGAAGAAATCCATGTCGATGAATGGGGGCGTATCAAAGTACGCTTCCTCTTCACTCGAACAGAAGACCATGGACACGATGGTGGTGCAGGAACAAATGACAACGATACTGATTCCGCATGGGTCGATGTCCTTACCCCATGGGCAGGCGAAGGCTACGGTGCAAGATTCCTACCACGTATCGGTGAAATCGTTGTTATCGACTTCTTTGAGGAAACATCGATCGTCCATTTGTCGTAGGACGAATCCACGAAGCCCAACGCAGTCCAACGAAGTTCGATAACAAAGGACAATTGCCAGACACCAAAAAACTCGCGGGCATCCGTTCCAAAGAATACCAAGGTGAAGGCTTTGGACAACTACGTTTTGATGACACCACAGGGCAAATATCCACTCAATTACAAAATAGTCATGGCGCAAGCCAACTCAACCTCGGAAACCTGAGTCATCCTAAAGACAAAGATACCAGTGATGGACGAGGAGAGGGCTTTGAACTCAGAACAGATCAATGGGGTGCAGTACGTGCAGGACAAGGCTTACTCCTAAGTACATACAAACAAGATCAAGTAACAGGTACACACCTCGATGCCAAAGAAGCTAAACAACAACTTGAAAGCAGTCTAAACAACTCAAAAGCCTTAAGCGAAGTTGCGAAGAATCAAAAGACCGATCCACTAGAAGTACTAGAAAACTTAAAACAATTTCTTGATCAAATCGAAAAAGGTGAAAAAGACAAAGCCGATGCATTTAAACAAGCCTTGATGGTACTTGCAGCACCTAATTCGATTGCTTTAGCCACCAATGAAGATATTCATATTTCAGCAGATAAACAAATCAGTCATAGTGCAGGGGAAAGTATCAATATCTCTACGCAGAAATCATTGATTGGTCATGCAAGTTCTAAGATCAGTTTATTTGCAGCGCAAGAGGGTGCAAGGTTTTTTGCAGGGAAAGGTAAAGTTGAGATTCAAGCACAAGGTGATGGTGCAGATTTGATTGCACGTAAAGGTATTCAAATTATTTCAACTGAGGATGTGATTAAATTTAAGAGTCCAAAGGAAATTACACTTACAGCTGGTGGTTCACAACTGAAAATTAACGGTTCAGGTGTGTTTGTCACAACGGGTGCTATGTTTGAGGTGAAAGCGGGGCAGCATAAGTTTATTGGGGGAGGACGTGTAAACGATAAGTTACAATTATTACCATTGTTGAAATTAGACGAAGCAATTGAGAAAAAACTTTTAGTAGATAGTGTAACGAAAAAAATTCTTCCTAATAGGCAAGTCAGAATAATACAAAATAATGATGAAATTGTTTTAACAGAGTCTGATAATTTTGGTTATATAAATGCTCAAACTCAGAATATCAATAATTTAGAAGTCTTACCACAAGAAGGAAAATCTTTTTTATGTGATACTTTAATGAAAGCTGAAGTTTCCTATCAGTTATATGAAAATGAAGTTATATTTGCTGATAGTACCTATAGTGTGCCTGCTGATCAAGCAACAGCACAAAAATATATAGCAAGTGTAACAAGAAAGAATCCTGTATTTGCACAAAGAATCAATGATGAAAAACAAGCAGGATTCCACTTAGATGCAGTACCAGATGTTCCTGTCGGAGCTATTCTAGAAAAAACAGATATTTTAGTGAATAAGTTACGTACATCTGCAACAAAATTAGATGCATTGTTATGGTTTCACAATGAAGCTGGTAATCAAACGACAATTGCTTCTAAGCAAAGAATAATAGATGGAGGATACTTCCCCAAAAAGTTTTTTTATATATTCACTCACGGTGGATTTGATAAGAACGGGCAAGGAATGCTTGAACAAAATACAAATTTGAGAGCAAATAGATATACAACAGATCCAAATTTTGTTTTGGCGACAATAAAGAGAAACGGTTATAAGAATCAAACGATAATGTTGCTAGCATGCCAGCAAGGGAACAGATCAGGCACTAGTATGGGCGAAAAATTATCAAAGCTGAAAGGGGTAGGTACTGTATATGGTCCAACATCATTGACATGGTGGAGAAATACTCCAGAACTTCCGTTCATGGGAGTCTTTCCAAGATTTTTAGGATCAGGGCATGCTAGTAAAATTGTTACTGAGCTTCCCGGAGCATTAAGAGTGTTTAATGTTGCAAATATTCAAACAGGTAAAGTACCAAGCATACCTCCAAATCGTAGTAGTAATAATAATTTAAAAGCAAAATATATAGTGAAATCTGGAGATACTTTATCAAGTATCGCCGCAAAATTTTCAACTACTTGGCAAAGAATTTGTGATGTTAATGGTATACCGTATAGTCGGGCAAATTTAATTAAAGTCGGGCAAAACCTTGATATTCCAATAGGTTAATGTAAATGAAGAGAATTTGTGTATTTTTTTTAATTTTATTATCTTCATGTTCAAAAAATGAAAGTAATATGGAAAACAAAAAACTAGGAGTTGGTATGGAAAAAATTTTAGATAGTAATAAAAATGAATGGGATGCTAAAGAAACAGTATTAGCTTATAATTATTTAGGAGAAAATAATAATATTGAAAATATAAAAAAATTAGATACCTTAGTTGCTAAAAATAACTTAGGTGCTAGGTTGGTGAAATATAAATTAGAGCAGGATTCATTAATGAAGAATAATGAGCCTGTTGACTTATATTATAATGAAATTTATCAATTAGGTATAAGTGGTCAGCCTTTAGCAGCATCTTATGCAGCTACTGATATTAGTGAAGTAAGTGAAATCCAAGAAAGTAAATTAAATTATTTAGATATTATTAAAATCCAAAAAAAATTATTGGAAACAGGAATTAAAGGCGGGGTTTTAGCTAATTTCTCTTTTTATTTAAGTTTATTAACGATGGGAGAAGATGAGGCTAAAAAAAATAATGATAATTGGTTGATTAATAAAAAAATAATTTCTGGATTAAATCTATCTAAGAAGGATAATTCCAATCTTTTTAATACTAGTTTATTTCTAGCAAAAAAAGGTTATGATATATCTCCTATATACTTAATGCAATTTTATAAAGATGGAATAGGTGTTGATAAAGATATTGTTGAAGCTTGTGCTTGGGCTCAGCTAGTACCTAAATATATTAATGATAATGATGTAAAAATTTATAAATTGAACCTTGTTAATTTGATTAAGTCGGAAAAAGATAAAGAATTATGTTTAAATAAATCTGAGATGTATAAGAAAAATATTTTAGGTGCTAATTATGATGAATGGTATAAGGAATTTGGAATTTCATATAATTATGAAGCTGAAAAAATTTTAGAACAGGAAGGAATTAAATTTTAGATAATCTAGTTAAGGCTTTTAAAATTAACTAGTTGGTAAACTGGATTGTCTTTGATAAATTAAAAAAACTAATTATTTAATCATTTGTTTTGAAATGTATTATTATTTTTATGCATTATTAGTGTAATAAGGAAGAGTGAAGAATTTTCGTTATTTTATTTTCATTTAATTTTTAAATGCTTTACTTCACTCATAGTAAATACAACGGAGGATCCTAATAAAATTACTGTCGGGCAATGGTTAAAAATTCCTAGATAGGTATCGAATGAAAAAAGTCAGTTTTTTAGTTTTATCGTTGTTCATATTGGGTTGTAGTGAACCTCAAAATAATGCTGTATCAGAAAATAAGAGAGAAATAAAAGTGGAAGATATAAATTGGTTAGAAAATCAAAATTGGAGTCCAAAACAGACTGAAACCGCAGCTAGTTTTTATCAAGTAACACAATATGATCAGAACAATGATAAAGAGATAAAAATTATTGAAAAAAAAGCTGCACAAAAAGATTTAAATGCAATTTATGCAACTAATGCAGGTAGGGAGTTGGCTGAAATTAATGAGCCATTAACCTACGATGAAAAATTTAAAATATATAAAAAATATTATGAGTTAGCACAAGCTGGTCAAATTAATGCAAAAGTTAAACTTCTTCATTTATATAATGACGAAGAAATGGCGACAGGTGGTACTTCGTTTGATTTATTAAAAAAAATTACTCAATTAGATGATAAGAAAATACAAGATTTAATGAGTAATTACTTTGATCAGACAATCAGCGCTGGACGAAGGGGAGAAATCAAAGAATATATTGCATTTATAATTAATAATAAGCAACTAGAAACAGAAGAGAATTCTTTTGATTTTAACATGTATTTTCAAGATCTAAGGCAAGTAAAAGTATTGAAAAATAAAGATGAAATGAAGAAGTTCTCAAATACTGTGCAACTTGTATTTGATTTAAATCAAGATGGAAATCTAGCTTTTTATTTAATGCAAATTTATGCATTGGATTCTCGTGGAGAGAGTTTGGAAAAAGCCTGTATTTATTCTGAAAAGTTGAAAAATACTGAATATGCAAATGAAAAATTATTTCAAGAAGTCCATCATTTGTTGGAAAAAAATAAAATTGCGTGTGAAAAGAATGGTCTTCAACTTGAATTTGATAAACCAAAATTAAATCAATGGTATGTCGGTTGGGAAAGTTGAAAAAATTATAAACAATATTAGGAATGACTATGCCAAATCTCCAACAACTCTTCACCCAAACCCAAGAAAACTATGAGCTTATTCCTGAGTTTATCGATCAACTACTTGTATCCGATATTTATTGCTTAGGGACTCAAGATAGCGATAACAAATTGCAATTTCGAGTACTTGAAACTCCAGAAGGTGATCAAGCGATTCCATTCTTTTTAGAGTTAGAAATGATTCAGCAAGATATTGGAACAGATGCTGAGTATCTTGTTTTAAATGCCAGAAAACTCTTTGAAATTACCAAGGGGGCAACTTTGGTTTTAAACCCAACATCGAATTTGGTCAAAGAATTTCAAGCTGAAGAAATTACCCAAATTCTAGAAATACACAAGAATGAAGCAGAGTAAATTGAGGTGGTAAAGAGGATATAAATTAGAAAGACTAAGCTTTTAATTTTTCTAACACTTCATCAATTTTTTTAAGACGTTTTACTTCGTCCCATAAGGCTTTGGCTTCAGGATAATGTTTCGACATCATTCCAAGCCATTGCTTATAACGACCCACCATATTCATTTCTTTTTTATATGTACCATTTAAGAAACGAATTTGCAGACCGAGCAATTCATTCCACGTAATTAATGGTTGATCTGTATTTTGGCGGATGCATTGGGTTAAATCAGGTGTGGTTACAGCACCACGACCAATCATGAGATCTTCACAACCAGATTCAAGCTGACATTGCTTGGCATCTGCATTGGTCCAAATCTCACCATTAGCAATCACATTGATTTTTAAAGTTTCACGAATCGGATGCAATAAATCCCAAAAAGCGGGTGGGGTATAACCATCGGCTTTGGTACGCGCATGGACGGTAACCCAAGACGCACCAGCATCTTCGATGGCGTGTGCATTTTCCATCGTGAAATTACGATCAAGATAACCTAAACGCATTTTCGCTGAAACAGGGATATGAGCAGGAACAGCATCACGTACCGCTTTAACCAATTCATAAACCACTTCTGGTTCATCTAAAAGCACTGAACCGCCACGATGACGATTGACTGTTTTGGCAGGACAACCAAAATTCATATCGATCGCAGGTGCGCCGAGTTCAGCAGCACGTACGGCATTGGCAGCCAACATTTCAGGGTTATTTCCTAAAAATTGCACATGTACAGGTGTGCCTGCAGCTGTTTTGCCGTCATTTTTCAGTTCAGGACAATACGTATGGTAGATATGATCAGGCAATACAGAATCCGTCACCCGAATAAACTCAGTTACACACCAGTCAAAACTTCCCACAGACGTAAGAACATCACGCATAATTGGGTCAGTTAAGCCTTCCATTGGTGCAAGGATGAGTTTCAAAGTCACTACCATTGAATCGTAAAAAAGTGCGTTATACGCACTTTTCAATCAACTGTCTAGTTGATTGTGATGATTCAGAACAATACATCTATGATTTATTTTTCCTTAAATGCTCATGTAATGAAAATACGTTTACTGTGTCTCGTCATTTTCCGAAATACATGAAAATTTACAATAGCTGTCATTGCTATGTGTTGAAACAATACCTTCGTAGTTTGGATCCAAATTTTGAATCGGTAAAACGTCTTCGCATTGACGACATTTTTCAGCTGTGAGGGGATTATAATTATCTTTATCATCCTGTTGAGTGTTGACTGGAATATTCATCACAAAATCCTTTTGTATAAAATATAAACACATAATTTAAATAAGACATTAAATGTATTATGTTGAATAAGCAAGAGGAAATAATGAATATATTTAGATGGTTAGCTTTTAATGATAACTAATTTGATTTTGTAGAAAATTTTATCCATAAGTTATCATCATCAAAATGTTCGATATAGAGTTGTATTTGTTGGTGTGGATACATTTGATTTTCACCTAAAATTGCTTTGCAGTCATTATAATTTACTAAACCATAAAAAATTTCACCAAATTGGACAATAACTCCTAGTGGTGGAAAAAAAGAAATACTTGTTTTTATTGATTGATTAATCTGATACTTATTTTTTAAATTTTCCCAATGGATTAAGTACTTTTTGTTAGAAATATTCCACTTATCTTTAAACTGTTCCTGAGAGATAGGGCTGAGTTCATCAATAAAATCTAAAAAGCTACCTTCTGGTAGAAATAAGTGAGCGGGAGTCAGTGGAGAGTTCGTACTGAATATTCCATTTGCTGTTTGAAAAGTTGCCCGTAAACAATATAACTCCTCATCCAATTCACAGAATGTTGTTATATCTTCTTCTTTATCATAATAATAGTAATATGTTTTCACAATTCATTTCCAAATATTAGAAACGGTTTATCGATGTAAAATCATTTCCAACACAAACTTAGAGCCAATAAAGCCGATCGCCAATAAAAAGAAGCCGATAATGGTAAAGCGAATCGCTTTTTGACCACGCCAGCCAAATTTATAATGTCCAATCAATAGCGAACCATAGACAAACCATGACACGATACTGAATGCCGTTTTATGGGCTAAATGTTGTGCGAAAAAGTTATCTATGGTGAAGAAACCAAAGCTTAGAGCAACAGTTAAAAGCACAAAGCCTGTAATTAACATATCAAACAAGAGTGATTCCATCGCTTGATAAGCCGGTAGAAAATTCACCCAAATACGCTTTTTTTGTTTCTTTTTGAGTTCTCGGTTCTGGAACCAAATCAATACGGCTTGAATGGTTGCCATCAGCAACACCGCATACGCAGATAAGGACAAAATAATGTGAATGTCTAAGCCTAAAGAATGCTGTTCAATAAATTGTTTTGATTTACTAAAGCAAAAACCAAGGATTAAACCAAAGGCAGCAACAGGAATGCCGATTAAATTCAATGAAATAACAGGTCGATAAGTGCTATATAACATGCTTAGCAATAACATTAACCCAGAGGTAAATGACATCAAATTAAAGACGTCATAATTAATCCCCAGTGGTGTAAGCATATCGTTATACAGTACACTTGCATGTAAGATCAGTCCTAAGCCAGACATGATGCCGATAAACCACGGGTTTGCAGGACGTTTTGACATTAAATGCATAAACAGATACCAAAATGATGAGGTATAGGCAATTAATGCTAAAATCGTATAAACCAAGGGTAGGCTAATCATGTCAAACCTTTTTCAGGATGATGAATAATCATGTTATAAGATATAAATTCCATGTGAACTACAGTATCCTATAGCATCTTGAGCACAAATTTTCTATTTTAAGAAAGATTTTTTTGCTACTAGCTATTTTAAGCGGATTTTGCAATGTTTGATACCTTAACAGAACGACTCACGCAGAGCCTCAGAAATGTTACTGGCTCTGGGCAGCTCACCGAAGATAATATAAAAGATACCCTACGTGAAGTGCGTATGGCACTTCTTGAAGCCGATGTTGCTTTGCCTGTAACACGTGAATTTATCGCGAAAGTTAAGGAAGAAGCATTGGGTCAGGAAGTGATGACTCAGCTTTCACCAGGTCAGGCTTTTGTGAAGATCGTTTATGACGAACTCACAAAAATGATGGGTGAGGCGAATGAAACACTAGATTTAGCTGCTAAACCACCTGTTGTTATTCTTTTAGCAGGTTTGCAAGGTGCGGGTAAAACCACAACTGCTGCAAAACTTGGTCGTTTCTTAAAAGAACGCCAAAAGAAAAAAGTTGCAATGGTTTCTGCCGACGTTTATCGTCCAGCAGCAATTAAACAGTTACAAACTGTTGCGGGTGAGGTTGGTGTTGATTTCATCGAGTCAGATGCATCTGAAGATCCAATCAAAATTGCACAACGTGCGATTGGTCAAGCGAAGATTAACTTTAACGATGTCTTGATCGTTGATACCGCAGGTCGTTTGCATGTCGATGATGACATGATGGACGAAATCAAAGCATTACATGCAGCGATTGGTCCAACTGAAACCTTATTTGTTGTCGATGCAATGACTGGTCAGGATGCGGCAAATACAGCTAAAGCATTTAATGACGCATTGCCACTGACTGGTGTGATCCTCACCAAAACGGATGGTGATGCACGCGGTGGTGCTGCGCTTTCTGTACGTGCGATTACTGGTAAGCCGATTAAATTCTTAGGTATGGGTGAAAAACTCGATGCCTTAGAGCCATTCCATCCTGAGCGTGTTGCACAACGTATCTTGGGTATGGGTGACGTACTTTCTCTTGTCGAAGAAGTTGAACGTAAGATCGACAAAGAAAAAGCCGAAAAAATGGCGAAAAAATTGCAAAAAGGCGGAAGCTTCAATTTTGAAGATATGCTGATGCAGTTTGAACAAATGAATAAGATGGGCGGTATGATGGGCTTCTTAGACAAGTTGCCTGGCATGAGTAATTCAGGGATTCAAGATGCGATTGCACAAGCGAATCCTGAAAAGCAAGTGAAAAAGATGGAAGCAATCATCCAGTCGATGACCATCAAAGAACGCCGTAACCCAGATTTGATGAATCCGAGTCGTAAAAAACGTATTGCTGCGGGTTGTGGTATGGATGTGGTTGAAGTCAATAAATTGATCAAGCAACATGCGCAAATGGCAAAAATGATGAAGAAATTTGCTAATCCATCAGGTATGGCAAAAATGATGCGTTCATTGAGCGGTATGCAAAAACAATTCGGCGGTGGTGGTGGTATGGGACCATTGTTTGGAAATAACGATAAGAAGTAATAGCTTATAGCTAAAGTTACTCATTTAATTGAATACTTCTATCACAAGAGACGCCCAAGGGCGTCTTTTTTGTTAAATAAAATATATATACATGGTGATTAGTTTCACATATTATTGGATGAGTTTTAATTTGTTTTAATTGTATATAATTGATAAATAAGAAAATATATATGAGAAAAGTTTTTATTGTACATGGTTATAATGCCTCACCGACTGATCATTGGTTTCCGTGGTTGAAGAGGCAGGTGGAATCAATAGGGCATCAATGTGACATACTCTATTTAGAAGATTCTGAACATCCAAAATATGATGCTTGGAAGCAGAATCTTGTTCAACAGATTCAGACCTTAAACGAGGAGGTGATTATCATTGCTCATAGTTTAGGCTGTATCGCCAGTTTAGGATTTTTATCTGAGGTATTAGCAGGAAGAAAGCTTTTTGCATTATTTTTAATTGCAGGCTTTAAGAATAAATTACCCATTTTCCCAGAGCTAAATGTATTTATAGATCAAGCACATTTTGATGAAGCTCAGTTAAGAATGGGCATTCGCCATAGAGTGCTATTTTTTTCAAATAACGATCCTTTTGTGCCTGCACCTTTCAGTATTCAGTTAGGACATTTGATGAATGCCCAAATGGTCGAGGTAAAAAATGCAGGGCATTTCATGGCTTCTGATGGTTATAGTGAGTTTCCACAGCTTTGGGACAAACTATCTGTTT
This sequence comes from Acinetobacter wuhouensis, assembly GCF_001696605.3. Lineage (NCBI taxonomy): Bacteria > Pseudomonadati > Pseudomonadota > Gammaproteobacteria > Moraxellales > Moraxellaceae > Acinetobacter > Acinetobacter wuhouensis. Next base: position 3,135,297 of record NZ_CP031716.1, on the reverse strand, counting down.
TATTGAAATCAGCACCTTAGCTTATATTCATGTTTTATGATTGTACCCTTGCTGTAGTTTTAGTTTTATCTATGTTTTTAGTTGTATTTATTAAAAAAAATCAGCGGTTTATTTTTATGCTGGTACTAAAATTTTAAGTAACCATCATTTTGTAGATGTCAGTGAAATCAAAAAACTTATGAGAAAAATTATGACCCCCTATAGCAATACGTATATTGCGATAGAGGATTTGGCGAATAGTTTGATTTTTCTGTGTCTTCGTTTTCCAGTATTTTAGTTTTTAGTGGTATCTAACTGTTCATAGATGTTATCAATGACTTTTTGTCGCTCATCTTCATCTTCAATGATATTGCCTTGTTGATCCCAAGCTTTGCCTGAAAGTATTGAAAAATCATAAGGATCAACGATTAGGTCAACCGCTTGTTTGCCAGTTGAATACCACAGCTTATGCGTTTTATGCTCCTCATCAAGTTTATTTTCTAAGGAAGCGAGTTGACCATTGCTGTAGTAAGTTTTAGTCTCACCCACTTCGTCATCATCTGCATATTCAGTCACCATATTGAGTTGACCATTTTTATAATACAGCTCAGATTTGCCCTGTAGCATGTAGTCTTTATAGTGTTCTTTGAACTCTATTTGACCATTGTCATAGTAACCAATCACATCACCATCTGTATATTTACCATCAAAACTATTTAAACCTTTTGGATCTTTAACCCAAAATGGACTGGTTTGAGGTTGACCATTACTTTGGTAGAAGTCTTGTAGTAAGAAGCGACCTTCTTGATCTCGACCCAATAATTTACGGAAATAACCATTTTCAACAGGTGTAAGAGAGTAGCCTTTATCCATAGTTGAACCACAAGCGCATTCTTCTTCGCCTGCATCGGGTGCAAAATAGGCAATAATTGCTTCGGAAGTTACGACCTTGCCTGAAGCAGGTTGTAATGGTGTGCTTTGTAAACTCGTACAGCCCACCATGGTTAAGCTAAGTAAGCATGAGCTCAGGAATAAGGGAAGTTTTTTCATTAGCATTTCTCTTTATGCGCTGTTATGGCATTTATCATTTTTTATCATGAATAAAAAATAGGGCTTTTGAGCCCTGTGTAAATTGTATTTATTTTCAACTATTTTGTCGATTGATATAAAACTGCAAACCTTTGAGTAATAAATCACTTTCAATCTGTGGCTGATATTTTTCAAGAAATTTTGCAAATAAATTGGCATCGCCACCTGTGAGAATCAGTTTACGAGGCTGTTGCTCCATCACTTTTTCAATGGTGCTCAATAATCCTAGAAAGATACCATGATGCACTGCATCAATGGTATTTCTCCCCGGACAAAGCTCTTCAAAAGCAACATCAGGGATTTTAATGCCTTTGGTGTTTTGAATTAGTGAATCACGTTGTAAATAAAGATTTGGCAAAATATAGCCACCAAGATGCTGAAAGCCTTGGGTCAAATCAATGGTCAATGCTGTACCACAACTAATCACACACAGGTCTTCATTGGCATTGGCAACTGCAAGAACTTGAAGCCAACGGTCGATTCCCAATTGTTCAATATGGTCATAACCACATTTTAAACCTGCATATTCGGCATGAACTTTGGCAAAGCTCACTGGAATATCAAGGAGTTTTAGGATTTGGATAATACGTTCATTGTTCTTTTTGTCTTGAACCGATGAAATACCGACTTTATCTAAATTTAGACTACGGAAATGTTGGATTAAACCGAGCAAGAGATCAGCAGGGGATTGTAAGTGTAATTCCGCAGCTTGTTCTATGATTTGGTCATTTTCAGTGATCCAATATTTAAGTCGGGTATTTCCAATATCTAACCAAAGTGCTTTCATTTGCGTACCTAAATGTCTTTATTATTTTTTATCTGTGGATGATTCGATCAAACGTAAACGCCCTTGATAAACATTCACTGAACCATTTGCTGTCATTAAGTTGACTGAGCCATCATCATGAATCCCTTTGAAAATGCCTTCAACTGAATCGTTGATTTGTTCAAAATGCACCGCTTGATCAAGAAATGCCGCGTAGTGGTTAAAACGTGCAGCGAGGTTGTAGCAACCATGATTAAACCATTGTCCAGCCTGTTGAATGGCAAGATAAAGTTCACTGATCATTTGGATACGATTCGGATATTGCACACCCAATTGCACAACTGACGTGGCTTGTTGGCTGACGTCTTGCTCAGGAATGGGCAATAAATTTATGCCTACCCCGACAATCGCTTGATTGGGGGAAATTGGCTCTACTAAGATGCCGCCCCATTTTCCTTGTGTGCTGTAAAGGTCATTGGGCCATTTAATTTGCAGATTGGTTAAATGCTTCAGGGATGGCATTTGTAAGATATTTAAGGCAATTTCTAGTGCTAAACGTCCATCAATGGGTGTTCGAGTTTCAAGCAATGTGCTTAAATAAATATTCCCGATCGGGGAAACCCATTCCCTTTGGTGCTGACCTCGTCCCTGCGTCTGTGTTTCACTACAGACCAGCACCGTGTTTACACCGCTCTGAGCAATATCACGGACATCATCATTGGTTGATGTTGTGGTCTGTTTTAATAACAGAATTTCAGGAAGTTGGTTGGCTTCTGTAAGCAGTTGTCTAAGATGACGAGTCTCTAAATCCATGTTGAATCTGAGAAATGTAAAGGAACATTTATGGAGTTAATCATATATCTAGGTATTGGTGCAATCGCTGGATTTGCCGCAGGACTATTTGGTGTGGGTGGTGGATTAATTATTGTACCGATTCTCTATGTGGTTTTTACTCAAATGGGCTATGACCCAAGTGTGATTATGCATATGGCTCTGGGCACTTCACTGGCAACGATTATTGTTACTTCGATCAGTTCTGTATCCGCGCATCATAAAAAAGGCGCAGTACTTTGGAATGTGTTTAAGAATCTCGCACCAGGCTTAGTGATTGGTTCATTTATTGGAGCTGGTGTTGCTGATATTTTGTCAGGACAGCATTTACAACTCATTATCGGAGCATTTGCGCTGTGGGTGGCTTTTAAAATGTTTAAAGGTGCAAATGTTCAAGTGGATGAATCTAAACATTTACCTTCTGCACCGATGCAAATGATGGCTGGTGGTGGAATTGGGATTGCTTCTGCTATTTTTGGGATCGGTGGTGGTAGTTTGACTGTGCCGTATTTAAATAAAAATGGTGTGGTGATGCAAAAAGCCGTTGCGACTTCTGCTGCATGTGGTTTACCGATTGCAATCGCAGGCGCGCTTGGTTTTATGTTCTTTGGTTCGCAAGAATCCACTGAAATTAAAAATGCGATTGGTTATGTGCATATTTATGCATTTATTGGCATTAGCGTCATGAGTTTTATTACGGCAAAATTTGGGGCAAAAGTTGCACATAAATTATCTCCAGCAATGTTGAAAAAGTGTTTTGCAGGCTTGCTGACAGTAGTAGGTTGTTATTTTATTTTGAAAGGTGTGATGCCGTTTTTTTAGATGGAAAATTTGTGGTTATTGGATTGTTATGCTTTAATTATATTTTAGTATAATTAAACTTTTAATAACAATAGGTTGTAAAACTGATCATGGAGGGATTGTTGCAGAAACAGATCCTTCTTTCCAAATTGAAGGAAAGCCAGTTCATTTAGAAGGGATGAAACATTTTTGCCCTAAGTGTAAAAAAGTTGTGTCAGCTGTTTCTTTGGGTAAAAGTTTTTTAGTTGTTGGTTCTAAAACAATTATTATGGCAGGCGATAAAACTACATGTGGAGCAACTTTCTTACCTCAACAGAGTTTAGTTGTACGAGATGCAGGGAGCGGTTCTGGAAAAGGGAATGCTACGAGTTCTTCTTTTGTAGCTAATAAAAAGTATTCAGGCCAATATCAATTAATCAATGAATTAGATGGGCAACCTTATAAAAATCTTAAATACATAATTACTTATGATGATGGTCATACAGTTGAGGGCATTACCAACGAAGATGGAATGACTGAAAAATTAGCAGATCGTGATCAACCAAATACTATTACAATTCAAACGGCTGAGGATGAGGGATGGTAGATTTACATAGTGGTAAAACTGTTCAAGGTGGTACAGTTCAAAAAGTGAATGTTAAACTACCTATTCGTTTAGTTCTTTACGGTGGTGCTAGAATCCTAGGTGATAATGGATCTTTTTATAATGCTTCTAAGAATGTAATAGCTGATTATAAAAATGATTTACCTGTTAAATCTTATTTTATATCTAAAGGTATGTTGCAGCTCGTTGAGCATATTAACTCTCAGCCTACAAATACAATTCAGTCCTTGGATATTTTCTGTCATGGATCTGAGTTAGGACTTTATTCAGTTATAGATGCTTCTATGAGTAAGTCGATGACCTATGAATATGGTCAAGAAAATAACTTAGCTTCAAATATTTACCGTAATTCTTTTACTAAACTCTCACAGTATGAATTGTTTGGTGGCGCAAATTGGAGTAATTGTCCTATTTTATCTGATATTAATTTTAATGTTTTTACGAATGAATCTAAAATCGAAATACATGGATGTAATACAGCAATTGATGGGGATGAAGATTCTTTTAGTGCACTGATTTCTTTACATCTGTTTAGATCAGGAAAAACAAAAAGTGTTGTTATTGGTCACACAGATTATACTGTTCCAAATCGAGGCGGTACAAAAGAAATATCTGAACAAGACTACAGGCATGGTCAGCGTGCAATTTTCCATAATGGTAAGTTAAGATTTAAAACAAGAGCGGAAGGTAGAATAGCTACTTCTTTAATTAAAAAAATTGTGGGAAGTTAAATGGAAAGTTATAGTTATTGGATTACAGTTTACTCTTTTGTTTTTTCAATTTTAATTGCTTCTTTAAGTTTAAATTCTATTTTTTTTATTAAAGATAAAATTAATAGAATCTTGGCATTTATAAGTTTTTCAGGGTTATATTCTTTAATACTCAGCTATTTTTTTGCGAAATCTTGGATGGGGTATTTAGAACAAAATTTTGTATATAAATTTATATATGAAGGTTTTAGTTCACATTTATTTCATGGAAATTTTTACTTAATTTTCTCATTAATCATTTTTATTATCCTTGTGATTAGATTATTTATGACTCGATATAAAAAAGTCATGCTTAAGTAAATGCCCAATATTGATAGTTTTGACATTTTTCTCCTTACTGCTAGGCTTTCGATACTGACTTTTGTTATGGGAATGATTGTTTTTATTTTTCCTAATCTTGTGAGGTGGATGCCTTTATTTAAAAATATAACTAGAAAAAATTCTTTATGGGTATTTGCTTTAGCCATCATATTGTTCTGTATTAGTATATTTTTAATACCAGAAGGGTTTCCATAACGTGCTTTGTGAAAATACTTTAATTTCATGGTATTAGATGTCAATTTGTATTGCAGTTATCAAGATGGAGCTTTTAGAAAAGACACTAACCATCGCTTTTTTATTTTTCACTAACATTCTTTTTTAAAATCAAAATTGACCTAAAATGCTTTAAAATTGTCTGACAATGTCATGGATTTGATCGAGCTAAATCGAGTAAAACTTAAAATATGACAATTAAGTATGTCTATGCTTTTGTGAAAAATAAAAAATCAAAAAGGAGATATGCATTTGGAAGAAGTGGATAGCCTCTCGGAACAAATTGCCAAACATATTAGCGAACAAATTATTAGTGGCGAGTTGGTGGAAGGGGAACGCATACAAGAACTACGTATCGCCAAAGAACTGGATGTCAGTCGAGGCTCGGTGCGCGAAGCGCTATTGCTTTTAGAAAGAACCCACCTGATAGAAATCTATCCACGCCGTGGCGCGATTGTTTCCGAAATGTCAGCACAGCAAGTTCGTGCGTTATTTGATACCAGTGCATTACTCCTTGGGCAAATCGTTTCACGTATGAGTGAAACGTGGCGCAATCATGAAGCCGAAGCCATTCAAAATATGATGAATCATCTGGTCGAACAGGTGAAACAAGGCAATACCGAAAAATTCTACGATGGTATCTTCCAATTTCTTTCAGAACAGCAAGATATGGTGGGAAATCCATACTTGATGAAGTTTTATAAAGAATTACTGCCATCTTTGCGCAGAAGTTATTTTTTAACGCTAAATACTTCAAGACGTGAGCTTCAAGAAGCATTAGAATTGCTGAAGTTAGTGATTGATGCAATTTTAATCCGAAAATCACAACAAGCTACTTTATTTATGGAAGATTTTTGTCGACACTTGCGTAACTTAGTGTTGGAATCTCTGACACGGATGAAACAAATCGAACTCGCTTGGGCGCGGAGATCGCGTCGCTAAGTAGCGTTAGCAAGTAACTAGGACATTATGCGTTTAAGCAGCTTAAAACTTTCAGGCTTCAAATCGTTTGCCGATAGTACAACATTACAATTCAAAGATAACCGTACAGCGGTGGTTGGTCCAAATGGCTGTGGTAAATCCAATGTGATTGATGCCATTCGTTGGGTTATGGGGGAGTCCAGTGCGCGTCAACTTCGTGGTGGCAGCATGCAAGATGTTATTTTTACAGGAACGGCAAAACGTAAACCTGTGGGAATGGCAAGTGTAGAACTTCGTTTTGAGAATACTTACGGTAAACTGGGTGGCGCATACAATGCCTATAGCGAATTAGCTGTACGCCGTCAGGTCAATCGTGATGGTAAATCTGAATATTTTCTCAATGGCACCAAATGCCGTCGCCGTGATATTACCGATATTTTTCTGGGGACAGGTTTAGGACCACGTTCATACGCGATTATTGAACAAGGCATGATTAACCGTTTGGTCGATGCCAAACCTGAAGAAATGCGGGTTTTCATCGAAGAAGCGGCAGGGGTTTCTCGTTACCAAGCCCGTCGTCGTGAAACGCTACAACATTTAGAACACACTACGCAAAATCTAGATCGTTTAGAAGATATTGCGTCAGAATTAAAATCACAGCTTAAAACGCTTAAACGTCAGTCTGAATCTGCGGTTCTATACAAAACCTTAGAAACTGAAATTCGTACTCTAAAAATCGAAATTCTATCGTTCCAATGTGAGCGTAGTTCTCGTTTACAAGAAGAATATACAGTTGAAATGAATGAGCTAGGTGAGCATTTCAAACTGGTTCGTTCTGACATGAGTACCTTGGAACATGATTTAACATCGACCAATGAATTGTTCCAACGCCTCATTCAACAGTCCACACCTTTGCAAAATGAATGGCAACAGGCTGAGAAAAAGCTTTCTGAATTGAAAATGACTTTGGAGCAAAAACAAAGTTTGTTCCAACAAAATTCAGAAGCATTGAGTAATTTTGAACAGCAAAAAATTCAGACTAAAGAAAAGATTCAATTGATTGAATTGCAATTGGATACTTTGCATAATCAATTGGAACAGCAGTCTGAGCAATTACATAGTTCTGAATCCGAAACTCAGCAACGTAGCCAAGCGTTTAGTGATGTAAAAGCACAGCAACTCCAAGCGCAACAACAATATGAACACGTCAAAGTTCAGGTTGAAAAGCAACAACAACAAAAAGCGCAAATGCAGGCGCAGATTGAACAGCTTGCTAAAAATGTGGCACGAATCGAACAACAAAAAGACACTCTAAAGACCCAAGCGACACAGATTCAAAATCAGTTCCAAACTGAAGATCTAAGTCAACTTGAGCAAGAGAAGTCATCTACGCAACAACAGATTGTGCAATTGGAACAAAAACTAACGGATGCCAAAGCACAGTTAGAACAATTCCAAGAGCAGATTAATCAACAGAAAGCGCAGATTTCAAGTTTGAAATCTGAAGTACAAGTGTTGCTATCTGAACAGAAAAACTTGAATCAACTCATGGCGAAAAGTGCAGTGAAAACGGATTTCAATGCTGTGCAATTGATGCAAGTATTGAAGTTGAATGCACAAGGCAAAGAACATGCTGCATTGATTGAGAAGTTTTTAGCGAAATGGCTTTCTGCACAAATCATCGATTCAGGGGCGACATTTACCGAAAGCATCGCACGTCAGCTCAAAACATTTGATTCACTAGATAAGATTCAGCTGAATGGCTTGCCATGTTTGGCAGATTGGATTGAATCTCCGCAATATTCACTGTGGAATCAAGTGGCGATTGTCGAAAATCTTGCTGATGCATTGGCAATTCAAAACCAATTAAAAGCAGGGCAAAGTCTGCTCAGTCTAGATGGTTATCACATCGGGCAAGATTGGGTCATCGGTCTATATTTCGATGAATCTAGCCAAGCGGCTCAAGGCGCATTGAGCCATCGTATTCGCTTAGAAGAAATTGAAGCACAACTGGCAAATTTACAGCCTCAGTTACTTGAAGCTGAAAGTGTTTTACCGCAATTAAATCAGCAAATTGCTGATATTCAAAAGCAGATTCAAGCAGATCAAGATACACTGAAAAATCAGCAAAAGAATCTACAACAATTCGATGTGCAAATTGCCAAACAGCAAAGTGCTTCACAAGCTTTTGAGTTGCAAAAAGTTCAGTTAAACAGCCAATTACAACAATTGGATGAGCAACTTGAAGAAGATGCAATGCAGAAAGATGATCTTGAAATCGACATGCATTCGGTCATTCTCAAACTTGAGCAAAATTTACCTGAATACAAGGCTTTGCAATATCAGCTTGATGAGTTAAATGAACAGGTTGAAGCGCAACAACAGCAATTGCAGTTGAAGCAACAAGATTTTGAAACCACACGTCGTTTGGCTGAACAGAATAAGCAGCAAATTGAATTATTGGAAAAAGATTTAACTTTCTCGAAAGCACAATATCAGCAAATCATTGCGCAAATGGAACAAGCAAAGAAATTTGTCGATCCGATTCAGTTGGAATTGCCAAGTTTAGAATCACAATTTTCTGAGCAATCACAACAAACTGAGAAGCTGCAAAAGACATGGTCTGAATGGCAAGTTGAATTGAACAATGTTCAATCGAAACAGCAACAACTGACAGAAATGCGTCATTTACATCAACAAAATGATGAGCAATTACGAACCAAGTTAGAAGAAAAACGCTTGTCATGGCAATCAGCCAAATCGGATTTACAGCATTATTCTGATCAACTCAAAGAAATGAATGCTGAGATCAAACAAGGTGTGGTGATTGATTTACCTGCGCATCAAGAAAAGTTTGAAAAAGCACAGCGTCAGTTTGAAAAATTGGGTGCAGTGAATTTAGCGGCTTCGGAAGAATATGAAGAGGTTTCTAAGCGTTTTGATGATTTAAGTCATCAAATGCAAGATCTGGAAAATACTGTTGGGCAACTCAAAGATGCCATGAAGACCATTGACCAAGAAACCAAAAAATTATTTATGGGCACTTTTGATCGCGTCAATTCAGAATTGAAAGTGTTGTTCCCGAAAGTATTTGATGGTGGTGAAGCAAGTTTAAGCTTGGAAGATGATTGGCAATCAGGCGTCAAATTAATGGCTCGTCCACCTGGTAAGAAAAATAGCTCATTGGCTTTATTGTCTGGTGGTGAAAAAGCATTGACGGCATTGGCATTGGTCTTTGCAATTTTCCGTCTAAATCCTGCACCATTTTGCGTTTTGGACGAAGTTGATGCGCCATTAGACGATGCAAACGTCGGTCGGTTTTGTAATTTGGTAAAAGAGCTTTCTGATCAGGTTCAATTCATTTACATTACACATAATAAAGTTGCAATGACGATGGCAACCGATTTGCTAGGGGTGACGATGCCTGAGCCAGGCACATCAAAACTCGTCACTGTGAATTTGGAAGAGGCAAGAGAATACGGTTTAGCCGCGGAGTCGTAGTATGGAAGTCACCACAATTATTGGAATTGTTATTGCAGTAATCATTATCCTGATTGGATTGCGAATGGTGCTACGAAAGCCCAACGATGCTGCACCATCTTTAGAATCTGAATTGCATGTCAATGAAGACTGTAATCAACCTGTGATTCCACGTCATGTGCGTGATCAATTGCAGGCAGATCGTGAATCTAAAGAGCCAGCGCGCGTAGAGCCAAATTTAAATGCTTTAGATGCAGTTGAAGTTGCGGAAGAAAAGCAACAAAAGATTGATGATATTCAGGAAAATGCTACAACGAATTCATCGACAACTGAACATGTGGAAACCGTTAAAACATCTGTTGCAGATGAAGTTGTTACAATTGATTCAGTAAAAGCTTACAGTGAAAGCGCTACGGCAGAAGTAGAAACTACTGAATCAGTTAAGAATGTTGAAGTTGATACAGCGAGTCCCCTAGATACTCAATCTGTTGTGACTGTTGAAACGGCAGAAGCTAAAAAAGAAGAATTTCAGTTGAATCAGAATGTGGAAACGGCTGAAATTAAAGAATTTGATGAAGAAAGCAGTATCTTGGATGTACATTTAACAGCACAGCAAAAGTATGATGATGAAAGTGTATTATCGAATGCAGAAACCATCATTGCGTTGAATGTTTATCCAAATCCACGTAAAGCTTTGTCTGGTGATAAAACTTTAAAAATGTTGTTGAAATATGGTTTACGTTTTGGTGAGTTATCATGTTTCCATCGTTATGAGAGTCCTGAAGAGGAAAGTCATCTCTTGTTTTCTGTGTTGCGTGTAACAGAAAATGGTCCTGATGGTTTTGACTTAGAAAATTTATCAACTGAGCAAGTTCAAGGTTTAGCATTCTTCTTAGCTTTACCACATTCTGATGTGCAAAAAGGCTTTGATACGATGGTAAGTATTGCAGGTCTTATTGCACGTGAGATTGATGGTACGGTTTATGATGAAAATAATCTTGAGTTTACACCGCAGTTAAAAGAGCATTGGCGTCATAAGGCGATTGATTATCGCTCAGGGCAAGAAGCTTAATATAATGTTATGCTGAGAATTGTTTTATAATTGAGTGAAGCGAGATTTTGTATCTGTTGAATGGTTGATTAATAACTAAATGCATAATGGAAGTTCCCTCTCCTGAGCAAGTTTTAAAGCACTGCTTTAAAATGAAGCGCAAGTGAGGGTTAGGGAGAGGTTTTTATTTTGAGAAAATCCCCCTCATCCTCTTGCGGAGTTATCTTCTCATCCCTGAGGGAGAAGGGACTTTCAATATGAATTTCATTATCAATGAATACCTAATTTTAACTTTTCCAAGAGTTTTAATAGATACAAGCAATTTAGGCGGAGTTTTCCGCCTTTTTAAATGGTGAAATATTGTATGGAAAATAATCCTGTCGTGATGCAAATGCGTCAACTCATTCAACTGATTGCAAAGCATAATCATGCCTATTATGTGATGGATGAACCGAGCATTGAGGACAGTGAATATGATCAGCTATTTCACCAACTCAAAGCATTAGAGCAACAACATCCCGAATTAATCCAAGCGGATTCACCCACTAACAAAGTTGGCGGTAAGGCATTATCTAAGTTTGAAACCATTACCCATACCGTTCCAATGCTGTCTTTAGGCAATGTCTTTAATCAAGAAGAACTATTTGCTTTTGCACGCCGTATTGAAGAGCGTTTACCGAATCAAAAAATACAATATGACGTTGAATTAAAGTTCGATGGATTAGCAATTTCTCTTTGGTATGAAAATGGCGTCTTGGTTCGTGGCGTAACCCGTGGTGATGGTGAAACAGGGGAAGTGATTACCCAAAATGTTAAAACCATTCGTAATCTACCAAAAGTGCTTTCATCAGACAAAGTTGAAGTCCCACGTTTGTTAGAAGTACGTGGTGAAGTATTGATGCCTAAGGCTGGCTTTGAAAAGCTGAATGCTGAAAATGAAGCCAAAGGTGAAAAAACCTTTGCCAATCCACGTAATGCTGCAGCAGGAAGTCTACGTCAACTTGATCCCAGTATTGCGGCTTCGCGCCCATTGGCATTCTATGCCTATGGCATTGCGCAATGTGAACCAAATCACGGCATTCACTCCATGTCTGCAAGTTTGGAATGGTTGACCAATTTTGGTTTTGCAGTCGGCGAACGTCATTTTGTATGTGACAGTATCCAAGAAGTCCAAGAAAAATACGAGCAGATCAATCAAGAGCGTCCAGATTTAGCGGTTGAAATTGATGGTATGGTCATCAAAGTAGATGACTTACAACAACAACAAAAGCTCGGCTTTTTAAGTCGTGAACCACGTTGGGCGACGGCTTATAAATTCCCTGCAGTTGCAGCATTAACCACCGTTGAAAATATTGATTGGCAAGTCGGGCGTACTGGAACATTGACTCCTGTGGCACGTTTAAATCCTGTTGCTGTCGGTGGGGTAATTGTTTCCAATGTGACTTTACATAACATCGGTGAAATTCATCGTTTAGATGTTCGTGTTGGCGATACTGTCAGTGTTTATCGTAGCGGCGATGTGATTCCAAAAGTTGAAAAGGTTTGGTTGGAATTCCGTCCGAATGATGTGGTCGAAGTACATTTACCTGAAAATTGTCCTGTGTGTTCTTCACCCGTAGTCATGCCTGAAGGTGAAGCTTTGGCGCGTTGTTCAGGTGGTTTATATTGTTCAGCGCAACGGATTGAAGCGATTCGCCACTTTGTGTCACGTAAAGCCTTAGATATTGAAGGTTTGGGTGATCGTTGGGTTGAATCATTACTGCATCTTGATTTACTCAAAGATGTCGCTGATATATATCACTTACATGAGCATCGTGAGCAGCTACTCACGATTGAAAAAATGGGTGAAAAGTCGGTTCAAAATCTGTTTGATGCAATTGAAAATAGTAAGAAAACCACACTCGCTGCTTTTATTTATGCGCTCGGTATCCGTGGTGTTGGTGAAACGACTGCGCGTATGTTGGCAAATACGTTTCAGACTTTGGATGCAATTCGCAATGCGGATTTAGAATCATTGAAAAAGACCCCAGATGTAGGTGATATTACCGCTGAATGGATTGTCGATTTCTTTAATGCACCGCATAACTTAGAAGTGGTAGATCGTTTATTGGCAGCAGGGATTCATTGGGATGCGCCAATTGCACCAACGCGTCAGCCGTTAAATGGTGAAAGCTGGGTAATCACAGGGACATTGGCGACTATGGGGCGTGATGATGCGACACAAATGTTGCAAGCTTTGGGTGCGCGTGTGAGTGGTAGTGTGTCGAGTAAAACCAAGTGTGTAGTTGCAGGTGAAAAGGCAGGTTCTAAGTTAGAAAAAGCTGAAAAACTCGGAGTTGCTGTTTTGAATGAGCAAGAGTTTTTAGCTTTGATGGCGGAGTATGGGCAGGCTTAAGTAAGTTTGTATTGCTGATTGATTGGTTGTAAAGGTATAGTATTTATGCCTTTACAATACAATTTCTAAAAATGAAAATAATCAAAAAAATATTTCTAATCATTATGTTGGTGCTCTCAATAACTTCTGCTTTTGCGAAAACGGAATGTGATAACCCTATTATTTTAAAAATGCTTAAAGATGAATTCAGCCAATCCGTTGAAAAAAATTTAGATCTTTATTTTTATTATCGTCAAAAACTCTTTAATCCTTATTTTGCTGAATATATGGATGAAGAGAAAGAAAAGTTAGATGATTTGGCTCGATCACAAAAGTATAGTCCAGAAGAATTTAATCAAATATTAAAGGAAAAAATTAAGAATATTTATAAAGATGCGAACAGCAAGTTTATTGGTATTGTTAAGCAACAAAAAGTTGAGGAAGATGATTCTACATATCAATATAATCAAGCATTTGAAAAGTTATTAGACCCCTATATTGATTATCAATTGAGTAAACAACAACAAGCAATGATGAGGGAATATGATGGGGAAGAGGATGCAATGATCACATCACATTTTAAAACAGATCCAAGTGATGAAAAATTATTTGAAGAAATTGTGCAGAATAGTTTCAATATTCAATTTACAGACATACAGGAATTAAGTAAGGCGAAAGTATCAACTTTTGAAATTACATCTTGTTATATGACTTTAAATTTAAAGCAAAAAAATACGACAAAAAATGTGAATTTTAAATATTCAGTCTATTTTGATTCTTTGAGTAATGAAATGCCTCTTTTTCCATCGAATTTTTATATCAATGATCGTGAGAGTAATTTCAAAGAGTTGGGGCATTATTTGATTCAGGAGTATGGGAACTAAATTTTAATTTCAAATAGAAGCCATAAATATTATGGCTTCCCTTTTTGATATTCACTCAGTTTTAAGGAATATACTTCTTCACCACACCATCATCTAACAACTGTTGAAAATGCTCTGTTAGACTGGTTTCAATATTACGATAGTTCATACCCAATTCTTGCTTGCTCTTATTGGCATTAAAAAAGATCGGATAACCCATATTCTTTTCAATAAAGTCTTTTGAATATCCAAAGATAGGACCAATGAATTTAAATGCTTTTTTAGGCACTTGATTACGCGGGAACGGGAATTTTTGTCCGAAATGCTGACGTAAAATTTTCCCCATTTCCAATAAACTGAGTGAACCACCTGAAATGATATAACGCCCAGATGCATTGTCATTCAATGCTGCCAAAATATGCGCATCAGCCACATCACGTACATCGACAATGCCATTCCACATTGGCGGAACACCGAGCAACGTCATCCCATTGGCAAACTGTTCAAGCACTTCCACACTGCCTGATTGCGTATTCGCCGTGAGTGATGGACCAAGAACTAGGGCTGGATTAACACAGACCAAAGACCAACGATCTTGCGCCTCAGCCATTTCCCAAGCTTTACGTTCAGCCATGACTTTAGAATAAGGGTAGGGTTGATGAGTGGTTGAACTGGTGGTATTCCAATGCGATTCATCAAATTCATTATGTTCAGTATTTAAAATATCAACTGCATCGCCATAGGTTGAAGCAATACTTGACGTGACGACAACACGTTTGACCGATTCAGTTTTATTGACACTATTTAAAACATTTTCAGTCCCTAAAATCGCAGGTTCGATAATGTCTTTAACCGCATCTTTAAAGTTGGTGACGACAAAAGGTGAAGCCATGTGCAAAACAATTTCACAGTCTTGCATCGCTTCATCAAATGAACCATTTTCAAGTAAATTGGCTTTGAATAGCTTTAATGTACCTGATGTTTTTTCTGCGATTTTTTCTAAATGTGCAAAACTTGGTTTTTTATTTAAATCACGAACCGTGGCATGTACGGTATAACCTTGTTCGAGGAGTTTTTGAATCACCCAACTGGCAATATAACCTGTTGCACCCGTCACGAGAATTGGCGCTGATGTTTTTCCCTGAGACATCATCTTTTCCTTTCAATGTGGATTTCAATAAAGATTTAAAGTGAGCGATTTTTTCGATCTATATCACTGTTATTTGGCAGAGACCAATGGTTTGAATTTAATTAAATAATTCATATTTTCGCGCACTTTTATTTCTATTCATCTTAGTTTGAATAGATATGAATATCTAGTGAGATATGTGAAGAGGTGTGACTGGCAAGGAAACAGATTAAATTGGTTTAAATGCTAATAATTATCATTTATCGAGTTTTACTATTAAACTTAATTTAACATTAAAATTTACAATATTTAATAATAATCACAGTGTATATAATAATCATTCTCATTATGTCGGCTTGCATTTTTATGAATCATTTTTCAAAGAAGTTATTGGTCAATTCAATTACATCCGCAATTTTTGGGGTTGGATGTGTACAAACAATTTGGGCGAATGATACGACAACTTTGCCGACGATTACTGTAAATGCAGAACAAGAACAGTCAAAGAAAACTTTTAATAATGGTCGGTTATCACAAAGTGCAGATCTAGGTGCGTTGGGAAATAAAGAAGTTATTGATACTCCTTTCTCCTTTAATCAATATACAAAAGCAGTGATGGAGGATTTTCAATCAGCGACGATAGGAGATGTCCTCAAAAATGATCCGAGTGTGCGTGCGACAACAAACTCAGGACATTTAAATGAAAATTTTCAAATTCGTGGTTTTTCAGTAAATTGGGAAGATATGAATTTGAATGGTTTTTATGGTGTTGCACCGTCAGGACGAACTTCAACTGATATTTTAGATTCTATAACTGTTTTAAAAGGACCAAGTGCCTTAACTACGGGTATGTCGCCAACGGGTAGTGTTGGTGGTGTTGTTATGGCACAAACAAAACGTGCAGGTAAAGATTTAACTCAAGTTTCTGCAACATATGAAGATGGCGGTTACTACAAATCTGGCTTTGATGTTTCAAGACGCTTTGGACAAGACCGTGAGTTTGGGGTTCGTGCAAGTGGAAGTTATGGGCAAGGCGAACATCTTATAGATGGTATGGACGATCAAAATGCTTCAGGTGTTTTTGCTTTAGATTATACGACTGATCGATTAAAAGTGAATTTTGATGCGTATGCTGTACGTGATAAGCGAGAGAATGGTTCTCCAGCCATGATTTGCTTTACTTGCTCAAACCCGTCCTTAGGGATTACGGGATTAGGCACTGTGCTCAAAGCACCCGATGGTGATTCTAATTATTTCCAAAATTTACAGGGGCAAGAATCTAGCCAATATGCGGGTTTATCTGCTGAGTATAAAATCGTACCAGATTTTAAAGTATATGGTGGCGTAGGTTATGCTGAACGTGAGTATAGTGGGCATTTGTTTGGCACACGTATGATGGTTGGTAGTATTACTGGGACAAAAGGAAATGGATTAACTGGAAGTTATGCAGGCACTGATCATTATGCATTGGCGCAGTATTATCGAGTAGGTTCGCAAGAACATAATGTTGCCGCTAATTTAGGTTTTGAAGGTAAGTTTGCTACTGGCTCAATCAAGCATACCTTAGGCTTACGTGCAGATTATCTAACACGTAAATTTGATCAACATTATTCACCTGTTACAAAGTATTTTGTGACTAATATTTACGATACAAATGTTGGATCAGGTGTAACAATGCCTTCAACTTATCCAGTTGTAGGACCATATGGGGATAATAAGTACGTTAGTTATACATTAACAGATCAATTGTCGATGTTAGATGATCGCTTACAATTGATTTTAAGTGGGCGTTATCAGGATATTGATACCAAAAATTTATATAAGAAAACGCAATATTCATCAGACAAAGTTTCACCGAGTGTAGGTATCGTTGTAAAACCATTTGATGCAAATCTATCTTTTTATGCAAGCTATGTTGAAGGCTTATCTGAAGGTGTGACAGTGTCTGCCTTAACTTATCCAACAGCAACAAATCAAGGTGAAACATTTGAACCATATCAAACAAAGCAATATGAGTTAGGTAGCAAATTCCAGGTGGGTTCTTGGATGAATACACTTGCTTTATATCAAATAGAAAAGCCAGAAGTTTATTTGGATACCGTGACAAAAGCGGTAAAAGATGATGCACAAACACGATCACGTGGTGTGGAGGTATCTACCGCTGGAAATATAACTGATGATTTAAGTCTATTGGCAAATTTGGCTTATACAGATGCGGAATATACTAAATCAGGCACTGCCAATAAAACAGGTAAAACAGTTTACGGTGTTCCAGACTTTACAGTAGGTTTATCACTTGATTATAAAATTCCTCAAGTAGAGGGATTGAGTGTAAATGGGCGTGCAACCTATGTAAGCAAGCAATATTTAACCTCAGATAATAAGTACGAAATTCCAGATTTTACAATTGTTGATTTGGGTGCGAAATATGCAACTAAAATTGGTGGTGTTGCAACTACCTTTAGAGCAAATGTAAATAACATTGCAGATAAAAATTACTGGTCAGGCGTTTTTAATGATGCTTACGCAATTGTGGGTGAAGGGCGTACCTATAGACTCGGTGTGACTTTCGATTTCTAAAAAATGATTAGCCCTTTGTGATGCAGAGGGCTTTTTGCATTTTATAGATTGAGATTTGTATTAAATACATAGAGTGTATGGCAATGAAATTATTCGCAATATTTTTATGCTTTTTGGGGAGCGTGTTGATTTATAGCAGTCATGCCAATCAACAAATTTTTAAAACACCGCTTACAAAAAAATTCTTCTATTTGGGTGTCGTCCTAGTCTGTGTATCACTACCTATATTGATTTACGCATTGCCAAAATTGGTGGCGATATTGATGTGGTGTATGACTCTGATTGTGACTTGGTCTTTTATTCCCTTCATTCCCTTACTGAAAAGGTATATTCCGTATGAAGATGCGATCCGCTCAAAAGATACAACCTGATTGGTGGAGTAAAACTTTTGTCGGTTTATTTCTAGGATTAAGTTTTGCATTTGCCTGTTCTGCATTAATTACCATGTGGGGCATTGAACACATTGATCGTGGCGTTGCGCCACAACTCGGGATGTGGTCAATTCCATGGATTTGGTGTCCATTGTTTTTTATCGCCTATTTTATTCCACGTGGATGGCAGGCTTTTCTACTTTATTTAGGACTGAATATCATCGCTTATAGTCTTGTGTTTTGGTTGCGGAGATAGACATGAAAGTTCGTACGGACATGATCCGTTTAGCCAAAGAATTACATACTTGGGTGGGTATAACTTCAGGAATCCTCTTATTCATCTGTTTCTTTGCAGGTGGATTGAGTATGTTTCAACACGATTTGAGTCGTTGGGCATCTCCGCCTTCGCAAAATTTAGCCATGATTCAGCCGAATCAATATAATGAATTGGTAAGTAAAGTTCAGGCTGATTACCCTGAAACCTTAAAAAGTTTTCAATTGAACTTAAACTCGAAAGAATTTCATCAAGCACCCATTCAATGGAAAGCACCTGAGAAGAAAGGGCAAGATGATCATGATTTTGATACCCATCAAAATGCTATGCTTGCGACCTTAAATGCAGATGGTACTTTAAACGTTGAGCAGGAAAATCTCTCTAAACTCGGTTGGCTCATCGAACAACTACATGAAACAGCAGGAATTCCAGGCATGTTGGGACATCATGCATTGGGCGTTTATGTGATGGGTATTGTGGCGGTATTGTACTTTTTAGCCATCATGACGGGCTTGATTGTCTTGTTGCCTACATTGGTGAAAGATTATTTTGCGATTAGAAAGGGCAAAAACAAAAAACGTTTTTGGCTCGATGCGCATAATGTTGTCGGCATCACCAGTTTGCCATTTCATATCTTGATCAGTGTTTCAGTCATTGTATTTGCATTTCATGACTTATTTTATGATGCGATGGGGACCTTGGTCAGTAAAAACAAGCCGCTGTTTGAACGACCTGCCGCAGTCAAAATTGTAGATCCTGCACCGAAGTTGGATGTTGAAAAAGTTTTACAACGTATAGGCGAGCAGGCGCAAGGTTATCAAATCTCTTCAATTAGTTTTAATAATCTCGACAAGCCAGCGAAAGCCTCTGCCCGTGCCAGTGTGTATAGTCCAGATCAAATGCTGCGTGGGGAAAGTTTTGATGTGATGATGTTCAACCCCTATCAAACTCAAGCTTATAATACCAATAATTTAAATACCCATAGCAGTGCAATGGACAAAGTTATCCGCTCGATGTTCAGTCTGCATTTTGGTAATTATGGTGGAAATATTACCCGTTGGCTCTATGTGATTCTTGGGATTGGTGGGGCATTTTTATTCTATTCAGGCAATATTTTATGGATTGAATCACGGCTTAAACGGCAAAAAAATCCAAACTTAGCTCCACCGCAACAACGTAAAGATGTACGTTTTATCGCTGCATTGACTGTAGGTTCGTGTATCGGCTGTGTCGGTGCAATTACAGGTGGCATGCTGTTTGGGAAATGGAGTTTTGTCATTCAACCGAACTTAAACAGTATGAATCAGGTGTTGATGTATAGCTACTACACCATCTTTGTTTTTGCGGTGATTTATGCATTTGTTCGAGGTGCGGCAACGGCATTGCCACATTTATTATTAATGACTGCAATCCTGTTGTTTTTATTGCCTTTGACTTCGATCATTGCATTGTTAATACCTAATATTGGTTTATGGGCTTCACATGGAAGTTTGTGGTGGATTGATCTTATTGCCATTTTATTTGCTTTGGCTTTTTTGCGTTTCTATCAACAAGCACGGACCAGACAACAACATGCCGAGCTTGGATCAATTTGGTCAAATGTGAAAATTGAGCCGTAATTTGCATGTATCTTGCTTGAAATAAGAACCATTAGTAATGGTTACAAAATTAAGCAGTCGCAGATTTATACATAAATAAGCCTTTGCAATGTGAGCTAAACCTTGCAAGGGCTTATTTTTTATCTGAAAAATTTATGAATGTGACTGTAAATGCGTATGTTTCTCATTTTAAGTTTATAAAAATCATAAACTTACACATATTAAATTTTGCAATCCAGACTGAATGTGTTCATAATATCGTAAAAGGGTATGGAGTTTTTGAAATGCGTGGCAATCCAGAAGTTGTAGACTATCTAAACATGTTGATCGGTGGTGAACTGGCTGCTCGTGATCAATATCTTATCCATTCTCGTATGTACGAAGATTGGGGTTTAAGCAAAATTTTCGAACGCATCGACCATGAAAGTCAAGAAGAAGGCGCACATGCTGATGCGTTAATTCGCCGTGTGTTGTTCCTTGAGGGAACACCGAACATGGATCGTGATGATATTGAAGTGGGTACAGATGTGGTGACTTGCTTAAAAGCTGATTTGGCACTTGAATATCATGTACGTGAAAAGTTAGCGCAAGGCGTGAAGCTGTGTGAAGAAAAAGGTGATTATGTCACACGTGATATGCTTCGTCAGCAAATGTCGGATACTGAAGAAGATCATACGTATTGGTTAGAAAAACAAATGCGTCTAATTGAGTTAATTGGTCTACCAAATTATATTCAATCTCAAATGTAAGATGAATAAAACATCATTTTAAATCTGATGTTAAAAGCCTTTAGATGAATGTTTAAAGGCTTTTTTATTGGATATTGTCCGTCAGTTTAGTTTTTAAATCCTCCCCAACCCTCCTTTTTCAAAGGAGGGAGCTTTTCATTACTAAAAAATTATTTTAGTTACAAGAAGTTCCCCTCTTTTCCTTGCGCCATATATGGCTCAGGGTTAGGGGAGATTTTAGGAATTTTTCCAATAATTTTGCTTAACTGATCAGCATTCTTTTTATTGGCTACTTTTTAGAAAACTTTTGAATATCTGCTAAAACTTGCCCTGCATGGGTTTGTGTATTCACACTGCTATAGTGATAGGTCACAATGCCTTGTGGATCAATCAGAAAGGTTTCCCGTTTGGCGATTTTTGTAATACCAAGATTTCGAATAATCCCCAATTGACTTGCAAGTTGATGATCATTGTCAGCAAGGATTGGAAAGTTTAAACCTAATTTTTCAGAGAATTTTTGATGTGACTCGACATCATCTAAACTTACGCCTAAAACCACGGCATTATTTTTGATAAATTGTGGATAAAGCGTTTTAAATTGATTGGCTTCTTGGGTACAACCTGGTGAGTTATCTTTTGGATAAAAATAGAGTACGACCCATTTGCCTTTATATTGGCTGAGTTCATGCCATTTTGCATTTTGATCTTGTAATTTAAAGCTCGGTGCAGGTTTGCCTACCCATTGTTTTTGATCAGCATCGAC
The DNA here is from genome assembly GCF_001696605.3 of Acinetobacter wuhouensis. Lineage (NCBI taxonomy): Bacteria > Pseudomonadati > Pseudomonadota > Gammaproteobacteria > Moraxellales > Moraxellaceae > Acinetobacter > Acinetobacter wuhouensis. Next base: position 3,113,791 of record NZ_CP031716.1, on the reverse strand, counting down.
TTTGGAAAAAATTGAGCTTTCAGCTTGGGCGAAATTAAACATGCCTAGTGTAGAAATGGAAAGTAGGCTGATACTCACGAGTTTAACAAATGTCATTACAGATATTTCCATACATTTAAGCAGTTTTGATCTTAGCAAATTTTAGATTTCATGCGTGATGAAAAATGTTGGTATTTATGATGGGGCAGATTTTAAGATGATTGGTATGAGACTATACTTTTTAATCGAAGAAAATTGCTATCGCGTTAAGCGACATGGATGTCGCCGTTAGACAAGGGTATCATGGATGTACCCTTTGTCTAACAGAGGATTTTTGTCACTTTTGATCCGTCAAAAGTGAGGCATTGCCTACGCAGTCTTAATTAAAATTAGATTGGAAAGTTAAGGCTGTGCTGAAAATAGTTAATCATTTTCATAATGGAATCACTTTGAATCAAAAAATTTTACTCATCACAGGTTGGGGCGGTGGTACTAAACTACTCAGCGCCTTACAGCAAGTTTTACAAAACCAAGGACATGAAGTTGAACTGATCAATATTTTCAATGCTTTGGACGATGTGGAATTACAACGCCAAACTGAAAAAGCCAAAGCGTTTGATGTGATCATCGGATGGTCATTGGGTGGACAGCTTGCGACATTATTGGTTGATCAAATTTCCAAGCAATATCAACAACACAAAGTGCTGATTACCTTAGCATCCAATCCATGTTTTGTTGCCAATGATGCGTGGCAAACTGCAATGCCACAAGCGACATTCCAAAGTTTTAAACAATCTTTTGAAACTGACGCTATTACGACCTTAAAGAAATTTGGCTACATGGTCTGCCAAGGCGTAGAAAGTACCAAAGCAGATTTTTTAAAGTTGCAAAGTTTGATTCAGGCACAGAAGATCGAGCTATTACAAGATGGGTTAAACTTGTTGGAAAATTTAAACTTTGTCAATATCCTGAAAAAATATGCAGGTCAGCAATATCATATCTTCGGAAAGCAGGATTATTTAGTTAGTTACAAAGTCTTGGAGAATCTGGAAAAATTAGATGCAAAGTTTTTTGAAGCGGAGTTAATCAGTGGCTCACATGGCTTGCCTGTTTTCCAAGTTGATCTAATCACTGACAAAATCTGCCAATATTTACAAAAAATAAAGCAAACATCCTGATAAGTGGTGCATCTCGCAATTTATTTATCATTCATGCAGGTTTAAGATCTGTAAAATAGATTTATTGCGATAAATGTTACATGGAGTTAAGGATGACCGATTCAAATACTGAATCAAGCCAAACGTTAGATGATTCGTTGAATGATCAACTCGGTGATCAGGCATTTGATCAACAACATATTTGGCATCCTTATACGTCTATGACCAACCCGCTACCGACGTTTAAAGTGAAAAGGGCACACGGTGCGATCATTGAACTTGAAGATGGTCGGCAGTTGATTGATGGTATGTCCTCATGGTGGTGTGCGATACATGGTTATAACCATCCTGAACTGAATCAGGCAGTGACAGATCAACTGCAAAATATGTCGCATATCATGTTTGGTGGCTTTACCCATGATCCTGCGATTCAACTTGGAAAATTACTACTCAAAATTACCCCACCAAGTTTGGATAAAATTTTCTATGCCGATTCAGGTTCTGTTGCCGTAGAAGTCGCTTTGAAAATGGCAGTTCAGTTTTGGTCTGCACAAGGCAAAATTGCTAAGACCAACTTTGTTACACCGCGCTCAGGCTATCATGGTGATACGTGGAATGCGATGTCGGTCTGCGATCCTGTTACAGGGATGCATCAGATTTTTGGTTCAAGTTTGCCCAATCGGATTTTTGTTCCTACACCACAAACCGCTTTTGATGAAGAATGGAATCCATCTGACACTGCTGAACTCGAAAAAACCTTAGCAGAACAACATGAAAACATTGCCGCATTCATCCTTGAACCAATTGTACAAGGTGCAGGCGGTATGCGTTTTTATCATCCTGAATATTTACGCCAAGCCAAACTGCTCTGTGAAAAATACAATATCCTGCTGATTTTTGATGAAATCGCCACAGGTTTTGGACGTACAGGCAAGCTTTTTGCATGGGAATGGGCAGGTATAGAGCCTGACATTATGTGCATAGGCAAAGGTTTGACAGGTGGTTATATGACTTTATCAGCGACGCTGACCACAAAAAAAGTAGCGGAAACCATCAGTCAGGGTGAGGCGGGTGTGTTTATGCATGGTCCGACTTTTATGGCAAATCCCTTGGCATGTGCGGTGGCGGTACGAAGTACAGAATTGCTCACTTCTCAGGATTGGCAAGCGAATATTCAGCGCATTGAACAGCAATTATCGAGTCATTTACAGCCTTTGGCACAGCTCGATTTTATCAAAGATGTGCGTGTTCTAGGTGCGATTGGCGTGGTGGAATTGACCTTTAACGTCGATATGAAAACCCTGCAACAAGAGTTTGTGCGCCGTGGGATCTGGATTCGTCCATTTGGCAAACTGGTCTATGTGATGCCACCTTATGTTATTTCCGAAAATGAATTAAAAACACTGTTAGAACAACTGGTTGAAGTCGTTAAAAATATGAAAAACGGTATGGAGAATGCATCGTGAGCCATTTACTGGAGCATTTTTCTACACAACTGGATCAACTGAAACAGCAAGGCAATTTCCGCCAATTTACCACCAATATTCAGCAAGATCGTTATATTCAAATCAATGATCGACGCATGTTGAATCTCGCATCCAATGACTATTTGGGCTTAAATTCTGATCCGCAATTGCGTGAACAGTTCTTTGATGAAACACCGAATGATCAACGCTGGATGAGTTCGACATCGTCACGCTTACTCACAGGAAATTTTCCTGAATATGAACAGCTTGAAGCGAGTTTAAGTCAGGCTTTTCATGGTCGTGCTGCGCTGTTATTTAACAGTGGCTATCACATGAATATCGGGATTTTACCTGCGCTTGCAGACAGTAAAACTTTGATTCTTGCTGACAAACTGATTCATGCAAGTATGATTGATGGCATCCGTTTATCCACAGCAAAATATGTGCGTTATCGTCATAATGATCTGGTTCATCTGACTCAACTTTTACAGAAATATCATGATGATGAAGCCTTTGAGCGTATCATTGTAGTGACTGAATCCATTTTCAGTATGGATGGTGATGAAACTGATTTAGCTGATCTGGTTCGCATCAAAAAGCAATTTGCCAAAGTCATGCTCTATGTCGATGAAGCGCATGCAATCGGTGTGCGTGGCGAGCAGGGTCTAGGCTGTGCGGAACAATATGGCGTGATTGATGAGATTGATCTTTTGGTTGGGACATTTGGTAAAGCGATTGCCTCAGTCGGTGGATATTTGATTTGTCATGCAATTATTCGGGATTACTTGATCAATGCGATGCGTCCATTGATCTTCAGTACAGCGCAACCACCGATCTGTATGGCATGGACAAATTTTATTTTTAAGAAAGTGCTGAATTTAAATTCACAACGTCAGCATTTACAACAGCTCAGCACATATTTACAGCAAGCTGTGATTAATCAAGGTTTTGATTGTCCTTCAAGTTCGCATATTGTGCCTGTAATTATTGGTGAATCTACAAAAACAGTGGCAAAAGCCAAAGCGTTGCAGGAGGCAGGTTTTTACATCATGCCTGTGCGTCCACCGACAGTGCCACAAAACAGTTCACGATTACGCATTTCGCTCACTGCACAAATCAAGCAATCTGAGCTTGAACAACTTGTGACTTTGTTGTGAACTGATGATGAATATTGCAATGAAAAATCCACAACATATTGATAAAACGCAAGTGGCGTTGCGCTTTGCACAAGCAGGGCAAAGCTATCCTGAACATGCCATTGTGCAACGTAAAATTGCACAGCAATTATTTGATTTAATAGCACAATACTGTCCTAAGCAGTTTAATCAGGTTTTTGAAATGGGTTGTGGTTCAGGTAATTTAAGTTATCTACTCATTGAAAATTTACAGATCAAGCATCTGATTTTAAATGATCTTTATTCAGAAGTTCAGCAGCATTTTCAGTCAGATCAGATTCAAACTCAGCAAAAGATTAAGTTCCTGATTGGTGATATTGAACAGTTGAATTTTCCTCAAAATAACGACCTGATTGCATCAAGTTCTGTTTTGCAATGGATGGGGGATTTAGAGGCAGTATTTGCCAAAGCACGACACAGTTTAAATCCTCACGCTTTGTTATGTTTTTCGACTTTTGGACAGCAGAATTTACAGGAAATTAAAGCTTTAACAGGGCAGGGTTTAGATTATTTAAGCCTTGATAATATTCAGGAAAAACTGCAACAGAATGGTTTTGAAATTCTGCATATTTCCGAACAGATTGAAGCTTTAAATTTTGAACATCCAAAGCAAATATTGCAGCATTTAAAAGCCACAGGTGTCACAGCTACAGCTTCAAACTTCCGTTGGACAAAGCAAAGTTTGCAGGATTTTTATCTGAATTATCAGCAGTTTTTAACACAGGATGAATTGGGCAAAGCGTCATATCCTTTGTCCTATCATCCGATTTATTGTATCGCGCGGAGAATGCTATGACAGGTTCAGTTTACTTTATCAGTGGAATCGACACAGGCATTGGCAAAACCTACACTACGGGCTATCTGGCAAAGTTATGGAATGCGCAAGGTAAGAAAACCATCACGCAAAAACTGATTCAAACGGGTAATGTGGATATTTCAGAGGATATCGAACAGCACCGTGAAATCATGGGCATGGGCTGGTTTCCTGAAGATGAAACGAAGCTAACCATGCCTGAAATTTTTACTTATCCTGCATCGCCACATCTGGCAACCAAAATCGATGGCCGTGAGATTGATTTTCAAAAAATAGAAAATGCGACTGCTCAACTTGCTGAAAAATATGAGGTTGTATTACTCGAAGGTGCAGGCGGTTTGATGGTGCCGTTAACCACAGAACTACTTACAATTGATTATGTAGCTGAGAAAAAATTGCCCGTGATTTTCGTGACTTCAGGGCGTTTGGGCAGTATTAATCATACAATCTTGAGTCTGGAAGCATTGAAAAGTCGTGGCTTGGAGCTCTATGCGCTTGCGTATAACTTAAAAGATCAATCTCAGGATGAACTGATTTCCAAAGATACTGCGGAGTATTTAAAAACTTATTTGGCTAAACATTTTCCAAACAGTATTTGGATGGATATTCCTGATATTTCTGTATAACTTGGCTGTTAAAAGAACAGAAGTTAGCTGAAATGCCTAGAATTTATTATAAATCTGAACAGCTTGCAGGGCAGGCATTGGATCAGACGATTTTGAGTTCATCTGAGTTTGATGAAATTTTCACTCAGGCTGAACATCGACTTTATGAATTTTCCACACCTGAAACTGGTTTTTTTCAGCGACTGTTTGGTAAAGACAACGCCTACTTTCGCTATGTGCAACTTTCTAAGGATGGTATTCCCTATACCACACGGGAAGGCAGTTTTTTTCTACCTGTTTCACTGATTTTTTATGATGTGGATGATGCCAATTTTCCTACACTGTTTTATTTTATTGCGAAACTGGGTGATCAGCTTGAACTTCGTCAGTGTCAGGCAGGTCAAGGTGTGCAATGGTTTCAGATTCCTGATTTACATGATGAAGTGACTGATCCGAAAATCATTCATAAAGTTAAAAACAGCCTGAGTGCTTTAAAGGAAAAAACAGCTATTGAGTTTGCAAGTCGTCCTTTGCTTGAGCAGTCAGAGGTAGAGGCGGATTTTGAAGAATGTTCTGAGGAATATCCTGAACTGGATGAGTATCTAAAACAGGCGTATGCGCAACTGGCTGAGATCTGTCTGAAACAGCATTCCCGTAAAAGTGTTGCACTTGATTATATTCATCAGATGAAAAATACAGATGATGATTTTTTCAGCAGTATCGGGCAGTTGATAGATGATTTATGGCAGGAAAATATCCGTTTATTTGTTTCTATGGACTGGAAGCAGGAAGTGACAGATCTGGAGTGGCATTTACAAAGTATGCTCAAGGATAACTGGCAACTAGAATTAGCATTGCCTGATCTTACTCTATTGGGTGACGATACCGTGGTTTCAGAGGATGGTGTTTTTGAGCAGTATCATCAGGTCTTGTTGAAACAGGGTTTAAAGTTGGGTTTTGTGGATATGGATTCTGACAGCTATGTATTTATGCTGCATCCTGTAGATGAAACAGAAACAGTGAAAAAGGCTGTGGAAACCATAGGTTATCGGTATTTATAGCCTTATTCAGCAGTCTAAAGTTACGAGGAATTCCCGTGATGAAATGACTAAAAATATGAGTAGCATAATGTTAATAGATCACTATTGTTTGATTATCAAAAATGAATGATATTGTTAGATATATAAGTATTTTATCAGTTTTTCTTTAATTGAATTGCATTTTTAGTGAAATTTTTTTAATCAAGTCGCATAATGAATCTGGATATCAAAATTAGACTGCAAATTTGAATAAAAGGTCAAAAGATGGGATATAAGGTTCAAATCGAATTATTCAAAGAATTCGAAATAAATTATTTAGATTTTGAAAGTAATTCTTCAATTCATATTCTGAATAGTTTTGATCAAATTAACTGGAAGCAACAAGCGATTTGGGGCTTTATGACAGAGAATCACGGTACATTTCCATTTTTTGAAATTGAACAAATCCAAACAGGTCGAAAAATAGGTGGTCTTTTTGTGACCTATACACCGAATGATTATAATTTTAATTGTCATACGGAGATCTATCAAAAACAGCCGAAATCACATTTATTTGGGTTATTTAAGTCAGAAATCATGCCTAGTTTTGACAATGAACAGACTCCATTTGATGTTTTTCGTACAGGTATTGAGCGTTTTTTACACGGCAATGATGCTGAAGTCGAGCGATTGTTAAATATTGAATATCCTCAACTCGGTGGAAGAAGATAGCCCTATATTTTTACATGTGCTGCGCGTTGTCTCGTTTTATCTTATTGAAAATTAATTATTATAAAATATAGTGCGACGTGAATACATACAGTTACATTAACCATAAAGTTATAACAAAATAGTCTTTTTAAAAAAGACAAAGTCATTTATATTTCATATCAATAGCGTAATTTTTATGCATTCAACGCTGTGTAATACAATAAACTGAAAATAATCAAGAGGTGAACCATGTCAGGATGGTATGAAATTAGTCAAGCAAAAGACGGTCAATATCGATTTGTGTTAAAAGCTGGAAATGGAGAAGTGATTCTGACCAGTGAGTTATACAAAGCAAAAGCTTCTGCACAAAATGGTATAGCATCAATACAGAAAAACAGCCCAGAAGATGCACGTTATGACCGCTTAGAAGCGAAGAATGGAAAACCTTACTTTAATTTGAAAGCTGCGAATCATCAAATCATTGGCACCAGCCAATTTTACTCAGGTGATGCTGCTCGTGATAATGGGATTGAATCTGTAAAGAAAAATGGACCCTCAGATAAAATTAAAGATTTAACGGTTGAGTCTTAATTGAAATCTAAAAGGGATAGGTCAAGAGTACATATCCCTTTTTTGCATAGGCTTTGTTGGTGAGAAAGGCATTGTGAATACTTTGTGTCATCTATTTAATAGAGTTATGTAAGAATTAATAAATTTAATTATAAAGTTAATATGAATAAAAAATAAAATTTATGCTGTTAATTTGCATCATTCTAAATAAATTCTAAATGATATTTTTAAGTTTGATTTGAAGATATTATCTGTCATTTAATTTAAGATTTTTTTAGTTTCTAAGTCTCTGTTTTTTAATTTGTAATTTTATATCGTACAGAATTTCTTAGTTTTGAATGTATAGGTAATTTTTTTCAAAATAATTATTAAAAAATAACACAAATATATTCACATAAATAAAATAAAATGATAAATTCATCACAAATAAAAATAACTGAGGTGTTTTTTATGAAAGTTGAAATCGATGGTAATCAAAATATTGCGAATGAAGTCATTTCACAAATTAAATTATGGGATGCCGCTGTCATTGGTCAAAAGATTGAGAACCTCGTAGGCAAGTGTGCTGATGATGTCAGTATGTTTGATGTTAGCTCACAACTTGATGGCGTAGATGAATATAAAAAAGAATGGGAAAAATTGAGCCCATATTTCAATGAACATATGCAAATCGTACGACGTGATATGAAGATTCATGCATCAGATGATTTGGCTGTATTGCATTGTCATTCAAAAGTTGAAAACGCTTTACTCAAAGATAAATTACAAATGCCTTGGTGTAGAACGACATTGTGTCTACAAAAGAAAGCAGGGCAATGGTTGGTTGTGCATCAACATATTTCTATGCCAATCGATATGGCGACAGGTAAAGCAATTGTACTTAAAGATAAGCCAAAATTGAGATTGGTGGTTTGATACCGAGAATTTTTTGTCTTTATCAGATAAGCCCTATTTAGGGCTTTATTTTTGTTGATTGATTGCCGATTTTTTGAAAAAATTAGTAAAATAACCTCAAAAATGCACCAATAATGTCAAATTCACGCTTAGAAAAATATGGTTGGCTAAAACCGCTTAGTCCACGAGACCCGAAAGAAAATCATCGTGTTGCGACATCGCTTGAGTTACTCTTTGATTTGATCTTTGTGATTGCTATTGCAACAGCAGGGCAGCAACTACATCATAGTATTGTGGAAAATCATTTGTCACATGGGCTAACACTATATTTTATGGTGTTTTTTGCATTGTGGTGGGCGTGGATGAATTTTAGTTGGTTCGCTTCCGCATATGATAATGACGATGCTTTTTATCGAATTGTGACGTTTGTTCAGATCATTGGTTCATTGGTGATTGCAGCGGGAATTCCTTTAGCATTCCAACAGCAAGATTTTGATGTGATTATTATTGGTTATTTCATTATGCGGGGCGGTTTAGTAACACAGTGGTTCCGTGTTGCTCATAATGATCCTGAACGTAAAGGTACTGCACTACGTTATGCATTCGGAATCATTCTTGTACAAATTGGCTGGTTACTTTTCCATTTTACACCGATTAATTTCACAATCTATTTGTTTTTACTACTTGTTGTTGCTGAACTTTTTGTACCAGTTTTTGCTGAAGCAAATAATATGACGCCGTGGCATCCGCATCATATTTCAGAACGTTATGCTTTATTGACTATTATCGTTTTGGGTGAGGCGATTATTGGTTGTTTTAATGCCATATCAGATGCGATTAACCTTCAATTATTGAGTACAGAACTGATATTTCTCTGTATTGGCGGGTTATTGATGATGTTTACTATGTGGTGGGCTTATTTTGATCATGATGTGGCTGAGTATCTGAATAGTCGTAAGCATGCATTTATATGGGGCTATGGGCATTTCTTAATTTTTGTCAGTATTGCTGCTTTGGGCGCAGGTTTAGCTGCTGCAGTAAATGTGGTGACAGGACAAGCAGAAGTCTCCTCACAAGTTGTATGTTATTTTATTGTATTTTCGCTCATCGTCTATGCTTCGAGTTTGTGGTTACTTCAAGATATTCATCATTTGTCAGGTATCAAGCGATGGCTCTATCCAATTTCTGCAGTCATTATCTGTATGATTCCGATGTGGTTTGAACATATCGGTTATGCAATATTTGCAATTTCGATTGTTTATGCTTTGCGTTTAGTTTTTTCTAAATGCTTTTTGGCACGTTAATATTTTTTCGTAGGTGAATGTTCTGTGAGATAAGACTATGGGATTCCATGATTTTTATCGTTTAAGCTCGCATGCCGTGATATTGAATGATCAACTACAAGTTCTATTGTTAAAAGCCACTTATGCTGATTGTGCTTGGGGGCTCCCTGGTGGTGGTTTGGATCAGGGGGAAACCATACATGAGGCTTTGGTTCGAGAATGTAAAGAAGAGCTTGGTTGCGATATTTCAATTGAATATTTATCGGGTGTGTATTTTCATTCCGCTGTAAATTCTCATGCATTTATTTTTAGATGTATATTGGTAGAAGGGCAGATGATTCAGCTGAGTGATGAGCATTCTGAGTATGAATGGTTTGATTTTGATGCGCTATCACCTGTTCAAAAAATACGAGTTGAAGATTGTTTTTATTTTAATGGTGAAGTGAAAAGTCGAAGCTTTTGATTTTTAAAATGATTAACGAAAGCATATAAGCTTTAAGTAATGTTTTATTGAGCGTAATAAAAAACAGGTCCGAAGACCTGTTTTTTATATGTATCTAAATGGAATGTTTAGTCTTTAGTATCTCAATAGATTACTTTTTATCAGGAAGTGCATAAGCCACTAAAGCATCACCCATTTTGGTACCAAATGAACCATGACCACCCGCCATGATCACAACATACTGTTTACCATTTGATTCATAGGTCATCGGGGTTGCTTGACCACCAGCAGGAAGACGACCTTTCCAAAGTTCATCACCATTGCTGACATTGATCGCACGGATGTAGTTGTCTTGCGTAGCACCAACAAACATCACGTTACCTGCTGTTGAGATTGAACCGCCCAACATTGGCACACCCATTTTGAATGGAGGTAATGGAATACCCGGTAAGCTGTCGCGAATGGTACCGATACGGCGTTTCCAAGCGATGTCATGGGTTTTCAAATCTACACCCGCTACATAACCCCATGCAGGTTGTTTACAAGGCAAGCCAAATGGTGAAAGGAATGCACTGATTTCAACACCATATGGAACACCATACATCGGTTGCACGCCTGCTTCTGTACCTGCACCTTTTGCAGTTTGTTTACGATTTGGATCAGCTGGGATCAGTTTGGTCACAAATGGTAAACCGATTGGATTCATCACCGCAATTTGACGATCAGGGTTGACGGACATACCACCCCATTCAAACACTCCTAAGTTACCAGGGAAAACCAATGTTCCATTTTCTGAAGGTGGTGTATAAATACCGTCATAGTTGAGTTTGTGGAAAGACACACGACAAATCAATTGGTCAAACATGGTTGCGCCCCACATTTGTTTATCGGTTAATTTATCTTTTGGTGCTAAATCAAAATCTGAAAATGGCTGTGTTGGAGAGTAACGTTCACCTTTTGTTTGAGGACCAAGTTTTACCGTTTGTGGCACTGGTTTTTCAGTGATCGGAACAATCGCTTTACCTGTACGACGATCTAGAACAAAAGCATTCCCTGTTTTGGTTAAGACATAAATTGCAGGTACGGTTTGACCTGATTTGTCTTGAATGTCTGCAAGGGTAGGTTGCGATGGTACATCCATATCCCATAAATCATGATGAGTGGTTTGGAAATTCCATACCAATTTACCTGTAGTCGCATTGATCGCTAACATTGAATTTGCATAGCGTTCATGTAACTCAGTACGGTTACCACCCCAAATATCCGGTGTACCTACACCTGTTGGTACATACACGATGTCTAATTTTGCATCGTATGCTAAAGGTGCCCACGCATTTGGAGAGTTCTGAACATATTTTTGACCTGGACCTGGGATTTTATTCGGATCTTCAGCGCCCGTATCAAATACCCATAACAGCGCACCAGTATTCACATCATAACCACGGATTACACCCGATGGTTCTTCAGTTGAATAGTTATCTGTGGTTGAACCCGCAATGATAATGGTTGTACCTGTGACAACAGGAGGGGAAGTTGGGATATAGCCGCCTGGATATGGGAATGGCATATCTTTTTGCAGATCCACTTCACCATTATGACCGAAGTCAGTACATGGTTTACCCGTCGTTGCATTGATCGCGACTAAACGACCATCATTGACAGGTAAAATCACTTTCTGTGGACATTGTTCAGAAGTAGATTTTTTCGCAGCTAAACTTGCTTCAAAACCAACAGTATTGTTGGCATCAAAATACGATACACCACGACAAGTTAAGTGCTGGAAGGTATTATCCGCTTTTAACTTCGGATCAAATGTCCATTTTGCTTTACCTGTTGTTGGATCTAAAGCAACCAATTTTTGGTGAGTCGTACAAATGTACATATTGTCACCGACTTTAATTGGGGTCACTTGATTGGTGGTTTCACCAGAGTCTTGATCCGTTTTAAAGTCACCCGTGTTATATGTCCAAGCAACTTTTAAATCTTTAACATTCTCAGCATTAATTTGTGTTAATGGAGAATAACGCAAACCTGATTGAGTACGACCATAAGCAGGCCAGTCACCCTCTGCAACGCCTGCAATTGCTTGCGCTGTTGCTGGTTGTTGACTGCTCAATGTCCCACGAATTTCTTGAGGGTCATTGAAAATTGAATAGATCATTACTGCAATCGTGATTGCTAATGAACCTGTTAAGGCTACTTTTGCACCTTTACTATTCACAAAGCCACGGGTAATGGCAGGGATGAGTAGCCATAGACCAAATACGCCTAAAATATCTAAGCGTGGGGCAAGGGCGAAGAAGTCAGAACCGACCTCCCATAAGCCCCATACTACAGTACCTAATACCAGTACGGCATAGACCCATAATGCGGAACTTTTTAATTTCTGTAATAAAATTGCGGTAATTAAGAATAGTAAACCTGCAATGATGTAATACCAAGACCCACCAAGCACTGCAAGATATATCCCACCGATCAATAGAACCAGTCCAAATACGATTGCAATCGCAACAGTAAATGTTCTCAGCCCTGAAGATGGAGTTTGCATAATAGACCACCTATATATCTGATTAATAATTGAAAGCTTGATTCATTCTTCACAGCATTGATCAAGCACATTTTTTGAATTTTTAGATTTTAAATATCTTAGTATGGAACGTAGCATGCAACTTCACACCAAAATATTTATTATCTATAAACTAGAACGCGGTTTGCAGTTTGATCCCACCAACCCACGCATTTTCACCATCTTTATATGCGCCAACATGGCGGATATATTGAATATTTGGACGCACAGTTAACCAATTGGTTGCATGAACACCGTAGTAAATTTCAGTGTTGTATTCTTCATTTTGTTGACGAGTTTCAATGTTATTGACATCGTCGTTGATGCTGATACGAGAAAAACCAATTGCGATATCATCTTTTGGACGAGCGTCGAAAGGACCTTTATAAACCAAGCCAATATTTTGCATATTGTCGACTTTATTGGTGTCCGAATCATGGAATGTTAAGTTGATGAAACCTGTTAAGCCACGATTTGCATCACCATTGTGTGCAGTGAGTTGTTGTTTCGCTACGACCCAAGCACCTTGTTTATGGTCGGTTTCTTTTGGATTTTTGATGCTTTTGGCATCTGCTGTACTGTAGTAATAGCCTAAGCGATACTCACCTGATAATTGAGCTGGGCTAAGTTTGGGTTGCCATACGATTTCAGCAGGAATGATTGCACCTTTTGAACCATCAGTACTTAAATTAAAGCCTTTACCACGTTCAAGATTTTCAGGGTTATATTCATAAACCCCAACTTGTGCATATAAGTCTGGTTGGAAGTTGTATTTGACACGGGTTGCCCATTGGCTCACTGGCCAGTTATACCATTGATCACCCACCCAGTTGCCGACTTGTGAACCACAGAGTGCAAGATTTTGGAAATCACAATCAAAAGTATTGAAGTCTTCACCTTCACCAAAACGTCCGACTTTCACATCCAGTTTTTGATCTAAGAATTTTTTCTTGATCCAAAAATCAGTTAAACGCCACGTTTGACCACGCCCCCAGACTTCTTGACTTGAGCTTAAATGTCTTGCTAGAGCATCTGAGGTTTGTGAAAGTGCACGACCATTACGTTCAGTGATGATGATTTGAGCTTCGGTATCTTTCCAGCCTAAGACTTTGTCTAAATCGACATGTGCACCTATCGCAAATTGATCAGCATATTCTGTGCCATGGCTTGAGTGGTGACTTGCATCGAGTAGATTGGCGAGTTCACCTGTATAGCCAAAACTGAAATCATAACCTTTTTGTTGAAGTTCGGTACGCTTGCCATTCCAATCACCAAACATCCATGGACTTTCAACATCAAATGCTTCAGCAGCATGAACGGTTTGAAAAGTACAACATAGAGAGAGAAGGCTTGTCGCCCAAAAAAAATGATCTTTAGATTTATTCATATTTGGTGACCTTAATAACACTTTGTAACTTAAAATATATAATACTCTCATTTTTGTATAAAATTATAATAATATTTACAGTTATTTTGTATATTTGTAATATTTTTATCATATTGTGATATTTTTGCTTGTAATTTTTAGATAATAATTAATCGAGGTAATTTAACTTTTTATTTGATTTTGTTGATGAATTTATTATTTTGTAAAAGATTTTAACTTGGCTTATGAGCTGATACTTATGGTTGAGAGATATCTAAAATTAAAAAAGCGACATAATCTTTTAGGTAGGCTACATCGCTTTTTATGATTACAGATTATATAAATTGTAAATAAAATAACCAATTTGTAAGTAAGATTCACACAAAAATCATGATTTTATTTTTGAATTTATATTTCACCATGTTCCTTCACCAAGTTGTTGTCCAATGTATTGATATTGCATTTGTGAGCGTGAGAATTTGATTGGGCAAGCCAATTGAGGTTCAGTTTGCTCAGAATTTTCTTTTAAAGGCACATTCACTACCCATTGACGTTCTTTGGCAATGTTTGAATCTAAAGCTTCTTCTAAGTTTAAAACAGGTTCTACACACACATCGAGTTGCGCAAAGATTTGATTCCAATCTTCAAAATTTCGGGTTTTAATTTTTTCACGCAGTGCTTGTTTCACTTCTTTTCGATCTTCAGGATCAAAAGAAGCGCCTTTTGCCATTAAAATAGGCAATTCAAGTGCTGTTGCGAGACCTGTCATAAACTGAGGCTCTAAACTCCCAATCGACAAATAGCGACCATCTGCTGTTTCATAATAGTCATAAAATGTGCCGCCATTGAGTTGTTCTGATTCACGACGTTGATGTTGACCGCCAGCCAAACTTGCTGCAGCTGCCATATTATTTAACCCAACCACGCAATCGGTCATGGAAATATCAATATATTGCCCTAGATTACTTCTCTGGCGTTCTACAACTGCTGAAAGAATACCGATCACTGCATGTAAAGAACCACCTGCAACATCTGCAACTTGGATTCCCATTGGTGGTGGGCCACTGTCTTGGCGACCGCTATGACCTGCAACACCAGACAAAGAAATATAGTTAATATCATGTCCAGCTTTGTCTTTATACGAACCTGTTTGTCCATAACCTGTGATTGAACAATAGATCAAACGAGGATTAATTTCAGCCAAAGTTTGATAATCCAAGCCTAATCGTTGCATCACTCCTGGACGAAATTGTTCAACGACGATATCGAACTCGGAAATTTTTTGTTTTACCAATTCAACACTGGCAGGGTCTTTCAAATCTAAAGTGACTGATTGCTTATTGCGATTCAGATAACTATGCGATGTGGCTTGTCCATTGGCATAAGGAGGGAAGAGGCGTACAAGGTCTGGACGAGTCGGTGACTCGATGTGGATCACTTCTGCACCTAAGTCTGCAAGATATAAAGTTGCAAACGGGCCAGGTAACAAAGTTGAAAAATCGAGAACTTTCAATCCCTTTAAAGCTGCTGTCATAATTGTTTTTACCAATATAGTGTTGATTTTATACCTATATTAGAAATATAAAATTAACAAAACAATGTCATGTTCAGCCATTTACCTTGATCATTTCGGCAATTTATGATGTGATTCGGCAATTTACACTGTTGTAAATCGCCAATAAAATATTTTTTAGCGTCATTTAGGTCAATTGTTAGTGAACATCAGAGAGACTGAAGGATTAACCATGAGTCGTGATACGATTAGTATCCATTTTGTGAATGCAGCCTTAACCGGTGTTAAGCGCCTAGGCATGGATGTAGACACTTTACTGTCACATGTGGGCATAGAAGCTGAGTTGCTTCGTCAACCTAAAGCACGTATTTCGCCAGAGCAATATACTCGCTTTGTGAAAATGTTGTGGATGGTGACTCAGGATGAGCATGTTGGATTTGATATTCAACCACGTCGTCTGGGTTCTTTTGCCATCATGTGTCAACTGATTATTCACGCGAAGACTTTAGGTGAAGCTTTAGAATTATCTTCACAATTCTATAAATTATTCGGTGATGAATGGTCTGTTGCGGTAGAACGTGATAAGCATGAAGCGCGCCTTGTCCCGCTTATTCCAAAAACCATGGATCCAGACCACTTCATCACAGAAAGTATGTTGATGATTTGGCACGGATTAGCATCGTGGCTGATTGAACGTCGTATTCCTTTGGAGCGTGTTCACTTTGGTTATCCACGTCCGAATCATGCAGATGAATATGATGCATTGTTCTTTGCGCCAGTGATGCAATTTGACATGCCACGTACAGAAATTACTTTTGCAGCAGATTATTTAGATTTACCGATTCGTCAAGATGAAGCCAGCCTAGAAGAATTCTTAAAAGCTGCGCCTGCACAATTGTTGGTGAAATTCAAAAACACCAACTCTTTAACTTCGCGTATTCGTGAAGTTTTGAAGAGTCAAATTGGTGAGGAAATGCCAACTTTGAACGATGTGGCTTCAATGCTGTATTTATCACCACAGACCTTGCGTCGTCGTTTAGCGGCAGAAGGCAAGAGCTATCAAGGTGTTAAAGATGCTTTACGCCGTGATGCAGCGATTCACTTATTGTTAAATCCTGATTTAACTTTGGAAGATGTGGCACAGCAAGTCGGTTTTAGTGAAACTAGTACTTTTCACCGTGCATTTAAAAAGTGGACTGGTGTGACTCCAGGTCTGTATCGTCAATTGCATGGTTATCTCTAATTGATGATTTGAATCTGTAAATATTGTTGGTGAATAGAAGCTCAAGTTAATCTTGGGCTTTTTTATGCTTTAGGTTGAATTGAAATGCTATACCGCATAAGAAGAACTGAATCGTCAGATATTGAACAGTTGATTGATGTTGAAAAATCAGCAACGCAAGCATTTTCAAGTATTCCAGATTTAAAATGGCTGATTGATGCACCAGTCTTATCTGCTGAAACTCATTATGAATTAATCACTCATGTTTATGCTTTTTCTGTTGTGAATGAGCAAGATCAAGTGGTGGGCTTTTTATATGCCGAAAAGCAAGATCAAGATTTTTATATTATTGAATTTGATGTGCGGTCGGATTTGCAAAGGCAGGGCATTGGGCGAAAGCTGATTGAGCATGCAATTACTTTTGCAACAACTGAAAATTTCAAAGCCATAACCTTAACGACTTTTATAGATGTGACATGGAATCGCCCATTTTATGAGAAATTAGGTTTTATCATTCTCGAAAGTTATGAACAGCCAGATTATTTAAAACAAACTTTGGAGAATGAAGTGAAATTCGGTTTTAACGCTGAGACACGATGTGCAATGCAATTAAAACTGTGATGCTTATAAGATGTTCTAAATTGAACGCTATAGTGGAAAAAGTGGCTGATTTGCTATTTCTACCAAATATTATTTTAAATAAATTTTATAAGATAATGATTTATTATAAAAATTAAAAATTGAGTCCCATGATGCATTGACAAAAAATATCATTGAACTGTTTCGTTCTCGTCATTGAACTCTAAACTTTATAAAGTACACTCAAAACACATAACAATTTTAGAAGTCATAAGAAGGAACAGCTATGAGCGAGGCTTACATCATTGATGCCATTCGCACACCACGCGGAAAAGGAAAGAAAGATGGTTCACTGTACAGTGTCAAACCGATTACTCTACTCACAACATTACTCAATGAATTAAAAGATCGTCACAATCTTGATACCTCTAAAGTAGACGACATCGTACTGGGCTGTGTGACACCGATTGCAGACCAAGGTGGCGATATTGCCAAAACGGCTGCGATTGCCGCAGGCTGGGACAATGATGTTGCTGGCGTACAGATCAACCGCTTCTGTGCATCAGGTCTTGAAGCTGTGAATATGGCTGCGCAAAAAGTCCGTTCAGGCTGGGAAGATGTCGTGGTTGCTGGTGGCGTAGAGTCCATGTCACGTATTCCAATGGGTTCAGATGGCGGACCATGGGCGCTTGACCCTGAAACCAACTTAAAATCAAACTTTGTCCCACAAGGCATTGGCGCAGATCTTATCGCGACTTTAGATGGTTATACGCGTTCCGATGTGGATGAATTTGCTGCAAATTCACAACGTAAAGCGGCAGCTGCACAAGCGGCAGGTCATTTTGATAAATCCATCGTGGCTGTAAAAGACAAAGCGGGCGTGGTGATTTTAGATAAAGACGAGTTTATTAAACCAACGACAACAGCAGAAGGCTTGGCAAAACTCAATCCAAGCTTTGAAATGATGGGTGGCATGGGCTTTGATGCAGTTGCTCTTCAACAATACCCTGAAGCGCAAAAGATCAATCACGTGCATCATGCAGGTAACTCATCAGGTATCGTGGATGGTGCTGCGGTGGTACTGCTTGCTTCTGAAAAAGCGGTGAAAGAACAAGGCTTAAAACCACGTGCCAAAGTTTTAGCGACAGCACTTGTAGGAACAGACCCTACAATCATGTTGACAGGTCCTGCACCTGCTGCACGTAAAGCATTGGCGAAAGCAGGCTTAACGATTGATGATATTGACTTGTTTGAAGTCAATGAAGCATTTGCATCTGTGGTGATGCGTTTCATTAACGAATTAAATGTTCCTGTGGAAAAAGTCAATGTAAATGGTGGCTCGATTGCCATGGGTCATCCATTGGGAGCAACAGGTGCAATGATTTTAGGTACTTTGCTTGATGAACTTGAGCGTCAAGGCAAAAAACGTGGTTTAGCGACATTGTGTGTAGGTGGTGGCATGGGTATTGCGACCATTATTGAGTTGGTATAAGGAGAATAAGAATGAGCGCAATTCAATATGAAAAAAATGCGGATGGCATTGTTATTCTGACTATGGATTCTCCAAACCAATCTGCAAACACTATGAATGCCGATTTCCAAAAGGCACTGACTGAAACAGTCGAAAAATTCAAAGCGGATTCAGGTATAACAGGTGTGATTTTCCGTTCAGCGAAAAAGACTTTCTTCGCAGGCGGTGATCTGGATGATTTGATTCAGGCTCGCCCTGAAGATGCCAAAGAATTCATGGCAATCGTTGAGCTGATGAAAAAAGAACTGCGTTACATCGAAACTTTAGGTGTGCCTGTGGTTGCAGCATTGAACGGTACAGCGCTTGGCGGTGGTTGGGAAATCGCTCTCGGCTGTCATGCACGTATTGCTTTAAATGATCCAAAGTCTAAATTTGGTTTACCTGAAGTGACTCTAGGTTTACTGCCAGGCGGTGGCGGGATCGTGCGTATGGTACGCCTGTTGGGCTTACAGAACGCATTCCCATTCCTGATGGAAGGCAAGCAGTTCGGTGTTGATAAAGCTAAATCTTTAGGTTTAATCCATGACACGGCTGACTCAATTGACGAATTGATGGAGAAATCAATTGCATGGGTCAAAGCCAATCCAAAATCACAACAACCGTTTGATGTGAAAGGTTATAAAATCCCAGGCGGTGATCCGAAAACCCCTGCGGTGGCTCAGATTCTTGCGATTGCCCCTGCAATGCTGCGTGATAAGACCAAAGGTTGCTACCCTGCACCTGAAGCAATCATGGCTGCTGCGGTTGAAGGTGCTCAGGTCGATGTGGATACAGCACTGACCATTGAATCACGTTATTTCACTTATCTTGCAACAGGACAAGTGGCGAAAAACATGATCGGTACATTCTGGCATGGTCTGAATGCGATTAAAGCAGGTGCAAGCCGTCCGAAAGATGTCGCAAAATGGCAAGCCAGCAAAGTCGGTGTATTGGGCGCAGGTATGATGGGCGCAGGTATTGCCTATTCAACGGCTTCAAAAGGCATTGCTGTTGTACTGAAAGATGTCTCTGTTGAAAATGCAGAAAAAGGCAAAGCATATAGCCAAAAACTTTTGGACAAAAAAGTGTCTCAAGGGCGTATGACGGCTGAGAAACGTGATCAAGTCTTAAGCTTAATCACTGCAACGGCTGATGCTGCTGATCTGAAAGGCTGTGATTTGATTATCGAAGCAGTATTTGAAAATCAGGAACTCAAAGCCAAAGTCACCCAAGAAGCAGAAGCATTCCTTGCTGATGGTGGTGTATTTGCATCAAATACTTCGACATTGCCAATCACAGGTTTAGCAAAAGCCTCTAAAGATGACAAAAACTTCATCGGTTTACACTTCTTCAGCCCTGTCGACAAAATGCCTTTGGTTGAAATCATCAAAGGACAAAATACCTCTGCTGAAACTTTAGCCAAAGCTTACGATTATGTTCAGCAAATTGGTAAAACACCAATCGTGGTGAATGACAGCCGTGGTTTCTTCACCAGCCGTGTATTCGGTACATTTGTGAATGAAGGTCTACGTTTACTTGCAGAAGGCGTACACCCTGCACGTATCGAAATGGCAGCACTTAAAGCGGGTATGCCAGTTGGACCATTGGCAATTCAGGATGAAGTTGCATTGACTTTATCTGAGCATGTGACCAATGAGACTCGCAAGGCTCTGCAAGCTGAAGGTAAAGACTTGCCACATTCTCCAGCTGAAGATGTACTGAAAACCATGATCCATGAATTTGGACGTAAAGGTAAAGCCGCGGGTTCAGGATTCTATGATTATCCAGAAGGTGGTAAAAAACATCTTTGGGATGGTTTGAGCCACTGGAAACAGGATGTTGATATTTCTGAACAGGAAATGATTGACCGTATCTTGTTTGTTCAATCACTCGACACTTTACGTTGTTATGAAGAAAATGTCCTTGAGTCTGTGGTCGATGCCAATATCGGTTCGATCTTCGGGATTGGTTTTGCGCCGTGGACAGGTGGTGCGATTCAGTTCTTAAACCAATATGGTTTAGACAAAGCTTTAGCACGTGCCAATGAGCTTGAAGCCAAATACGGTGAGCGTTTCAAAGCGCCACAAAAGCTGAAAGATGCTGTTTCACGTGGAAAAATTGATTAAGACATTTGAATCAATTTTAAAGTGGCAATTGAATAGATGAATTTAAAAAAGTAGATAAAAGAAAAGAGGCAAAAGCCTCTTTTCTTTTTTTTGATTATTGAATGTATTGTCATAGTTGTACTTTTATTCATTTCATGGTGATTGGGGGAAATCCTAGAATAATTATTTAACATGATATATTTTGAGTGATCAGGATGTTGCTAAATAGCTAAAAATAGTAATAATCAAAAGATCGACTAAAGTCTAATAATTTCCCTTAAATAAAGGATTGGGAATTCACATGGATTTAATACAAAGTAATGGTCAACCACGTTATGGGCGTTTCAAGGAGCTTCCATCTGTGATTGGCGTAGATCAATATATTTATAAAACCCCTTATGGAAAGACCTTAACAGGTTGGCGCAAGCAGCTAAAATATAAGAAATTTAAATTTTGTAGCATTCAGCATGAACATTACTCGATTGGTATCGCTATTGCTGATATTGGTTGGGCAGGGCATGGTTTTATTTATAGCTATAATCATGAAAATAATGAAGTTTTAGAGTGGAATGCCAATACGGTTTTAGGTCGTGGTACAGTTTTGGATGAACAACCACAGTATAGCCATAGTTATTTTAGTAAATCTCCTTTTGAATTTGAAATACAACATGCCAATGGTGTGCGTTATATACAAGCGACACGTCATGGAGAGGTACAACTTAAAGCACGAATTTTTTGTGCAGGCACTGAGCCATTAAGTTTATGTAGTCCAAATGGCATCAATGGTTGGACATATACGCAGAAGAAAACAACATTAGCTGTGGAAGGTTTTTTTATTAATAAAAATAAAGAGATCATTCATTTTAATGAGAAAACTTTAGCTTCATTAGATGATACTTGTGGCTTTTTAAGACCAGAAACGGCATGGTTTTGGTTGTCGTGTAATTTTTGGGATCAAAATGGTCATCGGATTGGGTTAAACCTTGCTTCGGGTGTCAATGAAAGTTTTGGTAATGAAAATTGTCTTTGGGTGAATGGTCAATTGTTTGCAATCGCAGACGTATTATTTGAAAAGATAGACAATAATGTTTGGTCAATTCGCTCTTTGGATCAGCGATTAAATCTAACGGTCGAAACAGGTTGGCGGAGATTTGAAAATTTAAATCTGAGATTAATTGGTAGTCAATTTAGTCAGTGGCAATCACGAATTAGTGGCTCAATAGAGATGGAAAATGGTGAGATTATTCAGTTAAATCATGAGTATGGTTTATTAGAACAACATTATGCCAAGTGGTAATGTTGTTCTAATATTTTGATTTGATTAAAGCGCAGCTTTCCAAAACGCTTCACCTGCTGCGATCGGGTCATCGGTTTCTGCCAAAGTGTCCACCCAAACTTTATACTGGCGAATGACAGGATGCTGGCTCGGGTGAAAGTCAGGTTTGAACCAATCCATATATTGCTCACGCATAGCGGATAATTTTCCGTCTTTGCCAAAGAACCAAGGTAAACCTTTTATTGCCATTTTTGCACGTTGTAAGCGAGTAAAACCGTCATAGCCTAGCATGACATTGGTACGATAAAAGGTAAAACCAAACATCAGTACCGTGGTAAATGCCAAGGCAAACTTTCTTAAATATTCAGGTACTTCACCAACTTCTTGCATGACATCAAAAGCGACATCACGATGTTCCATTTCTTCAATGGCATGCCAAGCAAACAACGCGCGAACAAAGGGATGGACTTCCGCTAAAGTTTCTTTTTTACTGTAAAAGGTTTCAGCCATCAGCGCTGTTAAATGTTCAGCTGCAGCGGTCATGGCGATGTTGTACTGCTTAGATCGATTTTTTAAAATATGATCAAAATGAGCACTCATGAATTTAACAAATTGATCAACAGGCATGCCTTGGCGTTGCATTTCCTCATTCATTTTGTCATGGGCAATACCGTGTTGCGCTTCTTGTTTAATAAAATCTGAAACACTCTGTTGTAAGTCAGCATCGGTAATTTTGTCACGAAGCGCACGAACACTTTGAATGAAATAGCGCTCACCGACGGGAAAGGTCAGGCTTAGAGCATCAAACATTCGAGTGCGGAATGGATCATTATTGAACCAAAAGCGGGGCACTTCATTTAATTTAAAATCGAGGTTGCTACGAACAACAGGATCAACCTGATGTTGTTCATTTTTTCCTTTTACATATGCATTCATTGTTTTATTTCTCGCAATTATTCAAAATTCAAACCAAGCTTTATGATTTATATCATTGAGTTGTTATAAACCTGCTTGCCAAAATGCTTCACCCGCTTGGATTGGATCATTGGTTTCTGCCATGGTATCCACCCAAACTTGGTATTGACGGATAATAGGGTGCTGACTTGGATGAAAATCTTTTTTAAACCAATCCATATATTCAGTTTTCATGGCAGAAAAAATCCCTTTCTGGCCAAAGAACCACGGCAAGCCTTTGGCTGCCATTTTCAAGCGTTCTATACGACTAAAACCATCATGCCTTAACATGACATTGGCACGGTAGAGTGTGAAATTAATCATCATAAATGTGGTAAAAGCCAAGGTGAACTTTCTTAAATTTTCCGGAACTTCACCGACTTGTTTCATCACATCAAATGCCACATCACGATGTTCCATTTCTTCAATAGAATGCCAAGCGAGTAGCGCACGGACATAAGGATGGGCTTCAGCTAAGGTTTCTTTTTTACTGTAAAAAGTATCTGCCATTAATGCAGTCAAATGTTCAGCCGCAGCAGTCATGGCAATGTTGTATTGTGGCGAACGTTGCGTCAGTTCAAATTTAAAAATTTTATGTAAAAAAGTAATGAATTGATCAACAGGCATGCCTTGGTCTTTCATGACTTGATTCATTTTGTCATGGGCAATGCCATGCTGTGCTTCTTGACGAATAAAATCGGCAACACGTTGTTGCAAATCAGGATCAGTGATTTTGTCACGAAATAAACGCACACTTTCGATAAAGTAACGCTCACCATCTGGAAAGGTCAGGCTGAGTGCGTCAAATAATCGAGTACGGAATGGATCACCACCGAACCAGAAGCGTGGTACTTCTTCTAGTTTAAAGTTGAGCTTGGTGCGAACCACAGGATCAACTTGATATTTCACTAATGCATTCATTTTGTTTTACTTGCATCACTTTAGATGATTTCAGTATGTCGCTTATTTACAAGTTTGTTTTGACAGATGTTGCCAATTTTTATACATTTTACGACAGAATGAAAATGTGTAATGTCAAAATGATCAGTACGATAAATTGATCCTAAGAATTAAAAGAGTGTAGGAAAATGCAAGATTTACAGATTCCGAATGGTTATTTTCATCTTTGGCAGATGTTTGTGTCTGAACGAGGAATGGAAATCGTGACACTTGATTTTCTCAATGTTGATGAAAAAACACGCTTACTTGAAATTTTATCCCTGCCTATAGATACCCAATCTTCTTATTTATTCTTCCATCAGCTGATGGAAAAGACCAAACAGGCTTTGGATTGTCCACAATTGGTTTTTGAAATTGCGGAATATGTACGCCCTCAGCATTTTGGTGTGTTGGGCTATATGGCTTCGCGGAGTACGACTGTTGCTGAAGCACTGCAAAATGTGTTGCGATTTAGCCGTTTAGTGATCGATGGGGATGAAATTATTCCGATGCAAATGGTGCAACAAGGGACAGATGTTCACTTGATTTGGCCTTTTCATCATGAACGCTATATTTTAATCAATGAGTTTACCAATGCGTTGATGATGCATTTGGCACGTAAAATTGTTCCCGCAGATCAATTTCCATTGTTGAGTGTGCATTTTGCGCATCCACCGCAAAAGGCGATTTACCATTATCAAAAGTTTTACAATTGTGAGGTGTTGTTTAATCAGCCTGAGTATCGTTTTGTTTTGGGTTTAGAGGGCTTAAATCTTAAAATCCAGCAAGCGGATCCGTCTTTGATGCAACTTCTGGTGAGACAAGCTGAGGAAGCGATTGCATCTAAGCAAAAGTATGAAACATTGGTCGATAAGTTACATTTGATTGTGGCTGAATATTTAAAACTCAAAGAACAGGCGCCGAAAATTGAAGATATTGCACAGGAATTACATATTTCAACCCGTACTTTACAGCGTCAATTAAGTGAATTAGACAGCTCATTTAAAAAGATTGTTGAAGTTGAAAGGATGAAGCGTTGTGAGCAGTTATTGGAAAGTCATGTGCAATTGACTGATATTGCGATGCGGTTGGGGTATTCGGATCAGTCTGCTTTGGCGAGAGCGTATAAAGCGTTTAGTGGGCAGACTTTGTTGCAGAAAAAACAGCAGTTGAAATAAATAGGTTTATTAAAAATTGATATTACGCATTTAAACTACGTCTAAAACTGAGAGTGCTCAAAATTTTTATAATAATATTCTTAATCTAGCACAGCCCCATCTGCCTTGCAAAGTTTGAATTGCTTTGAGTAGGCGTTTGTCACTTTGAAGGATGAGGAATATATTCCGTAAGGTAATCAAAATCCCTTGTTGGATATGAAAAGCAAAGCTTCGCAAGATCTCCTGTCCTCGGAATATATTCCTCATGTCCAACGGCGACATCCCTGTCGCCTAACGCGATAGCACTACTAATTTGAAATCACAATCACCAATTGTTTAGTGATATTCATCGACGATAATGAGCCACTCAAACCTTAAAAGTAGGCGTGTCCTAAAATATACTTTCTGCGTAACATCAGTTGCTTAATTTTCTATTTTGCCTGAAATAAATCCTTCGATGGCAATGAGAATAAATAGCTTTTGCAATTTTTAGAAAAATAAGCATCATATTTTAATCGAATGATTTTATTGTATATACATGATTTATATTTATTTTATTTAAAATAACTCACTTTGTTTAATGCTTGAAAATAGGTAGCTTTGATCATTGTTCTGTTTTTGAAAATAGCGCTAAATGTACCCGTGGGTTGT
Organism: Acinetobacter wuhouensis; assembly: GCF_001696605.3. Lineage (NCBI taxonomy): Bacteria > Pseudomonadati > Pseudomonadota > Gammaproteobacteria > Moraxellales > Moraxellaceae > Acinetobacter > Acinetobacter wuhouensis. Next base: position 3,087,838 of record NZ_CP031716.1, on the reverse strand, counting down.
TTTATGATTTTTGATGCAGAGTTGTGATATAAAACAGATACGTTTCGGCGTTCATGTGACTCTATCCTTTGGGTAAAAAATAGCGTTACAATGCTGGGCGATGTTTTGTATTTATACATTTGGATGATGAAAAGAATAAGTCAATGTATTCTAAAGTCTTCCAAACAATTTATTCATCTAAAACTCCTCAAGTTTAAACAATTCAAGGAATGTACAACCCTATGTCACGTTTAGCCACTCGTTTTGCACAGCTTAAATCTCAACAGCGTAAGGCTTTGGTTTCTTATGTTATGGCGGGTGATCCTCAACCACATGTAACTGTACCGTTGTTACATCAAATGGTTGAAGCGGGCGTTGACGTTGTAGAACTTGGATTACCATTTTCCGATCCAATGGCAGATGGTCCAGTGATTGCACTTGCAGCAGAGCGTGCGCTCGCAGCAGGTACCAATACACTTGATGCTTTGAATATGGTCAAAGAATTTCGTCAAAAAGATACCACAACACCTGTTGTTTTAATGGGCTATTTAAATCCTGTTGAAGTGATTGGTTATGAAAAGTTTGTGGCTTATGCGAATGACTGTGGTGTGGATGGTGTACTTCTTGTGGATTTACCACCAGAAGAAGCAAAAGATTTAGATGCAGTCTTACAAAAGTACGATATGAATCAAATTTTCTTGCTTGCACCAACATCGACTGATGAGCGTATTCAACATGTGGTGAATCAAGCCAGTGGTTTTATTTACTATGTGTCATTAAAAGGTGTAACCGGTGCAGCAACATTGGATACCACTGAAGTGGCAGCACGTATTGAAAAAATCAAACAAGTGACAGATATTCCTGTCGGTGTTGGTTTTGGAATCAGTGATGCGGCTTCTGCAAAAGCAGTGGGTCAAGTTGCCGATGCTGTGATTGTCGGTAGTGCTTTTGTCAAACCATTTGCAAATCTTGCACCAGAACAAGCCGCTGAAGCCGCGGTGAATAAAGTCAAGGAGCTTCGAGCAGCGCTCGATGAGTTAGTATGAATCAAGAAGTGAAATCAGGGAAAATCCTCAGCGCAACCACGCCGTGGACAGATCGCACAGTTCCAGGCATTCATATGCCTGACCAACAACAGACACTTAAAGCGACGTTTACTGAACCGACCATTGAGTGCCCTGAATGTCATGCACTCGTGACGCGTACTGCGATGTCTTTCAATGCCTATGTTTGTCCATCATGTGATGAACATTTGAAAATGAAAGCACGTGATCGTTTAAATTGGTTCTTTGACAATGTTAGTTCTGAATTGGGTCAACAGTTTTTAGCTAAAGATCCATTAAAGTTTGTCGACAGCCGACCTTATCCAGAGCGTATGAAAGAAGCGCAGGAAAAAACAGGTGAAACTGAAGCACTTGTCGTGATGCAAGGACAGGTTAAAAATATTTCTATGGTTGCATGTGCCTTTGAATTTGACTTCATGGGCGGTTCTATGGGTACTGTAGTTGGTGACCGTTTTGTCCAAGCTGCGGAAAAAGCCATTAAAGACAAGCAACCTTTAATTTGTTTTGCTGCTTCTGGCGGTGCACGTATGCAAGAAGGCATGTTGTCTTTGATGCAAATGGCACGTACTTCTGCCGCGATTCAAAAAATGAAAGATGCACATTTACCTTATATCGTGGTGTTAACTCATCCTGTGTACGGTGGTGTAACCGCATCATTGGCAATGCTCGGTGATGTACATATTGCAGAACCTAAAGCAATGATCGGTTTCGCAGGTAAGCGCGTGATCGAACAAACTGTACGTGAAAAACTGGAAGAACCGTTCCAACGTGCAGAATTCTTGCTTGATCATGGTGTAGTCGATCAAATTGTCCATCGTCATGCATTACGTGATACTGTATATCGTATTGTAGCGAAACTGATGAATTTGCCTTGAACAACCAAACAGCACCATTAAATACTGATGATTTACAAACATGGCTCGATTATTGGAGCCATGTTCACGTTACAGGGATTGATTTAGGCTTAGAGCGCGTCATTCCTGTGGCTGAACAATTGGGTGTCATGAAGCCCAATGCAAAGGTTTTAACGGTTGCTGGAACCAATGGTAAAGGCTCAACGACAACAACGCTTGCTGCGATCCTCAATGCGCAAGGGTTTAATGTTGGCTTATATCAGTCACCGCATATTTATCGTTTTAATGAACGTGTCAAACTGGCAGGGCAAGAGGTTGATGATCAAACCTTAATGGATGCCTTTGTTCAAGTCGATCAAGCACGTCGTATCTGTGATTTATCCCTATCTTTTTTTGAAGCCACGACACTGGCTGCATTTGTCATTTTTAAACAAAAACAATGTGATGTTTGGGTACTTGAAGTTGGTTTAGGCGGTCGTCTAGATGTGGTCAATGTGATTGATCCAGATGTCGCAGTCATTACCAACATTGGCTTAGATCATACCGATTGGCTCGGTGATACCATTGAAAAAATTGCTTTTGAAAAAGCAGGGATTATTCGCCCCAATATTCCTGTAGTTTTTGGCGGTGTTCAGGAACTTCCACAAGCCATTCAAAATAAAGCGAATGAATGTAGTGCAAAACTATATGCCGTAAATCGTGATTATTTCTACAAAGATTCAAGTGATGGTCAAACGTGGGACTTTGCGGGTTCTGGTGTAACTTTAAAATTACCATTGGGTCGTTTGGCAATTGAAAATATTTCGACTGCTGTGGCTGCAATTTTAGTGAGTGGGTTAAAAGTTTCACAGCAATCCATTGCTCAAGGAATTCAAAATGCGCAGTTACAAGGGCGTTTTGAAATACGAACAATTCAAGATAAATTCAAAAAAACACAAGAAAAAACTGTTATTTTTGATGCGGGACACAATCCGCATGGTGTTGATTTTTTGTTAAAGCAATTGCGAAAATTCTTAGAATACAATAAACAGTACACAGAAGTTATCACTGTTTTTTCAATGCTGTCTGACAAGGATATAGATTCTGTGGTCAAGTTATTGAAAAATACTGTATTAAAGTGGAAAATTGCACCACTCACTGTGCCTCGTGCAGCATCAATGGAGCAATTGCAAGCTGCTTTGCAGGGTGAGACAGTTGAACAATTTAATAGTGTACAAGCAGCATTTAAATCAGCGCTTGCAGAAACCAATAATAATCAGCTGATTTTGGTGTGTGGTTCGTTTCATACCTTAGAAGCGGTCTGGGAGTATTTAGAAGAATGTCAATGAATAACAAACAACGCTGGATGGGCGGTGTTGTTTTATTGAGTGGTGGCGTTTTATTGGCAGCATTGCTTCTCAAAGGCAAAGAAGAAATTCACCAAAATCAAACGGCACCACAGGCTGGGCAAGTACAGCCGAAAAAGGTTGAACCTGCGGGTGCACCCGTACAGTTACAACCATTAACAGTAGATGTCGCAACGGAAAAACGTTTGCTTGAAGAGCAAAAACGTGCCCGTGAAAAAGCTGTGGCTGAACAAGAAGCCAAAGCTGCCGAATTCTTACGTATGCAGCAACAGGCGGAAGCGGAAGCAGCACGTAAAGCTGCCGAAGAATATGCGGCTGCCAATGCAAGACGTGGTGCTGCTGCTCAAGAAGGTACAGACATTCCACCTGAACTCGTTCAGGATGAAAAAACCAAAGCGCAACAAAAAGCAGCAGAACAGAAAAAACTTGAACAGCAAAATGCACAAGCCAAACAAAAAGCTGATGCTGAAAAAAAGTTAGCTGAGCAGAAGCGTCAAGCTACCGCAGATGCAGAGAAAAAAGCAGCAGAAGAAAAGAAACGTAAAGCTGAAGAACAGCGTAAAACTGAGGCAGAGAAGAAAGCTGCTGAAAAGAAAGCAGCAGATAAAAAAGCTGCTGATGAAGCCGCTGAGAAAAAACGTAAAGCTCAAGAAGCCGAGAAGAAAAAGGCTGAAGCGGATAAAGCACGTGATTTATTGGAAAATGGCGATAAGCAATGGATGGTTCAGGTGGCACTGGCTGCCAATGAAGCCAATGCTGATGCTGTTGCTGCAAAATTACGTGCCAAAGGCTATAAGGTGACCAAGAGCCCAACATCGAAGGGGATTCGTATCATGGTCGGTCCATCGAAAGATCGTGAAGCCGCTGATGCAATGCGTAAGAAAATTAATTCTGATGCGAGTTTAGGTATGAAATCGGCTTGGGTGAATGAATGGACACCTTTAGATCGCCGTTAATTCTCATTGAGTGACCCCAAAAGCCTCTTTTTCTGAAAGAGGCTTTTTTGTATTTGAGCCTTAGATTGCGAGTTGTTGGCGAATCCATTGAATATTTTCAGGGCTAAATTGTTTTTCAATATTGACCCAGATTGGATGAAAACCATAGCCGCCGTGTTTCATTTCATTCAGAGCATCCTGCGTCGACCAATTTTCGAAAATAATCCGATACATCGCCACACTTGCACCTGTACGATCAGAACCGTGATAGCAATGAATTAAGACTTTCTGGTTTTTACTTTTCGCAGTTTTGATGGTTTTCATCACCGACAGCAGATCATTACGATCCAGTGCCCAAGTATGAATGGGGACATGTACCAATTGAAAATTTTGCTGTGAAAGAACGGTTTTATCTTTATCGCGACTTCTTAAATTAATCACCACATCAATATCATGCTTTCTCAGCTCAGGAATAATCTCAGCATTGGGTTGTTCACTCCGAAATACGGTGTCACTGATGCGATAAAAATTATGTTGCTGATTAACCAGTGTGCCCCATTGTTGTGGACGTTCATGGTCAGGAAGTGCAGAGGTCGTGATACATGCTGTGAGTTGTACACTGGCTGATAATATGATGGTGTAGCGTAATAATGAAGATTTAAGCATTTTGAATATATCGTTCTAAGTCGGTAGGATCATGAGCACAGATGATGTCGATTTGAGGTTCTGTTTGTGCAAGGTTTTGAATTTCAGACAATGTCTTTAAGCGTAGAGAATTATTTTCAGCAAAGGCAAATTCAAGTTTATCTAAAAGCGGTAACTTATTCTTACGGTCAAGTTCTAAGTGACTGTAATATGCATCGCCACAGAAAAATAACCATCCCGTTTGTTGTTTAATGGCAATACCACAATGTCCTGCGGTGTGTCCTAACAGTGGAATCAGTAAAATTTCATCATTGAAAATATTAAAACCCTGTACCTTGTGAAAGTTAAACCAAGCTTCACCATTTCGAGGTTCTAGAAAATTCCAATAGCGGTGATTTTTAAATTGTTGTGGTCGATAACGTAATTTGTTCATGACCGATATTTTTTGCGCGGCATTATATTCACTGGATAAAATGTGAATAGTGGCTTGCGGAAAATCTGAAATTCCACCTGCATGATCAAGATCTAAATGGCTGACCAAAATATGTTTAACATCGGATGGTTTAAAGCCAAGTTTTTGGATTTGTGAAATTGCCGTGAGATTAAAGTCAGATTGAATGGCGCTCACTTTTGAAAAAAGTTTGCCTAAACGTGCTTGAGGATGCAAATAATCTTGCATACCAAAACCCGTATCGACCAAAACCAGCCCTTTATCTGTTTCGATCAATAAGCAATGACAGACCATTTTCCCATAAAAGCCTTTTTGCCCATAAAGTGGGGCGCAAACAGGACACATGGTTCCGCAATGTAAGTGATGCACGTTGTAAATCATAATCTAAGTTTATTTTTAGGATTGTTGTATCGTTTATAAACTGAATTGAGCTAAATACCAATTTAAAAATGATGTGCTTATGTAATTGTTAAGTATTTGAAAATTCAATCAAGTTAAGTGATCATCCTTTGATTTGGTACTTGTCATCGTTTTAGCGGATGAAAATCATAAAATAAGCATGCAAAATATAGGTTTTTCTCTGTATTTCTGCTTAAATCGCACCCTCTAATTTATTCAACCCACAGTACGAGCAATCACATGTTTATCAAAAGCATTAAACGTAATTATGACAAAGTTGTAGCCGATGACAGTATTGCAGATCAAGATAAAATCGATGCTTTATTGATGAAACTAGGTGCAGAATTTTTGGTGAGTAAAGACGATCGGGTTTATGTTTTTCAAAAGGGCGATTTAACGGCAAAGTTTGATGCCAAACATGCGCGTGCTTACCATTTTAAAGATTATGTCTGTAAGGATATGAATAAACTTTTTCATGGGTTTTGAGTTGCATCAAAACCTATTGAACCCTGTTTATTTACCAACCGCCTGATGCTCCGCCACCACCAGAACCGCCACCTGAGCTTCGACTACTACTCGAAGACGAGCTTGAACTAGACGAAGAGCTACTGCTCGATGAACTAGAGCTAGAGGATGAACTGCTTGAAGATGATGAAGAATTGCTTGAGCTCGGTGGGGCATCTTTAAACCATTCTTGGTATTCAGGTGGATAATACGCTTTATAAGGTTTTGCGATTATGGCAATAATTGCCCATAGAAAAAATAGTAAGAAAGGACAAAAAGAGAAAAATAAAGCCACTGGAATAAATGTATTGGGAAGAAAGAAAGATAATCCGAGTGGAATCATGATAAAGAAACTGGCGTATTTTAATGCTCCTTTTTTAGAAAAAGAGCGAGATTTGAAATGCTGATAAATACCCCAGTGTTGGTTGAACTTAGCAACTAGCCAAAGCACAAGTGCATACAAACCGAAAAGTAAGAAGAAATTTAAGCCAGTCACGATCCAACTAAATAAATGATGAATGGGCATAAAAATGATCATAAACAAAGACATGCCTTGTATTTTGATATTGCGTTGTTTGAGTGTTTGGTAAATCGGTGCAAAATAAATCACGATGATCGCACTGACCATGACATTCCACAGCAGTACGATGAAGTAATTCATGAAATGTTTTGATGGTTGGTCTAAATAAATCGTATCTGGATTTTCATTGTTTGAGCTCACATAGACATAATTGTTCTCAGATGGAGTCTCTAATTCTTCATTTTGATTTTGTTGCAGATTTTCTACAGTTTGAGGAAGTGAAATATCTAGGTCTGGTATTTGACCTAGCTGATTTTGTGCAAGTGCAATGCCTGTATAGTAATCATCATTTTTAAAATTCGGCGCGAGTGTATTGCGGATAATTCGTCCAGATTGAATATCGGTAATTTTGCCTTCTAAGCCATAACCGACTTCAATTCGCATTTTTCGGTCATTTTTTGCGATGAGCAGTAATACACCATTGTCCTGTTTTTCATTGCCAATTTTAATGGTATTGAAGACTTCTAAGGCAGTGTGTTCAATCGACTCACCCGCTAAAGAGGGAATCATCAAAATTTTCAGATCAATATTTTCTTGTTTGAAAATAGCCTCATTATTTTGTTTAAGTTTTTCAATCTGAGTTTGATCCAACGTCGACGTTGTATCAACGATATTCTCATTTTTTAGTCGCTGTAAAAGCTCAGGTGGCAGGGCATGACTGAGTGTTGTGATACAAAGAAGAATAAAAGCATAGATAAACTTATTCATTACCAACTCCCTGATGCTCCGCCACCGCCAGAACTTCCGCCTGAATCACGGTCATTGCTTGATGATGAACTGCTCGAAGAATGACTTGAACTATTGCTAGATGATGAGCGATTCGATGAAGAACGATCTGTTGTATTGGAACTCGGAGAAGTGTTTGGAAATGGGTCTGGAAGTCGTTTGGGATCTTCTTTCTTATTTGAAAATAATTTATTACTGATAAACATTCCAACAACGACCATCAAAATAGTTGGAACAAAGGAAAGTGCAAAAGATAAAATATTTGAAAAATCTTCTGAGACAGCTCCTTTTTGTGATTTGAATAAATAGCAGAATATCAAATAAATGAATGTGATTGAAAATATAACAGTTAATGAAATCAATACAATGCGATTGAATCGAGGATGCTGATGATATTTTGGAAAAATACTTGCGCTGAAAAATGCTGATAAGAAACTTAAGCCAATGAAAGACCAAAAACCAAGATCAAAAATTACGTTTAAAAAAATAGTCCAAAAAAGACTGAAAAATAGGGTGACAAAAAATGCGACCCCTTGTCGAGCATCACGACTTCCAGCCGTGTTATTGAAGGCGTAAAACCACAGCCAAACGATCAAAATACCAAATAATAATTTAACACTTGTCTTGAAGATAAAGATCGCATGCTCTAGTTGATTGTCTCTATATCCACCATTATCGGTAATTACAAAGCCTTCACTTAATTGTGCAATGCTTTGTTGTGCGGCAATTATTCCATAATAGTAATCATTATTTTTAAAATTTGGTGCAAGTATATGGCGAATGATTCGTCCTGCTTGAATATCAGTAATCTCACCTTCTAAACCATAACCGACTTCAAAACGCATTTTACGATCATCTTTGGCGATGACTAAAAGCAGACCATTATTGAGTTTTTTATTTCCTATTTTAATTGTATTAAAGACTTTCTCAGCATATTGTTCAATTGAAGCACCTTCTGTGGATGGCACCATGAGGATTTTTAAATCAATTTTCTTTTCTTGATATAAATACTCATTTTGACTTTTTATTTCAGCAATTTGATTGTCAGAAAGCGTCTGTGTGGTATCGACTATATTTCCTTTTTTAAGTTGTTTTAAAAGCTCAGGTGACAGGGCATGACTGAGTGTTGTGATACAAAGAAGAATTAATGTATAGATAAACTTGTTCATTACCAACTCCCTGATGCTCCGCCACCGCCAGAACTTCCGCCTGAATCTCGATCATTGCTTGATGATGAACTACTACTTGAGTTACTTGAACTATTGCTACTAGATGATGAGCTACTTGAGGAAGAATCGTTTGAATGATTTGCTACATTGGTTCGTTTAAATTCTTCATCAATCGCTTGTTGACGTTCTTTTTCTTTTAGATATTGATTATAAAATGAAGTGAGGTAAGCATTTTCAGTATGATGATGAAAGCGGTATAAAAATTGTAGATAGCGTAAAAAAATTAAGATAAAAATGATGGCTAAACCTTGAAGTAAAACGAGTGCAGCTTTTGGGAAAAAGTCTACATAGTAAAAGATCCCCAATCCCAATATTGAAAAAATCTGTAGAGGTAAACTATATAAAATAGATTTGAGCAATTTATGATTTTGATTTTTGGGTAAAAATATAAGTACTAATAAAGGTGCATAAAGTGGAATGAGTGAGCAAATAAAAAAAGCAATTTTGGGTGTCTGCAAATAAGAAAAAATAAATATATGTATAAATATCTCAAAAACTAAACATGCTGTAAATATACCGAATCCTGCACTGGTTCCCCAATTCACAGTTGCTCTTGTATACAGCCAATATAATGGAATACAGAGTAAAATGGATAAAAATAATTGCACATAAAAATTGAAAGTCGTCAGTATATTTTTTTGCTTATCTAGAGTGTTGCTAAATAAAATATCGAGTTTTAAAAGAGACTGTTGTACCTGATAAAAACCTTGATAATAATCATTATTTTTAAAATTTGGTGCAAGGGTATTACGAATCATTCGTCCTGCTTGAATATCTGGAAAATCACCTTCTAAACCATAACCCACTTCAAAACGCATTTTATGGTCATTTTTCGCAACAACTAAAAGTAGACCATTATCGAGCTTCTGATTACCAATTTTAAGTGTATTAAAAACTTCATTTGCATACTGTTCAATAGATAAGCCATTTGTAGAAGGTATCATAAGAATTTTAAGATCAATTTTCTTCTCTTGGTAGAGTTGCTTATTTTGACTTTTCAATTTAGCAATTTGATTGTCCGAAAGCGTCAGTGTGGTATCGACTATATTTTCTTTTTTAAGTTGTTTTAAAAGCTCAGGCGATAGGGCATGACTGATGACACTGAGCAGTAAAGTGCAGGTAAAAAGAATGAACTGCTGATACAGTGTTTTATAATCATGTTGCATAAGGATGGTTTATCCGAATTTTGTTTAATTTAAAATAATCAATTGCGTAAGTTACATGGATCTCCGTATCTTCAATACATTGAATGAAAATCAAAGTTATCGACCTTAAATAAATACTTTAGAATAGATGAAATAAGTTTGTTGTAAAAATAAGAAACAATAATCATAAAACTTATAAATACGAAATAGAGACCTAAACTACTCGCTGGTAAAAGAGTAAAGATAATGGTAATTAGAAAAATAACCCCAGTAGTGCCTAATACTTTCTTAAAACTGAAAATTTCGTCTAATGTCTTTGGTGACGAAAACCAAAGTATTGATAAATAAAATAACAAGATAGCGATATTGCTAATCAATAGAAATAAAAAATTTAAGTCTAAGTAGTAAGCACTGAGTGTAATGCTTAGGAGTATGTGAAATGTTAAGTAAACGGCTGAAAAAATGTAAATTTTAGACTTATTCATGCTAGTGGAAGAAAGATTTAAATTGTGCATTTTCTGGGCTTTATTGACCAAATCTGCATGATTTTGGAAGCTTTGATAAAGAAATCGGCACAGTGCAATACTGAAAAACAAAAAAACGAAAGTTCCACTGATATAAAAAATGTAGTACGCCTGTAGGCTGTCTTCATAGCGTTTTTTGCCGTAATAAAACGTCTCATAGCTAGGTTGCTGTTTTAGTGAAATTTCCTCTATATATGTTTGAGATGCTTGTAAGGCTGGGTACAATTTATTTTCTTTTAAAAGTGGTTCTAAAATGATGTATTCGATTGGTGTAAGCTTATTGTTATGGCTAATATAGTTTCCATATTCATGAGTTTCGTTGACTATATTTTTATTATCATGATTTAAAATTACGCGGTTAATATGATCTTTTTTACCAATTAAAATGAAGATATGATCTTCGATATTAGGTTCTGAACTTTTAATTTGGTCTGAAATTTCATCTAATTGCTTTGGGTCATCAATCTGTTTTGATGCATCATTTAAGATGAGTATTTTTACCGAAACATGACGTTCATTCTCAAGCTTTTCATTTTGAGACTTAAGTAATTGGATCTCTTGTGGAGCAAGACCTGAAGTAGTATCGACTATATTTTCTTGTTGAAGTTGCTGTAAAAGCTCAGGCGACAGGGCGTAGGTACTTACATTGAACAATAGAGTGAAAATGAAAACGAAGAAATTTTGAAATAGTGAATATTTTAATAGTTGCATTTTTATCATAAATTTTTAGATATTCTTAAAGATTTTAAACAGAAATAAGAAAAAGCCCAAGTTTTTATTACTTAGGTCTAATTCTTTCCACACTTTTAAGAGCTCTCATAAGAGAACGAAAAGTCATAATTTTTGCCTTTTTAATCATAAATTTTAAGTTCTAAATCTTCATTTTTAAAAGGTGGAATAGAAATATGGTTGATTTCTGCAATATGTTTAAATCGAATCCATATAAAAAATTCAATGATATTCAGTCCAAAACCCCATGCTGAGTGGTTCAAAAGCGTGAGTCGAGTATCATAAGCAATGTGAAAGTCAAAGCCTACTCCAGTTGCTCCAAAAGAACTTTGTATATAAAAAAACAGCCCCGAAGTTACTTTGGGAATGTAAGTAATTAATGGAGTAATAAAAAGAGGGACAAGGCTCAAGCTGATCCAAAATAAGATTTTTAAACCAGTGACTTCCAGTTTCCAATATTTAATAGCGCCAATAAGCATAAAAACGAGTTGAGCATAAAGTATAAAAACAAGAATAAAAACAATGATAGATAAAGAAATAGAGAGTAGTTGATAACTTAATAAGATGATACCAAGTACTGCAAAAATGCCGTAATACAACGCGAAGATTTTATGTTTTGGGTCTTTAAAATGTGTTTGAGTTGACATGATAATATTTATTGTTCAATAATTTTGAAACAGTATAGTTAAAAAACGGTCAATTAAAAATAATGAATTTTATTGTTTTATTATAAATTTAAATTGGAAAGGAGATAAAAGGTAACCAAAGATTGGTGGTTACCTTTATATAAAAATAAATTTACTGCGGTCTTGCCACATCACCACTTAAACTTTCAGGCAAGTCTAAAACAGTCACTTCAAGCTCAGCCAAAGCCTCAGGACGAGCAACCACAAGCGCAATAAAACCATTTTCAAAAGCAGTGCTATTCACCACTTGCACGCCTTTATTCAACTGTTCACCTTGTGCAGGAACATCACCTGAACCCTGAACCACATGTAACCACGCTTTCGGTTTTGCCTTAAACCAAAGACGTGCAATCACTTCCTGACCCAAGTAACAACCCTTGTCATAATTCACAGCACCACGTTGATGGAAACGTAACTCTTGTGGTTGGAATAAACCTTCAATCGCTTGATTAATATAAGCTTGACCATTCTGAATCGCAGCAATTTCCCAAGTAGAAATATCAGTTTCACTGTCAGAAAAGTCAGTTGTCGTGCCATTTACAGTCGGAAAAACAGCACCAATTTGCTCAAGTTTCATCTTGGAAAATGCACCATATTTTTTAATATGTTTGGCAAATTCTTCCGCTTGATCTTGCGTGGTCACGATTTCAAATTCTTCAGGATTACGTTTTTTTAACCATAAACCAAAATGAATACGACCTTTCAAATCACAAATTGCAGTGTATTGCGATACATTTTCAGCCAAAGCTTCTGCATTTACAGTCACTTGTCCTTGCAGGAATTTTTGTGCATCGACACCGATTAACGTGAAAGAGGAGAACGCTAAATTGCTCATGAAATATTCATCCAATTTAAATCTAATACTAAAGAATTAGCCTTATTTTCCGCTATTTTTATAAAAAATGCACATTTAAGAAAAATAATTCGAGCAAGTTGTTACTAAATATTTCCAAAACCCCTGTTTTTGTATCTAAGTTTATGAAATTTAAACGATTTGGGAAATGGGTTTTCGGCAGTGTACTATTCGAGCATCAGACACGCAGTACAAAATGATGCAAGAGGCACAATTCAATGAATAACAATTATCGCAAACCACTGCAAGGTACCCAGCTCGAATACTTCGATGTGCGTCAAGCCGTTGAAGACATCCAGCCAGGCGCATACGCGAAACTTCCATACACTTCAAAAGTATTGGCTGAACAGTTAGTCCGTCGCTGTGACCCAGCCATTCTCGAACAATCTTTAAAAGAACTGATTAACCGTAAACAAGACCATGATTTTCCTTGGTATCCTGCACGTGTGGTGTGCCATGACATTCTCGGACAAACTGCATTGGTTGACCTTGCAGGTCTGCGTGATGCGATTGCCGACCAAGGTGGTGATCCTTCAAAAGTAAACCCAGTTGTACCAACCCAGTTGATCGTAGATCACTCTTTGGCAGTGGAATACGGTGGTTTTGACCCAGATGCATTTGAGAAAAACCGTGCTGTGGAAGACCGTCGTAACGAAGACCGTTTCCACTTCATCGAATGGACTAAAACTGCGTTTGAAAATGTCGACGTGATCCCTGCGGGTAACGGCATCATGCACCAGATCAACTTGGAGAAAATGTCTCCAGTGGTGCAAAACCGTGAAGGTGTGGCATTCCCTGATACTTGTGTAGGTACAGATTCTCATACACCACATACTGATGCGCTTGGTGTGATCTCAATTGGTGTCGGAGGACTCGAAGCTGAAAATGTAATGTTGGGTCGAGCATCTTGGATGCGTCTTCCAGATATTATCGGTGTAGAATTTGTTGGTCAGCGTCAAGCAGGCATTACCGCAACAGATATCGTATTGGCATTGACAGAATTCTTGCGTAAAGAACGTGTGGTGGGTGCATATTTAGAATTCTTTGGTGAAGGTGCAGACAGCATGTCAGTGGGTGATCGTGCCACGATTTCCAACATGACTCCTGAATATGGCGCAACTGCGGCAATGTTCTACATTGATCAGAACACCATTGATTATTTAACACTGACAGGTCGTGAAGCAGATCAGGTTAAACTTGTTGAAACCTATGCCAAAGAAATCGGTCTTTGGGCATCGGACATGAAACAAGCGGAATATCCACGTGTACTTCGTTTCGATCTTTCAACTGTAACCCGTAATATTGCAGGTCCATCAAACCCACATGCTCGTGTATCAACAGCAGATTTAAAAGCCAAAGGCATTGCAGGTAATTTAGACGCAGCTCGTGCGCAAGAAGCTGAAGGTTTAATGCCAGATGGTGCTGTGATCATTGCAGCGATTACGTCTTGTACCAATACTTCGAATCCACGTAATACCGTTGCCGCAGGCTTGTTGGCGCGTAAAGCCAATGAACTTGGTTTAGTGCGTAAACCTTGGGTGAAATCATCATTTGCACCAGGTTCTAAAGCAGCAGCTTTGTATCTTGAAGAAGCAGGCGTATTGGGTGATCTTGAGAAGCTTGGTTTCGGTATTGTGGCGTATGCCTGTACCACATGTAACGGTATGTCAGGTGCGTTAGATCCTGTAATTCAACAAGAAATTATTGACCGTGACCTGTACGCAACTGCGGTACTGTCAGGTAACCGTAACTTTGATGGTCGTATTCATCCTTATGCAAAGCAAGCGTTCTTGGCTTCTCCACCGTTGGTTGTGGCGTATGCGATTGCAGGAACAATCCGTTTTGACATCGAAACAGATTCATTGGGCAATGACAAAGACGGTAATCCGATTTACTTAAAAGACATTTGGCCATCGGACGAAGAAATTGATGCTCTGGTAAAAGTTGCTGTTAAACCTGAACAGTTCAAGAAAGTGTATATCCCAATGTTTGATTTGGGTGAGCGTGTACAGGCTGCGAGTCCATTGTATGACTGGCGTCCGCAAAGTACCTATATCCGCCGTCCGCCGTATTGGGAAGGTGCTTTGGCTGCGCCACGTACTTTGGCGAATATGCGTCCGCTTGCGATTCTTCCTGACAATATCACGACAGATCACTTGTCACCATCGAATGCGATCTTGATGGATTCGGCAGCAGGTGAATATCTTCACAAAATGGGCGTGCCTGAGGAAGACTTCAACTCTTACGCAACGCACCGTGGTGACCATTTAACTGCGCAACGTGCAACATTTGCAAACCCGAAACTGTTCAATGAAATGGTGGTTCGCTCTGACGGTACGATCAAGCAAGGTTCTAAAGCACGTGTTGAGCCTGAGGGCGAAGTGATGCGTATGTGGGAAGCGATCGAAACTTATATGAATCGTAAGCAACCGCTGATCATCATTGCAGGTAAAGATTATGGTCAGGGTTCTAGCCGTGACTGGGCTGCAAAAGGTGTGCGTCTTGCTGGTGTTGAAGTGATTGTTGCAGAAGGTTTTGAGCGTATTCACCGTACTAACCTTGTAGGTATGGGGGTATTACCGCTTGAGTTTAAAGCAGGTACAGACCGTAAGACGTTAAAGCTTGATGGTACTGAGTTGTATAGCGTGATTGGTAATATTGCGCCGCGTTCGACTTTAACTTTGGTGATCGAGCGTTCGACTGCTGATGGTCAAAATGAGATCGTGAAAGTGCCTGTAACCTGTCGTTTGGATACCGAAGAAGAAGTGCATGTGTATGAAGCGGGTGGTGTGTTGCAACGCTTTGCACAGGATTTCTTGGAAGGGAATGTTTAATTAAAATAATGTATCGTACTTCGATACCGAAGTACGATACAGTTAAATACATATTAAACAAATAAAAAATTTACTCTGTTCACATTAAGAACTATTATTTCATCATGAGTGAATATATTAGAGTTAACCCCGATAGAATTGAATGGTGTCGTCTTAAGTACGATGTCAGTGTTGAGCTTTTGGCAAAAAAAATTGATGTGAAAGTTGAAAAGTTGGAAGGCTTATTAAAAGAAAATGAAGATCCAACAATAACTTATAACCAGCTTGAAAAATTGGCTGACTTATTTGGCGAAAGCATTCTATTTTTTATTAAAAATGAGCCGATTGAAGAGAAAGAGATATTTGTACCTCAATTTCGTACGTTTGACTCTCAAATGCCAATCATAGATCTAAAAATCAAAAAAATTATTGAAAATGTTATTGCTCAGCATGAAGTTTACTTAGGTTTACAAAATGATTTAGATATTGAAGTTGAGTATTTTCAAAGTCCTGATCTGAAAAATCACTCTCTTACTAAGCAAGGTGAAAAAATTCGTAAATGGTTAGGAATTGATAATTCTAAAAAAATGACTTTTAAGGACTACAGAAAGCTAATAGAAGATAAAAATATTCTTGTATTTCTAAGTTCTGGATACAGTGGCGCATGGAAAATTCCTAATGATAGCACTGTGATTGGCTTTAGTTTTTATAATGAAAAAGTACCTCTCATTTTCATTAAGAAGGATAATGAGTTCAGTGATAGCTTATCTGTCTTTACTTTGTTCCATGAATTAGCACATATACTTTTGCATAAGAAAACAATTATTGATACGAATGAAATTATTTACTCTGATAAAAGAATCGAAAGAGAGGCAAATCTATTAGCTGCTAATATTCTCGTAAGTGACAATGTGCTTAAGCAGTTAGATATAAAAGAAAAACCAGAAGAAGTTGAGAGGTTTGCTCAATGGCTTAAACCTATAACAGATAAACTATCTGTAAGTCCAGATGTAATATTATTACGTCTTAAGGAGTTCAATTTAATTAGTCAATTTGAATATGATAGTTTTAGGTTATATCGTAAAGAAGAGTTTGAGAGGAATAGATTTAGCATTGTAAAAGAACAAAAGGGCATACCGAGAAGAAGATCTTTAGAACCAAAACAAATTTTTGGTGATGGATATGTGCGGGTTGTAATTGAAGCTTTACATAGTAAGTTAGTTACTTTAAATAAAGCTAGTAATTATCTTGATGGAGTAAAAATAAAGAATATTCAAGAAATTGAAAGGAGTATCTATGGGTAAAGATATTTATATCTTAGATGCTTCAACGCTTATTGATATTTGGCAGAGATTCCCAAGAGATCTAAAAGTTTTTCAACAACTTTGGGAACAAATCGAGGAGTTAGTTGAATTAGAAATAATAGTAGTAACAAGAAGAAATTTTGAAGAAGTGAAGAGTAAAAGTGAAGAAATTCATAATCATTTTAAGGGGTTGGGTATAGTTATACTAACTCCTACACAAGAAATCTTGGAGTTAGCTGTAAATATTCAGATGGAATTAGGTATTACAGATGCAGAAATTAAAAATAATTTACGTAAAGGGGTAGATGAAGGGGATTTATTTTGCGTAGCAACTGCGAAAATCAGACAAGCGATATTGGTAACCGAAGAGAGTAAGCAACCTGTTAATTCGGGGAATAAAGGAGCGTTGCCGACAAACTATAAAATTCCAAGAGTATGTGCATTGTCGTCTGTAAATGTTGAATGTATAAATTTTCTTGAGTTATTAGATCTTATAAAGAACTTATAAAAAGTAGAGTTTTTTACTTGTAAAATTAAAAATTGTAACTATGCCCAAAAAATCCCTCGAACAAAAAGCCGACGAAGAACGCCGCTATATTTTGGCAAGTGGTGCAGCCAATACAGCCGAACTTGAACCTTTCTTAACTGACCCTAATCAAGCGATTCGAGCCACAGCTGCCATGAACCCCGATGCAGATGCCGAAATCCTTGACCGCTTTGCAAACGACAAATTTTGGGGAGTACGCATGGAAGTCGTCCACCATGCCAACGTCAGCGAAGCGACATTACGCAGATTACTCGAAGCCAAAGTCAGCAAACGAGGTGTTGTTCATCACGCAGCCTGTGAAAAACTTAAAGAACGAGGCGTAGTATTTGGAACAGACGGCATGCCACTTGATATGCAGAAATAAATTGAAACAAATCGAATTGCATAGAAAATTCGATTCAATTTGAGAAAAATAAGCGAAGAAAAAACAAAAAGTGGCGATTTATATCTCAAAATTGCAATAAAACTGACAATAAATTCGTTCAGGTCATTTCTTGCAAAAATGACATCATCATTTTGCAAAATAGACAATAGACATTCATCTCGATAGCGGTATACTGAATTCACCATTTCTAAATACCTATGGAGAACAAAAATGGTTACTGCTGGTCAAAAACCCGGAACAGGCTTCTATTTTTGTGTCAAATGCGGACACCGCACCTACTTAGAAATTGGTACAGATCGTCTACCACCGTGTACCAAATGCCTTGGCAATCAATTCAACAACAAGAATGCCTAAGCAGCACCAACAAAACAGTTACTCACTGTTTTAAGAAAAAGCCCTATCATCCCATAGGGCTTTTTTGTTAACGTATAAAAAGTTTAAACAATAAATAAAACAAGGAAGACACGTCATGATCGAAACAATCCTCAGTCTATGTATTGGTATTGGTCTAAGTGCGGCATGCGGTTTTCGTGTATTTGTACCTTTATTGGTCATGAGTGTTGCAGCCATCATGGGATGGTTTGAACCGATGAAAGGTTTTGAATGGCTCATGATGCCATCGGTCTGTATCGGGCTTGCAGTGGCAACCATCTGTGAAATCGGAGCTTACTATGTACCTTGGGTCGACAATGTACTCGATACCATTGCAACACCAGCCGCATTAGTCGCAGGAACACTGACAACTATGGCTGTGAGTACAGGTGAAATGTCACAATTTACCAATTGGGCAGCAGCACTGATTGTGGGTGGTGGAACAGCATCTGCAGTACAACTCAGTACCGTTGCCGTACGTGGCGTATCCACAGCAACCACAGGTGGGATTGCAAACCCTGTAGTATCGACAGGAGAATGGATCAGTGCGCTCGTCGTTTCATTACTGTCTTTTGTTGTTCCTGTATTGGTGGTGATCGTTGGTATTATTGCCATGATCTGATCCTAGACAAAATAATGGACAGCACGTCCCTCTAAAGATAACGTAACTTTAATCTTTGGAGATTCAAGAAATGGCTAAACGTTTTAGTCCCGAATTTAAACAGCAAGCGATTGATTATGCACTTTCAAACTCACACGAGTCTGTAGCTGCAATCGCCCAGAAATTAGGTGTGGGTTATTCAACATTAGATAAATGGATTCGTGAAACCAATCCGGCAGGTTCAAGCAAACGTCAACTTTCACCAGAACAACAGCGGATCGTGGAATTAGAGAAAGAAGTCAAACAGCTCAAGGAAGCCAATGACATCTTAAAAAAAGCGCATGTGTACTTTCTAACAGATCATGCCAAGAAAAGTACACGGTAATTCAAGATCTAGATATGAATGAAGTCACCGTATCTTCTGCCTGTAAATACCTAGGTGTCAGCACTTCAGGCTATTATGCCTGGCGAAAACGTCAAGCCAATACGGCACAGAAATATAATGACTTAAAAGCCGTATATTGGCAGCATCATGCACGATTGGGTGCACCTTCATTAGTACATGACATGCATGATTTAGGTTACAACATGAGCGAACGTACTATTGGAAGGATGCTAAAAAAGCTTGGTTTACGTAGCAGGATTGCGCGTAAATACAAGCATACGACTGATTCAACCCATCGTTTGCCTACAGCACCCAACTTGTTGGATCGCCAATTTACAGTTACTCAGCCTAATAAAGTCTGGACAACAGACATTACCTATATCCGCACTAAAGAAGGTTGGTTGTATTTATGTGTGATGCTAGATTTATTTAGCCGTCGTATCGTGGGGTGGCAAACCAGCCATCGAATAGACCGCCAGTTGGTGTGTGATACGTTTAACTATGCAATGGCTCGTCAGGGTTATCCAACTGGTGTTATGGTTCATTCGGACCAAGGCTCACAGTACTGTAGTCGTGATTTTAGAGCGCTGTTACTGAAAAATGATTGTACTCAGAGTATGTCTAGACGTGGAAACTGTTGGGATAATGCAGTGACTGAAAGCTTCTTTCATACATTAAAAGGTCATGTGGTACATGGCAGTGTGTTTTCGACTCGAAAAGAGGCGAATGCGGTCTTGTTTGATTATATTGAGATTTATTACAATCGGGTCAGAAGGCATTCTGCAAACGGCTGGTTAAGTCCAGAAGCCTTTGAACAGAAATATTTCAAGAATTTAGAGGGATCGATTGTCCACGATACTGTCTAGGATCAATCATTGTTGTACGCTGGGTGATGAAAAAGAAAAAAGAGAATGCAGTCAGTCCATTATCCTAAACATTAGGATAATCATCATTCCATCTTAAATGCACTCTTAGAGTGCATTTTTAACATCAGAACAATAAATTAAGTAATTGTTTTATATTTACAATTTGAAATTAAAAAAAGAATAAATTTCAGCAATAAAGGATTGATTTTTGCCTAATAAAACCATATTTTTAGTATGGGATTAATAAAAGGCATACTTATTGTATGGATTAATAAATTAAACACTTGTGAAATAAATTTTGGGGGAACTTTATATGGACAGATTTATTATCAATTCTGAAGCACAAGCCAATGGTGCGTATGAAATTCATAACATGAGCAAAGGTTGTGAACATTTACCTATGGCTCAAAATCAAAACCAATTGGGCTTCTTTGCAACTTGGGATTTGGCGCTAAAAAGAGCAAGAACCAATTGGCCACGTGAGAAAATAAGCCTGTGTCAAATATGCTGTAAATAATTGGTATCTACGTCTACGCACTGTTTTGGTGTTATTCACAAGGGCAGTGCGATCAAACTTAAACAATGCAGTTAAATTATAAATACTTCTAAAAGGCATATAGACCAAAGGCGTATAAAAACCAAGCAAAACTACGTCAAAAAAACGATGTGAAAGTGTGAAAAATAGCCATTAAAATTCAAGAAATTTTAATGCGTTAACATAAGATAATTGTTTTAAAACAGTTATATAAGTGCTATTAAATTAACCATAATACAAATATCACATGGATAGGTGAATACAATGAGTAAATTTGAGGTCGAAATTAATTTGCCTGAGCAAAATACCCAGTCATTTGAAACAGATGACATTAACCAAATTCAGGCGAAGTTTTATGCCATAAATTGGCGTCGAATATTTATGAGTCCATTGAATAAGACTGAAATTTCCTTTGCTGTATTAAATACTGAAACACAGCAGTATCTGGATATTCAGCTCAATACCCAGTCCAGTCAATCAGAACCCGTCTTTCAAGTTGAAAGTAATATTCAAGTGGTGACTGAAAATAAAGAGTTTTTAGGCTTGTTAACACGTAAGAAAAACTATGACTTGGTTTATAAAAATTTAAATCAAGCCAAGGTGTCTGAGCAGCTAGATTTATTCTTAAAAGAGAATGTTGAGGCAATGACTGAACAATATAAGCAATTATTACACAAGAAAAAGCTACAAGAGCAACGTCTCGCCTAATTGATGATGTTGAATGATTTACCCACTTAAACTTGATGTTTAAATTTGCAGATATTCATGGTTTTTTGCAATAAAAAATCATGAATAATGCCTATTTGGAAATTTTTTCTTTTATGGTGAAATTATTTGGGAAAATTTTTCAAATAAACTTTAATTGGGGCAATCTCAGGGAAATAATCCCGAGCCGAATTGGTTAATATTTACATCAAGGGTGAAGGGATCGGAAAGAGTAGATTGCTACCAGTTGCGTACAACGTGTGTGTAGTACATACCCAAAAGGTCTCGATTCGGCTTAGGACGCTATAGATCAAAAGTGTATAGGCAATAGGATTAGAACTTACCAAGTTTTAATAGTTGAAGTAAACCAGAGTTGTGTTTTCCCACTCGCCCTAAAAAATTCGTTGTAAATAATAAGAAATTAAAAATCTAAAGCATTAAGAAACTAAGCATTTTAAAATAAAAGCAATCCTAAGATAGATCAGATATTTAATCCATTTTAAAATATCCTAAATAAATGAAAAATATTTCGTATTTCAATCATAAGGGGATCATTTGATGAATGGAAAAATTGAAAATCACGTCTGTTTGGTATGTAAGCAATCTTTCCCACAGCATCACCTTGTTCCTTTGGGTGCGATTCGTAGTGTGATTATGGAAGAAATTATTAAAGATTACCCCGATTGTTCCAAGCAAGATTTTATATGTAAAGCAGATTTAACCAAATATCGTATGCAGTATGTGCAAACATTGCTTCAATCTGAGCAAGGGGAAGTTTCAAACCTTGAGTATGAAGTCTTAAATAGTATGCAACAACATGAATTGATAACAAAAAATACCGAAGGACAAGTTGAACAAAATTGGTCACTGGGGGAGAGACTTGCAGACAAAATAGCGACTTTTGGTGGTAGTTGGGCTTTTTTAATTTGCTTCACACTATTTTTGACGATTTGGATTTTAGTGAATACCGTTGTTATGGTAAAACAACCAGCTGATCCTTATCCATTTATTCTGCTGAATTTGATTTTGTCATGCCTAGCTGCTGTGCAAGCTCCCATCATTATGATGAGTCAAAATCGTCAAGAAGCAAAAGATCGTTTACGCTCACAAAATGATTATCAGATCAATTTAAAGGCAGAATTAGAAATACGTCATTTACATGAAAAAATTGATCATCTATTGATGCATCAGTGGGATAAACTCGCCAAAATTCAGGAGATTCAATTGGACTTGTTGTCTGAGATGAGCAAAAAGAAATAATGACGGCGTCTTTAAAAAAATTTAATGTTTTAAATGTGTGAGAAATATATTTCTTATAAGTTATGGTTTATGAGAATAAAATGGGATTAAAAATTACTTGAGAATAAAAAATTCTTTGATTGATGTAATACACGGGAAAATTTTCTCTATTTACCCAAAAACGCTGAATCATAGGGAAATAATTCTGACTCAGTTTCGCTAATATTTACTTCAAGGGTGAAGGGATCGGAAAGAGTAGATTGCTACCAGTTGCGTACAACGTGTGTGTAGTACATACCCAAAAGGTCTCGATTCGGCTTAGGACGCTATAGATCAAAAGTGTATAGGCAATAGGATTAAAACTTACCAAGTTTTAATAGTTGAAGTAAACCAGAGTTGTGTTTTCCCACTCACCCTCAGAATTTTTAAAAATAATTATATAAATTACATTGTTTTATTGAATATTTTAATTTTTAATAAAGTTTGCTTTGAATCATGTTGATTCGTTTGTGTTTTGTCATCAAGGATAGGGTTATATGATTAAACAATTGGAGACATTTTTATTTATTGATTCATCTGTTATTCGTCGTTTGACTCTTCTGCTTATTATATTAACTTGGGGAATCATTGACCTCGCAACAGGTTATGAGTATTCCTTTGCAGTTTTCTATTTAATCCCAGTTTCAATCGCAGCATGGTATGACAATAAATATATCGTGATTGCGACTGTCATTTTATCTGCATTGACATGGTTATATGCAGATTATGGTGCAGGTCATCATTATTCAAATCCTGTAATTCCTTTCTGGAATGCCTGTGTCAGACTGGTTTTTTTTAGTACAGTGGCGTTTTTATTGCTGAGAATCAAAAGAAATTTAAATGATATGACCTTGATGGCAATGAAGGACTCTTTGACATCTTTAAATAATACACGTGCTTTGAATTTAGAATATCAAATATTAAAAAAGAGAAACCCTAAAAAAGAACAAACACTGGCTGTGGGAATCATTGATTTAGATGGCTTTAAGGCTGTGAATGATACCTATGGGCATAGTAAAGGTGATGCGGTATTGATTGAATTTGCGCAAGTGCTTCAGCAGGCAACACGCCATTCAGATGTGGTTGCTCGTTTGGGAGGAGATGAATTCGTGGTGATTTTACACGATACAGACTTGTCAGGCATTGAAGATTATGCAAAAAGACTGCGTGAACGATTTGGGTTGAGTGGATTGAAACAACAGTTTGGTGTGGATTTTAGCATGGGGATCCATATTTATAATAAGTTACCTGAAAATATGGATGAAGCAACGCATCAAGCAGATGTGCTGATGTATCAGTCTAAAGCACAAGGAAAGTCGCAAACTACGATTCAAAAGCCACTATAAGTATTTCACTTCAATGGATGTGATCAATGTTTCTAACAAGAGTAATACATCGCTTTTTTGACGAGCATCCATAAAAAATACTGGGAAATCAAGTCGATGATCCATAAGCCATTGGCGGTATTGATGGGTTGATTTGTTCATATCATCATCAATATGGGTAATGCCGATGACAATGTTATCGCTATATTGTTTAAAGGTTTTAATATAATAACTGAGTTCATCTAAAGAGTTTTCTAAGCTGTGGTCAATCAATAAGATCGCCCCAATCGCCCCTTTACAGATCACTCCCCACATGAAGTCGAAGCGTCCTTGTCCAGGTGTGCCATAAAGCCCAACTTTACTACCATCATCCAAGGTCACTTCACCATAATCAATCCCAACAGTGGTATTGAGTTTTTTGTGGCTTTGATCATCTGTATTGAAGACTTCCGTTGCCAGTACGGGAACTTCAGAAAGTGATTTAATGGCTTCAGTTTTACCTGCACCCATAGAGCCAGCAAATACGATTTTATATTTCTGCATAATCATTTGAGTAATCCTTTAGAACTTAAATCTACTTTTTAGTTTTCCAAAAAAGCTTTTCAAGATTCCTTTATTTTCAGAAGGCTCATCATGGGTTTGTGATTTATCAAATAAGCTTTCTTTTGCTGAAATGATTTCAGCATTTTGAATCGCCAAATTGGCTGAAATAAAATGTTGAACGAGTGTCACAGGAATATTGAGTTTATCTGAGACATGTTGAATGTCAGCCCCTCGGATAAATGCAGCCATGAGTTGTAACAATAGTTTTTTATCCATTTCATTGGGCTGAACCCAAAACTTTAATCGATAATGATGATTTATAGGGGTTAAGCTGACAAGGTCTGGATTTTTCCAGATCAGATTAAATAGCCAATTTTCTAAATTCAACTGACGTTTTCGTGAAACTTTAATAAAGTCAGAAGTCGTCGCCGCCTTATAGGAAATTGAGCGGTCAGTTTGATATTCATCACGCGTTGCCTCTAACCAGACAAGGTGCGCATAGTGATCAATGATCGCAACCGTACCCAGTTGATCACTTAAAATAATTTTACGGCTTTCTTGTTTGTAGAGCGCTGCAAAAAAATCACTGTCTTTAATTTGGTTTTGATCTGGCGAAATCTTATTGTTCGTAATTGTCTCTTCTGTATCAGTTGTACGATTTAAAAGTCTAACATTGACCCAGTTTTTTAAAGTACATTCATCATAGATCGGAATACAGAGTAAATTATTTTCTGCGCTTTCAGTTTGTTCGCTATGCTTTGAAATTTTGAGATAGGGAATATTTTTATTTTGAATAATATTTTGAATATTGGAATTTTCAAAAAATTGTTCATTAATCAAAATGCAGCTTATATTTTGATCGGCAATCGTTGTCCAATTTATACCTATGCTCGTTGGTAAAATTTTTCTCAGTCTTATTTTAAGATCATCAGAAGTTGTTAAACCTAACCCTGAGATTGCGATATTGATATATTGATTGTTCATAATATCACTTATCAAATTAGAAATTAAAATGTCTGTTTATTTTAACAGGTGTTGTTAATTAAAATTAATGGTTGATTCTTTCATTTTATAAATTCAAGTGTATTTCTATGGCTGATAAATATGATTTAAAGATTTTTAATCCTTAATGATATTTTCTTTATGAATTATTAACTTGTGATTAAAATTCAACTTTTCCATAACTTTAAATTAACACTAATTATTATGGAAAATCTATCCCTAATTTAATTATATATTTTAAATATTCTAATAAATTATTTAGTTAAACTTAATATAAATGAAATTAATGTAGTTGCAATCATGAATGTTTATTATCTTGTGATTTTAATCACTAAAAAAATAAAAGGATTAAAATTTTTTAATTATGAAAAAAAGCGATCATCATGACCGCTTTCTATCGCTTTTATTTTTTAAGTGATGTTTTAAAAAAACTAAGCAAATACTTTAGTAACAGCTTCAAAAAGAATATATAACACAACCAGTGCCACGATTGGTTCAGCAATTTTAGCCCAAGTTGGATTTACTGTTTCTATTACAGTTGTTTCAGGGTGATCTGTGTGTGCATCGGTATGTTGAACATTAACCATTTGATTGAACTCCTTCATCGTTTCATCTAATGATATCTCTTCTTGCTCAATAGGTTGAGAGCCAATCAGTTCGGTTAGTTCATTTGTTGACCAAACCCAATCTTTAGCTTGCCCAGAAAGATGTTCAATTTGACCAATGACCAACTCTCTTAAACCACGTTTACCTAAACTACCTGCGGTATCAAGCTGTTTTAATTCTAAAATTTGTAATTCAAGAATATCTGTAGTGGCCTGTTCAAGCACTTTTTTTTCTAAACTAGATTTGTTCTGTGTCGAGGTTGTGAGATGGCGTGAAATTTCTTGGATATATAGATGATTTGGTGTAAAAATTTCTTGGTACAGGACGTCTTCATCTTTACGCCATAGCGTGATCAATTTACCTAAAGTCAAAGCATTAATTTCCTCAATATTTGCTTGACGCTGTTCAGGTGACAACTGAGATAGGAGCTGAGGCTTTTGAATTTTTACCTGCTCAACGAAGTATTGTACGAGATCAAAAGCCATTCAGTTCTCCTTGCTCTATTCTAAGATTCTTAAACTTGGTTTCTTCTTAGTTGTGTCTGATGTTTCAGCCTCTTGGCTAACGTTTGATTTTAAAGCATCTTCATCTATTTGCACATTGGCATATTCGTCAGGATCAAAGAATAATCCTTGTCCATTTTCTTTGGCATAGAGTCCGAGCATGGCATTCATTGGAACATAAATGTCCTTGGATACACCACCAAAACGTGCTGAAAAAGTCACAGCTTCATTGCCAATATTTAGCATGTGTACTGCATGAGGAACGATATTTAAAACAATTTGTCCATCATTTACAAACTGTTGCGGAACATCTGTATAAGGTTTAGTGGCGTCCACAAGCATATATGGTGTTAAGTTATTGTCGCAAATCCATTCATAAATTGCACGGGCAAGATATGGACGCGTTGGAGTGAGGTTTAATTCTTGTTCAGACATTAGAAATTACTCTTTTGATTTGCTAACGATGGATTTAAAAATTCACTATATCGGTTTTTTTCCTGAAATGTCATAGATTTCAGAAAAGCAGGGCGGCTAAAAATCCGCTGACAGTATAGAAAAATTGGACGACATTGCTGTTTGGGTAATTCAATTCCCATTAGTTTTAACCGTATGAAAATTGGCGCTAACATGCAATCTAAAATTGTAAAGTGTTCCGACATGAAATATGGAAAATGTTGAAATAGTGGGGTAAGTGAAACCAAAGTATCACGTAATTGTTTTTGTGCTTTTTGACTTGCGATCTGATCAAGCGTGTCTGGATGACGTAACATGATGTCAGCAAGTCTTAGCCAGTCTTGTTCTAAACGCCAAATATACTGTCGTTGTTCTGCCCGTGGCGCAGGGGCGTCAGCATAGAGTTTGTTTTGACGATAACGATCATCAAGATATTCAGAAATAATCGTGGTATTAAATAGTTTTAAGTCATTCTCAATGAGCATTGGCAACTGATTGTATGGGTTCAGGCTTGCTAAATCCTCATCATCTTCATCGACAATAATTAAATTGTGTTTGATTTGCTTTTCAGCAAGTAGAAATCTAATCCAATGTGAGCGAAAGTCATCCTCGTGGCTATACAGTGTAATCCCTTGCAGAGGTGCATTTTCGACGGTCATATTTCCCAAATTGGTGTTAAAGTGAATAGGATAGGATACTAAAATTAGACAGTAAAATCACGGAGACTTTGGGATGATCTGATAAGAAAAATAATTTTGATAATAATTGAAAATGAATAAGGCTAAGCTATATGAAAAAAATCTCTTATATAATGCTACTTATAGGGTGTTTTACTCTTCTTGGGTGTGCTTCATTTCAATCTGATGATACTGACTCAATGGCTGTACTACCTGCGGATGGCACTGAGGTGGTCGTGGATCAGATCGATATTGATTTTAGTCGTGCTAATCCATGTGATGGTATAAAGGTATGTAAAGTAATCATTTGTCATAAACAGCCCACTAGTGAAGAATGTAATTTAATCTCTGAATCGGAACGCAAAGCAACACGAATAGTGGTTTATGAAAGTAAAGGTTGTACTTATACACAAACGCTCAATGCTCAAGGTATTGGAGTAGGGCACGGCTCATGTCCTCCATAGGCCGAATGAATCTTTCTATCAGTTTATGATTTTGATTCAGTCTGGTCTTTGATAGCTTGTTTGTTATGGATGAGATTATATCTGGCAAATTATTTTTGATATTCACAGCCCTATTTGTAGGAATCGGCTTTTATACAGTTTTGGATGCTGAATACCAGTCGGATGCGAATTTTGATGAATATCCTGAGGATCGATGGAAGAGCATATTCTCTTTAGTTATGATTATTTTAGGTTGTATTTGTTTGGTTATCGGTATCGGAGTTTTGATTTATCGAATCATATTGGATTTTAAGCTTATTTAGCACATAAAAAAACCTTGGCAAAAGCCAAGGTTTTTTGTCCGATTCGGTAAACGAATTAACGTTTAGAGAATTGAGGACGTTTACGAGCTTTACGTAAACCAAGTTTCTTACGTTCAACTTCACGAGCATCACGAGTAACGAAACCAGCTTGACGAAGAGCAGGTTTTAAAGTTTCGTCAGCAGCGATCAATGCACGAGTAATACCGTGACGGATAGCGCCAGCTTGACCACCGATACCACCACCAGCAACAGTGATGTAAAGGTCATATTTTTCAGTAGCTTCTAAAAGCTCAAGTGGTTGACGAACAACCATACGAGCAGTTTCACGACCGAAGTACTGTTCAAGAGTACGGTTGTTGATTACGAGTTTACCAGTACCAGCTGATAGGAAAACACGTGCAGTTGCGGTCTTACGGCGACCTGTACCATAATTAGTAGCCATGTGCAGTATCCCTTAGATGTCCAAAACTTGTGGCTGTTGAGCAGTATGTGGATGCTCAGTACCAGCGTACACTTTCATTTTCTTGATCATTGCATAACCAAGAGGACCTTTTGGCAACATGCCTTTAACAGCACGTTCGAAGATTTCTTCTGGTTTGTGAGCAACTAATTTTTCGAAATTAGTTTCACGAATACCGCCAGGGAAACCAGTGTGGCGATAGTATTTCTTATCAAGTGCTTTTTTACCAGTCACTTGTACTTGCTCAGCATTGATAACAACGATGTAGTCACCAGTGTCAACGTGAGGAGTATAAGAAGTTTTGTGTTTACCGCGTAAACGACGAGCGATTTCAGTCGCAAGGCGACCTAAAGTTTTGCCAGAAGCATCAACAACGTACCAGTCGTGTTGAACTTCAGCAGGCTTAGCGCTGAGAGTTTTCATTAAACCACTACCTATTATAGTTGGTTTGGACTATGGAATCTGTCCAAACAAAAGGAGTGCGAATTCTATCTGAAACATGAAGAATCCACAATCGAAATTTAGAATTTCAGGTGCATTATTGTACTGATTGTTGATTTAAAAAGCAAAGCTTAATTGAGATGAATTGTTGAGCTGTTTAATCAATGTATTAGAATTGAGGAGCGCTCAATTGATAATCAAAATCGAAGCTGAATAACCATGAATATTGATGAGCAAATATTTAAAAGCTTAGAAAAGAAAAATAGTTATTCACGCGTATAATAGAATTAATTTAGATTGGCTTGAGTGGATTGTCATGCTTCCTTTATATGTCACAAGTGGCGAACCTGCAGGTATAGGTCCTGATATTTGTTTGAGTTTGGCAGATCGTGCCGATGAGCGCCCAGTCGTGGTCTTAGCAGACATTAATATGTTGCGTGATCGTGCCAAAATTTTAAATAAAAATATTGAAATCATTGAATATCAACAACAAGAGCAATCATCACTTCAAGGTCA
The DNA here is from genome assembly GCF_001696605.3 of Acinetobacter wuhouensis. Taxonomy (NCBI): domain Bacteria; kingdom Pseudomonadati; phylum Pseudomonadota; class Gammaproteobacteria; order Moraxellales; family Moraxellaceae; genus Acinetobacter; species Acinetobacter wuhouensis. Next base: position 3,058,106 of record NZ_CP031716.1, on the reverse strand, counting down.
ACTATTTGTCGAGCATGTGCCTTTAAATCAAGACATAGTTTTAGGTGAATTAAATCCTGAAAATTCAGCTTATGTATTAGAACAGCTTCGTCGTTCTGCTTATTATGCTGTGGAAGAGCAAAGTGTTGGCGTAGCGACTGCACCTGTACAAAAGTCCGTGATCAATGATGCAGGCATTCATTTCAGTGGGCATACTGAGTATTACCAAGAATTTGCTGGTGTGGATCGTGTAGTCATGATGCTTGCCACCAAAACGCTACGTGTTGCATTGGCAACGACACATTTACCTTTGCGAGATGTGGCAGATGCGATTACGAAACCACGTTTGCATCAAGTTATCGACATTCTGATTCATGATTTAAAAACCAAATTTAAAATTGAGCATCCCCACATTCTTGTGTGTGGTTTAAACCCGCATGCAGGTGAGGGGGGGTATCTCGGGCATGAGGAAATTGACACCATTAATCCAGTGCTTGAAAGCTATCGAGTGCAAGGCGTGAATATGAGTCTGAGCATGCCGGCGGATACTTTATTTACCCCTGAAAATCTAAAAGATGCAGACGCTGTTCTCGCAATGTATCACGATCAAGGCTTACCTGTGCTAAAATCTCAAGGGTTTGGTGAAGCCATTAACATTACTTTGGGCTTACCATTTATACGAACTTCGGTGGATCATGGTACTGCACTTAATTTGGCAGGAACAGGTTTAGCCAAAAGCTCAAGTTTACATGTAGCTGTGGATTTGGCATTGGAGTTAGCGCGTCGTAAATAATTGGTTATTTAAAAATTATTATTTAAAACAACATAAGAAAGGGTTTGAAAATGTATAACAAGATACGCCATAAAAAAGCAGATTATTCCTTATTGAGCTTTAGGTGGATGAGTATGATCGGGGCGGTCATGATCGCCTCCATGCTGTCTGCCTGCTCGTTGGGGACAGATCAGAAAAGTCTTTGTGATCTAAAGGTTCTATCTTTATTGATTCCTAAACAAACTGAACAGGTAATGGCTTCGGGAAGCATAGAAACAATAAAAGCACTCGAAAATAGCCAAACAAAACTCAAAGACGCTTTAGCTGTGATTCAGAAAGATTATTCAAATGACAAAGAAGCCAATCAAATATTGCAAGATGGACAAGAGATTAGTGCAAATATTGATATTCTTGTAAAGAATAGTAAACAAATTAATCATTTATATGATCTTAGAATAGCTACTATGGATGTCATTCCAGGTATTCAAGCTGAATATAATTTGATGGTTGATCAAATGGCGCGAGATAATTATCCATCAACTCAAGTTGTGATTGCAAAAAATCAAGTGTTTATCGCTGAACGCATTATGCGATCATTAGCAAGTATGATGGGAAATAATGAGTTTTCTCGTTCAAGTATGGAAGATTTTGAAGCTGATCTTGAAACATTTAACGCATATTTAAAAGCGCAACTAGAAGGAAATGCAGAATTAGGTGTCAATAAAATAACAGCAAAAGAATTACGAGACAGTTTGCTTTCTATTCAACATGATACTGAAGAAATTCTAAATGCTAGTGCAGTAAATTTACAGAAAAATAGAGATTCGCTAATGCGAGTCTTTCTTGCTTCACAAGACAATATCAGCAAATCAGAAGATCTTTTTATACGTATCAATAGATTAGAGACGAATTCGCATTAATGATCCAACCAATGCAGTGAAATATTGGAATCATATATCAAAAAGGCATAGCAAGACTTTAAGGTTGCGCTATGCCTTTTGTTGGATGATTCAATATCTATGTATAGTTGGAGATTAGGTCATTGAAAAGATCATTGTGGATTGAGTGATGTATCACGTTTAAGCCAGAGCTGTGTTAAAATCTCAAAATGAGCTAAAGCAATCACATGATTTTAGACTCATTCATTTTTGTAAATTATGCGTAGCGTTTCTCCCTCTTAGCATCACAGTATAAAACGCTGGTCTAAATGTTGCTGTTTATTAGATGCTTGATTTCGCTTATTACTGATTTTGTATCAATTTTTCACGTTGGATTTTTTTATGTATCAAATTAATGCCTTAAACCCAAAAGATGAAGGGCATCATACGCGGAAGCGTTTTGGACAAAACTTCTTACATGACCAACGTGTAATTGCTAAAATTGTACGTTCTGTTGCACCTCGTTCAGGGGACAATATTGTTGAAATTGGACCTGGTCTGGCAGCATTAACTTCGCCTTTAATCGGTGAATGTGATGCACTCACAGTGGTTGAACTTGACCGTGATTTGGCAGCAGGTTTACCACGACGTGTGCCGCATCCTGAGCGTTTAACAATCATTGAAACCGATGCTTTGAAATACGATTTCACTGAACTTTTCCAGCAAGATCGTCCTTTACGTGTTGTTGGAAACTTGCCATATAACATTTCAACACCGCTTTTATTCCATCTCTTGGAGTTTGGTGACAAAGTTAAAGACATGCACTTTATGTTGCAAAAGGAAGTGGTAGATCGCATCACAGCTTCGCCAAATACCAAAGAATATGGTCGTTTGTCGGTGATGATTCAGTATTTCTGTAAACCGACATTCTTATTTGAAGTACCGCCTGGTTCATTCAATCCACCACCGAAAGTGACTTCTGCTGTGTTTCGTTTAGAGCCGTATGCAACTAAACCGATTGTGGCAAAAAATGAAAAAGCTTTAGCGCGTTTAGTATCACATGTCTTTACCCAGCGCCGTAAAACATTACGTAATAGCTTAAAAGGGATGTTGGTGGAAGATGGTTTTGAAAGTGCAGGCGTGGATCCAATGGCACGTCCAGAAACCTTAACATTGGCACAATTTGTGGCATTGTCAGATCAAATGGTGGCTTAATAGATGACCCGTGCAATTCGATATAACTATGTGATTGGTGATGTGCAAGGCTGTTTTGAAGCACTCAAAGCTTTGTTAAAAGAAATCCAATTTGATTCAGACCAAGATTTTATTTGGTTTGCAGGTGATTTGATTGCACGTGGTGAAAATTCAGTCGGTGCGATTCGTTTCATTAAAAAACTCTGTGAACGTGGTGCGGCAGCAACGATACTGGGAAATCATGATCTAAATTTACTTGCTGTGGCGCGTGGGATTAAAAAACTCAAAGACAAAGATCGTATCGATGATGTGATTCACGCACTTGAAAGTGATGACTTGATTGACTGGTTGCGCAAACAGCCCCTGTGTGTATTTCCAAATGATCAAACCATTTTGACCCATGCGGGTATTCCACATATTTGGGACGCAGCTCAAACGGCTCAATATGCCAAAGAGGTCGAAGCGGTTATTTCACATGAGGATTTTGCAGTTTTAGATACATTTTTAACAGAAATGTATGGCACTGAACCTGATGTCTGGTCAGAGGATTTAACAGGAAATGCACGTTTACGTTGCATTACCAATTATTTGACTCGTATGCGTTTAACGGATACAAACGGGCGTTTAGAGTTTAGCTTTAAAGATGCCTTAGATGAGCCAATGCCTGAAGGCTTTAAACCTTGGTTTGAGTATGCGTCTAAAACAGCACAAAGTCATCAAATTGTGTTTGGCCATTGGGCGGCACTACAAGGTAAAACCATTCAAAAGCCGAATCAGAAAAATATTCAAAATGTCGATGGTGGCTGTGTTTGGGGACATCAATTGATTGCTTATCGTTTAGAGGATAAAGAGGTTTTTAAAGTCGATAATCCAATGTTTTCGGAATGATTAAAAAATGCCGCTGATTTGTGGCATTTTTTTACGCTACTTTTTGAGTGAAAATAAATAATCATTAAATTCACGATGATTTCAATTGTTTCGAAGATGGGTTTTTTATAATATCAAAGCGTTGCAAACTAAAATGATTATTTTAAAATTTAAAGAAAATATTGAATTAATAAAGTTTGTGCTCATTGGCTTTGAATAATGATGGAAATAAAAAATGTTAACAATTGAAGAGCTAAAGTCGATTTATCCGCTAGTTGTGACTCCAAGTCATGATGGCAAGTTTTTTCATAATTATTTGACCTCACTGCTTAATTTTCAGCATCAAGCTTTACATAAGGGTATGCCTTTGCAATTTTTATTGATGCAAGGTGAAAGCTTAATCACACGTGCAAGAAATAACTGTGTTGCGACATTTTTAGAAAATCCTGAATGGACACATTTGTTTTGGATTGATTCTGATATTGGATTTAGCGCAGAGGCAGCTTTCCGTCTATTACAAGCGGATTATGATATTGCAGCAGGTGTTTATCCATTGAAACGTGATCACTGGCCTGCCGATGGCTTACCTGAAAAGATGACTTATGAGCAATTTTTAGCAAATTATCAGAGATATACGGTCAATGCGCGAGCTGAAGAAGGTAAAGAACATCTTGATATTTATATTCAAGAAGATGGCTTTATCGAAATGAGTGAAGCACCAACAGGATTTATGGTGATTAAACGCGCAGTATTTGAAAAATTGATGAAACATTATCCTGAGTTAAAATATGTACCAGACTCGTTAGATGTCGTAGATCAAGGACTGCATTATCGTTTCTTTGATGTCATGGTTGATTCAGAAACGGGACGTTATCTGTCTGAAGACTACGGTTTTTGTCGTTTATGGGAAGGCATTGGAGAAAAAATATATATTGATGCCAAGTCGAATTTAAGCCATCAAGGCATGAAAATTTATCAAGGTGATTTTGCTGCGAGTTTAAAAAATAATTTTAGTTTAGCCATTCCTGCAAAAGCAGGATTACAAATGAAGCTGCATGGGCTAAATTATTTGTCTAATGAACAATAACGTCGTGAATTCAATCGTATGCTGATCATGATTAGATTCAATATGATCAGCATTTGTTAGTGTAGAACTAGGTTTTAGTCTAAACGAATCCATGTTTGGCTTCTTCCTAGTACAGATACCCCCATATAACCTCTTAAAACGAGACGTTTGCCATTAGGGCTTAATTTTGCTTTTAAACTATAGATTTTTCCTGTATTGGGATCTAAAATTTTTCCATTAACATAGTTGAAGTCATCGACCTTTTTCAAACCTTGAATTACACCTAGTCCAATCATGGGTTTATTGGTAAATGGTGCAGGGCAGTCAACACAAAATTCTTTAGGTGTATAACCAACGCGCGGCGTCAATTTGGTAATGGTACCTGTATAAATATTATTTTCATCTTTTGTGATTTTAACAGCGCCTTTTGGCGCACCTGTTTTATCATCGATGCTTTGCCACATGCCTAGAATATCTTGAGCTAGGGTGACACTACTAAATCCAAGTAAGCATGCTGATAAAATGATTTTATTAAATTTTTTCATATTATATTCCTTTAAATAGTTCAAATGAGGTTTGATTTAAGAGAACTCCATTTTGAAACCACCGTAGTTAAAGTTGGCATTGAGTCAACTTCTAACCTTGCTTAGGTATGACCGAGTACGGTGATAACCATATAGCTTTCGAGAAGAATTTTTTCTCATTTGTTAAAGCTTATGTATATCACCAATAGATCGTTTTACTTTAACAAAAATAAATTTATTTAGTTTTAATTCATAATCCACATTATATAATTAAATTCTATTAATTAATAATGTATTTATGAATGACTTAAATGTTATTGTGTTTTATATCACAAAAAAAATTATTAATGTGAGTTTTTGTTTGATTATTTTTTTGTGCTGTATTAAATAGCAGTAAATTGACTATATTTAAAACTTAAGAGATATAGCCAATTTACTAAGTATTGATATTACAGTGGTTTTTATTGAGTAGAATTAGTTTTTAATATAAAGAAGTGATTTACTCTATTCGACAGAGCAAATGAATCCTTTCGCTATTCTTGTCTGATCCATGTCTGACTACGCCCAATCATGGAAATACCGATATAACCTCTTAGCGTTAAGCGGTTTCCACTTGCATTTAGGCGTGCCTTCCCGTGATAAAGTTTTCCTGCACGAGGATCAAGGACTTCACCGTCAATATAGTGATTGGGATTATCTGGATCAACTTTCATTTTTTGCAGAATGGTAAGCCCAATAATCGGTTTATTGGTAAATGGAGCAGGGCAATTACGGCATTGAGTCAGTGGGGTTTCACCAGGTGCTGGAAAGTCTTTGATAATTTTACCGATATAAGTATCATCGCTTTGTTTTTCAATTTTAATGTAAGCACGTACATATCCTGTTTTATCGTCAACAGTTCGCCAAGTTCCTATAATATCGGCTGCATGTGTCCAGCTTGTTATCCCTAATAATATACAGCTGAAAAGTCCTTTTTTCATTTATACATCCCTAGTAAAGCCTTGTTTGGCATAAAAATTATTATTGCTTCATCCATGTAAAACCAAGCCCTATGATTTATATACAAATATATACATGGAGAGAAACATTATTGCTCATTATTTATAAAATTTTGGTTTGGTGTTTTAATTTCGAATAATATGCAGAGTCTAGTGCAGAGTAGTAATCTTAGTCGGTGTGTGACTAAGAACCACATTGATCAAAGATCAGCAGACTAGACTTATTAGGCAATATTAGCGATTTATTGGCTTTCACGAATCCAAGTTTGGCTTCGCCCCAATGCTGAAACACCGACATATCCTCTGAGTGATAAACGGTTACCCGTTGGATTAAGTTTGGCTTTCATTGAATAAATTTTACCTGTTAGCGGGTCTATAATTCGTCCACCAGTAAAATCATCTTCATCCGTTTGTTTGAGGTTTTTAAGTACATCCATACCTAAGATTGGTTTGTTTGTATAGGGCGCAGGGCAGTCGATACAAGTTTCTTTAGGTGTGTAACCTGGGCGTGGTGTAATTTTAATAATTTTAGCTGTATAGGTTCCGTTGGATTCTTTACGAATTTCTAGGACTGCTTTGGATGAGCCAGTTTTATCATCAATATTTTTCCAAATACCAGTGATGTCCTTTGCCATACTGCTAAAACTTATAGAACAGAATAAAGCACTTAAGATAAATTTATTGAGCCTCATTTATCGAATCCTTATCGAAATGGGTAATTTAATTTATCTTAAGCTGGATAATTACTCTATGCAATCACGTGAAAAGTGAATAAAGTCGCAATTATTTTATAAAAAGTATAAATGTTGGCAACCAGATTGCGGTGAATACAGCATTCACTGCCATTCCAAACGCAGCATAACGACCAGCAACTGTACCGCGCTGCCATGCTTGGGCAGTCCCAATTGCATGCGCTGCAAGGCCTAGAGCAAGACCTGAAGCACGTTCATCATTGATATTACGTAAAATAATGGATGAAAATGCTGATCCAATCACACCTGATAAAATAACAATTAAAATCACTAAAGTGACTGGTGAGTGCAACAAAGTTGCGATGTTGATCGCAATTGGCGTGGTGACAGCACGTGTTGCAAACGCCATGATGGTTGGTTCTGACATATGCAGCAAGTATGCCAAGCTCATCGGTAAGGCAACTGCACTGACACTGGCGAAGACTAAAATACCGATCACAGATTTGAGTGGTAGATCGTCATAGCGCATGGATGCCAGAGGAATTGCTAGAGCTACAGTGACATAGCCTAAGAGGTGGCTAAATAGCCCATTCATATTCGCATTATATTTTTCATAAGGTATTCTCAAAATAAGCAAGATACCGATCACAAGAAACATCGCGATCACTAAAAGTGGAACTTGAGGAAAACGCTTATTTATCGGTTTTGCAGCAAGGTAAGCAATTAGGGTGATGAAAAATCCGGTGAGTACACTTAACATTTCAATCTCCTATAACCACTTTTTTGCCATTTTTGCGTAAATCCACAATGGAATCAGCGTACTAATAAACATGACAACCAAAAATAACGGAATTTCTTTGCCCATACTGACCAGCATGATCAGTGAGCCTGCGCAGACGGGTAAAAAAGCAAAACCACTTTCTCTCATCAATTTATTATTCGTATCGACCAGACGGGAAGGGATCTTTTTAAATCTACGCCAAATGACCAGTACAAATAACAAGCTAAGAAGCCCTGTTAAATTTCCAAGTTCAGGATGATTAAACTGTGACATGACCCAAACAGAAGCTTCTCGGAAAAAAATAATTAACCCGATGGTAAAAATCCAAGCTTGCCAATCAACGCGTTTTAACTGTTCCATGTGTTTTAATTTATAAAGTTTGACCTTTCACGTTTTAACCGATTTAAGGCTTTATTTCAAACTCTTCTAATGGTTTTTTGAACTGATTGGCTTTCGTTCCTAGTATTTCATCAATGGGTAAATGCGCTTGTTTAATTAATTGTTCTAACTTTTGGGGTGCCATGCGGACATTTAAAAGTAAGTTTGCTTCATCATCATAGTGTTCAGATTCAATGACATTTAGTGCATAGAGTTGATTTTTCAATTTTCCATAAGCAGGTTTTAAACGCACTTCAAAGCGCTGAATTTGCCCCATTAAACATTCATGTACTGCTTGGCGGAGTAAGTCTAAGCCTTGTTGACTATGCGCTGAAACATATACACGTTCAGGTTGATGAGGTTTTGCATAAATGATTTTAGCTTCCTCACCACTTTGATCAATCTTGTTATAGACCCTTAGGGTCGGAATATCAGCCCCTATTTCATGCAAGACTGTTTCTACTGCATCAATTTGTTCCATCATGTCTGGGCTACTTGAATCGATCACATGGAGCAATAATGTGGCTTCTAAAGTCTCCTCTAGAGTCGCTTTAAAAGATTCGACCAAAGAATGAGCCAGATTGCGTACAAAACCGACAGTATCAGCAAGAACCAATGTACCAATCCCATCCCAATTTAAGCGTCGCAATGTCGGATCTAGCGTAGCAAAGAGCTGATCTGCTGCGTAAACATCACTTTTAGCTAAAATATTAAATAGCGTTGATTTTCCAGCATTGGTATAACCAACCAGAGAAACTGTTGGAATATTGGCTTTTTGACGTGCTGCACGACCTTGAATACGTGTTTTACGGACTTTTTCTAGACGATCTTTAAGTTGATCCATACGGATACGCAGTAAACGACGGTCTGTTTCAAGAATGGTTTCACCTGGTCCACGCAAACCGATCCCGCCTTTTTGACTGTCGAGATTGCTATGTCGACGAACTAAACGTGAAGAAAGGTGATCTAACTGAGCCAGTTCAACTTGTAATTTACCCTCATGGGTACGTGCACGTTGTGCGAAAATATCGAGAATCAAGCCTGTCCGGTCAATCACACGACATTTTAAAATATGTTCTAAATTACGCTCTTGAGCAGGGGAAAGGGCTTGGTCAAAAATCACCAGTTGTACTTCTTCAACATGCACCAGTTCAGCAATTTCTTCTGCTTTTCCTGAACCGATAAAAAACTTAGGGTCAGGTTTAATTCTTTGTACAGTTAAATGTTCAAAAATCTCCGCACCTGCAGATTTTGCCAGCAAACGAAATTCTTCAGCATCCAAATCCTCCAAGATTTGTACATTAACACTGACTAAAATGGTTTTTTCACCACCTTGATTTTGCTGTAAGTATTCCACAGATGATTAAACTCAAACATTAAATGAATAGATTCATTCTAAAGGAAATTGTGCTGTAAATCCTAAACAGGCGCTTGAGTATGACAATTAAATTCATGGGGTTTGATTTGAAAGTAAATTTTTATGAAACATTTAAAATTAAATCATGCTTATTTTTGTGCATTTTGCCATGCTAAATTTTAAGTGTACGAATTATCGTTTATGTCTTTATGATCAATGCAAGTTGATCAAGATGCGTATACAATAATCTCAGTTTAATATGAAATATATTCTGTTTAGTGAATGTCTATGACTCAACAACAAGCAACCAAAAAGTCGAAATCAAGTTTAAATCCATTCTCAAAACTATTTTTATACAGTAAAAAATTGGTGGCAGGGACTTCAGCAGTCGCCGAAGGTTTTTATTTGGTTTATCGCCATCAGCTCTACAAAGATCCAAATAATCCTAAAAATACCCGTTATGTTCAGTATTTCTGTCGTCGTTTAAGTGAAGTCTTTAATGTCGATGTTCGTGTACATGGGGAAATTCCACGTGAACCTGCACTGTGGGTGAGTAATCATATTTCTTGGTTAGATATTGCTGTTTTGGGTTCAGGTGCGCGAGTCTTTTTTTTGGCAAAAGCTGAAATCGAGAGTTGGCCTGTTTTAGGCAATCTTGCTAAAGGTGGAGGGACTTTATTCATCAAACGCGGGTCGGGTGATTCAGTTCGTATTCGCGAGCAAATTGCTGAATTTTTAACGAAAGATATTCCCGTTTTATTCTTCCCAGAAGCGACTACGACCGATGGCACGAAAGTTAAAAAAGTCCATGGTCGTATCCTCGGTGCAGCGATTGAAGCGAAAAAACCAGTGCAAACTTGTGTGATTTGCTATGTCAATAAACAAGGTCAGTTAGACAACGTTGTACCATTTATCGGCAATGAAACTTTTGTTGAAAATGTGCAGGGTGTGTTGGAAATGCCGAAAGTCACAGCACATTTAAAAACTTTTCCAGCAATTTCAACCGAGGGCCATACTGTTGAAAGTTTGACGGCATTGGTTCAACAAACGATGCAACAGGGTTTAGAAGATTTGCAAAAAGAGGTATTAGGGCAAGTTTAAGCGCCTAATCTATTTTGAGTTTTTTATATGGTTTATCTATCGAAGGCTTACATAAAGCCTTCGATTGGCAACCATGAAATCATTTTAACTCCAGCTTTTTGCCACCATTTCATTTTAGGTTCTTTACGTAAAGTGACGATGCCAGAAGGTGTTTCTTTGAGCCAGTTAATATTTTGTTTTGAATCAAGGACTAATTTATAAGCATATTTTTTTAAATTATCATCCATGGTTTTATGCACTGCATTTGCCAATGGAGGACTGTTAATAATTACGCCGATTTCCGTGTTTAAATTGGCTGAACGCGGATCAAAATTAAAAGAACCTATAAAAACTTGTTTTGAATCAAGTGCCATTAGTTTGGCATGTAAACTTGAACGACTTAAACCTTTTAAACTCACTTTTGCTTTTTTTGAAATTTCTTTGGAGTTTGCATATAGATTTTCTTCTGAAACAGCAGGCAGAAACTCATAAAGTTCTACTCCATTTTTGAGTAATTCTTTTCTATATTTTGCATAAAAAGCATGAACTAAAGCGACGTCATTGGCTTTAAATGAGTTGGTCAGAACACGAACACTCCCACCTTTGTTCGCCAATTCAGTCAGTTTTTCTTTCCCTTCTTTTTGAGGGACAAAATAAGCTGAAATTAGATCTACTTTTTCAGTTGGTGTTTCTAAGCGATTAACCATTTGGAAGTCAAGATGCTGTTCTTTCTTGGCTTTTGCTTGGATTTTATCTGGTGCATCTTTCACAACTTCAGCTTTGACCCAATCAAGTTGAATGTTATGGTTGAGCCATTGATCAAAATCGTGAGTACGGTTACTAAGATCTAAATAGTTTTGTACGGTAATTTCTTGATAATGTTTGGTGAGTTGTTCTTTTAAGCTGTCATAGCGTAAGGTGTATTTGTTATGGTTAACGATATTTCTCACAGGATAGGCATAGCTATGATTCCAATATTCATCGAAAGAATGTGCTATATCATCAACTGCTTGCCCAACGAGCATCACATCTACATCTGAAAATTGATAATTATCACTGACATTGTAGTATTGATTACTCATATTGCGCCCGCCAATCAATGAAATTTGATTATCTGCGGTAAATGTTTTGTTATGCATACGACGATTAATACGTTTTAAATCTAAAACCATATCTACAGGGCGTAAACTTCTAAAACGATAGGGATTAAAGAGCTTTACTTCAATATTGGCATGTTGATCAAGTGCAAGATAAACGCCCTCCATTTTACCTGCATTATTATCATCAATGAGTAAGCGAACTTTTACCCCACGATCTGCCGCTTCGATGATTTTATACAATGCCAATGAACCAATTTTGTCATTGTCCCAAATGTAATATTGTAGATCCAAAGTCTTTTCGGCTTTTTCGATTAGATTAATTCGTGCGGCAATCGCTTCAAGTGGATCATATAAAACATGATAGCCGGTGAGTTCAGGATTTTGACTTTTTAGAGGTGTGATAATTTTTGCTAAATCAGTATCTTGAGTGTCTGTGTCAAAAGCATATTCTGGCTTAATTGTTTCCTGTTTCGGAAGTGTACTGCAAGCTGAAAGACTAAGAAAAAGGCATGAACTGATCACAATTAACCATGATTTTGCAGGTTGATTGTCATGTTTTTGCTGTAATTGAGTATTACGATTGATCGTTCGTTGCATAATATTTTCTGAGATTCATCCGTGCTAGAGTATAATCAGGATATTCTGAAAGATAAATAATGAGATGACGAGTACTTTGTACTTAAGAGATTGAATATGTTTCCAACCCTAAATATAAGCTCAATTTTTTATCTTAGCTTTATCGTGCTTGCAGTTTGGGGAATAAGCCAAGCATGGTTAAGCCAGTCTAGAACTGAAACGATCCATCCTTTTAAGTCATTTGTCCATTTATTAGCATTCTACCTGTCTTATTTATTAATTCCGTTGTTATTTTTTAGCATTTATGCAGGTTGGATCGGTCAATTTTCCTTACACGAAAGTATTTTTATATTTTTGCTTAGTGCTTTATTGATTTATGCACGCTTTATAGAGCCGCATACGGTGCATGTTCAGCATATCCAATATAAATTAGGACAAGACAAAGCCTTTACTAAACCGATTAAAGTGGCGCTACTTGCGGATTTGCACATTGGACTTTTTTCAGGGCATGAGCGTCAACTCAAAACCATTGTCAAAAAAGTGAACTTGGAACAGCCTGATTTTGTTGTTGTTGCTGGAGATTGGACTTACGAGCCTGAAAATAAATTGGCAGAAGAATTGTCGATTTTAAAAGACATTCAAGCTCCTGTTTATTCTGTCAATGGTAATCATGATGAACAATATCCAGGACCTCCGATTCAAGCTTTATTGGCACATGCGCTTGAAGTCAATAATGTCATGGATATTGAGGGTAAAATTGTCGAATTTGATGATTTTAGGTTGATTGGGGTAGGTGATCTGTGGGCGGGTAAAGCAGATATGCGATATATGCCTGATTTACCACAAGATAAACCTTGGTTAATTCTTTCGCATAATCCAGATACTGTGGATATGGTTCCAGTACTTTCAACACGTCCTTTGATGCTGTCAGGGCATACCCATGGTGGACAAGTTGAATTGCCGTGGCTGACCAGTTATGTCATGAAAAAAGTATCAATTTTGGGACATAAACGTGGATTATATAAACATGCCAATGCGGATGTGTTTGTCAGTGTTGGAACGGGAATGGTTGGTGTTCCATTCCGTTTTCGAGTACCGCCCACCATTGATATTATTGAATTGAGTTAGTTATTTGTGGAGCATTGGGTGAGCTCAGATTAAAGTCTTCAAGCTTTAAAATAGTACAACCCAAGAATGCCACAGAAAATAATCAATCCAATGATAAGTAAAATAGAGCTAGATTTCTTCGACTTTGTTAAATCTTCTACACCAGAGTTAGGCATATTGGGGTGATTTGAAGTTGTATGCTGTGTGGTCTCGGTGGTTTGATTGCTGGTAAAAATTGAGTCAAAACTTCTCGAATCAAAGCCTTTGGACTCGGTACTATTCATTTGCAAATGTCCATCCATCAAGTTCTTTGCAAGATTGGATAGCGCATCGGGTTGAGATAAGTCGATGTTAAGTTGTTTTTTAATGTTGTCCCATTCAGGGCTTTGATCATTAATTTCGGTGGTTTTTCCATCTTTATCCGTCATCTTAATTTTACTAGAATGAAAGTTGAACTCAAAAGTGTTTGATTCTATTTTGGATTTCGTGTTTGAGTCAGTTTGCTGTTGATCTAAAATCTGGGGATTTTCTTTAAACATTTGCAGTGCGTCTGCATCTTCGTGCAGAAGTTGAACCAAATTATTTGCCGCAGTGGGTTTTAAGTTGATTGTTTCGATCAAGAACATTTCAGCTTGATCTAATCGATTAGCTTGTATGTAATCAACAAAGGTCTGTAATTGTTCAGGATTAAGTTTCTTTAATTGGCTCATTTTTTATTATTTCCCTATGCAAAGGCTTGGATTACCGAACAATAGAATATTAAGACTTGCCAATAAACTGATAAACCATGACCGCAATGATGACAATCACAATGATTATAACAAGGCGTGAAAGCCCATTTTTCTTAGATTGATCTTCGATGCCTACGGGTTGAGTCTTTGTTGACATGGGGCGAGAGTATGAGTGTTGGTTTTGGGAAGTATTTGTAGTGTCACTTTGATAATCTCGATGAAAAATTTCCTCATTTCTCACTTCCATTGCATCTAAAAACTCATCGGCTGTTTCAAAGTGTTCTCCATGAGCAAATTGATCCATGATGGCATCCCATTCAGGATGATCTTCATCGATGAGTTCTTTGCGACCATCTTGATAAAAGATATAGATTTCACCTGTGTCATATTGGCTTTGAAGTGCCTTATAAGTACTGCTATGAAGAGGGTAAAGCGTTTCATCGGGTTCAAAGTCTAAATTACCAGAGTCGAGATGATGACTATCGCTATCATCAAAACTAGGATTTTCAATCAGTTGTTCAATCCAGTCTTTGGACTCTTTTAAGCCTAGATTTGAATGTTCCTTGACCCATTTGACCGCTTCAACTTTGCGATTTTGTTGAAGTAGTGAGAAAATTTCTTGGCGTTGTTGTGGGCTAAATTGTGGCATTCTACACCTATATTTTTCTTTAATTATTTTTCGCCCAACACATCAGGCGTGTCATTTTCAATTGATAATATTTATTTTTATTACAAAACAATGTGAAATAAAAGTAGTAATTTGTGTGTGAATCGGCAATATTTTAAAACTGTCATAAATCTTTGATATTGTAAATTCAATACTTAAAACTGAAATAAGGACGATGCCATGACTCGTGATTTAGAAAAATTCCCAGAAAATGACAATGGTAATTTGCTTTGGCAAATGCACGAAGATGGTGACGATCTTGAAGAAATTCATGAAATTGAATTTTCTTTGTATTTTAAAACTCAGCAATTGGCTGAAAAGTGTGCCATTTATTTACTTCATGAAGAACAGAAAATTTCTTTATATTTAGATGAGGAAGTTGATCCGAATGAATGGGTGATTACGGTTTATGTCAATATGTATCCTGAGCATGAAGATATTGATGATTTAGAACAATGGTTTACCAAGATTGCAGAGCAACATGAAGGCGAATATGATGGTTGGGGCTGTACTGCCTATGTTTTTGATGATGAAGATTTAGAAGAATAATTCTTATCGATCGAAAGTAAAAAAAGCATATCTTGTCTGATATGCTTTTTTATTTAAGTTTCAAACTACTAAAGCCATACAAAGCTCAATAATAGATCGCAGTAGACTGAATTTTTAAGAAAAACACTCAAGGATATGAGTATGAGCAATACTGTGAAATTGCACCGTGTATTTAGTGCCCCACCAGAACGAGTGTATAAAGCCTTTTTAGACCCAGATGCTATTGTAAAATGGATGCCACCACATGGTTTTACCGCAAAAGTCCATCAGATGGATGCTGTCGTTGGGGGCTCTTATAGAATGTCATTTACCAATTTTTCAACAGGTTCAACCCATTCTTTTGGCGGAACGTATGTTGAATTGATTCCTCATCAGCGGATTCGTTATTTTGATCATTTTGATAACCCTGAATTGGCAGGGGAAATTGAAGTGATTATCGAGATCAAAGGTGTGCTTGTTGGCACTGAGGTCAATATTACTCAGTCTGGAATTCCAGAGATGATACCTGTTGAGGCTTGTTATTTAGGATGGCAAGAATCACTACAATTGTTTGGGCTACTGGTGAATCCAAGTATTCCAGATCAGTAAAATTTGAATAAAAATAAGGGATAATAATGATTCAAACCAAACGTATTTATGAGGCGCCGTCTGAAAATGATGGCAAACGAATTTTTGTTGATCGTTTATGGGCACGTGGTATTAAAAAAGAAGATGCTAAAATTGACCTGTGGCTAAAAGAAATCACGCCATCCAATGAACTGCGTAAATGGTATCACGAAGATATTGAAAATCGTTGGGATGAGTTTCAGCAAAGGTATAAGGCTGAGTTGCAAAGTGTTCAGTCTCAATTGGCTGAGTTAAAGCAATTGACCAATGATGAAACGGTGACCTTGCTTACAGCAGCGAAAAATGAAGGGCATAATCATGTCACGGTATTGATCGATGTATTGGCGACATTGAAATAGTATTTATTCCTTAATTTAAATATGGTTTTTAAGTTGATGAAAAATATATAAATGATATGATCATCTTTTTGAATTGTTCTTGAGTTTTATTATGTCTTTACCTGCATGCCCAAAATGTAATTCTGAATATACTTATCAAGACGCAGATTTGTTGATTTGCCCTGAATGTAGCCATGAGTGGAAAGAGGGTGAGCAAGGGCAAGCTGATGAGCAAACCATAATTAAAGATGCTGTTGGAAATGTTTTAGTCGATGGTGATACGGTCACTGTGATTAAAGATTTGAAAATCAAAGGTTCATCGTCAGTGGTGAAAGTCGGTACGAAAGTGAAGAATATTCGCTTAGTTGCAGATAGCAGTGATGGTCACGATATTGATTGTAAAATTGATGGTATTGGTCAGATGAAACTAAAATCTGAGTTTGTGAAAAAAGCTTAATACGCATTGAGATTGAGCGAAAATCTATTGAGAACAGCGGAGGCTTTTAGTCATTCTGCGCTGGGTGTGTTGTAAGGATGTTATTGAATATTCAATAGCATCCTTTTGTGTATAACTGTTGAATAAGAATAGCGAAGATGAATCAAAATCAAGACGTTCAATCTCAGATCTTAAACCATTTAAAAACATTCGATGGCTTACTTGTACCTGTATTAGTGCAACTCATTCAACAGCGTTATCCGCTTGAAGTGAAAACTTTAGCTTTTGAGATATTCTCAGAGCAATTTACAGAACAATTTCCAATTCGAGTGTTCTTTTTAGATGAAGATCATTCTGAACATTTTGTTTTAGTCAATGGTGAAGCTCGTTATCCGAGTGTCATCGATCCAAATTTGATTTTGATTGATGGGGTTTATCCTCAGTCATTCGAGGCTGAATATTTAGCGCAAGGCGTAGATATTTGGTCTGTTGCTTCACAGGTTTGTATGCAGTGGTTTATTGAGCACTGGAATAACGTAGGTGGGGCAAACTTTGCGTTACACGCGACGATTGCACAACATGATTCTTCTGAACAATTTGATCCTAGACAAAATAATGGACAGCACGTCCCTCTAAAGATAACGTAACTTTAATCTTTGGAGATTCAAGAAATGGCTAAACGTTTTAGTCCCGAATTTAAACAGCAAGCGATTGATTATGCACTTTCAAACTCACACGAGTCTGTAGCTGCAATCGCCCAGAAATTAGGTGTGGGTTATTCAACATTAGATAAATGGATTCGTGAAACCAATCCGGCAGGTTCAAGCAAACGTCAACTTTCACCAGAACAACAGCGGATCGTGGAATTAGAGAAAGAAGTCAAACAGCTCAAGGAAGCCAATGACATCTTAAAAAAAGCGCATGTGTACTTTCTAACAGATCATGCCAAGAAAAGTACACGGTAATTCAAGATCTAGATATGAATGAAGTCACCGTATCTTCTGCCTGTAAATACCTAGGTGTCAGCACTTCAGGCTATTATGCCTGGCGAAAACGTCAAGCCAATACGGCACAGAAATATAATGACTTAAAAGCCGTATATTGGCAGCATCATGCACGATTGGGTGCACCTTCATTAGTACATGACATGCATGATTTAGGTTACAACATGAGCGAACGTACTATTGGAAGGATGCTAAAAAAGCTTGGTTTACGTAGCAGGATTGCGCGTAAATACAAGCATACGACTGATTCAACCCATCGTTTGCCTACAGCACCCAACTTGTTGGATCGCCAATTTACAGTTACTCAGCCTAATAAAGTCTGGACAACAGACATTACCTATATCCGCACTAAAGAAGGTTGGTTGTATTTATGTGTGATGCTAGATTTATTTAGCCGTCGTATCGTGGGGTGGCAAACCAGCCATCGAATAGACCGCCAGTTGGTGTGTGATACGTTTAACTATGCAATGGCTCGTCAGGGTTATCCAACTGGTGTTATGGTTCATTCGGACCAAGGCTCACAGTACTGTAGTCGTGATTTTAGAGCGCTGTTACTGAAAAATGATTGTACTCAGAGTATGTCTAGACGTGGAAACTGTTGGGATAATGCAGTGACTGAAAGCTTCTTTCATACATTAAAAGGTCATGTGGTACATGGCAGTGTGTTTTCGACTCGAAAAGAGGCGAATGCGGTCTTGTTTGATTATATTGAGATTTATTACAATCGGGTCAGAAGGCATTCTGCAAACGGCTGGTTAAGTCCAGAAGCCTTTGAACAGAAATATTTCAAGAATTTAGAGGGATCGATTGTCCACGATACTGTCTAGGATCAATTTGATTTAATTGAACAAACGCGGATGTAGTGGTTCGAGTAATTGTACAGTCTTTATGAGTCATTAAAAAACCGCTTTTATTTATATAAAAACCGCCCATACAATTATGTTGAGCGGTTTTAGATTAATTTTGATGCTTATTGACTGGCTGAAATACCAATCTTTTTCACATTTGAGCGTTGAGCAGCCGCCATGACCATTGCAACATCTTTATATTCAGTCATTTTGTCAGGTTGCACTTTGATCGTGTCTTGATCTTTTTGTTGTGCTACACCATTAAACAAAACTTCTAAAGCCTGTTTATCTGCAACGGGCTGACCATTCCAAAAAATTTTACCTTGCGCATCAATTTTTAAGTTAACAGGCTCAGGTGGTTTCTCATTGGTTGGTGGTGGTGGCGCGCCATTAGGCAAGTCAATGTTAATCGAGTTATTGGGAATTGGTATGGTGATAATAAACATAATCAACAATACCAACATCACATCAATAAGTGGTGTCATATTGACGTCTAACATCACATCATCATCGTCTTTATTGGAACCAACATTCATACCCATAAGATGTTTCTCCCGACTATGGTGCTGCGACAGGTGTAGTGACAAAAGCGATTTTACCGATCCCTGCATTCTTTGCGGCACTGATCACTTCATCGATGGCTTCAAATTTTGTAACTTGGTCACCGCGTATATGAACTTCAGGCTGAGGTGTTTTCTTAGCTTCAACTTGTAGACGGCTGATCAGTGTTGCTTTGTCTGCAATGTACTTTTCATTCCAAAAAATATCACCTGCTTTATTGACTGCAATTTGAACATTAATGGGTTTAGTTACATAAGGAGTATTCTTCTCTTCAGGTAACTTCACTGGAACAGTATGGATTGCAACTGGGACTGTAATGAGGAAAATAATTAATAATACCAACATAATATCAACCAAAGGGGTGGTATTAATGGCTGAGATTACATCATCTTCATCATCACCTGAGCTTATATTCATTCCCATGGTTGTCGCCTCGCTTATTTGCTATCGCTTTTCGAATCATTTTTGATTTCGCCACTGAGTAGTACAGTGTGTAAGTCGGAACCAAAAGTACGAACATTGTCTAATACTGCTTTGTTGCGACGTGTTAACCAGTTATAACCCAGTACAGCAGGTACTGCGACAGCAAGACCGATTGCAGTCATAATCAAGGCTTCACCAACAGGACCTGCAACTTTATCAATCGATGCTTGACCTGAAATACCGATCGCTGTTAATGCATGGTAAATTCCCCAAACTGTACCAAACAATCCAACAAATGGTGCGGTTGAGCCAACAGTTGCTAGGAAAGCTAAGCCACCACTTAAATGGCTCTGGATTTTATCAATGGCACGTTGGATAGAAATCGTCACCCAAGTGTTGAAATCAATCCGTTCAAGTAAGTTACCACCATGCTTTTTAGTCGAGTTAATGCCTTTTTCAGCAATAAAACGATATGCACTTGCTTCATCTAAAGTTTCAGCGGCTGTATCAATCGAAGCGGCATCCCAAAATTTCGCTTCAGCTTCTTTACCTTGACGCTTAATTTTTGCTTGTTGGATAAACTTGGTAATGATGATGTACCACGTCCCAATTGACATGAGTAATAAAATGAAGATTGTTGATTTTGTAATTAGATCTCCCTCATTCCATAAGGCTTCAAAACCGTATGGATTAGCTGCTGGCTGAACAGTAACAGGTTGTGGTGGAGGTACAGGTACATCAGTTGATACTGTATTTGTTGTTTCTACAGCTACAGCCATTGTGGACGCTTCTTCTGCAAATACTGAAACAATAGGAAGTAAAGTGCTCGTTGCTAAGATTCCTGCGAAGATAAAACGTTGAATTGATCGTGTGTTATACATCTGTTATCTCCAAAATTTTTATTAATTTATTCATTGCTAATTTGTGCATTGTTCTTTATTCATCCAGTTCAAATTCATAAGGAATGTCGTACCACGCATCTTGAGGTTCACCATCTTTTAATGCGGGTTTGAAACCACATAAACTGAAAGCCTTAGCTGCTGCTTGGTCTAAAGCTTTACTCCCAGTGGTTTTTTTAATTTTCGATTCTTTTACAACACCATTACGACTGACAAAGAGTGAAACAATAATGCTCCCTTGTTCTTTCTTTGCTATTGCGTCATCTGGATATTCTGGGCGCTTACAGGCTTTTTCCCCAGCGGTGACACCACGCGTTTCACCTTTTGGTTTTATTGTTGTGGTTGAAGAGGATGCTGTTGATGTTGATGAGGCTTGTGGACTTGAAGCTGGTAATTCGGTATCTGTTGCCGAACTTGCCGAACTTGCCGAACTTGCCGAACTTGCCGAACTTGCCGAACTTGCCGAACTTGCCGAACTTGCCGAACTTGCCGAACTTGCCGAACTTGCCGAACTTGCCGAACTTGCCGAACTTGCTGAATTGGATGAAGTAGATTTAGCTTTCCTTAATGGTTTTTTATTGCTTTTGGCGTGTGTCGTTTTCGCTGTTTTTTTTACTGCGACAGCGGATTTAGATTGCAGATTAACCACATGTAAGCTTTCAGATTTAGGTACAGTGTCCTGAAAAATAAGGGCTTCGACAGGAACTTCTGTTGGCGTTTCTACTTTTTTTGATAGCGCCGTGCTTAATCCATAGAGAACTATAAGATGTAGGAGAATAACGATACCCAAACTAACGAAGCGCTTGGTTGTGCTATTTTCTAATTCTGTAAAACGCTTGCCCATCTTTACTCCCATAATAAGCGTTAAACAATAAAATATTGACAACATTTAATTTTTGATTGATTTAAAATCATTTCACAAATCTGGTCTAAATTTGCCTAAACAAGATTTGAAAAATACCAATGAAAACCTATACGTCATTATTTAGATAACCAAACTCATCAGTTTGCTTAAGAAATATGTGTCATAACTGTATTGGAAATTATCTATTTATTGTATTTCTCGATATTGCTGTATTGTTATCGGTGAACTAAGTGCAAACTATATCGCTATAACTCTTAAAAATATATAGCATTTTACTAAAAAAATCTTATTCGTATGGTGAGTACAAAAGATCTAAGATTTTTATCACCTGAAAGATTGATGTGGAAAATAGTCATATACCTACAATGCAGGACAATATAGTGCAGGATGCAGAGCATTTATTCCTCGTTTTAATCAATTTACTATCTCTTTATTTTTACGCAACAAATGTCAACAGACCTCAAGATAAAAATAAATTAAATTGGGTTGAGTTGGACTTAAAAAATGAAATTTGATTTAAATTTAAACTGTTATAACATCTAATTTTCTCTAGTGTTATTTTACTGTTTAAGGCATTGCCAAATGGCGCATGAAGATGATGGAAATATAAACAGGATGTTTAACCCAATTTGATAAATAAAAATAGATAGGTATGAATTTGGAATCGAAGTTTTTACAAGTTGCGCTACTGGCGTGTGCAATAAGTGGTGGGGGGCTAGCAGTTGCGAAAACACCTGCACAGCCAAATAAAGTTTTAAATCTAGCATTTGAAGCGCCAGATGATGGTTTTGATATGGTCAAAACTTATAATTTTTATAGTGGCAATATTGCAGAGGCGATTTTTGAGCCATTATTAAAATATGATTACCTTGCTCGGCCAGTAGTACTGGTTCCCAACACCGCTCAGACCTTACCTAAAATTGAGCAAGATGGCAAAGTTTATACATTTAAAATAAAATCAGGAATTTATTTTACCGACGATCCTGCTTTTAAAGGAAAGCGTCGTGAGCTAACTGCGCAAGATTATATTTATTCGATTCAGCGGATCAGTGATCCTAAAAATGTTTCACCAACGTTCTCATTCATTGACGGTAAAATAGTTGGCTTAAATCAACTGGTCGATTCTGCGAAAAAAACAGGTAAGTTTAACTACGACGCACCGATTGCTGGGCTAAAAGCACTGGATAAATATACCTTACAAATTACTTTAACGCGTTCTGATTATAATTTTCCGTATATTCTTGCCTATGTGACCTTTGGTGCTACAGCTAGAGAAGTGGTTGAATTTTATGGTGATCGTCTAGGCCAACATCCAGTCGGAACAGGACCTTATCAACTCAGTCGCTATGTGCCACGCAGTAAAATTGAATTGGTCGCAAACCCTGACTATCGTGGTTTTACTTGGGATTATAAATCCACAGGTACAGCATGGGATAATCAACTGGTCAAGGAGATGGCTGGTAAAAAAATGCCTCAAGTGGGCAAGGTCAATATCAGCATTATCGAAGAAGAACAATCACGTTGGCTCGCATTTAAATCGGGGCAACTTGATTACGATAAACTTACTTCAAATGCTGTCCCGCAAGCTTTAGATGGTAAGCAACTCAAACCAGCACTACAAAAGCTCGGCATTAAGTTATTTCAAAATAAAGATCCTGAAGTGACTTATACTTCGATCAATATGAAAGATCCTGTGATTGGTGGTTTTAGTCTCGATAAGATTGCGTTACGTCGTGCTATTGCGATGTCTTATAATGATGAAGAGTCGATCAAACAATTATATAAAGGGCAAGCAACAAAAGCTGAAATGTTCATTCCAGAGGGGGTGCAAGGTTATGACCCTAAATATAGAAGTAGTATTGCTTATAACCCTTTACTTGCCAATAAATTACTCGATCGCTTTGGCTATAAAAAAGGTAAAGATGGTTATCGAACCTTGCCAAATGGTAAGCCTTTAAGCATCAAATTCTTGATGCAAAGTAGTTCAAAAGATGTGATTTTATCTGAATTATGGAAAAAGAATTTAGATGCAGTTGGATTGCGCAGTGAGTTTATTGTGAGTAATTTTGCTGACAATATGAAAGCCGCCATGCAATGTAAATATATGCTGTGGGGCAGTGCATGGATTGCTGATTTTCCCGAAGGTGAAAACTTCGCACAACTTTTATATGGACCGAACTCTGGTCGAGGTAATATCAGTTGTTATCAGTCCAAAGCCTATGATTCACTTTACACACAAGCTTTAGCATTGCTACCACAGCAACGTGTTCCTTTATATGAAAAAATGAATCGTCAAATTGAAGCAGATAATCCATGGATTGTAGGGAGCACACGCTTACGTAGTTGGCTAATGCATCCGCAAGTGCAAGGTTATAAAGCACATCCAATGATGAATAGCGTGTGGCAATATGTCGATATTCAGCCAGTTAAAAAATAAAGAATGAAGTTGAAGGGAATGATGAAGGATAATTTTAATCGGAAGTTTAAACAGATTGGGGCAAGTATTCTGTTTGCGAGCATGGCTTCGACAGTGACGATGAATGTAGATGCAAAAAGTCCGGCAGACCCAAATAAAGTATTACGCTATGTATTTCCAGTTGCGGAGACAGGGTTTGACCCAGCAGGTACACAAGATCTCTATTCTGCTCATGTGCATAATTCTATTTTTGAAGGTTTGTACACATACGATTATTTAGCCTCACCTGCAAAATTAGTTCCACGAACAGCAGTCGCATTGCCTGAAGTCAGTGCGGATGGTCTGACTTATACCTTTAAAATTCAAAAAGGCATTTTTTTTGCCAAAGATCCTGTATTTAAAGGAAAACCACGAGAACTCACTGCGCAAGATTATGTCTATTCTTATAAGCGACTGTTAGATCCTAGTTTACATTCACCGAATAGTTGGTTGCTTGATGGCAAAGTGGCAGGAATGGATAGTGTTCTTGCAGATGCCAAAAAAACAGGCAAATTTAATTATGATCGTCCAGTTGAGGGTTTAAAAGCGACTGATCGCTATACATTAGTGATTAAATTGACACAACCTGATCAAAATTTTCCTATGCTATTGGCGCATCAACCTGCAGGGGCTGTTGCACGTGAAGTGATTGAACACTATCGTGATAAAGCTGGATTTGCAATGAAGAATCCAGTGGGCACAGGACCTTATGTCTTATCAAAATGGGTGCCAGGTTCACGGATCATCCTCAAAGCCAATCCTGATTTTCGTAGTTATATTTGGGATTTCAAAGCATCTACATCTGAAGATCAAAAAATCGTAGATGCAATGAAAGGCAAAAAAATGCCTCAAATTGGTGTGGTCGATATTCAAGTGATGGAAGAGGGACAATCACGTTGGTTGTCTTTTAGTAAGAATGAAACTGATCTGTTTATTTTAGATGGTGATTTGGTGGTTCAAGCCATTCAGGATGGAAAGTTGAAACCTGAGTTAGCCAAAAAAGGTGTACAACTGTCTCGTATTCTTGATCCATCTATTGACTATCATTATTGGAATATGCGGAATCCTGTTGTTGGTGGTTTAAGCAAAGATAAGATTGCATTACGCCGTGCGATGGCAATGGCATATTCAGCAGATACACAGATCAAAGTGTTATCGAAAGGTGATGCTGAAAAACTGCAATATCCAATTCCACAAGGTATTGTCGGTCATGACCCGAACTATAAAAGCAGTATTCCTTATTCAATCAAAGCCGCCAATTTACTCTTAGATCGTTATCACTATAAAGTCGGCGCTGATGGTTGGCGGACATTGCCCAATGGTGAACCTTTGGTGATCGAAATGACGACAGGGAATACAGCACGCAGTCAGCAGGGTGCTGAGTTTTGGAAAAAGACTTTGGATAATATTAAAATCAAAATGACCACCAAGTCGATGCCATTTGCTGAATCATTAAAAGCAGAAAAGCAGTGTAAAACCATGTTTAAAGCGTCTGCTTGGGTGGCGGATTATCCTGATGCTGACAACTTTATGCAGTTGTTTTATGGCAAAAATATTCATGCCACCAATAATGGTTGTATGAAAATTCCTGAATATGATCGTTTGTATGAGCAGACGCAAAAAATGAAACCGAGTCCTGAGCGTGATGCTTTATATCGCAAAATGGCAAGAATCATGGAAGTGTATATGCCTGTGCAATTTGCGTCCTCACGTTATCGTAATGCCTTGGCGCAACCACGCGTGATTGGTTTTAAAAAGCATCCGATTTTACCATCTGAATGGATGTATTTTGATTTAAAAAAATAAGTTAAATCAAGTTCTCACAGTGGGCTGGATGTGGTATCTAGGCTAAATTTTGAAATGTAAATAGATTGAAATTAGAAATTTAATAAATTGAAGAATGGAGAAAATGGAAAATGAAAGCATTCAAACTCACAACACTATGTGTGCTTACGATAGGAATGGGGCAATTGGCTTTTGCCAATACTGAACGTAGTACTTTACCTAAGCTTCAAGCCAAAGATATTCCTACACAGTGTGATGCCAATATTGCAGGGACGAAAGCAAAATTGGCTGAATTTGCTAAAATTAAATTGAAGAAAAATGCACCTGCCGCGGATGTTTTAGCAAAGTGGGATCAGATTTTCTCAACATTTGAATATTTTTATGGTCCTATCGGTTTAATGAGTAATGTCGATCCAAATGCTGATCTACGCAAAGCATCGGATGATTGTGAAGTTAAAATTAGCCAGTTTCTTACTGAGGTATATCAAGATAAAAACTTGTATCAGCAAATTGTGAAATCCAAAGCGGACAATGAGATTGATCAAAAGTTTCGTCAAGATATTTTAGATGGTTTTGAAGATACAGGCGTGCA
Organism: Acinetobacter wuhouensis; assembly: GCF_001696605.3. Taxonomy (NCBI): domain Bacteria; kingdom Pseudomonadati; phylum Pseudomonadota; class Gammaproteobacteria; order Moraxellales; family Moraxellaceae; genus Acinetobacter; species Acinetobacter wuhouensis. The sequence goes on along the minus strand of NZ_CP031716.1, from coordinate 3,031,998 downwards.
ATTGCCTGCGGAAAAGCAAGCGCGTTTAAAAGTGATTTTGGACGAGTTGACCAAGATTCAACAAGAATATGCACGTAATGTGCGTGATAATCCTGAAAAACTAGAATTTACCCCCGCTGAGTTAAAGGGTTTACCTGACAGCTATATTGCCAATTTAAAGAAAAATGAAAAGGGTAATTATCTGCTCGGTTTTGAGTATCCTGAATATCTTCCATTCATGCAGTTAGCCGATAGTGATGAAGCACGTAAGCGTTATCAAATCGCCTATACACGTCGTGGTACAGAAAAGAATTTAGTATTGCTGAAGCAAGCGATGGACTTGCGCTATGAGTTGGCGCAGTTGTTTGGTAAAGCCAGTTATGCAGATTGGACTCTGAAAAATCGCATGGCGAAAAATCCAGAAACAGTCAATAACTTCTTGAATGATGTACACAAAACCGTGACACCTTTAGAAAAGCAAGAAGTACAAACTTTACGTGAATTCAAAGCCAAAACTTTAAATATTCCGATTGAAAAAGCTGAGATTAATCGCTGGAGTGAGGGCTATTGGAGCGAGAAGTTACGTCAAGAAAAATACAAGGTAGACCAAGAAAAACTACGTGAATATTTCCCAACTCAAGCTTCTCAAGATTGGTTATTTGCCATTTCATCCAACCTTTATGGAATCGATTTCAAACCTGCCAAAGTTGAAACTTGGCAAGATGAAGTTGAATACTATGATGTCACTGATAAAAAAACAGGTCAGCTTTTAGGTGGCTTGTATATGGATAAATTCCCGCGTGAAGGCAAATATGGTCATGCAGCGGTGTGGAGTGTACATGGCGGAAGTACTTTAACAGGACGTAAACCGATTTCAGCATTGGTCACCAACTTTAACCGCAAAGGTTTGAATAGTGATGAACTAGAAACTTTTGTACATGAGTTTGGTCATGCACTGCATGGCATTCTTTCTAATACACGCTATGCCTCACAATCAGGCACTTCTGTAGAACGTGATTTTGTTGAAGCACCTTCGCAGATGTATGAGGAATGGGCACGTCGTAAAGAAACTTTATCGACACTTGCAGATTACTGTAAACCAGATTGTCCACGTGTCGATGATGCACTGATTGAAAAACTCAAAGCAGTACATAACTATGGTCGTGGTTTGCGTTATGCACGTCAGACTTTATATGCACAATTTGATATGGCATTGCATACGAAAGATGCACTTAAAACGCAGCCTTTAGATGTTTGGAAAAAACTCGAAGGAGATACGGCACTCGGTCATGTCCCAAGCACAGAGTTCCCAGGACAGTTTGGTCATATCATGGGCGGTTATCAAGTTGGCTATTATGGCTATATGTGGTCGGAAGTCATGGCACTCGACATGCTCTCAGCATTTGGTGATAACTTAAATAATCCAGAAGTTGGCGCGCGTTATCGTAAGGCGATTTTGTCACAAGGTGGTCAGAAGAAAGCTGCGCAATTGGTGGTGGATTTCTTAGGCAGAGAGCCAGATAACAAAGCGTTCTTTAAAGAAATTACGGGTCAACGTTAATCGGGATTTAAAACTATGTTGGCATATATCACACGCCGTATTTGGCAAATGATTCCGACTATGTTGGGAGTCGTGTTGCTGATTTTCTTCCTGTTTAACTGGGTCGGTGGAGATCCTGCCTATATCCTTGCAGGGAAAATGGCGAATCCAGAACAAATTGAAAATATTCGTCAACAGTTGGGTGTTGACCAACCCTATTATGTGCAGTTATGGATTTTCATTAAACAAATCGTCACTTTTGACTATGGTTATAGTTGGAGTACAGGCGAATCAGTATCAGACATTATTTTGACTCGTCTGGGACCATCGCTCACTATCATGATTCCACTGGTTATTTTACAAACCGTGATTTCAATTATCCTTGCTTTAGCGGTTGCTTCAGTGCGTGGTTCTTTGACAGATCGTATGGTGATGATGCTGTGTACAGTGGCAATGGCGATCAGTATTTTGGTCTACATCATCGTGTTCCAATATGGGCTGGCTTATAAATTGGGTTGGTTTCCTGTCCAAGGTTGGAGTGATAGCTTTAGTGAAAATCTATTCAAATATTCATTACTCCCAATTCTAATCATGTTGGTGGTGAGTATTGCACCCACTTTACGTCTATACCGTAGTTTTGTTTTAGATGAAGTCAATCAAGATTATGTGCGGACTGCACGTGCCAAAGGGGCGAGTGAGGGACGTATTCTCGGTATTCACGTTCTTCGTAATGCTTCGATTCCGATTATTACCGATGTGATGTCGAGCTTACCTGCATTGCTGATTGGTGCTTTCTTAATTGAGCGATTCTTCGGGATTCCTGGGATAGGTCGTGAGGTGATTATTGCGGTAGAACGAAGTGACTTTCCTGTCATTAAAGCGATCACGGTATATGTCGCTGCTGCAACGATGATTTTTAACCTTGTGGCTGACTTGATTTATAAAGTGGTCGATCCACGCGTACAGTTGAAGTAGGTGAGCCATGCTTGGAATTTTATCTAAAAAAGTAGATGCTCAAGACGAACAGACTTCACCGGGACTGTGGAAGTTGGCAATGCGACGCCTGAAAGCAGATCGTATCGCGATGGCATCCTTATTTGTCGTGCAATGTTTCTTTGTCATGTTAACTCTGTCGATGACAGGATTGATTGCAAAAGATTGGAATAAAGAAGTCGCGGTCAGCTATGCACCGCCGACCTTTATTGGGGCGGATCAGAGTAATACTGATCCTGCTAAAAAAGCAGCAACAGTCGAAGCACTGCCTGAAAATCCTGTTGACCCTTTGAAAGATGTGATCAAAGAACTGAATGCTGAAATTGCAACAGAACAAGCTTCGGGTGGTGCGATTGATTATTACGGTATTCAAGATCCACTTGCAGAAGATATGAAAGCGATTGATCAGCAACTCGGTGGGCATCTTCTTGATCAGCAAAGTGAGTTAAAACAAACTTTACCTTTTGGTGCGGATAAATGGGGACAGGATGTTCTATTAAAAACCATTAAAGGTGCGGAAACCTCAATTATTGTTGGTGTGGTCGCAGCATTTGTTGCAGTTTTGATTGGGACAATTTTAGGGGCAATCGCCGGTTATTTTGGTGGATGGGTGGATGATGTACTGAACTGGTTTTATAACATTTTCACTTCTATTCCATACCTACTTTTGGTTTTGGCAATCGCTGCGGTGCTTCAACAGAAAGGTATTCTTTCCATTGTCCTCATTCTCGGACTAACGGGATGGACTGGGGTATTTCGTTTAATTCGTGCGGAATATTTGAAACATACTTCTCGTGAGTATGTACTGGCTGCCAAAGCGATTGGTGTCAGTAATATGCGCCGTATGTTTGTACATATTTTTCCGAATGTCAGTCATATTGCCTTGGTGCAAATGTCGATTCTTGTGGTTTCATTTATCAAATCAGAAGTGATTCTCAGCTTCTTGGGCTTTGGTGTTCCTGTGGGCGTGGTGTCTTGGGGCAGTATGTTGAATGAAGCGCAAAGTGAATTGATCTTAGGTAAATGGTGGCAATTGGTTGCTGCATCGGTCGCGATGGCGATTTTAGTCACAGCATTCTCCATGTTCACCGATGCATTGCGTGATGCATTAGACCCAAAACTCAAATAAGGAGCAGAACGATGTTAGAACAAGCAACGACAACTTCTGCATCAACAAATTCTGATGTTTTGTTGAGTGTTGAAAACCTGAGCGTTAGTTTCAAGGGTGAAAATAAGCAATTTGTGGAAACTGTGAAAGGGATTTCTTTTCAAATTCCAGCCAATACCACTGTGGCTTTGGTGGGTGAATCGGGCAGTGGTAAATCGGTCACGTCTTTGGCAACCATGGGGTTATTGCCCCAAGGTCAGTCTAAAATTGCTGAAAAAAGTAAAATTATATTTGAAGGAAAGGATTTACTCAGCCTTAGTAAAAAGGAAAAGCGTGCAATCTGTGGTAAAGAGATTGCCATGATTTTCCAAGAGCCGATGTCTTCACTGAATCCAGTCTTTACTGTGGGCGATCAGATTGCTGAAATTATGCGGATTCATTTGGGCTATGGGCGCAAACAGGCGAGAGCACGTGCTTTGGAGTTGCTCAAAGAAGTCGGCATTCCTGCACCTGAAAGTAAGATTGATGCATATCCAAGTCAGTTGTCTGGTGGTCAGCAACAGCGTGTCATGATTGCAATGGCAATTGCCTGTGAGCCGAAATTACTGATTGCTGATGAACCGACCACGGCACTCGATGTCACTATTCAAAAACAAATTATTGATTTATTAGAATCATTGCGTAAGCGTCGTCAAATGTCGATGTTGTTTATTACGCATGATTTGGCATTGGTTGGTGAAATTGCAGATGAAGTGATCGTGATGCGTCATGGTGAGATTCGTGAACAAGGTCTAGCTAAAGCAGTATTGGAAAATCCGCAAGATGCTTATACCCAAGCACTGCTAATGTGTCGTCCGCAACTTTCACGTCGTCCGTATCGCTTACCGACGATCAATGATTTTATGACGCAAAAAGATGATCAAGCCATTGAAAATGGGAACTTATCAGAAGCGAAAAAGGCTGATCGTCAACGTGGTTTAACAGGCAATGAAGAAATCATTCTCGATGTGCAAGATTTGAAAAAATCATTTTTTAGTCGTAAAGGTTTCTTTGCTAAAGATGAATTCCAAGCGGTGAAAGGTGCATCATTCCAACTGGCAAAAGGTAAAACTTTAGGGCTGGTCGGTGAATCAGGCTCAGGTAAAACCACCATTGGTTTATTGCTGATGCGTTTGCAACAAGCTTCAGGTGGTAAGGCGCTGTTCCAAGGCAAAGATATTTTGGCAATGTCTGACAAAGATTTTACACAATATCAACGTAAGATTCAGATCATTTTCCAAAATCCATACGCATCATTGAATCCGCGCTTTACTGTGGGGCAAATCTTGATGGAACCAATGCAAGTTCATCAGATTGGCGCGAATGATGCTGAACGTAAAAAAATGGCTTTGGATTTACTGGAAAAAGTCAGTTTACCTGCGCAGGCATTTCACCGTTATCCGCATGAATTTTCAGGCGGGCAACGTCAACGTATTGCGATTGCACGTTGTTTGACTTTAAAACCTGAAATTTTGATTTGTGATGAATCTGTTTCTGCACTGGATGTCTCAGTTCAGGCGCAAGTGTTGAATTTATTGCAAGATTTACAGGATGAATATGGTTTGAGCTATATCTTTATTTCACATGATTTGTCTGTGGTGAAATATATTTCTGATCAAATCATGGTAATGAATCATGGTGATATTGTTGAAATCGCCAATTCAGATGAGTTGTATGCGTCGCCTAAGCATGAATATACAAAGCGTTTGTTAAGTGCGATTCCGCAAGGGACGAGTGAATATATTTGATTGTCTTATTTGGATGAAGCCACTTTAAGGAGTTAATACTGATCGGCTAAGTAAAGTTATTGGGAAAAATTCTGAAATCTCCCCTAACCCCTCTTTGGAAAAGAGGGGGAACTTCTTATAACTAAAATAATTTTTAGTGATCTTAAGCTGTGCTACTCATCCCTCTAAGCAGTGGCTTTTTTGCACTTAATTAAGATGCAGATGTACTTTGTTTGGATAAACATATTTACGATAGACGGGAATCAGTACTGGAAGCAATAAAAAGTGCAGTAATGTCGTTGCGATGCTGATGAGGATAAATGCAATGACATGAAGTGCAGATACAAAGGCGATAAAAAATCCATAGGACGATAAAAGAATCGGAAGGATAGAACACAAGGTATATGTTATATAAGGATGCTTTACCCCCCAATCGGAACAAAAAAGAAAGGCATAACTGAGAAGCCATAATCCATAAATCAAGGATAAGCTGAATACTTGAAAAATTGGATATGGGTAGTTTTGCGGTTGTTTTTTTAGAAACTCAACTAGGTATTCTGAATAAAATTGCCCTTGATAGGCGATTACTAGACTCGCAATTAACCAAATACAAAATAGTGGAATCAAGATGAAATAGCGTTTATTCATTTTGTTATTTTTATCCCAATAAAAAAAGCCACTATACAAAGATAGTGGCTTTTCAAGTTTTAGTCTATTGATGACTTAGAACTTTTTAAAACCTTTGTTCACAACAAATGGTTTTTTCTTTTCAGGTTGCTCACGTTCTTGACGGTCACCAGTCTCTAAACGTTCATTTGGATTATAACGTCCTTCAACACGATTGTTACGGTTTTGTTGACCATAACGATTGTCTGAGCGATTGCTGTTAAACGTGTTACCACGATTGTCGCTACGATCTTTATTGTAGCTATTACCGCCATTGCCCGCAGAGCGTGCTTTGTTAAAACGATTTTCAGAACGTTCATTGCGGCTGTCAGAACGATCGTTGCGATTGTCAAAACGGTTTTCGCTACGATTTTGACCATATTGGTTCATAGTCGGTTGAAAACCACGGCGTTCTTGCTGTTGGTGGTTATTCCCATGATGATTTTGTGATTGAAAATCATCACCTTCGCTATCACGACGTTGTTGACGTAAGAAACCACCGCGACGTGCTGCCATCGGTTTATCTTGCATACGTTCAGTACGACGTTTTGCCATACCAAATAAACCCGTGCCTTGACGTGGTTTAAGTTCTACAGCTTTAGTCAAATTATCAATTTCAGTTTTATCTAATTCCATCCAACGACCTGTACGAAGTTCACGAGGCAAAATCACTGTACCGTAACGTGTACGAAGCAAGCGACTTACTTTTAGACCTTGTGATTCAAAAATACGGCGAACCTCACGGTTACGACCTTCTTTTACTACGACTTGGTACCAGCGGTTGATCCCTTCTCCACCAATTTCAGAGAAAGATTCAAATTTTGCTGGACCATCATCTAAAACAACGCCATTCATCATGTTGTTTTTTAGTTGAGGCGTTACTTCTCCCATGACACGAACGGCATATTCACGTTCGATTTCATTTGAGGGATGCATTAAACGATTGGCAAGTTCACCATCGTTTGTAAATAGGAGCAGACCTGTAGAGTTAATATCCAGACGACCTACCATGACCCAGCGATCGTTGGCGATAGGAGGTAAGTGATCAAACACAGTCGGACGAGACTCAGGATCATTGCGAGAGCAGATTTCACCTTCAGGTTTATAATAAATCAAGACACGGCGACGAATTTCGTCTTCAATTTGGAACTGAACTTTACGACCATCGATGCGAAGCTCATCACCTGGTTCGATACGTTCGCCCACTTGAGCAACCTGCCCATTGACACTTACACGACCAGCCGCAATGACCTCTTCCATATAACGGCGAGAGCCCAAACCAACTCGTGCGAGTACCTTTTGCAATTTTTCACTCATGACAGCATAACCTTAGAAATAATCATCAACAGAGCACCTATTTAAGATTTTGGAGCTTGCGCGTCCAAAGCCATAAAAGCTTCCTTGGCGTCCTGCAGGGGAGGCAATTGATCTAAAGATACTAGACCAAAAGCATTTAAAAACTGTGGCGTTGTCACTAACAACGCAGGTCTACCTGGGAGTTCACGGAAACCAGATTCTTTAATCCAGTTCCAGTCGAATAAAGTCCGGAGTATTTGACTATTATTCGTAACTCCTCGTATTTGCTCAATATCAGCACGGGTTACAGGCTGATGATAAGCGATCACTGATACTGTTTCTAACAGTGATGGGGATAATCTCGTTGGTCGATCTGGCCAAACTTGTGCAATCATATTGCGATATTTGGCACGAACTTGAAAACGATAACCTTGTGCAGTTTCGATCAGTTCAATTGAGCGACCATGTTGTAATACAGACAATTGCTGTAAATAATTTTGCAATTGTTGTTTTGAATATTGATTTTGAAAAGCTTCTTTTAAGCGAGCAATCGAAACTGGTGCATCACTGGCAAAGATAATCGCTTCAAGTTGCATCAGAACTTCATGATGTAGCTCGTCTACATTGAAGGCATTATTTTGATCAATGGTCATGCAGTTGCTCCTTGAATAGAAAGGGGAGCTTCGACACCCGATGAAATAATCTGAACTTTCTGCTGACGAGTCAGTTCTAAGATTGCCATAAATGTCACAACCATGCCCATACGACCTTGGTTTGGTTTGAGTAATTCTTGAAAACTGAGAACTTCACCAGACTCCACCATGTGTTCGATATAAGCTATACGCTCTTCAAGTAAAACAGGTTCTTGTTCAATTTTATGCGTAACAGGCTCGGGACGATTAAAAATGCAATACAAAGCATCTCTTAACATCTCGACATCATAACCTTCATATACTTTTGGAATATGACCAATCGCGACATTGGTTGGATAAGTATCTCGATCTAAAACAGGCATTTGCCCTAAATTTTCAGCCGCTTTTTTAATCCGTAAATAAGTTTCTAAACGGTCAATCAATTCTTGTTTTGGATCTTTTTCAATATTGACTGTTTTCGGTTTCGGTAACAATAAGCGAGATTTTAAATCTGCCAATAAAGCTGCCATCACCATATAGTCAGCGGTAAGTTCGATATTCAGTGACTTCATATTGTCCATATAAGACAAATATTGAGTGGCAATCGGGGCAATATCTAATTGTAATAGATCAAAACCGCTTTTCTGAATCAGGTAAATTAAAAAGTCGAGTGGTCCTTCGAAATGTTCAAGCAGAATTTCGAATGCAGCAGGGGGAATATATAAATCCTCTGGAATTTCTTCTTGCCATTCATCCAATACACGGATGTTGGTAATCATTTCCATAGAATTATGGGTTGCTTGATTCATTACAGTTTATTAGCCACGCGAATTTTCAAAGGCATGTTTTATCCGTGCGACCACTCTATGAAATTTAGGAGAGGGTGGTGACGAATGATGAAAAGATAATGGCTCATTTTAATGCAAAATTTGTAAGGAATACATTGTTTAATTCAAAAAACGATAAAAAACCTGAAAATAAATAGGGAATATTTTGTAGCGTGATGTGAATGTTGAAGCAAAATAGAAGTGTATTAGTGAGAATAAATACTTATTTTTTTGATGGTCTCGTTCATGGTTTATTGTTATTATTTTAGTTTAAGTATTTAAAAATAAAATGAATTTTAATAATTATTGTTATGGTTATTCATCAATTTTACAGGGCGGTTAATATGTGAAATATATTGGTAATATTTAATTTAGCGTGATATTTGTAAGTATTTTAAGTGGCTTGAGCTACTTAGTGGAATAACTCAAAAAATTTAAAGTGTTCGTGATCAAATATTGATATATTTTTTAAAAAGTCTATTTGGGGATTGTTTGATAGACTTCAGTTTTTGTATTTTTAGCTCATTTTATTGACGGTTTTCCTATTTATGTCTGTCGTTATGCAGAGCAATCCGCCTTTACTGCTTGAAATCCTTATTCAACGTTGAGATTGGTGCAATGTTATAAATTTGGATGCAGTATAAATTTAAAAAGCCCCTACATCAGTAGAGGCTCTCTTTAATACAACGAAGTTTTAAGAAACCTTATCACCTGCTTTCGCACCAGTTTCAGGTGAAATTACCCAAACACCTTCGCCATTCCCCGCAGCTAAAACCATACCGTTAGAAATACCAAAACGCATTTTACGAGGTGCAAGGTTTGCCACCATCACCACTAATTTACCTTTAAGGTCTTCAGGTTGGTAGAATTCACGAATACCACTGAATACATTACGAGGTTCAGCTTCGCCGACATTTAAAGTGAGTTGCAGAAGCTTGTCAGAACCTTCAACAGTTGCGGCATCTAAAACTTCTGCGACACGAAGATCAACTTTCATAAAATCTTCGATACCGATGATCTCTGCTTCACCCACTTTAGGCTCAGGCTTTTTCTCTTTGGCTTTTTCTTTTTTCTTCTCAGCTTTTGGAGCTTCGGCAGCAGCAGCTAAAGAATCTTTAGAAGCATCAACCATCGCAGCCACAGCTTTAGGATCAACACGTTGCATTAAAGGTTGGAACATTGCAATTTCATGATCAGCCAATACAGTTTTTGCTGAAGCAAAGTCAAAAGACTCAAGTTTTAAGAAGTCTTGAACTTGTTGAGCCAACGTAGGCAATACAGGTGCAAGGTAAACTGCCAATTGACGGAATAAATTAATACCCACTGAACACACGTCATGAACTTGTTGTTCTTCGCCTTCAATTTTGGCTAAAGCCCAAGGTTTTTTCTCATCAATATATTGATTGGCTTTGTCTGCAAGTGCCATGATTTCACGGATTGCAGTAGAGAATTCACGTGCTTCATAAGATTTGGCAATAGATTCACCAGCATCAATAAAGCTTTGTACCAGTTCAGGTTCTGCACAGGTTGCAGATAATTTATTATCAAATTTGGTATTAATGAATTTCGCACAACGGCTCGCAATATTCACCACTTTACCAACCAAGTCTGAATTCACTTTTTGAACAAAGTCATCTAAATTCAAATCAGAATCTTCAACTTTATCTGAAAGTTTAGACGCAAAGTAATAACGTAAATATTCAGGGTTTAAGTGATTGAGATAGGTTTCTGCTTTGATGAACGTACCACGAGATTTCGACATTTTCTGACCATTTACAGTCAGGAAGCCATTTACGAATAAACCTGTAGGTGTACGGTAATTTGCACCTTCAAGCATTGCAGGCCAGAATAGCGCATGGAAGTAAACGATGTCTTTCCCAATGAAGTGATAGACTTCATTTTGAGAATCTTTTTTCCAGTAATCGTCAAAGCTTAAGTCAGGACGTTTGGTTTTAACGTAGTTCTCGAAACTCGACATATAACCAATTGGCGCATCAACCCAAACATAGAAATATTTATTTGGTGCATCTGGAATTTCAAAACCGAAATAAGGTGCATCACGTGAGATATCCCAGTCATTCAAGCCATTTTCAAACCATTCATCTAACTTATTTGCGATAGAAACAGGAAGACGACCTTCGTCACGTGTCCATTTCTGCAAATATTCTGCAAAGTTAGGCAGTTTAAAGAAGTAATGATCTGATGATTTTTCAACAGGCGTTGAACCACTCAAAGTTGATTTTGGATTGAGTAATTCAGTTGCGTTATAAGTTGTACCGCAGACTTCACATGAGTCGCCGTATTGATCTTCCGCTTTACATTTCGGGCATGTGCCTTTGATGAAACGGTCAGACAGGAACATCTGTTTTTCAGGATCAAACAACTGTGTCACAGGGCGAATCGCAATATTGCCTGCTTCACGGTTTTTGATGTAAATCTCAGATGAGCGATTTTTATTTTCTTCGCTATGCGTAGAGTCATAATGATCAAAAGTAACATTAAAACCATCAAAATCACGGATATGTTCTTTCTGAACATTGGCAATCTGCGCTTCAGGGCTAATGCCATTGGCTTCAGCACGAAGCATGATCGCTGTACCGTGTGCATCATCCGCGCAGACATAAGTCACGTTATGACCCATTGCACGCATGGCACGAACCCAGATATCTGCCTGGATATAGCCGAGTAGGTGACCCATATGGATAGGACCATTTGCGTAGGGAAGGGCGTTAGTGACTAAAATATTTCGCACGGATATAACTCTCTTTCTCAAGTTAATGCAAGGGCATTGATTTTAACGTAATTGCTGTGAAGATGCACAATAGAATAGGTGAATTCTATTCAAATGTAGATTTTTATACAATTTCACATTTTCATCGAACCATTCGGATAGAATATTGCTGTCTATTTCCAAATTTGTAATTGCTGAGAGTGAGCTGACCATGATTCATAAAAATACTTTTGATAATGATAGGCTTGATCACGATTTTGAGGATGACTTTGATCGTGAAGTCACCCGTATTCCGCAAAATAAAGGCAGTCAGCAACAACTTGGGAAAAATATCTTAAAAGAAGCGCAAATCTACCTTGAAGATATTGCTGAAGATGAGCATGTCTATTTACAGAAAACCTTGCATCAATTGGCTGAACAAGAGCCTTATTTCAATGTACTTGCGGATGAACTCAATCAGGAATTGGATGCTAAAGTTGCCAATGATGTTTTGTATTTACTGAATTTTTGGCAAGAGATTCATGAAGTTGAAGATTTAAAAAGTTTTAATCTTTTAAATGTGGTGAATGGTCAACATTTTCAAACTGAATTTTTTGAAGCATTCGATGCACTTGAAGTTGGTGAAAATAAAGCTTTGCGTAAACACGTAATTGATGAAGCATTTAAGTTGTATGAATTGGGGTTTTATGCAGGTTGTACGCCAATTTTGTATGCACAATTGGAAGGCTTGCTCACGGATGTTTTGATTCAGCATGGCTATTTAAAACAACAAGATAGCAAGTTTGTCGATGTTTATAAAATCGTCCCAGGTTTAAAAGGTCATGAAATTAAAAGTTTGTGGCACAAAGCTAAAATTGCACATGAATTGAATCCATATTTTTCAGAACTTGCAGCTTATAAAATGGATAATAGTTCTACTGTAACTGCAACTCGTCATAATATTTTGCATGGCACAGAACTGAATCATTTTAATCAAGGGCGTTGTTTTGTACTTTGGATTTGGTTGTTTAGTGCTGTGAGTTTTATGGCGACTGTGAAATAAAAACAGATTTTATTGATGTTATATACTTGAAGTTATGGATAATGCTTTTTTGTATGTACGATATTGAGAATTTCAATTGAATCAAATAAAAGCTGATAAATAATCATGTAATTGGGATGTACGATCCTTTCTCTCGTCCCAGAAACTCGACCTATACGCCCACTGTATGGCATATCAGCAAGGCTCTCAGCCGTATTTAAAATTTCATCTTCGAGATTTATTGCGGCTCCAGGGTTTTGAATGAAAATATAATCAATAATTTCCTCTAAGTCATGAACAGCGTTTATTTTCCAGTTAACGGTCAACATTTTTTAATCTTTCTTCGCGCTTTTGCTTCATGCGTTCAATAACTTGATCATGTGAAATGGATGGGCGTGAATCGACAATAGACTGTTCAACTTTGTTTTTCAGCCATTCATTGTAATTTTGTTCCATATCCGCATCGTCAAATTCTGACACGAAAGGATCAAATACTTCATTCATCACGATCACTCAGGTTGATTGTTGATCATATTTTAGCATATTCAAAATGTAATCAAACAAGAGAAATGTAGTGTGGTATTTGTTGAATCAATTCAATATTGATCATTAAACTTCACCCAAATTTCACATTGCTCTCATCTAAATCACATTTCACACATGCACACTCAATCCAAGATCAAAAAGGAGAATATTAATGCGATCTTGGACACTGTTTTTCTCGGCAATCTTTGCCAGTGTAATGGCTGTTTCCAGCTTGGTGATTCCATTTTGTTTGTTTTTAAATTTTTATCATGGTGATTTATTTGTTGCAGCCTCAGAAAGGACAGCTCAGCGAGGCATAGAAGTGATGCTCTATCTCACCCCGATTTTAATGCTATTGGGCATGATCTGCTTTTGGTTGATTTTAAGATATCTAAGCCAACCACAGAAAATATTTGAACTGAAACAGTGGTTTAAACTTATTTTGAAATTAGGTACATTGTGGTTTTTCCTGATCTTTTTCTTCCAGTTCCTTGATGGTCGAATGGGTGAAATTCAGGAAAGTTTAGGCTTTGGTATTATCAGTTTGATCATATTGTCAGTTCCGCTTTTGATTGGTTTGATCAGTGCCAATATCATGTATTTAAAATGTTTCTTACCGATACATAGTCCAAATCAACGCACCACAAAGGTCGCTAAATATAAGCTGATTCAGACTCCGCCACTATAAAAAATATGCTAAAAATAACACTGATAGCAAAGAATGAATTTTAAGGTAATACATATGCTGAAATTGATTGCAGAAGATTTTATTCAAGAAGATAAAATAGAGGTGGTGTTGCCTTTGTATCAGGAATTGATTGAAAAAACCAAACAAGAACAAGGCTGTATTGCTTACGATCTGTATCATGATTTAAAACAGATTGGTCATTTTGTCTTTATAGAAGAATGGGTAGATCGTGCTGCTTTGGACGCACATGTTGAATCTGAGCATTTTCAAAGACTTGTTCCTCTGATTGATGCACATAAACGACAGAATGGTGTGTTTACCCATTTGCAAAGTTATGAGGCATTGCTGACACCCCTGAGATCAGTTTAAAGATTTTGCATCATTGAAATTGTTGCTGCTCAATTTGGTGGATCAGTTGAGAGATTTGTCGTTTTAAAGTATTTATTTTTCTAAAATTTCGCTTAAACAGCGGTCTTTCCCAATTCATGTTCTGGATAAGTTCAATCCGAAAAAAACCTTGCTTGGTTTGAAATGGATTATACCAACCCACATCAATGAGCAGATTTTTATCTTTAAATTCAATCTGTAATAAATCTTCAGAGAGTTTATAAAAAGATTCTGAATTTAAACGGTCGTCTTCTGTCAGCCATGAAATGGTATCGTATGTCACCACAGCACTGTGTAAGTCTATTCCCCACCAAAGATAAGTCAGTTTTTTATTTTCCATATTCATCCTCAATCATATTTTTAATTTTTACAGCTTTTTCAAAATGATTGAGTTGATGTGTTTGAATCCACCATGTCGCTACTTGCATCAAGGTTTCAGGATCATCATTTTTATTGGCGAAAAATGCGTAAAATGAAAGCCCAACATTCCCCCCTTTTTTTGCAATTTTATCATCGCAGATTTGGATGATTTTATTTCTTAAATGTTGATTCATATTGCTGACTAAAACCTGATGAGCGTAAATAGAATCCTAACCTAGAATAGTCATTTATTCATGCGCATTGATTGCAGAAAGTGGCTAAATTTTTTCGCTACAGTATGTTACTCGATTGTTTCAAATTGCAGTTTTTAAGCCTTAAAGTATTTTCTATTGGTATAACAAAGCTGTGGTAATTCATTTCAAACAAATGAGGAATAAGCCTATGACCAGTTTAGACGATTTAAAAAATAAAGCTTCTGAAGTGAAAGATGATCTTAAACTCAAAGCAAAAGAAGCAACGTTGGGCGCTGAAAAAGTGGCAGATAATTTAAAACACAAAGCGCAAGAAACTTTGTTGAAAGGTGAAAAAGCCTTGAATGATTTAAAACATGGCAAAGATGAAGATGCTTAAACTTTTGTTTTAACGAAAAGCTGTTAATTATTCAATTGACGGCTTTTAAATGTCTTTACGTGTCCATTCAATTTTTTTAACTTGATTATTAATGATCGTGAATGTGTAGCGGATATTATCAATATCATAAGTATAATCAGACACAGTTACAGTGGTTTCTCCCTCTTTTGTTTCATAAGAATTCATTGAAACTGGTGACTGATTAATACGTGAACTCATCTCCGTAAGGCTATCTCCCACCGAAATAATTTGCCCTGAATCTGTACGAACAGATGAGGCAGTAGTTCCTGCAAATACAGTATTTGAAAGCAAAAGTGTTAAAATCAAAGTAAAAATACGAAACATGATTAAACCTATTATTTTTAGAAAATGAAGGATTTACTTTGTAAAATAAATTCAAAAAAATACTATAGCGAAATTGTCAGCTAAAGTTTGTATCGGAAATATTAACGAAAAATTGATCAATTATAAAAAAGGAAAGATATGAATATTTTAATCTGGGTGATTCTCGCTGTTGTTGTCATTGGATGTATATTTATCTATCGAATGTCTAAGAAATCAGGTCAAATGATGTCAGATGCAATGGGCTATGCACAGCGTTTTGGACGAATTCCTCAAGCGGAGTTAGATAAAATATTGATAGATCCTGAATTTATGACATGGTCACAAGAAAAAATAAAAGTGATCTCTCCTGATCAAATTAAAGCACAAGGTGAAGCGCGTATTTTTGGTCAATTGTTCATAGACTATTATCGAGAGCGAAAAACTCAAGATTAATAACCGATGTTATGAACTTAAAAAAAGTATATCTTTTTAAAATTATTTTAAGGCTTGCTTGACGGAGTCCTTCATCAATAATTTGGATTTAGGGATTAGCCTGCGGCTCGCCTTACTTTTCTTTCGGGAAAAGTAAGCAAAACCATTGTCATCCGCAAAACTCGTCAACATCCGTCAAATCTTTCAATATTTCACAGAAACATTAACTTGTATATTTAGTCCTGCCTCAAACAGTTGCGGATGACATTTTCACGTATCCATATTCTTCAAGGTTTAGAATATAGTTTTTATCTCACTGGATAACATCAGCCAATAACACTGAATTTCTCTATCTTCAGCTGGAAATATTGTATTAAACCAACTAAATCACTTGGATTTATAAGCACATTCAAAAAGCTGAATAGAAGTATGCTTAACCTTGATGCGATTTACAGTTACACTAAGCATTCAGTATTTGGTGTATTTGCAAATTTGGAGCAAATCTATGTCGTGGCTTTCTTCGCTTAAATCCGTTTTTTCTCCTGCACAGGAGGTGAAAGAGGAAGAAATCCAAACTGTTTTGCAAAACTATATTTTGCCCAATTCTCAAAATGGATTAAAAGACCGCATTACACAGGTGAATGTGGAAGGTCGAGTGTTACAGTTGACCATAAATACTTTTCCTGAAGAAGCTGAACATTTACAAAAAATTCATGATGATTTGGTCGATGCTTTGGAAAAATGTGGCATCGAAGAATTGAATATGCATGTGATTCAACAAAAAATTCAGCATGACCATTCTCAAGGTCAAAGTTGTTCAAGCGATTCACATGGTAAAGCTGGGCATAGTTGTTCATCTCAACCGAAAGCAGAAAATAAAAAATTACCGCCAGTGGTTGATGCTTCTTCAAATGTAGGAGCACCAGTTCAAAAGCAGACTGAAAGTAAGAATGCAGAAGAAGATCCGAACAATCCGCCGATTCAAAAAGCTGCACCGCAACAACGTGATATTCCGAAGCATCCACGCATTCAAAATGTGATTCTTGTATCTTCAGGTAAAGGCGGTGTAGGTAAATCAACCACGACGGTGAATTTGGCTCTAGCATTACAAAAGCTAGGTTTAAAAGTGGGTGTTTTAGATGCCGATATTTATGGACCAAGTATTCCAACCATGCTTGGCAATGAAGGTCAAACACCGAAGATTGAGGGTGAAAATTTTGTACCTTTAGAAGCTTATAGCATGGCGACACTTTCGATCGGTCATCTGATTGGAAAACAAAATACGCCAGTCGCATGGCGTGGTGCGAAAGCGACAGGCGCTTTAATGCAATTATTTAATCAAGCACTTTGGCCAGACCTAGATGTCTTGGTGATTGATATGCCACCAGGTACAGGTGATATTCAACTCACACTTGCACAGCGTATTCCTGTGACGGGTGCTGTAATCGTGACAACGCCACAAAACGTTGCCTTGATGGATGCAGTAAAAGGGATTGAACTGTTTAATAAAGTTCAAATTCCTGTGATTGGTGTGGTTGAAAACATGTCGACACATGTTTGCTCAAACTGTGGTCACGAAGAGCAAATTTTTGGTACAGGTGGTGGTGATCTATTGTCGGAACAATATGACATTCCACTCCTCGGACGCTTACCTTTAAATGTGCAAATTCGTGAAAATGCTGATGCAGGTAAACCATCTGTGGTTGCAGGAGATGCTGTGGCGGAAAACTATATTGCGATAGCAGAAAAAATTGCTCAATCTTTGCCTAAAGTCGAAAAAGACCCACAGAGAATTTTCTGATATTGTCCTTAAACAATACCTCTCTATTTGTATGATAGAGAGGGCATCAAAATAGTTTGAGGAAGCAATGAAAAATCTAAATCTACTCAATAATAAAATATTTATGAGCCTTGCCAATACAGCCAATGGGGATGTAAATGGAGCAACACGTTTTTATTATAATCAAAAAGGCAAAGTAATCACGGCAAAATATGAAGGTGGGGTGGTGCAAGTTGGTTCAATCATCGGGCAAATGCTCACTGAAGATAGCTTTGAAATTTGCTATCAACATTTAACAGTAACAGGTGAATTAAGAACTGGATATTGTAAAACCAAAATCGAATTACTCGAAAATGATGTCATTAAACTCGTTGAAGATTGGCAATGGCTAAATGGGGATCTTTCAACAGGGCATTCTGAGCTAATCGAAGTTGTATTAAATTAAAAATCAGTCAGCTTGTTTGTTCTAACTTTATGGAACAACTAATGATGATAAAGCCCTGATTTTAGATTAAAGATAAAATGGATTATTGGTGATGTAATTCGCTGTTATTGCGATTATTCCATTTTTTAACCACACTCCAACGCCAATAAATACGCGTAATGATAAATAATAATGCTGCAAAGACTAGGGCTTCGATTAATAACCCAGTCGCTAAAATTTTAGCTAAACTCAAATCAATATGACCATGTCCAAAATTTTTAATCCAATTGATAATTTGGTGGAAAACACCGATTAACATGTCTTTATTGATCATATGGACATGATAAATTTTTGAACCAATCCAAAAAGCTAAAAACAAAATTGGTACGATCGTTAATGGATTCATAATCCAAGAAAGCAGTAATCCAATCGGGAGGTTAGCTTCAAAAATTAAAATTGTAAAAACAATTAGAACGGTGTGAAAAGGTATTGGTAAAATTCCCCAAAATGTTCCAATGAACATGGCTTTAGAAATAGATTTTCGATTGACATACCAAAGCATTGGACTTAAGGCTTTATTGCCAAAAATCTTCATGAATTTCAAATTTTTGACTCGCTCTGGGGATGGAAGCCAAGACTGAAAAAAATGCTTTGCCATAAAAATAGAAATAAAAGAGACCTTACTATTGTGCCTGAATCGTGCAAAAAACGACAGTATTTATCCACCTATTACAAGTGAGGTAAATCGTGGAAGAAGCAACTTGAGTAAATATTAGGCGAATAAACTGAAATAAAACTTAAATTCGACAAGTAATTAGGGGGATAAAAAGTTGCTTCAAATGTGCATACCAATCTATGATAAATTGATCTAAATTCTGGGGTGTAAAGTGATTTAAATCACATATTAACTGTATGTTAATTAAGGGATTCATTCAGGTATTGAGTGTTTAATAAACATTAATCTGCATGTGACTTTGTAGTTCTGAATCCTGATTTATGATCTAATATACTGATTAACATATAAATGTTGAAAAAATATGACAATTTACAATAAGTTCTCTTACAAATATTTTTTTGCCTATTTAAAACAAAACAATTAATCTGCGCTTATTCGATTTGTGAGGTCAGTTAATGATTTCATGGTTTTTTGTTGGCTTGGTCGTGACAATTCTTTTGACACCTGGACCAACCAATACGCTTTTAGCATCTTCTGGAATTCAAGTTGGAATTCGTAAATCTCTCGGGCTCATCCCCGCAGAGGCGCTTGGTTATTTTATTTCAATTAGTTTATGGGGCGTAATTATTGGAAGTGTGTCAAAGCATTTTCCAAGTATCCCTGTCATTTTAAAACTGTTTAGTGCTGGATATATTCTATTCTTAGCGTTAAAACTATGGCGTACTTCAGATCATGTCGAAAACTTTGATCAAGCTACGATTGGCATCCGTGAGTTATTTATTGCAACGCTTTTGAACCCAAAAGCATTGCTTTTTGCTTCTGCGATTTTTCCTGCATTTGTATGGCACAATTTATCTGCCTATATTTCACATATGCTTGTGTTTTTGATGATGATTATTCCGATCGCATTTTTTTGGACATTTATTGGTTCAGTACTTTGTAGCAATAAAGTCACGTGGTTGAATCAACGAAATATGCAGAGAACTGCATCATTGGTTTTAGTTAGCTTTACTGTACCTTTAAGCTATTCAGCAATTTTAAGTCTTTAAATTCATTATTTAAAATCTTCATCGCTATTTTTAATTTTAATATGCCTCAAGTTTGTAGATACAGACTTGAGTGGGTCTATTTTTCCAGAAACATTCCTTTCAAAAGCATTTTCAGTTAAAGTACAACGCAGTATACAGCACAGTTTTGGGAAAGAAATAAATGGCAATTAAGTCTGATCGTTGGATTCGTGAAATGAGCGAAAAACACGGCATGATTGAACCGTATGCAGAAAACCAAGTTCGTTATGATGAAAATGGTGAAAAGCTCATTTCTTATGGCGTTTCAAGCTATGGTTATGATGTACGTTGCGCACGTGAGTTCAAAGTGTTTACCAATGTTCACTCTGCAATTGTAGACCCGAAAAACTTTGATGATCGTAGTTTTATCGATATCGAATCTGATGTATGTATTATCCCACCGAACTCGTTCGCTTTAGCACGTACAGTAGAGTATTTCCGTATTCCTCGTAATGTTTTGACTGTGTGTTTGGGTAAATCAACTTATGCACGTTGTGGCATCATTGTGAATGTCACACCACTTGAACCTGAGTGGGAAGGTCATGTAACACTTGAGTTCTCAAATACAACTAATCTTCCTGCACGTATTTATGCAGGTGAAGGTGTAGCACAAATGTTGTTCTTTGAATCAGATGAAGTATGTGAGACTTCTTATAAAGATCGCGGTGGGAAATACCAAGGTCAAACAGGTGTGACTTTACCGAAGGCTTAAACTTTAAAACAGTAGATGTTTAAATATCAGCAAGCGACCATCGCTTGCTTTTTTATGTCCTCGTTTTTTCCCATATATTGTTAAAAAATAAATGTGACCTTTTTATTATTATTTCTCATTAATAAAATTTGTTTAAAATTATTCATTAAAATAATTTAATAAAATGTTAATATTAATTTAAACTATTGTTTTTTTATCGGAAATAATACTTTACTGTTGTGAGCCTTGATCTCATTTGTGATAAAAGATAGGCATACACGCACTAAATTTATGTGAAATATTTCATATTAAATCTAATTTTAAATTAGGTTTCACACTAAGTTTAGTGACAACATAAAAATAAGGTCAAAGTTTGCTAGGGATGGGCAGTTATGATGTTCCAATCAAAATATTTAAAAATTGCATTGCTGACGTTTAGTGGAGTAGCTACAGGTTCTGCCTTTGCCGCTTCTATGCAAGCGATGTCTGACGAGCAAATGTCTGAAATGACTGGGCAGGCTTTAATGAGTTTGTCTTATATCGCACCTAATGATGCAGCAAATTTGGAAACCAAGCGCAATCAAACATCTAATATTGGTTTTTATAAGCTTGGTTTGGAAGCTGAATTGGAATTAAATGCTAATATTAAGAAACTACAACTCGGCTGTGGTGGTGTAAATGGGGCGGGTTTGTGTGATATTGATATTGATAATCTGGGGTTAAGTGGATTGGGTAATTCCAAGACTTCAAATACTGAGAGTGCTAGTGATCGGCAAGCTCGAGTGGAATCGAGTGCTGTTTTAACGAATCCATTTATACAATTTGCAATAAAAAACCCAGACAGTGCATCAACACGAGAAATAGTTGGAATAAATTTGAGCTCGGAAAAAGCATTAGGTTTAATCACATTTGGTACAGATAATAGTGATGCTGTTGGAGCTGTTCATACAGGAATTAATAGGCTTAGTGGTTATATGCAGGTTGCTAAAACTGGTGGTATAGCAAAAGTAAATGGTTATGGTAATGGTAAATCAGATGAAGCTGCTAAAGCGAAATTGACACAAACCTATACTGGTGTCGCGATTAAGGGTACAGCTTCGGGAGTTGGTTTTACAACGAAAAGTTATAACTTGAATTTAACAGATGCAGCGACGGGGAGTAATATTTTACAGGGGAATTTGAGTTTACCTCAGCAGGAAATTACAGGTAAGCGAATTAATCAAGCTGTCTTAAAAGCATCTGCTACAGTTAATGATATTGCTATTAGTGGTAATATTGTAGCAAATGCTCTTTTGATTATTAATTTAGATAGGCAAACATCTGGTACGATTAAAAATTTGGCTGTTGATGCAACAATTACAGAAGGGTTGAATTATTTTCATAAAGCAAGTTTGAATGGGACTCCAGTGTCTTTATCGTTGCAGTCGCAAGATTTAAAATGGGCAGGTAATAATTCTGTTTCTCAAAAAGGTTGGTGGTTGGAGTTTTCTAATCCTATTGATATTGGTGATATTACTCCAAGTTTGCCAGTGGATATTGAAAAGTCAACAATACAGAATGCTATGGGGCAGATTAATAATTTTTTGGCAAAAAAAGAAAACGAAATTAATTGTGGTTCTTGGGGGATTTTGAATTGTTTATTTGGTGATTCAATTGCAGTTGGAACGGTTGATCTAACTGGTGCTGCTCCGTCACTAATGCCTCTTAATAATTTAGTGTTAAAAAATCAGAACTTTACTCCTAACTGTTATGGTGAATTAAAGTTCTGTTAAGTATGTTAATGGCTAGTAGGATAATGACTTTTTATATTATGGACTCAATATACAAGCATAGTAAGTAAAGCCTGTTTTGTATAGGGGAGAATAAGTGGTAGTCACTAATGTGTTATAATTCAAATCTAAAATTGATCATTTAAAAAAAGTAGCTAAGGCTACTTTTTTATTTTCTGTAAACAAATATATAAAATACTTCATGCTTTTAAATATGGGCTATGCAAATAAAGAAATAAAAAACAATAGTTTAGTTTACATCAATAATATGCTTTTTATTCTATCGGAAAAATGTGCAAATTTATGTGAGTAATGATAATTTAATCACAATATATTGCTCCATTGAAAACAAAAATACAGTTTGAATAGCTAACTTTTTAAAAATCATGAAGAAATTCTAAATTTAAAAGGTGAGTGATAAAACTTTAGAGCTTCACTTTTGAGCATAGTCTAAGGATAAGGAGATGTTCATGTTTAAGCAAAAGCAGATTTTTGGTCTAATATTTTTTTTGGTTATCTCGTTAACGAAAACAACTATAGCAGCAACTAGTATGCAGGCTATTCCAGATGAAGATCTGTCAAAAGTCAGTGGTGTTGCATCTCCAATGATGAGTTTATCAGATCAAGAATTAAGTGATGTTGATGGACAAGCATTAATGAGTATGTCCTATATAGCACCAACTGATTCAAAAAATTTAGAAAACTCAGTAAACGGAGTGAAAAATATTGGATTTTACAAATTAGGATTTGAAGCTGAACTAGAGCTGAATGCTAATATTAAAAAACTACAATTGGGCTGTGGCGGAGTAAATGGCGCAAATGGATGTGATATAGATCTTGATAATGTGAGTTTATCAGGCGTGAAATTAGATGATTCGGGAAACCCTGTTGCCATGACGCGGGAGGAACGGGTGTCATCATCAGCTAAGCTAACAAACCCATTTATAGAGTTTGCGATACGAAATCCAGGAAGTTCATCTACGCGTGAAATAGTAGGCTTAAGATTGGGTTCGGAATTGGCTAAGGGATTGCTAACTATAGGTGAAAATGATGGGACGATTAATGGGATAAACTCATTAAGCGGTTATATGAATGTAGCATCTACCAGTGGCTCAACGAAGACAGCAGTTGGTCAAATGCGAGAAGTTTTTACAGGCAAGGTTGATATAGGGGGATGTATTGCAGGATGCCCTGCTGATTTTAAGACAGATACTAAACCTATTCAAATTGATGGAATGGGAGTTTCTTTTACAACAAAATCGACTGATTTAAATGGAAGTAGGCAAACTTTTATTAATGTTGGCGCTTTGGCTAAAGTTCCAGATATTGTTTTAACAGAAAACTCTGGAACAAGGCGAGCTGATCTTGCTGGATGTTTTGTTGTTGTGATCATACCTCTTTGTAATTATGCTATATCAGTGATCCTAGACAGTATCGTGGACAATCGATCCCTCTAAATTCTTGAAATATTTCTGTTCAAAGGCTTCTGGACTTAACCAGCCGTTTGCAGAATGCCTTCTGACCCGATTGTAATAAATCTCAATATAATCAAACAAGACCGCATTCGCCTCTTTTCGAGTCGAAAACACACTGCCATGTACCACATGACCTTTTAATGTATGAAAGAAGCTTTCAGTCACTGCATTATCCCAACAGTTTCCACGTCTAGACATACTCTGAGTACAATCATTTTTCAGTAACAGCGCTCTAAAATCACGACTACAGTACTGTGAGCCTTGGTCCGAATGAACCATAACACCAGTTGGATAACCCTGACGAGCCATTGCATAGTTAAACGTATCACACACCAACTGGCGGTCTATTCGATGGCTGGTTTGCCACCCCACGATACGACGGCTAAATAAATCTAGCATCACACATAAATACAACCAACCTTCTTTAGTGCGGATATAGGTAATGTCTGTTGTCCAGACTTTATTAGGCTGAGTAACTGTAAATTGGCGATCCAACAAGTTGGGTGCTGTAGGCAAACGATGGGTTGAATCAGTCGTATGCTTGTATTTACGCGCAATCCTGCTACGTAAACCAAGCTTTTTTAGCATCCTTCCAATAGTACGTTCGCTCATGTTGTAACCTAAATCATGCATGTCATGTACTAATGAAGGTGCACCCAATCGTGCATGATGCTGCCAATATACGGCTTTTAAGTCATTATATTTCTGTGCCGTATTGGCTTGACGTTTTCGCCAGGCATAATAGCCTGAAGTGCTGACACCTAGGTATTTACAGGCAGAAGATACGGTGACTTCATTCATATCTAGATCTTGAATTACCGTGTACTTTTCTTGGCATGATCTGTTAGAAAGTACACATGCGCTTTTTTTAAGATGTCATTGGCTTCCTTGAGCTGTTTGACTTCTTTCTCTAATTCCACGATCCGCTGTTGTTCTGGTGAAAGTTGACGTTTGCTTGAACCTGCCGGATTGGTTTCACGAATCCATTTATCTAATGTTGAATAACCCACACCTAATTTCTGGGCGATTGCAGCTACAGACTCGTGTGAGTTTGAAAGTGCATAATCAATCGCTTGCTGTTTAAATTCGGGACTAAAACGTTTAGCCATTTCTTGAATCTCCAAAGATTAAAGTTACGTTATCTTTAGAGGGACGTGCTGTCCATTATTTTGTCTAGGATCACAGACATGAGAATTGATGGTAAAATTTCAAATCTATACGTAGATGTTAATCTTACTCAATCTTTGGGGTTGATTCATAGTATACCGATACAATCTCCATTGTCATTATCATTGCAATATCAAAATATACTTTGGCCAGGTGCGCCTAAGAGCCCTGTTACAAATCAGTATATTGCTGCGCAACGTGGATGGTGGTTAGCAGCCAATGATCCTGTGAAGTTAGGTAATTTAGAAACTCAAAGTGGTTTTTCAGCAGATATTTCTTCTGCGTATCCAAGTGTTGCTACAGTGGTTTCTAAATATTTAGATGATAATCCTTTATATGTTTCTTTCTGGGATGCTGCTGGTTCATTGTTTACAAGTAAATTGGTGGCTAAATTAGGTACTGTAGATTTAAACTCCTATACAAACCCTGCGGTTGGCGGAACACCAATTAATGTTAGATTAAATAATCTTCCATTGGGGGCTGTGCAAAATGTAACTCCAAATTGTTATGGAACGCTTAGATTTTGTTAAAACAATTAAATGTTTAGTTCTTATTTATAAAAAGCAGCTTTGGCTGCTTTTTTATTTGTTATGAAAATCAATAATAAAGAAAATATTATTTAAAATAAATTATTAAAGTGATTATTGTTCATGTGAAATATGTTAATCTTGTCGCAAATTTTAAATAAATACGTTAAAAACAATACAAAATAATTTCTGGTTATTTTTATTTGTGTAGTTTATTTAAATATAAACACCTGATTTTAAATGTGATGTTTGGTTTTTGTTTTTGATTAATAATTATTCATATGGAAATATTCATGTTAAAAGGAAATTTATTGTGCTTAACAATCTTAGCGCTAAATATTGCGCTTAATTCATCAGTATTTGCACAACCTTCAACTTTGATTAATTTATCGGATGAGCAACTGGCTGAGACTACTGGACAAGCATTGATGAGTTTGTCGTATATAGCACCCACAGATAAAGCAAATCTAGAAACAGCACGTAATGGTGGTGATAAAAATATTGGTTTCTATAAGTTAGGAATGGAAGCTGAATTAGAACTCAATACAAATATAAAAAGATTGCAATTAGGTTGTGGTGGTGTAAATGGTTCAGGTGCATGTGATATTGATATTGAAAATTTAAGCTTAAGTGGTTTGAAGTTGGATGCTAAAGGTGAACCTTTAGATATGACTCGTGACGAGCGAGTACAGTCTTCAGCAAAATTAACCAATCCTTTTATTGAGTTTGCTGTAAAGAATCCAGGATCTGCTTCTACCCGAGAAATAAAAGGGTTTCGTGTAAGTGCGGAAAAAGTTGTAGGATTGATGACCTTGGGTTTAAGCAATGATGACACACCTTCTTATGGAATAAGAAGCCTGAGTGGGTACTTGAAATTGGCTTCAGCAAGTGGTACTGCGAAAACAATTGAAAGGCCGATGACTCAAGCTATCGGTGATATGACAGGGCGTATTTCAATACAAAATGCTTTTCCTTTAAGCTCTTCGCCAAGGAACTTTGTTTCGGATAAGTTTAATTTAACGCTTTATGAGGCAAGTGTACCTTTTTCTACAGCGCCAATTGTAGTTTCTGGTAGTAGAATGTCTAAAGTTAATTTAAATGCAACGGCTGTTATCCCTCAAATTGATTTTGCAGGTCCTTTAGACGCTACAATTAATGTCGCTGGATTTATTCCAATTACATTGGGAAAGAATGTTACAGGGAAGATTACAAATTTAACAGCGGATATTACAATTGATGAAAGTTTGGGCATGATTCATAAAATTCCTGTTAATGGGAATCCTTTTTCGCTTTCATTACAAAGTCAAAAAATACAATGGGCTAATGCGGCAGCTCCTGCTGAGAGAGGGTGGTGGATGGCTTTTGAAAATGATATTAAGCTAGGTGATGTAACACCATCGAAAGGTATGAACCGTACCGGGTTTGTCGGAGAGTCAATATTCTGAGAGACTATCCCGATGACAAAATTAAAATATGCCCCTGAAATCAGAGAAAGAGCGGTTCAATTATTGATTGAATCTGAAAAAGATTATCCATCGAATTGGGCTGCGATCACCGCTATTGCTCCCAAGATAGGTTGTACTCCTGAAACACTACGTGTTTGGTATCAAAAATATTTAGATAAACTAAATCCAGTTAAAGTACAGCAGCTTTCAGACCAAGAACGTATCAAACAACTCGAACGCGAAAATAAAGAACTGCAACGCGCCAATGAGATTCTACGTAAAGCAGCCGCTTTTTTCGCCCAGGCGGAACTCGACCGCCCACACAAATAATGGTGGATTTTATCCATAATAATAAAGAGCTGTACGGAGTCGAGGCGATTTGTAGAATTTTACCGATCGCACCCTCAACCTATTACCGGACTCTAGATCTCTGCGAAAACCCAGAACATCGAGCAAAGCGAGATCTACATGACTTGCATCATGCTGAACAAATTAAACGAATTTGGAAGGAAAGTTCAGGTCGATATGGTGTACGTAAAGTTTGGCAAAAACTGAAACGTGAAGGCTATATTATTGCACGCTGTACAGTTGCTCGATTGATGCAAAAGCTAGGTATACAAGGTGTTTGGCGAGGTAAGAATAAACAAACTACCCATAGCCGAGATGATCAAAAACGAGCAGATGACTTGGTGAAACGCAATTTTAGTGCTGATCACCCTGACCAGCTGTGGGTCGCTGACTTTACGTATATTCAAACAAATTCAGGCTGGGTCTATACCGCCTTTATTATTGATGTGTTCTCGCGAGCAATTGTTGGATGGAAAGTATCAACACGGATGAATACAGACATGGTGCTCGATGCACTGGAGCAAGCATTGCATGATCGAGGCATGCCAAAGAACGTGATTCATCATAGTGACAGAGGTGTGCAATATCTTTCCATTCGTTATACCAATCGTTTAGAAGCAGCAAATTTACGAGCATCAGTCGGTACGACCGGTGATTCATACGATAATGCTTTGGCTGAAACAGTGAATGGCTTATACAAAACAGAGGTGATTGAATATTTAAAAGCAGATTGGCAAGGTTTAGCGGATGTACAACTTGCGACATTAAATTGGGTAGATTGGTTCAATAAAGAGCGTGTACATAGTGCACTAGGTTATGTGCCACCTTTTGATTTTGAAGCAATGTACTATGATAAAATTAATCCGTTAGGTCAGGTGGCCTAACTTAAATAAAAAAGTCTCCGACAAACCCGGTACGGTTCAGTATAAAAATTGAAGATGCTTTATTGAAGCAAGTTCTTCCAAAGGTAAATGATTATTTATATGCTAATTATATTACTTGTAATGGATATAGTGGGTGTTTAGGGGGGGATTTACCTATTACAGACCCAATTAATTTATCAGGTCAAAGAGTTACTTTACCTTTGGAGAACTTGAAGCTAGGAGCACAGAGTTTTCAACCAAACTGCTATGGTAGCCTCAAATTTTGCTAGAGTTTTTATGAAAGTATAGAAAGTGATAGGATGAAAATGCTATTGCTTTTTTTATGGCTATAAAAATACGTTTGTCGGAAAGTAATATATTTTAACTAAAAAACTTTGTCATAATGAATTAAATTACATATTATAAAGTGTGATATAGCTAACAATACTGTGTAACGTAGGATTGAAGATTTACATAGTAGTAGGAATTTAGAAATAAAATAAAATATGGTGCGGAGCATCGTATAACAAAGGAAGGTCACAGATGACTACACTCAATTATACGGTAAAATTTCATAAAACCGTTTTAGCGAGTTTTATTGGCTTATGTATTAGCCAATCTTGCTTCGCCCTCCAAGAACTTACAGATGAAAAGTTAGGTGATACCACGGGTGAGGGGATTGCTTTGCTTCCGCAAAATGCATATATGGTATTTCAAGGTGTTGGAGCAAATCAAACTGAAGCCAATATATTGGATGCTACAAAACGGAATCAGGATATTGGTTATATCCACTATATCCCTGTAGGACCTCTTACGTCTGTGGTTCAGGATACAAATAAAGATCTTTCGGTCACGGCAACAGATCACTCTGTGGGTAAAGCAGATTTATACTTATATGGTTTGGCTGTTTCAAAGAACGCAAATAATGATGCAAATAGTCGCTTGGATGCTGGCTTGACCAATAATGTCGCAAACGCGGCGATAAAAAGCTGGGGAACAGCAGCAAACCCTTGGATTTTAAATGTTAAAACGGATAATAATGTTCCGGATTTTGGTGCGGGATCTGGTTCTGTAACGTATTTAAATTTTGAAGCACCATTGTATGAAAATATATATTCATTTGATAAAAGTAATAATGCACTCACGACAAAAGCAGTCGACTCAATGGGTAAGGATGCATATAACTTAAAACTAGGTCTTTGGGCAGATGCATTTGTTCTTGACCAAAGCAAAAGTGAAGGTAGTGCAGATCAATTTAAGCTAGGTGAGTTATTTAGCACAACTGCAGAGGATCGTGCAAATAGAATACGCTTGCAAGGTGTTTGGAATGGTTTTGGTATAAATGGTAGCAAGATACAAATGTTTCAGACCTTGGGTGGGGCTGATAATGCAAATGGTATGAGTAAGTTTTATAACAATACTCTAGGTATGGCGGGGGTTCTACGCTTTAATAGTGGTGATGGCTCAAAATTATTAGCAACTGGAATCACGAATGGTTCTGTAACAAAAACACAATCAACCACAAATCGTTATTCAACAGTTTTTTTAGGGCAACCGAATACGAGTACGGCAAATCATATTTCACAAAGTGTAGCTTCACAGTATCGTCTAAGAACACTAGATACCGCATATGATTATACTACTGGGAACTGGACAGCTCCAGCGAACCTAAATGATCATGTATTGAGATTGAGCACTCAAGAAACGACAGATACTGCTAACTTAGCAACGCCAGCTTTGAATAATACTTTAGCCCCAACTTTTAATGCAAATGAAGGTATTTATATTTATAACTTAAATACTAACCTAGTTTTAGGTTCTGTTTATCAACCTCTGATATTAGGTTCGGATGGTAAAAACTTTAGCTTGGAGTTGACAAGAATTCCAAACAAAGCTGCGATATATGAAAAAATTTATACAGATTATAGTAATCCAACTTCTTCTACATATTTAGGTTCGACTTGTAATGTGTATAAATGTGGCAGAACAGATGTTGATGTGGAAAATGTTATAGCTGGATATCAGCGATCAAATGCGACACATAGCAGTATTAGTATAGGTACTGTTTATAGTCCAGATGGAGGTAATACACTACTGGCAGATAAAACAGCAGGTGCTGTGGGTATTTCATTTGGTGCATTATCTTCAGTGGTAGCTGGAGTGAAAAGTCAGCAAATTTATTATCAACTGCAAATGCAACAAAGACGTGCAGTCAATAATGCATGGCAATATCTACAAGCAGATGGTGTCACTTGGGGAAATGCTGTAACGAATGGATGTAGTGGTGCAGCGAGTGGTGGAGGTAGTGGGGCTTGTTATAATCCATTTAATACAAATGCTGCTTGGGTGAATATACCTAGTTTTAATGTCGCATGCCTTTCGGATACTAAATTAAACTGTACCGCTTCTGGTTCTGCAAATACGCTTGCAAATACGCAAATTAAAGATGCTTCTGGTAATTTAGTCGATTTGGGTTATGCACCAAATGTTGTTCACAATGGGTATGTAGTTGGAAAAGGCTGGGGGAAAATGGGTTGGAGCTCTTGTGCTGGTGATTCTGGGTATTGTTCAAATATTAATATTGAATCAGGACAATGGGCAGTACCTACATGGGGGGGCGGAGCGAAAGGGTCTACTTTAGCGCAAAGTGTGTTAAATGCTTATGGTGCAAATTATACAGGAACTACGTGGACGAGTACTGCTGATCCAACTTCGGGTGTTCCTTTAGGTACAACAACACTAACATCCCCTATGAATAATCTAGGTTCAGCTGTGATTGATGGGGTTCTAATACAACATTTGAAATTAACAACTAAAGGTTTATAGGAAAGGAGAAAAAAATGAAAAAAATGATGCTTCTTTTTTTAACGAGTATAGTTAGTTTCCAATTAAATGCTATGGAAGTGTTATCTGATTCTGATTTACAACAAGTGGAAGGCCAAGCGGGTGCTGATTTATCATTAAAGCTTTCATTAAATCAGAATGTGTTAACAAATGTACAGTTAAACGATGGAACGAAACCCACGTTTAACTGTGATCCAGCAAAAATCCAATTTTGTCGCCTTGCAATTTCACCCAATAAGCGCTTTGTGAAGCCAACGACAGATACGGCGAATTATCCATCTGGATATATGCCAGATGATACATCGGGAAATCGCTTGTGGTTAGTAATGAAAGGCGTGCAAGGAACGATGAATATTCAAAAACTAAGCTTAGATGGTACAGACTTAGTTATTGGAAATGTGATTAAGCCAGCGATTCAATTGGGCTTTTTATCGAGTATGCCTATACAAATTCGTAATTTTGGATTTAATGCACTTTCAATCGAACAAGATGGATTTGTGAGCACGCAAACAAGTAAAAATGTGCTTACTGAACCAACAGGTCAGAGTACATACGGTTACTTAAATACTGGAACTTATACAGCAGTTCCTGCAAAAACAGGGACTGTCGCAAGTGGTGCTACAACTGCAAATTTATATGATGTTGGTAAAGAAAAAGGTTTCATGGGAATGCAGATGAATGGGAACCTTGCTTTGCAAGGGCAGATGATGATGTTTAGTTGTGATAGTTCACATCCTCGTTGTTTGTAAATAGTTAGAATCTGAGGGATCAAGGATGAATATTAAACAAAAAAAATGTCCGAAAAAAATTATCTTAAATACTTTATCATTGAGCATACTTTTTGTTCATATGTCTGCTCATGCTTTACAGGCTTTAGATGATGGTGATCTTCGTGCTATAAATGGTCAAGATGGTATTCATATTGAAGCGTCTTTAAAAGAATCAAATATTAAAACGTTGTATTGGACTGATCAGTCAGGGCGTGCTGAGTCTGATGCTACAGATCAAAGTTTGACTGCCATAGCAAATACAGTAAAGTTGCAAAAAAGTAATATTTCATCGACACCATTAACTGCTGACATGAAGCTAAATATGGGAACGGTTGATAATAAAGTTGCTACAAACTTAGATTTAAGCTTGTCACCTATGCTTTTAACGGTAGAGTCTTTTCAAATTTGTGATAGTGCTATAAGTGGAACTCGTTGTAGTGCAAAAATAGGTAGTTTAGCTGTACAAACGACTTCAAATACACATTTCGGCTTAAAGACAACCAATGGGATTTTGAGCAAAACCGACCTTGCTGAGCTTAATCTTGGCTTGCAAAATGCAAATATCTATTTGGGACAGGTAAGTGCATCTGGACAGCTTAATCAGTTAATTTTAAAGAATTTTAATTTTAACTTTAAAGGGCAAGGATTTATATTTGTTGACCCAATTGAAGGATTTAAACTACAGACGAATTCAGGTACTGTAAATGGCTATGTTGATTTAACTCGTGTTGTAGATTCAGCATCAGCTAATCTTGTAAACACTGGTACTTATGGAGGGAGTTCGACAACAAATGCGGGTTTAAATCTTGAGATTATGCTTAATAAGGGTGTTACATCAACCAATGCTTATTCACTAGACAGTACTAATACTCCAACAGGGGCAAAAGGATTGATCAGAGTTGGCGCGAGTGGACGGATGGTAAATAGTTTTTTACAGTTCCGTGGTATGCAAAACGCGGGTAATTTGTTGGGTTCTGCAATCAATTCAGACAAGGCAGACCAAAACAAAGGTATTGCTGGTGAATCAGGCATAGCATTTCGAATGAAAACAGACTTTACCAAAGATTCGGATCCAATGTTGGCTACTGGCGGTAGTGCGACAACACTTGAAATCGGCGGTGCAGGTTTAAATACTTATGGATTTGAATTTGGTAATTTAACAGGTTTGCTAAAAGCGAATCGAGCTTCATTTGATACAGGTGATGTTTACATTAATTTGACTGACTCAAAGCAGGTTACTTTACCTCCAAATACAGTTTTTCAGAATTCTCTTTTTGGTAATGGTCAGAAACTAACAAGTGTTGAAGATTATAAGCAAGATTTGTATACAACTGTAGCGAGTAATTTAACGAATAACCGCCCATATAGTTTAGTGACGTCAATACGTGGTGGGGAATTCCAAGCAATCTCAAGAAGAGGGCGCTTTACAAGTAGTGCGAACGTAGCTGCATCTAATTTATTTTCGAATAATGCTAATAATGGTTTAGATAATAAATGGGGGCTTGCCTTACCTTTCTATAACTTGAATGCCAATTTTGCAATTTCAGGCGTCAATGCTGATGCATCTAGTTCCTATTTTTTTGATTTAAATGGAAATAAGACTAAAGTTGCTGATTCTGGCACAACTCCGCGTCTTGGATTTTCATTGGGTATGAGTACCCAAGGTAAAAATGCTGATGGTTCAAAAACTACTTCTATAATGGTCATTGACGGTGCTAAAGATTATTATATGGGACTTAGAAATGTTGATATGTTACTCAAGGGTAATGGCAATATCGGTGTGGAGAATGGAAGTTTAAATTTAAGTTTAAATAATATGTTAGTTGTTATGGCTGCAGAAGTTGCAGCCGGTTATCTACCAGGTACGACTTATGCATCTTGTTTAACTGGTGCAGCGAATGCAGGTTCTGCGGCTTGTAAAGCTCAAAGTGTTTCTGATATAAAAAACTTTTCAAAAAGCGATGACGTTTTAATGGGGATGAAAGTTCGATTTGGTGGAGATATGAATCTTTCTTTA
The DNA here is from genome assembly GCF_001696605.3 of Acinetobacter wuhouensis. Lineage (NCBI taxonomy): Bacteria > Pseudomonadati > Pseudomonadota > Gammaproteobacteria > Moraxellales > Moraxellaceae > Acinetobacter > Acinetobacter wuhouensis. Next base: position 2,998,269 of record NZ_CP031716.1, on the reverse strand, counting down.
ATCCCAAATAGTGAAATCCTAGCTGATGGTACAGGTAGTCGTTTAAGCGTTATTGGTGATTTAAAGCTTAAAGGGTCAACAAACACGATTCAAATTTCTGACCCCATTAATGGTTCAGCTTTAGGTCTGGATAATTTAACTGGTGAATTGGGTTTCAATAATGCGATTGTCATCGGTAAAAACTCTAGTACTGGTGATGGTCAAGTTGGGTTTAATGCGAGCCTTCAATTTAATCCAAGTAATAGTGCTGATGGAGTCTTTAGAGCGCGTGATTTAAATTTCTATCCGCCTGCATCTACAGGTGTGAATGCTGGTTCTCGATTGGGAGAAGTCGCTCTAACAGGTGGTCGTTTAACGAGTCAGTTTAATATTATTCCGAGAAATTAATTTTTGATTTGTTATTGGTCGGTTTCTGCTTTTAATATAAGAAACTTTTCAATAGACTGTGATGTGGTAGGCAATTATAAGTTTTCCTAAGGATTAGGATAATGAAAATAAGTAAAAAACTTGGATGTATATCTTTATTGGTACTTAGCCCATTTGCAGTGGCGATGCAACCTCTGGATGATGAAAATCTATCTGAAGCGACAGGTCAGAGTGGGATTAATGTAGGTATAGGTGTCAGTAAAGTTCAAATTGATCAATTGTCTATAATTGATCGAGATGGTCTAGGGACAAATCCTGATTATAAGAATGCTGCTTCACTTGTGCTAGCTGGTAATATTGCGGGTACAGCAAGTGGTCAAAAGTTTGCTCTAAATTTTATTGGATCTACTGGTTCATCTACAATTAACGCTGTATTTGACACTGATGGTGGAGCCAGAGCGCCTTTTGCAAATATTGCTTTGAGTTTTGATAAAAATATAAAAGGTATTTCTCTTGGGCCACTGGGTTTGTATTTAGCTGGAGTATCTTCGACTTCAATGCCAGGAATGTCAAAATCTATTTTTACAGGTACATCGAGAAATTCAGATGTCCAAAAGTTTTTAACTGCGAATAATGGTATTGATATTAATTTTGGTCCTTCTGCTCCAACTATAAACTTACAGTTGGGTAATGTTCCTCAAAGTCAATTTATAAAATTTGCTGGTTCGATTAGTTCTATTTGTGGAAATGGTAAGGGAAATTCTGGAACAACAGGTTCTGGATGCGGAATTAATATTATTTCTGATGGTGGTGTAGGCGGTGACATAGGAGCAAAGTTCGATTTTATGCTCTCAGGATCAGATAAAGTACAAGGGTTTTCTTTAAGTGGTTTTTATGCAGGAGTTGAACCATCAGGCTTTGTATTTGGGAATACAGGTGAGTCAAGTAAATTTGATATAGGGCTTAATAATGTCATCATGGGGAATGCTGGCGCTACAAATACGTCTGGAGCATTTGCTAATATTCAAAATGGTTCAATGGGGAATTTGGGGGCAGTTGGTACCTCAGTAACAGATTTAAAAGTAAGAATAAGTGGTCTGTAAAAATTATAATGGATAAAAAATCCCGCACGCAGCGGGATTTTTATTTTAATAAGATATTATTTTGCAATTGTAGCCAATAATTCTTCTTTAGATAGATTTACAGACTCTTCATCACGACGACCTTTATATTCAAAAGTCCCTGCATCCAAACCTTTTTCACCAATCACGATGCGGTGTGGAATACCTGTTAGCTCAATGTCAGAGAATTTAACGCCGGGACGTTCATTACGGTCATCGAGTAACACATCATAACCCGCAGCTTGCAGTTCAGCATAAAGTGTTTCAGCAGCTTCAAGTGTACGTGGTGATTTCTGAGCATTCATTGGAACGATTGCAATTTCAAATGGTGCAATCGCTGCAGGCCAAATGATTCCTTTATCATCAAAGTTTTGCTCAATTGCAGAGGCAACAACACGTGTTACACCTATGCCATAACAACCCATTGTAACAACAAGAGGTTTACCATCATCACCCAAAACTTTACAACCGAGTGCTTCTGAGTATTTTTGACCGAGTTGGAAAATATGACCGACTTCGATACCTCGTTTAATCAAAATCGTGCCTTGACCATCTGGAGAAGGATCGCCTTCCACAACATTACGTAAGTCATAAACTTCGGTAAATTTCGCATCACGTTCCCAGTTAACACCTGTTGCGTGTTTATCTACTTCATTTGCACCTGCAACAAAGTCTGAAAGCACAGATGCAGCACGATCGACAATAACAGTTAAACCTTTATCAACAAGACCTTGTGGACCACAGAAACCAGCGGTTAAGCCCTTTTCTTGGAGTTGAGCTTCTGTAGCAAAAGTCAGTGGTGCTGCAATTAAAGGATGCTTTTCAGCTTTAATTTCATTGAGTTCATGGTCACCACGTAAGAATAATGCAACAACAGGAGCTGCTTTCCCTTCTTCTGCAACACCTTGAACAAGGAGTGCTTTAACAGAATGTGCAGGGTTAGAACCTAAGAAAGCAGACACATCATCAATGGTTTTTTGATTTGGCGTATCAACAATTTTTAATTCTTGTGTCGGTGCAGTGCGTTCGCCAACGAGCACTGCTTCAGCCATTTCAACATTGGCAGCATAATCTGATTCGGTAGAGAATGCGATATCGTCTTCACCACTTGAAGCAAGCACATGGAACTCATGTGAACCTGAACCGCCAATTGAACCTGTATCTGCTTGCACAGGGCGGAAGTTTAAACCCAAGCGTGTGAAGATACGGCAATATGTGTCATACATGACATCATAGGTTTCTTGTAAAGATGCTTGGTCTACATGGAAAGAATAAGCATCTTTCATGATGAATTCACGTGAACGCATTACACCAAAACGTGGGCGAATTTCATCACGGAATTTCGTTTGAATTTGATAAAAATTCATTGGAAGTTGTTTATAACTTTTAAGCTCATTACGTGCTAAGTCAGTAATCACTTCTTCATGCGTAGGGCCAAGAACAAAATCATTGCTATGGCGGTCTTTAAAGCGTAAAAGTTCAGGGCCATATTGTACATAACGACCAGATTCTTCCCAAAGTGATGCGGGTTGAGTGACTGGCATTAAAGTTTCCAATGAACCTGCACGGTTCATTTCTTCGCGAACAATCGCCTCTACCTTATTGAGCACGCGTACACCCATCGGCAACCAAGAGTATAAACCTGAAGCTAATTTACGAATCATCCCCGCACGTAACATAAGCTGATGTGAGATGACCTCAGCATCATTTGGGGTTTCTCTTAACGTTGCAAATAAAAAGCGACTCGCGCGCATGGAAACTGTCCTAAAATTTTTAGATTTAAAGCAGAGATTATACGATAAAAAAATACGATAAAAAAATTAGCTGGCTATTTTTGATGTTAGTTTGATTTAAAATTTCGATCTACTCAACTTTATAAGTGAGAGCGTATGATATTTAAGCGTTATAAAGAAATTTCACTGTTTAGCTTACTTTGTTAATTTATTATTTATAATAAATTGGGATGGACGTAAAATAATTAGGTGATTATTCCTGTTTTTTTAAGCGTGAAATAATATCATCATAGTGAGTTTGTGTATTGCGGTACGTATTCTGTAGATTTTCTATATAGCTTTTTGTGCGTTCAATATTTTCTGTGTTGTATTTAATTCGCTCTTTGAGCGTGGTGGGTATGGTCTTACCTTTGCGGTAAAACTCCATTTCCTGTCTTTTTAATGTGATACGATCTGCTTGGTATTGTTTAAGGCTTTGATTTTGTAAGGCGATCTGTTGTTTCAAGTTATTTAATAATTCATTGCGTTTGTTGGTTGCAACAGATGAGTTGCCATATGCGCGTTTCAAGCGAGTATCTTGTTCTAATCTACGAATTTCTGTTGCACGTGATGTGGATTGTTGTAAATCTTTCTCTACATTATAAGATTTTGCTCGTTGAACCACTTGCATGTTACGATCAAGCGCTTCATATCCATGTTTAATATGTGCAGGAGTAACTGATGTGCTGATATTGGCAACCCCATTCTTATCGTAATAACGATACCAAACAGCTTTGGTTTGTGATTCAGCATAGACAGATGCTGAACTGCAAATGCAGAGTGTTGCTAGTAAAATACGAAATATTTTTTTTGTTTTTATATTCGTATTTTGAAGATAGATTGTTCTATTCATTCAAAGTGTCCCATCCCCAAAAAATAAACAATTTGTATGATTATAAAGTTCTTACCACACCATTTTATGGCTTTACAAATTTTTAATAAACAATTAAGTTTCAAAAAGCGATAGAATATTTTTTTTTGTGTGAGATTTACATTGTTTTTAGTTTGAAGTGAGATTTTTGACAGTAAATGTTCATTGATCTTTTTAGTTAAAATATGTTAAAAAAACATGATTAATTGTAAAAATAAATCTGTACAGCACAATTCTATCCAAGCTTACGGAAAGGGGCACTAAATGGACGATAAATTTCAAAATCTAAAAGTCATGGTGATCGACGATTCTAAAACTATTCGTCGAACTGCCGAAACGCTATTGCAAAGAGAAGGTTGTGAAGTTGTTACTGCAGTAGATGGTTTTGAAGCACTGTCTAAAATCGCAGAAGCGAATCCTGATATTGTTTTTGTCGATATTATGATGCCACGTCTAGATGGCTATCAAACATGTGCTTTAATCAAAAACTCTCAAAATTATCAAAATATTCCAGTCATTATGTTATCAAGTAAAGATGGTTTGTTTGATCAGGCCAAAGGTCGTGTTGTCGGCTCTGATGAATATTTAACAAAACCATTTAGTAAAGATGAATTATTAAATGCAATACGCAATCACGTAAGTGCATAACGGTGAGCTTGGGGAAAATAATGGCAAAAATTCTAATCGTCGATGATTCACCTACTGAAATGTTTCGATTTAAAGAAATTTTAGGTAGACATGGATTTGATGTAATTGAAGCAACGAACGGTGCTGACGGTGTTACGACTGCACAAGCAGAATTACCAGATCTTATTTTAATGGATGTGGTGATGCCTGGGGTAAATGGTTTTCAGGCAACGCGCCAGATTTCTCGTGGTACGACAACTAAGCATATTCCTATAGTGATTGTAAGTACAAAAGATCAGGAAACTGACCGTGTTTGGGGCAAGCGCCAAGGTGCGTGTGATTACCTTACAAAACCTATCGATGAAAATCAGCTAATTAATACGATTAAGCAGCATCTTCAAGCAGGATAATGTATGGCAGCAAATGGATTTATCGAATTACTTCGGTTGTCTAAGCGAGGAAATAAAAATTACGCTGACAACGAGAGTGAAGTTAACCGATGGTCAGGCATTGCATTTGAAATGATGGGGCAATACTTTGTTGCTCCTTTAGGTGAGGTTTCAGAAGTTATTTATCCGCCGAAATATACGCCCGTACCCAATGTTCAAGGGTGGGTGAAAGGTTTAGCCAATATTCGCGGACGGTTATTATCAGTTTCTGATTTGGCTTTTTATTTAACGGGGCAAAGAAGCCAATTTTTACCTACTCAGAAAGTCTTATGTATTAGTCATAATGATCATTATGTTGGTTTGGTTGTAGATCAAGTTTTGGGGATCCAACATTTTAATAAAAAAGGTTTTTTTTCTAAAAATAATGATTTAGAGGGAAATCTTCAAACGTATTGCCAAGGGTATTTCCAGCAGCATAATCAGGCTTGGAATGTCTTCTTGTTTAGCCGTTTGTTAAATGATCCACAATACATGAATGCATCAGAAAAATTTATAAACTAGCTTTGACGCCTAATTAGAGTTAAGCGAATCGGGAGAAGCTGAATGGGCTTTAAACTTAAAAAGAAAAATACAGGGGATACTGCTCAAAAAAGTGGTTCTAACGTATTCACGAAATTCAAGTCGAAAATTGATGATTTTGCAAAGTTATTTGGGGAAAGTGACAAATCTAAGCCATTTATTCAAATGGCGATTGTGAGTATCGTCATTGCGATTATTTTACTTTTGGTTTTATTCTATACGGTTCCTCGAAATAACGATTTGACTCGTAGTTTGGGTGAATTAAAACTTTTATCACAAACATTATCGCGTCAAGCAACAGAGGCAACAGCGTCTGGTTCTAAAGAATCAATTGATGCTTTAGTTGCATCGCAAAAGAAATTTAAAGAAAACTTAGAAGTTGTTAAAGATATTCATCCATCATCGAATCAAGTCGAAGGTGTTGAAAAAACTTGGAAACAAGTGTCGTCAGATATTGACATGATCACAACTCACCAGAAAATCATTAACCAATTATATGATACAAACATTGCAGTTGCAGACGTGATTCCTGGGATGCAGGCTGAATATAACCTAATGGTTGACCAAATGGCACGTGATAACATGCCAAGTACCCAGGTGGTAATTGCGAAGAACCAAGTATTTATTGCGGAACGTATTTTACGTTCGATTGGTTCTGTATTGGGTGGTTCAGATAATACACGTGCTTCAGCAGAGGATTTTAATGCTGATACGGAAACGTTTGGTGCGTATCTTAATGCTCAATTAACAGGGAATGCGGAGTTAGGTGTAACAAGAATCGATAATCCAAACTTACGTGAATCTTTAGAAAGTATTAAAGAAGACTATAACGAAATTGTGCAATTAGCATCAACTTCGGTGTTGAAAAACTCAGATCAAATTTTCAAAGTACGTCAAGCTTCATCCAATATTTTTGCTGAGTCTGATAACTTATTAAAAGGCTTAGATCGTCTATCTGTAAATACAGGTGTTGCAACGATTCTACCTGCTTTGATTTTGATCTTGGCGTTGGGTGCATTCCTATTTGCAGTATTCAAATTACTTGGCTTACGTAGTGAGTCGGATAAGGTTCGTGTAACACGTTTACAAGATGAGTATGACCGTAACCAGAATGCGATTTTACGTTTACTTGATGAAATCGCCGATTTGGCAGATGGTGACTTGAGTTCGTACGCGACGGTATCTGAAGATTTTACAGGGGCAATTGCCGACTCGATTAACTTCGCGATTGACCAATTACGTGACCTTGTATCTCGTATTAACGAAACGTCCCAAGAAGTTGCACAATATACGCAGAATACGCAAGAGATTACCAACCAGTTAGCTGAAGCATCTGAGCATCAGGCGCAAGAGATTGCTGGAGCATCTACAGCGATTAACGAAATTGCACAATCGATTGACCACGTATCTGCAAATGCTGCTGAGTCAGCAGAGGTAGCACAACGTTCTGTACAGATTGCAACAAATGGTGCAGACGTTGTAAACCGTTCAATCGAAGGTATGGATACAATTCGTGAGCAGATTCAAGAAACGTCTAAACGTATTAAGCGTTTGGGTGAATCATCTCAAGAGATTGGTAACATTGTCTCTCTGATTAACGATATTGCCGACCAAACAAACATCTTGGCATTGAACGCAGCGATTCAGGCGTCTATGGCAGGTGAAGCTGGTCGTGGTTTCGCCGTGGTAGCGGATGAAGTACAGCGTCTTGCGGAACGTTCAGCATCAGCAACTAAGCAGATTGAAACACTGGTTAAAACGATTCAGACAGATACCAACGAAGCGGTAATTTCGATGGAACAAACGACGTCGGAAGTTGTTCGTGGTGCGAACTTGGCGAAAGATGCGGGTGTTGCACTGGATGAAATTCAAACAGTATCAACGAACTTGGCGGGATTGATTGGAAGCATTTCTGAGTCTGCGAAATTGCAGTCTGCATCGGCAGGTCATATTGCAAATACGATGAACGTCGTACAAGAAATTACTTCGCAAACAACGGGTGCTACCTTTGATACAGCGCGTTCGGTATCTGAGTTGGCAAATATGGCGGATGCATTACGTCAATCTGTTTCAGACTTTAAACTACCTGAATAAAATGATTGGTACTCTATATATGCAATATCTACTGTCTTAGGTAGGTATTGCACAGAGTAGAAAAGCCTTCTAAAGCCATTCGACTGTATTTGAAGGGTTTTAGTCCCACAGAAGGGAACTAACGTAGAAGCCTGAGCTATGAAAGAAATATTAAAACATTTAGTGGAAAACGTCACTTTACCTGAAGATACTTATCTTGATCAGGACGAAGAAATTTTAGATTTTTTTGTAGAAGAGCTCGAAGATATTTTTGAACAGTTACAAATCTCTCTGGATTTATGGCAAAAAGAAGCATCTAAAGATGCCGAACTCGTCAATGTACGTCGCTATTTCCATACGCTTAAAGGGTCTGGGCGAATGGTCGGAGCTAAAAGTTCTGGGGAATTGGCTTGGACTGTTGAAGACACATTAAACCGTGTGATTGCAAATAATTTAGAGCTGAATACTGAGATTCAACAATATGTCAGTACAGTATTTAATATTTATAAATTCAAACTTTTTTCTGAATTTTTAAATAAGCAGCCTCATCATTTGAATTTGGCACCATTGGTATTGTTAGGTCAGCAATTACAGCAAAAAATAAGTTTAGAACCTGCTTTAGAAGATTTATTAAGTTTAGCAACAACACTTAATAGTGCTGATGTGGTGACTGGTTTAGAAATTGCTAGTGTTGAGGTGGTGGCACCAACTGAGTCAACTGAAGTTGAAGCTATTGTTGCTCAAGAATCTGTATATGTTGATGCAGTTGCAACAACTGATGAGAATTTCAATTCTGAAACTTTAGCGATTTTTGTTGAAGAATCAGAAGAGCACTTGGCAACGATCAATGAATTCTTGCATTTAGAACAACATACGCCTGATCAGTATAACCGCTTGATTCGTGCATTACATACACTACGTGGAAGTTCTTCCATGGCGCATGTGGACGATGTATTTGAGGCGAGTAGTAAAGTTGAGCATCTCTTTAAAGTATTGGTTCAAGAAGATACAGAATCATCGAAAAATGAAAATACTTTATTGACCCATTATGCTGAGTTTGTAAGCGATTATTTACATATTCTTAAGCAGAAAGGCGGGGAGAGTTCAGAGTTACACAACATTTATCAAAAATTCAATGATGCATGGGATCGTTATGACTTCCAACATCAATACCAACAAGATCAGGATTCACAAGTGGGCTTAGTTACGCAGCTTGTCGATTTGGAAATTGATCTATTATTGGATGCTGAATTTGAGTTTGATAAGCGTGCGCCTGTTGAACATCCTGTTTATTTTCAAAGCCTGAGTCAGCAAACTCAGTTGTTGATAGAACATACCAATAATCGTGCGTCTCAAGGTATTCATGATTTTAGTGTTCAATTAAAAGAAGCGTATGAGCGAGTTATTGCAAATCCTGCTCTACTGAATACAGATTATGCTTATGAAATTTTTGATAAAGTACATCAAGAGTTTATTCATTTATTTGATACTTTGGCTTCAGGACAGCGTGTTAGTTTAACAGATGAAGTAAAAGAGACCTTAGTTGAATTGCATGACTATTTACTTCAAGAAATTGATGTCAATGTAGAGCTTGATGCGGTTGAATCGGCGCAACCAGAAGTTGCTACGCAGCCGAGTGGTTCAATTGAATCTGCTGGTCGTTATGTTTTTGCAGAAATTAATAAAGATAAACAATCTATTGACTCAGATTTGAGTCAACGTGAATTCGATATGGATGTTTTAGACATTTTTATTGAGGAAGCGGATGAATTGTCGGATGGTATGGATCAGGATTTAAATACTTGGTCTGAGAATCCTGGAGATACAACGGCTTTAAATAACTTGATGCGTTATTTGCACACTTTAAAAGGTGGCGCAAATATGGTTCAAGCCAATAATATTGGTTTAATTGCGCATGAATTAGAAACAATCTATGAGCGAATCATCAAAGGTCAATTACAAGCAACGCCACAAATTATTGAGTCAATCCGTTTGATTCAAGATGACATTGCTGACCGAATTCAATTGATTCGTGAAAAATCAATTGATTATCCAGCAGATCATATTTTAGCAGTGCTGAAAAATATTGATCAACAACGTCCAGCGGAAAGTACATCTGCTTATGATGAATCAGATACAGCGAAGCAACAGTTTGTAAATGATTCAGCTGATGTTGAAGAAATTGAGCATGTGGAAGATGATATTGTTACTGCAATTGAACATATTGCGGAAAATGATCATGTTGCTGAGAGTATTCAAGTTGTTGATGTAGAATCGCTTTTTGATTCAAGTTCAGATTTAGATCCAGCGGATATCGTTGCACGTGAAACCTTCATTGAAGAAGCTCGTGAGTTAATTGATGATGGTTTAAAGAATTTATCTCAATGGTTTGAACAACGCAGTAATCGTAGTTTATTACTTCAATTACAACGTATTGCACACAGCTTAAAAGGTGGTGCAAAAATGGTGCATTTAGAGCAAGTTGCAGAAATTGCTTATGAGCTTGAGAATGCTTTCGAACAATTCGGTTTACATAATTTTAACTCGAATGTTTATGATGGTTTGTTGGAAAGAACATTCCGTTGGTTAGATGCAGCAATTTTCAAACGTGACTATGAAAATTTTGATGGATTAAAATCAAATTTACATGGTATTGAATATGTTGATGTTTCTGCACAACTGCCTGAGAAGTTGGCACGTACCAATTTACTGTTTGAACAAGCGAGTAATGAATTCGTCCAAGGGGATGGTACTGAGCCACCATCAATGTTGGGTGAATGGGATCAATCAGAGAAGGCGGAAGCCAGCAATGAGATGATCCGTATATCTGCTGATTTGGTCGAGAAAATGATTGACCTTTCAGGTGAGAATGCGATTAACCGTTCACGTATTGAAATGGATCTCGGTCAGTTAGGCACAACACTGACTGATATGGAGTTGGCAATACAACGTTTGGCAGATCAGTTACGTCGAATGGAAGGTGAGCTAGAAAGTCAAATTATTGCCAAACATGGTGATTTTAACTCGCGCTATACTGACTTTGACCCATTGGAAATGGACCAATATTCGTCATTAAACCAATTATCAAAATCATTGGCAGAATCAGCATCGGATTTGGTCGACTTCAAAACGACTTTGTCGGATAAGATTCGTGATACTGAAGGTTTATTATTACAACAGTCACGTATTCAAGCTGAAATTCAAGAAAGTTTGATGCGTACCCGTCTGGTACCATTCTCACGACTATTGCCACGTTTGCAACGTTTAGTACGTCAAACTGCATCTACAGTAAATAAGCCAACAGAATTGTTAGTGAATAATACTGAAGGCGAGTTGGATCGTAATATCTTAGAAAAACTGGTTTCACCGCTTGAGCATATGCTTCGTAACGCGATTGACCACGGAATTGAAGATACGGAACAGCGTCAGAAACTTGGTAAGTCATTGACTGGTCGTATTGAGTTGAACATTAGCCGTCAAGGTACTGATGTATTAGTATCATTCAATGATGATGGTAAAGGTATTGATCCAGATGTTATTCGTGCTAAAGCGCGTGAAAAAGGTCTGTTGAAAGCGGATCAGCAACTCGAACCGAATGAAATTTTACAATTCATTTTCCATCCTGGTTTCAGTACAGCACAACAAGTGACGCAAATTTCTGGTCGTGGTGTCGGTCTAGACGTTGTGCAAAGTGAGATTAAGTCACTGGGTGGTCAGGTCGTTGTAAGCTCAGAACTTGGCAAAGGTTCAACCTTTACAATCCGCGTGCCTACAACTGTTGCGGTTAGTGATGCTTTGATGGTAAAAGTTGGCGATCAACAATTTGCTGTTCCATTATCACAAATTGATCGTATTGTTCGAATTTCTCCAACAGCGTTGGAAGAGTATTTTGAAACACAAAATGATTACTTTGACATTGATTTCCAAAGCTACAAATTACGCTACTTAGGTGAATTTACCGCCAATCAAAAAACGCCACGTTTGCATGGTATTGCCCACTCACTTCCTGTTTTATTAATTAAAGGAAATATGGGACAGTCAATTGCGATCTTAGTCGATCAATTGATTGGTTCTCGTTCACAAATTGTGGTTAAACCGATTGGTAAGCAATTTGCGGCGATCAATGCGATTGCAGGAGCAACGATATTAGGTGATGGTCAAGTCTGTTTAATTCTTGATGGACAAAATATTGCACGACAAGTGCAAAGTTCAACTCGTGGTGGTGCGGAACAGTTACAACAAGATAAGCAACGTCATCGTGATCAACGCCGTTTGATTATGATTGTCGATGACTCGGTAACTGTACGTAAAGTTACGACACGTTTACTTGAACGACAAGGTTTTGATGTCATCACGGCCAAAGATGGTGTAGATGCGATTGAACAACTTGAAAATGTCAAACCAGACTTGATGTTACTGGATATTGAAATGCCACGTATGGACGGCTTCGAAGTGACGAATCTTGTACGTCACCACGAAGTACATCGTGACTTACCAATTATTATGATTACATCACGTACTGGTGAAAAGCATCGTGAACGTGCCTTTAGCTTAGGCGTGACCAATTATATGGGTAAACCATTCCAAGAAGCAGATTTATTGCAAAATATTGATGCTTTGTTGACGGTTAAATAGGAGTACTCATGGTTAAAAATGTCGAAAAATCAGCATTAGATAAAATTAGTACCCAAGAGTTACAGCATTTAATTACGGTATCTACTGGTTTTATTGATGCATATATCATTGATTGTTTTGATAAAGCACCGATGTTGTTGCCACAAAATATCGTCCTTTCTGCACAGGATAGTCCAACCCATGTGAAAGTCGTGGAATGGCATGACAAGAAACTCCCTGCTTTTAGTGTCAGTGACCCAAAGAAAACTCTAGGTGTGGCATTGATCATTGAAGGTGAGGAGGCTGATGAGCGTTTTGCTTTGATGTGCAATGAAATGCCAGATTCTATTCGCTTACGTATTTCGGAAGTGGTGGATGCCGAGGGAAGTCATGAAGACAAAACTATTTTGCAGCATGTGAAAATTGGTGAAACAATTTATCATGTACCTGACTTAGATCAAATTCAGCTCCAAATTGGTTTGAAAAAGAAATAAAGTCCTGAGTTTGTATTGATATAAAAGAAAAAGGACGCTGATGCGTCCTTTTTCTTTTTAAAGATTCTATTGATCAGATCAATATTGAGGGTTTGTTTAGATCAAATTATTGAGCTAATAACTCAACCAAGATTTGTTCGTAAATCTCAGCCAATGGCTCTAATTCGTCGATATTCACATGTTCGTTGATTTGGTGAATCGTCGCATTTAAAACACCTAATTCAAGCACCTGAGCACCTGTAGGCGCAATAAAGCGACCATCGGATGTTCCACCACTGGTTGAGAGCTCAGTTTCTGTACCTGTAACATTTTTAATCGCAGTTTTAGCTGCATTGACCAATTCACCTACAGGCGTTAAGAACGGTAAACCAGACAATGTCCAAGAAATATCATAGTCCACAGCATGACGATCAAGAATTTCAAGCACACGTGCTTTTAATTGATCAGCTGTCACTTCTGTAGAGTAACGGAAGTTAAATGTAACAGTCATGGTTCCAGGTACAACATTGGTTGCCCCAGTGCCTGCCTGAATATTAGAAACTTGGAATGTTGTCGCAGGAAAATATTCATTGCCATTGTCCCAAACTGTATCACACAGTTCAGCTAGGGCTTTAGATGCAGTATGGATTGGGTTAATTGCCAAATGTGGATAAGCCACATGACCTTGTTTGCCTTTTACCGTCAGCACAGCATTCAAAGAACCACGACGACCATTTTTAACAATATCACCTAAAGTATTGGTACTCGATGGTTCACCGACCAGACACCATGTCATTTTTTCATTGCGCGCTTCTAAAGTTTCAACGACTTTGACAGTCCCGTTTATCGATGGACCTTCTTCATCGGAAGTAATTAAAAAAGCGATCGAACCTTTATGATTCGGATGCTTTTTGACGAAACGCTCAGAAGCAACCACCATGGCAGCCAAAGCCGTTTTCATATCGGCGCTGCCACGTCCATACAATTTGCCATCACGGATTTCAGGTAAAAATGGATCGGATTCCCATGCATCCAAATGACCTGTTGGAACCACATCGGTATGACCTGCAAAACAAAAAACAGGGGATTTAGTTCCACGTCTTGCCCAAAGATTATCTACATCTTCAAAACGCATATTTTCAATATTAAAGCCAATTTCTGATAAACGATCTGCCATGATGGTTTGGCAAGTATGGTCGACTGGTGTTACTGAAGGTTGGCGCAGAAGCTGTAAACTCAGTTCTAGGGTATCCGAATGGTTCATGAACATTGATCAATTAAGTGAATGAAGTAATATGATAGTGGAAGATAAAACCGAAAGAAAATTAAAAAGACAAAGCATATAAAAAAACTATTTTTTATGAGAAATAAAAAGCCTTATCGATCAAGATAAGGCTTTGTGAATTAAAATTGAAAATTAAAGTTTATTTTCAACTTTTTCAGCAGAGTTTGTGACTGCATCACCAGCTTTAGATACATCTTTACCTACGCCTTTAAAAGTATTACAGCCTGTCAAGATGAAAGTCACAGCAATAGAAGCGAGTAATATTTTTTTCATGCTTATCTCCATGCGTCTTTTTAAATTAGAGCAACTTTAAATTTAACCAAGCATTGAGTAACGCATGTCATTTTTATTTGAGAAATGGTAAAAACATGTGACTTAAAGCGTGAAAATTTACATATTATTCCTATAGGTTCTTGTGGGTGAATAACTTAAAATCAATAAAAATTAAAGGTCTATTGATGTTTTATATCTATTGTTCTAGTGGTAAAGCAATTAAAGGTGGTTGACGATACATATAAAATATTTGGCTTGATTTATCATAATAAAGTCCATTGCACCACCACCATGCATTGTCAGAAGTTGCATTTTGATCAGGGCAAATCCATTCATGACGTTGTAAACGATAGAAATTTGTGTGTACTTCATTACGAATTTGATGCCCCCATTGACCGATGCGCCGTTGTGGATTGATCCAATCGGGCAATTGATCAGATTGTTTATACATAGGTGTATAAAGTTGCCCTTTCATAACAGCAAATTTTTGATCAATATTGAAATCTAAAGCATGGGTAAATTGAAATTGTTTCTCTGAAAAATGATTAAGTTTACGGTGTAAGGTATCGCTGCGATTCAAACCATACCAATACTTCAAACTTAAATCAGCTTCGCCAAGGTAATATTTTAAAGCGACTTCCCAGTGTTCGATGTGTTGAGTCGTACGATTACGTACTAAAAAATCAATTTCACCTAAGGTATTTTTAGCTTCAATGATTTGAATACTGTGTTGAATGAGTTCAAATTGTTGATTTTCTTGATCTTGTAACCAAAACCAAAACAAATATTCAAAGCGTAGTCCAAGACGAGTGCTTTTGAGCTTTTGAACAAATTCAATCAATTCTGTTGGGTTTTGATCTAAGGCATCTAGACGGTGTTTGTATAGATTAAACTGCTGTTGCCAAAAAGCATTATTATGTAATTCAAAATGATTTTTTATTTCTAGCGCATTGGGAACATGTTGAAGAATGTTGGGACTTGCTATGCAGAATGCCAATTGCCGAACAATCGGGTATTTGTAGTACTGCCAAGGCTCAAAATAATCAGTCATTGCCATAAATCCTAATCAAATTAGATACTCAGTCCTGATAAAAAATGAATTGAGCATAGGCATATAAACAAAAATCTCCAGTTTGATGCAAGCCTAATTTGATTTGAGAAACTGGGGGAATCGGAAAATATGAATGCGATCATTTTAAAATATAATGAGTGAATCTGTGTTAAATCATGCAGGCTTTGATGTAGAGCGTTATACTTCACACATAGGCAAATTGGGTTGTGTTATGAAAATTTTGTTTTGGCGAACACTGGTCGTAGTATTTATTATCCTTGGATTTATTGGGGCGATATTACCAGGTATGCCGACAACTGTTTTCTTGATCTTAGCAGCATGGGCAGCGTCAAAAGGGTGGCCTCAGGTTGATGCTTGGCTATTGAATCATCCTAAATATGGTGCAACGCTCAGTGCTTGGCGTGAAAATGGAACGGTACCTCGCAAAGCTAAATGGATTGCCAGCATTATGATGCTCATTAGTGGGATTATCATGTTGTTTACCAATGCACCACTCGCTATCAAAATTTTTACTGATCTAACCATGTTAATTGTTGCTATCTGGTTATGGTTAAGACCTGAGCCAAAACTTACCGTTATTCAGGATGTCATGGAAAAAGTGGAATAAAGAAAAAATAGATGTCGTCTCGCTCAAAAGCATGAATTTTTTATAAAATGTTCGTTAAGCGAATTACATCAGTAGAAACTTGTATAAAATAGCAACGGTTTTTATGAAATATGAATTAGCCAGCACAGCATAAATAGATAAATAATAAACAAAAAAGCTGAAATTAGAGCAAAATGATCTATTTTTTAATCACTCAAACTTAAAATACTTAAAACAGTAAGAAAAGCGTTTGACACACCGTCAGGATTCTCTATAATGCACCTCACAAACGATGAAGTCGTTAGGGCGCTTAGCTCAGTTGGTAGAGCGTCTGCCTTACAAGCAGAATGTCGGCGGTTCGATCCCGTCAGCGCCCACCAAGCTTTAACGTTGAATTTATAGTGCAGCGGTAGTTCAGTTGGTTAGAATATCGGCCTGTCACGCCGAGGGTCGCGGGTTCGAGTCCCGTCCGCTGCGCCACTTAAATTCAAGACTCGTTTGTATTGCAATGTAAATTGTAGAAGTGCAGCGGTAGTTCAGTTGGTTAGAATATCGGCCTGTCACGCCGAGGGTCGCGGGTTCGAGTCCCGTCCGCTGCGCCACTTTACAAGAAGATTGCAAATCAGGTTTAATACCTAACTTGAGTTTTAAGTTTGGTTGTAAGTTTTATACTACGCATTGTGTTTGTCTTGCGTCATAAAATTTGCTTCGCTAATTTTATTCCTCAGGGCGCTTAGCTCAGTTGGTAGAGCGTCTGCCTTACAAGCAGAATGTCGGCGGTTCGATCCCGTCAGCGCCCACCATAATTTATACATTCGTGTATAAATGCCGTTACGCAGCGGTAGTTCAGTTGGTTAGAATATCGGCCTGTCACGCCGAGGGTCGCGGGTTCGAGTCCCGTCCGCTGCGCCATTTATCTTAAATCCTGAGATTGAGATAGGTGGGTTAGTAAGCTTGAAAAGCTTTTGTTTTATTTGATTTGTCAAATACTACGCGCTTTGCTTGTCTTGCGTCATTAGGGGAACCTAAAGAAAAATCATAGATTTTTCTCTTGCGTTCGGATAAAACTTAGTTTTATTCATCCTCACTCAGGGCGCTTAGCTCAGTTGGTAGAGCGTCTGCCTTACAAGCAGAATGTCGGCGGTTCGATCCCGTCAGCGCCCACCATATACTTTGTATCGCACAAGGTGTAACAGTGCAGCGGTAGTTCAGTTGGTTAGAATATCGGCCTGTCACGCCGAGGGTCGCGGGTTCGAGTCCCGTCCGCTGCGCCATTTATCTTAAATCCTGAAGTTAAGATATCTTAAAGTAAGCTAGAAAAGCTTTTGTTTTATTTGAGTTGTCAAATACTACGCGCTTCGCTTGTCTTGCGTCATAAAAATAGCAAAGCTATTTTTACTCCTCAGGGCGCTTAGCTCAGTTGGTAGAGCGTCTGCCTTACAAGCAGAATGTCGGCGGTTCGATCCCGTCAGCGCCCACCATATTTTCCCTCTCTTTATTTATTTAAACTTTTGTGTAAAATAGCGCATTAACTATTTATAAAAATAAATGCTCTATGAGAAATCCATATCAGCGTAAAGCTGCACCTTCGATCCAAAAAAATCCTATTCAAGCTATAGATCAGTATAAAGTCTTTATCGAAACGATTGTTTCGCAAACTAAGGTTTTTGCACTTTATGATGAAGGTTGGGCATTGTGTGCGACACCAACAGGTCAACAGTCTTTAGCAGTTTGGCAGAGTAGAAGCTTGGCACAGTTGATGGTCAAAGATAATTGGAGTCGCTATTCTGTACAAGAAGTTGAGCTTATCCCTTTTCTTGAGAAAATGATTCCTTTTATTCAGCTCAACAATACTTTACTTTCGATTAATTTAACCCCTGAAGGACAAAATGTTTTGGTTTCAGGACATAAATTTTTAATAGATATTAAAAATTATTTATATCAACTTCATACAACTCAACCTGAATTATTTAGACAAAACCTCAATCTTCCCTTACCTCGAAAGATACGTATCCATCACAAGGTGTAATTTGTAAGATTCGTATTCATCAGTAATTTTTTGATTGGGTGAAAATTTAATATTCACCCAAAACCCAACCACTTAAATATGCAAAATACTCTCTTAACCATGCGTTATAACGTGTGGTGATCGGAGTTTCGGCACCGACCGTCACAAAATTATCATAGCCTTGTTTCTTGGCAATTGCGCCTGCACGCAATGTGTGAAAGTCACTGGTGACAATAGCAATTTTTGCATCCAAGCCAAGTTGTTGTGCTTTAAGAATGGCTTGGCTATTTTTGAGATTCAGTTCAGTGCTGGTACTTTTATTTTCTTGTAGAATTCTTGAGGCTTGAATCTGATCACGGTCTTGTAAATATTGAGCCATAATTTCAGCTTCGGTTTTGCTTTCTCCAAAGCCTAAACCACCACTGACAATAATGAGAGATTGTGGCTGTTGTTTGGCGATTTCTCCTGCTTTATCGAGGCGTCTAGCAAGTGTAGGTGAGGCTTTGCCTTGTGTAATACCACTTCCTAATACAATGATGGTTTGTACATGATCTGTGAGATTATTTTGTTGCGCTTTGATATGAATATAGCCAAAGAATGCAAGCAAGCTTATTAACCAAATACTAAAAAGACGCCATCCCCATTGCCAAAATTTCTTTAATTTCAGATGCTGTGCTAAAAATTGTTGTATGCGCTGGTGATTCAACGTGCTAATGATAAAAATCAAACCAATCAGTAAGGGGAGGATAGTACCAAGATGCCACTTTTTAAAAAGTATCAGAATGAAGCCATCTAGAAACAAAATGAGCCCAATGATGAAAATAATATAGCGGAAAAATTTATTATTCTGCATGATCTAACTAGAAAAATTTAAAGTGCCTATTCTAAGGTGTAAAGTGCTCTGCTCGTGTGAAGAATTGATGTTTTTACTGTGAACAATCATAAAAAAACATAAAAAACCGAGCAAATTAGCTCGGTTATTGTGGTATTAATAAATTATACGATCAGTAAACATCACGACGATAACGTCCATCAGCACGGAGTTGCTCTACTGTTTCTTTACCCAATATTTCAATCAAAGCTTGATCAACATCACTCGCCATACCATTGATACTGCCACAGACATAGATCACAGCATCATTGTTGACCCATTGTTTAAGCTGTTCCGCATTGTCACGCAGTTTATGGTGAACATAAACTTTTTCAGTTTGATCACGTGAAAAGGCAAGGTCAAGACGACTGAGCATAGCAGTGTTTTGCCAAGCTTGAATTGTGTCTTTAAAGAAATAATCATGTGCTTGTTGGCGTTCACCAAAAATGAGCCAATTTTCAGTATAGTCCAAACGAACACGGCTATGAATCAGGCTCATTAATCCTGCAATTCCAGTTCCATTTCCAATACAAATAATTGGACGATTATCGGTAATCAAATGGAACGATTCATTTTTACGGATACGTAAAGCCAATTTGCTACGAAGCTGTAGGTGTTCAGTTAACCAACCTGAGCCTAAACCAAGTTCACCTTGGGCATCATGTTGTTGACGGACGACTAAACGCAATACCTGCTGACTTGGAATACTGGCAATAGAGTATTCGCGAGGAGGCAAGTTAGGAAGCTGTTCCAATAGATGATCCATATTGGCAAATGGTTCTATTTCAACAGTTAAATCACGATTCCATAATGCATCTTGGATAGTTTGTTGCAAACTGTCCACTAGAGTATCAGCATGTATTTGATGTTGATTTAAAAATGCTTCGATACGTTGTTGGCTATTGCCCGTTTGAATTTCTGCAATATCACCCGCTTGCCAATCAATAAGGTGATCGGATTGTAATTCGATATTGAATGCAGGTGCACCTAAGCTATTCGGATTCAACAATTCACGTTTAATTAATCGCCATTCATCAAAAGTTTTTTCAATAGACATTGTTTGTAGTTCAAGCTTGGTGACTTTGGCTAATGCCTCGTTCCAATTTTGAATATCAGCTTGATTAGCATTATTTACTTCAATCGTACCGAATAATTGTTGAGCGCCTGATTGTTTTAACCACGCATCTATGCGATGACCAAAACTACAGAACGTTTCAGGATAATCCTGTGAACCGAGTGCAAGTACAGCATAATTTAAATGTGAAAGTTCTAAGTTTTGTTGCATCAGCTTTTTCTCAAAGTTGGATGCTAAGTCTGGTGCTTCCCCTGTACCATAAGTACTGACCACAAATAAAACCTGTTTGGCGTGTTGTAAATCTTCTACAGTGATTTGTTGAACAGCTTTAACGGTTGTTGGTTGGTGAGCATGCTGTAAGCTGCTTGCTGTACGCCATGCCAATTGTTCTGATACACCTGTTTGTGTCGCATAAGCAATGAGCCAAGGTGTTGCATTTTGATCAATGGTGACTGCTGAACCAGATTGCTTTGCTGCGAGGGTGAGTTTCTTCTGCTTACGGCGTTTTAGGTAAAGCATCCATCCTGTCACAAAGAAAAGCGGCATTGCTAAAGAAGCAAACATTGCAAGGAACTGATAAATTGGCCCAAAGAAACTACCACGATGCACAGGTAACATGCTACTCATGATTTTCTCATTGAGTGCTTTGCTTTCGTATAGGTCTAATTTTTCAATACTTGAAGTTTGATAATTGTAGGTTGCTTTATTACGTGCGCGCTCATGTTGTGGAATTTTATCGACAAAAGTAAGTTCGACTTTACCATCTGCTTTTTTAGGAATCGAAACAGTGACGGTAGAGTAGTCACGTTTAATCTGCGAATTAAATCCGTTCCAAGTTTGAGTCAGCGCAATTTGAATTTGTTCAGGTTTTAAACCTTCTTTATCATCTTGTTTATGGTCTGATTTTTTATCAGATTTTACAGAAGCGCCTTCATTCCCACGTGCACCATGATTCTGTTCTGAACCTTGTTTGCCTTTCGCATCACCACCTTTGCCTTTTTGCCCAGCTTGCATTTCAGGTTTAGGTTGTTCAACACCCAATACTTTGAACATTCCACTGCGCCACCAGTCATAAGACCAGTACAAGCCTGTACATGCTAGTAGCAGGTAGAAAATCACCACCCAAGTTCCCACAACCGCATGCAAGTCCCAAAGAAAGTTACGACCTTTGAGCTTTGGTTTAATCGCAAACCATTGCTTAACAGAATGCTTTTTCGGCCAACGAAGATATAAACCACTGAGTACAAAGAAGATCAGCATCAATGTGGATGCACCTGTAATCTGCTTACCGACTTCGCCTACAGTCAAATTACGATGCAGTTGTTGGATAAACTGGAAAAATTCTTTACCTTTAATTTCAGGCAGAATCTCAGCCGTATACGGGTTGACCATCATGGTATAACCCTTACGCGCACCTTCTTTCACGATGTTGATATTTGAGGCTTCTTCAGGTGCCTGTGCAATCGTAATACTGTTGATCTTCATTTCAGGATTTTTAGTCTGAAAATGCTGATAAATTTCAACAGGTGTCATTTTTGCTTTATTTTCAACAGTAACGGTATAGCTATTCGGATTAAGCCATTTTTGAATCGGCTGTTCATAGGAATAAATTGCACCTGTAACCCCCATCAGGGAGAGGATTAAACCTGCTGTGATTCCTAGAAACCAGTGTATTTGGAAGAAAACTTTTTTAAACATGATGCTAAAAGGGAGCGACTTAAATTTGATGTGCGCAAATTATAACTGAATATAAAGGAGATAGAATGAATTTGTAGATAATATTTATTCTCATTATCATTTTTATTAAAGCAATCAAATGAAAGACATAAAAAACCTCCAACTAAGGAGGTTCTTCAAAATCAAAAAAATAGACTTGATTAAAGTGTTTTCGCTTCACCGACAGTTTCTTTCAAGTGCTTACGCAGTGTCGCAAATGGGAAATTCTTACTATCCATACGCTTAGGTAGGATATAAGCACCTTGTTGATCTTTAACTTTAAAGTTTACAAGTAAAAAGTCAGGTGTGTTATACCATTCGTAAATATCTTTCCAACCAATCGTTCCTACACCTTCTTGCATACCCATACCCGATGGAGCAGCCATTTGCTGGCGCATGACGATACCGCTCGGTTGAACACCAAGTTTAATACCCTTAATTTCCTGAACTGGAAACTCATTCATTTTACGTTTTACATACCACTCAAGACCAAATTTACGAACCAAAAGATAGATCGCGACACAGGCTAAAAGTACCCAAAAAAGGATTGTTGAGTAGTTTTTTACGAAAATTAGACCAAGAATAGAAAGTGCAACAATCACCCCCATAATTGCCCAAGCTTTGGTACCAATTTTATTGGTACTACGCCAAATTGCGAGCTGAGCGCTACGTTGTTCAGTTTCTGAAACTTCGTACGGAACGGGTTGTAAGGTATAAGCGTAAATATTCTTGGCAGTCATAGTGTCAGTAGTATATGTAAATCTAGTCAGAGTTTAGCACTAAAACACAAGTTTTAGTGCGCGTATTGTACCAAATATCTAGGCATTTTTTATACTCTTTTATAAAGAAGCCAATTCAGTCGATTGATCATCACGAGCATGACTCAGGTTTTGCTTTAAGTTACTCAATTGTTTCAAAATACTGAACATAAGTGATAATTGTTGCAGAATAATCAATGATTTAGAATCCCTATCTTCAGAGTGATTTAACCGAGTACGAATAGTTTGTAGCATGTTGTGCGCTGTTAAATCAGGCATTTCATCTTTTAATAACGCCCCACGAATATCATCCAGTGCTTGATCAAGTAAATTTAATACTTCTTGATCTTCAATTTTTTCTCTATGCGCACCTAAGGCAGCAATATAGCTGAGAAAGGTATGATTTAAACAGAGAAATTCAAAAGCTAGAGTTTTTTGGCTCGGGTCAAAATCTGGTTCAGTGGCGAGTGTTGAAATTAACGAAGCGACATCCGCATCAGTATTGTTGGCAGCTCGTCGGATAATACGATAATCCAAACTGTTATTACGTCCTTGATAGTACTGACTTACGACATTTTCAAGATAAGCACATTGCGCTTCGAGCGAGCGTTGAATGGTCCGTGGTAAACGACGGAAACGCCAATCTGGAAAAATAAATGTCACCCCTAACCAAGCCAAGGCACAGCCAATAACGGTGTCGATCATACGTGGTAGCGCAGCTTCAAAACCTAAACCATCTAAGTTGAAATTGATCAGCGCCATAATCGTAATAAATGCAGTGGCTTGAGCATATTGTTTACTGCGTAAATCAAAGAACAATACGCCACTAATAATTAACAATAATAATTGCCCTTCAACAGAAGGAACAAAGAATAAAATCGCATAGCCAAGAATAATTCCGCCTAAAGTACCAATGATTCGTAAGCGCAAACGGCGTTTGGTGGCGTTAAAATTGGGCTGACTGACAAATAATGCAGTCAATAAAATCCAGTAACCATATTGAATATTGGTCAGTTGTACAAAAACATAGCCAAAGAATAATACGATCGAGACGCGGATTGCATGACGAAACAGCACCGATTCAGGGGTTAAATGCTGTTTAATTCGAATAACAATATCATCCCAACCTTTTAAATCATCATCTTTGAGTTGATTTTCGATATGCTTACTTTGTTCCAAAGTGATATGGCGTTCTGTTTCAAGGTTGCGCAGTTGAGCATCAATCGATTTTAAATTTTGATAGAGTGAAAATAGGGCATTGACCCAGATCAAATCATATTTTCCTTCGCTTTTAAGTTTGTCCAATGAGTATCGAAGATTTTTAAAAGCATGCTCAAAGCGCTGATTATGCTGATAGGTTGTTCGGTGTAAAATACTATCGCTCAAATCATTACAGGCTTTGGCTTGCATGGATAAAATACGTTGGAAACGAAATAAAATATCACTGTGCTCAAAGATTTTTGCCAGTTTTTGATAATCAATATGTGCTGAATCGGCACGTTCATGAATGTCTTGTGCAACAAAATAATATTGCAGACTACGCCGTGTATCTCGTTGTCCTCGGTCTCCTTTTAAACGAGTCAATAAAGTCACACGCATATCATTGAAAATAGAAATGAGTTTGCCATTTTCCATAGACAGGTTAATCATACTGTCTTGGTAACTGGTTGCAGTCATATCGACATCAAACAGGTTAGATTTTGAAAATAAGAAATTTCCGAGTGACGAAAAACACTGTGATAATTTGTCTTGAACTTGACGAACAGGGAAAAGCAAAAAGCTAATCGTTGAAATTAGCCCATACCAAATTGCACCGATCACCAAAAGACTTGGCTGAATGTACCACTGGTCAAAGAGGTGTACTCCAAGCATGGAGTATACGGAAACCACCAAACAGCCATAAGAAATTGTGGCATAACGACGACCAAGAGAACCCAGTAAAATCCAGCCGATACACGACACGATTAAACCAATAGCAAAAAGTACAGGATATGGAAATAACAAACTGACGGAGGCTGCTGTGACAAAAAAACCAATGTAGGTATAGACTAAGTTCATGATGCGTACTGAGAAACGGTCATCAATGTCACTTAAACCGGCTGCAACGACACCAAGCGTCAGTGGGATGGTCATTAACTGTTGCCCCATAAAATAGGGCACAAAAGCCGTTCCAGCAAAAGCAATAATCATCCTCAAGTTATACATAAAACTTGTGTTATAAGTTGCTTTCTTGAGTTTTAACAGCCAGTTATTCAAAGGAGTGTCCTTATGAAATATTCAGTGTGTTTTACGGTCAGTTGAATGATGTTGCTTGTGTGAATTTTCACTTATCTTTATGACAAATCATACTATGGAGCGTGTAAACTTGTCTGCATCAATCCTCATGAAATTATAAACGATCTATGTCTGAAAAAAACGCGGGACAGCAGTATTCCACGGGCTGGATTATGCTTTTGGCTTTATTTACATCTTTAGGACCCTTGTCTATTGATATGTATTTGCCTGCATTACCAGAAATGGCGCAAGACTTTAATGTCACAACCCAGCAGATTGCGAATACTTTACCTGCATATTTCTTTGGATTGGCTGTAGGACAACTGATTTACGGACCGATTAGTGATCGGATTGGGCGGAAGAAACCTTTATATTTCGGCATGGCACTCTATGCGATCGCAAGCTTGTTGTGTGTTATTGCACCAGATCATTGGTCTTTGATTGCAGCACGGGTTTTACAAGCTTTGGGTGGTTGCGTCGGTGTGGTGATGGCACGCGCGGCGATTCGAGATCGCTTAGATGTGCAAAGTTCTGCTCAAGCATTTTCCAGTATGATGATTGTGATGGGGATTGCACCAATTCTTGCGCCGACACTTGGTGCATGGATTCTGCATTTCTTTAGTTGGCATGCTGTATTTATAGCCCTATGTATCATTGGTGTGATGTGCTTTTTATGTGTGCATTTTCTATTTAAAGAAACACTTGAACCAGAACGTCGTTTAGATTTGAGTTTCAATCAAGTTTTCATCCTGTATGCTTCTATATTTAAAGATAAAAGTTTTAGATTACCGATGATGGCAGGCTGTTTTACGGGGGCAGCATTATTTTGCTACATCAGTTCAGCATCAGCCGTATTGATGGATGGTTATCACCTTACACAACAACAGTTCGCAATTGCCTTTGGTTTTAATGCCTTTGGGATTATTTTAGTTTCAACTTTGAATAAGCATTTAGCCCATAAACTCTCGGTGATTCGTCGGTTAACCATTGGCGGTGTAATTCAATTAACAGGCTCGGTAATTATTGTGATTGCTGGTTTGATGGCGCAAGCACCTTTAGTTTTGGTGATGTTTGGGTTATTTTTAACCGTTTCAGGAATTGGTTTTACGGGACCAAATGCAATGGCTTTTGCGATGTCTGAGCAGGGTGCTCGAGCAGGGACTGCCAGTGCGATTATGGGCAGTATGCAATTTGCATGTGGTTTATTGGGCGGCGTTGTTTTAAATTTCCTTGTATGGAATCACGTGTTAAATATGGGAATTTTAATGCTATTGTTCACGATGGCGGGTTTTGTCGCAATTTTAGCAGTAGGCAAAGACTTAAAAGCCAAAGCGATTTAAATGGGCATTGTTATAATTTGATGTTATGACTTTAAAATAAAGATGTTTTTTAAAAACTATTTTAAAGCTTGCTTGACGGGGTCTTACATCAAGCGTTTAGATTTAGGGATGAGCCTTCGGCTCGACCGCACTTTTGTTTCGGCAAAAGTGGGCAAAACCATTGTCATCCGCAGAACTCGTCAGCTACCGTAAAAATATTGAATAGATCGCAGAAACATTTATGGTCAGAAGTAGTCTTGCCTCAAACAAATGCGGATAACGTTATCGCGTACCCACTTTTTAACGAGATGCAATTTGTGATTTTGATGTTACTGCGTAACATCAGTTCGTTATAATTTAAAAATAGAAATTGGATTTTACAAAAAATAAGACCGACGATTCGAGTGATGAGTAAATCGTCGGTCAAAATACTTCGTTATCTTCGATTTAGGCTGCTATTCTAAATCTTGCAAGAAGCATGAAAAGCTTTTCGTCTCTGGGATTAAGGTCTCCAAATCATCTGCGGATGCCGTGCGTCTGATTCGGTTGCTGCGACCTATACTTATATAACGACAAGGGTTTCAGTTTGGTTGACAAGAAAATGAAAAAAAATTAAAAAAAATTTATAATCAGTTTATTCATTCCAATTAGGTGATGCTCATGGTGTCTTTAAACAAATATTTTTTATGGTTTTTTATCCTTTGTTTAGTGTTAACCATGATTGCAGGTGTACTCGTTGCATTATTGCCTAATCAAATTGCCGGAGTTTTAACTGCGATTCCATACTTGGCTGCAATGATTATTGTTTTACAGCGATTTTTAAAACAACAACGCCGTGCACCGACAGATGCTGAACGTAAAAAATTGACCATTGGTTATACCTTAATTTTTTGGAGTTATAACTTTTTGGGCGTTTTTGCAGGTGTGTTGATCTTTTCGCATAGTGATCCAGAAGTGTGGCAGACTTTTGTGGCTTATATGACGAATTTACGTTTTCTGGGTACAACATTGATTATGCTATTAATGTTGGCGATTCCTTTATATTTAATAACGTATTGGTTTTATGGTAAACAGGCGCAACGTATGGCATTGAAAATGTTTGGTGCGTAATTTAAATCTTCGCTAAAAACAAAAAAGGTGATCTTATGCTGAAGGTTTTAATCACAGGTGCGAGTGGTTTTATTGGTACTCATTTGGTTGATTATTTACTTCAGCATGGTTTCGAGGTCATCGCCTATTCTCGACAAAAACGACATTCGCAAGAAGCAAAATTAACGTGGATAGAAAATTTTACTGAACTTGAAAATACACACATTGATTATGTGGTGAATTTGGCAGGGGAAAGCATCGCTCAAGGTCGTTGGACAGCGCAAAGAAAACAACAATTGATTGATAGCCGAGTTCAAACTACACAGCAATTGTACCAAGCTTTGCGAGATTATCAGATTCAGCCACGATGTATTGTTTCAGGTTCTGCGATTGGTTATTACGGAATAGATCCTACCCAACAATGGCAAAATGAGTGTGACGAAAACTCATCTGCACAAGGCATTTTTATGTCTGAACTGTGTCAGCGATGGGAAGCGGAAGCTTTAGCAGATACGACTCAAAATACTAAAATCATGCGTTTAGGTGTGGTATTTGGGCAAAGAGGTGCGCTTCAACAAATGCTTTTACCGATTAAAATGGGTTTAATTGGACGTATTGGTTCAGGTCAGCAACCGACGACTTGGGTGCATGTGGATGATGTGATTCAAGCAATTTTATTCTTATTTCAAAGTACATCAGATCAGAAAATTTATAATGTGGTTGCTCCTGATCATCTTTATCAAATGCAATTTGTTGGTATTGCAGGCAATGTATTAAAACGTAAACCCTTTTTACCATTACCGAGTTTTGTGATGCGTTTGCTAATGGGTGAGCAAGCGCAATTGGTGTTAAATGGTCAGTATGTTCAGCCCAAAGCTTTGCTTGCTGAGGGCTTTGATTTTCAATATGCAAATTTGGAAAGTGCTTTAAGGCAGATTACACAACATTCGCCCAATTAAATTCTAGGCAATGTTCTAATGCTGATCAGTTAAGCAAAATTATTGGAAAAAATTCCTAAAATCTCCCCTCTTGCGAAGCTAGCTTCTCATCTTTGAAAAAGAGGGGAACTTCTTGCAACTAAAATGATTTTTAGTAATCTTGCGTAGCTGAGCTACTCATCCCTCCTTTGAAAAAGGTGAGGAACATGTTCCGCAAGAGGGAGGATTAAAAAACCTTAACTGGCTAGCATTAAGGCAATGTTCTGCTTTCAGCTCGGTTTTAAACGCTGTGTTGAATAAGCTGTTGCATCGACCAAAGTCTCTTGTTTGAGCATAAGTTGACGAAGTAATTGTGCAGAAGCGGGTCCCATGCATAAACCATTACGATAATGCCCAAAGTTTGCCCAAAGGTTTTCGATTTCAGGCATTTGTCCAATATAGGGAATACCAGTCGGTGAGCTAGGACGTAATCCTGCCCATTGTTTGACGATCGGGAAATTTGCCAATTCAGGCACCATTTCGGTACAGGCTTTATAAATATTTTGCTGTGTTTGTACACTTGGGCGCTGATCAAAACCCAGATGATTCATACTCGAACCGCAAACCACATGACCATCCATACGTGGAATGAGATACATGACATTGTTCATGCACATGGTGGGTAGCCAATTTTCAGGGGTTTTGAACAAGAGCATTTGACCTTGCACAGGCTCAACAGGAATTGACAATTGCAGTTGTTCAGACCAGCAGTTTGACCAAGCCCCCGTTGTAATCACAAATTGATCAGCTTGAAAATGTTGTCCACTTGAAGTTTGAATGGATTGGATTTGGCTATTTTGAAGCTTAAATTTTTCAATCCATGTATTTTCCAAAACTTGGACTTTGGGATGTTGTTTTAAATAGCTAATTAAAGATTTGAGTAAGCGTGGATTGCGCACATTTGCCAATTGCGGAAAATAAATTGCGTGCTGAAATTGTTCAGAAATATGTGGGTTGACTTGTTCGAGAGCTTCTCGTTCTAAGTATTCACAATGTTGCATCGGCTCATTGTATTGATCTTTGTAATTGAGCCCAATTTCAAAATCAGCTTCATCAAAAATCAGCATGCCTGTTTCATGGATTTCAAAATCTATCCCTGTTTCGGGTAAGAGTTTTTCATTCCATTGTTGATACAGTTGTTTACCGTATTGTGCCAAGTGATTGACTTCACGTGGGTAACGCCACGGATACATTGGGGACAAAATGCCACCGCCTGCCCATGAGGCAGCATGTCCTGCTTGTTGTTGGTCAAATATAGTGACTGAACAACCTTGTTCGACGAGTTCAAGGGCAGTGAGTAAGCCGCTGACGCCAGCTCCGATGATTGCGATGTGCATGGTGTATTTTGTACCGAATTTAATTATAAATCAGATTCATTTGTACAGATATTCATGTATTTAGAATAAGATTCTATTTAAGAAGAAGTTAAGGCGGTGTCTTACATCTAAAGTTTTAATGATGGGATTAGCCTTCGGCTCGACCTACTTTTCTTTCGGGAAAAGTAGGCAAAACCATTGTCATCCGCAAAACTCGTTCACTACCATCTTTTGATTAATTGAGTTGCAAAAACATTGAATATCAAAAGTAGTCCTGTCTCAAACACGTTGCGGATGACGTTCACGCGTATCAGATAATATTTAATTGTCTAATAAAACGATTACTTCATCTCTTTTAATTTACGTGCTGCATCTTCTGCAAAGTATGTCCAGATCCCATCTGCACCTGCACGGCGGAAACACATGAGTGATTCCATGATCACGCTGTCAGACAACCAACCATTTTGGATTGCCGCAGCCAACATGGCATATTCACCACTGACTTGATAAACGAATGTAGGAACGCCAAAGGTATCTTTCACTTCACGAACCACATCCAAATAAGGCATACCAGGTTTGACGATGACCATATCTGCACCTTCTTGAATATCAAGGGCAATTTCATGTAGCGCTTCAGCACGGTTGCCGACATCCATTTGGTAATTGTATTTATTACCACCTTTAAGGTTGGAAGAAGAACCAACTGCATCACGGAAAGGACCATAGAAGCTAGATGCATATTTTGCTGAATACGCCATGATGTTGGTATAGATATGACCATTGCTTTCTAGAGCTTGGCGAATCGCACCGATACGACCATCCATCATATCACTTGGCGCAACCACATCTGCACCTGCTTCAGCATGGCTCAAAGCTTGTTTGATGAGGCATTGTACAGTTTCATCGTTCAGCACATAGCCTGTTTCATCAATGATGCCATCTTGACCATGTGTAGTATAAGGGTCGAGTGCGCCGTCAGTGATCAGTACCATTTCTGGCAATTCTTTTTTCAACAGACGTAGTGTATTTTGCACTAAACCATCTTCATGCCAAGCGGCTTCAGCCGTTAAACTTTTGTCTTCTTGTGGTGTAACAGGGAATAAAGCTAATTTAGATACACCCAGTTCAAGTAATGTTTCTGCTTTTTTCAACAATAAATCAGCAGACAAACGTTGCACGTTTGGCATACTTGGTACATCTTGAGTTTGGTTTTGCCCAGGAAGTACAAATACTGGATAAATGAGATGATCTGCTGTGAGTTGAGTTTCACGAACCATTGCTCTTAACTTGTCGTTTTTACGAATACGACGCATACGAGTGGCTGGGAAAGCAGGACGATTGAACGTATAAGTCATAACAATCTCGATTTTCAGTATTAAACTAGGCACATATTGTAGCCCTTTCATATATTTTTTGGGGAAAAGCTACATTTTTTTCTCAATATTGGTTTCGAAATTCTTATGAGTGATTCTCCTAAAACTGATTCTGCACCAAGCGAATCACAAAAAAAGTGGACTGGTAATTTACATTTAGGCGCAAAGGCTGATCTAAATGTGGTGCTTAATCAGCTCACCAAAGCCTTTAATGGTTCGCCGTATTTTTCACACAACAGTATGCAAATGCGTGTGGTGGATAATGAAATAGAAGGCTATATCGAAATGAAACCTTTTCTGATTGGAAATGTTGCTTTTCAAATCTTACATGGTGGTGTTGCTGCAACTTTACTCGACAGTATTGGTGGAATTGTGGCGATGGGCGAGTTGTACAAACGAGCAGAACCTGACCAATTACCTGATACGTTGAAAAAAGTTTCGCGTTTGGCAACGGTGGATATGCGTGTTGATTATCTTGCACCTGGTCGTGGTGAGTATTTTATTGCCAAAGCTGAAACGCTGAGAATGGGACGTAAAGGTTGTACGATGCGTATGACTATGGTGAATAATGAAGGTAAGGCGATTGCAACTGCGATCGCGTCTTATGCCTATTGATCAAGTTGACAAAGTGTACCCTTAAGTACACTTTGTATAATTTATGTCAATAGAAGTCACTAAATTGAGCATTTTGGTGACTTATTTTTTGAGTAAAATAATATTAAAATCAATAACATTATTCTAAAATATAGAGATAAACTCTAGAGTTATATTTTTATTCTCACCATATGATTTTTACCTGTAAAATTATCCATCACAATTTTTATAAATTGACTGAATCATCACATCAAATATATGCCTGATTCTCACTAAGCAAATATTCAGCTTAGTGGCACAGACTGTACCGATGTTTTGACCCATTTAAAGTAAGCCAGGAAGATGCGATGACTGACGCGCCCACTACGAATGCCTCTCCAAATGATGAGCTTGAAGCTCAAGTGGATTTGCAGGCTAAACAAAAACGTAAAAAAATGCTGAAGATTTTTGCCTTTATCGTTATTGCCATCGCAATACTCTATGCCATTTGGGCTTTAGTTTTTGGTAATACCGTAGAAACTGACAATGCTTATGTGGGCGCTGAAACAGCTGCGGTTACATCCATGGTCAGTGGTCAGGTTGAAAAAGTATTGGTCAGTGATACACAACAAGTGAAAAAGGGCGATGTGCTTGCAATTATTGATAATCGTGATGCGAAAATTGCGCTTGCTCAAGCTGAAGCGCAATTGGCAAAAGCCAAACGTCAATTTACCCAAAGTTCAGCCAATAGCAGTTCTTTGTCTTCTCAAATTTTGATTAGTAGCGACGACATTAACAGTGCTAAAGCACAAGTGGCACAAGCTGAAGTGGCTTTTACCCAAGCGCAACAAGAATTTGCTCGTCGTCAGCAGTTGAATGCGACTGGTGCAATTTCAAAAGAAGAATTTAGCAAAGCGCAAAGTGCTTTAGATAATGCCAAAGCCAGCGTGAATGTTGCCAAAGCAGTGTTGGCACAAACGGAGTCTAAACGCAAAGCGGCACAAAGTAATTTAGATGCCAATGAAGCCTTAATTCGAGGTACTTCACAAAGTTCGACACCCGATGTTTTGGCGGCTCAAGCCGTTGTCGATCAAGCGCTTTTAGATTTACAACGTACTGAAATTAAAGCACCTCTAGATGGTGTGATTGCAGGTCGTAGTATTCAAATTGGACAACGTGTTGCTGCGGGTTCAAGTCTGATGAAAATTGTTCCGATTTCAGAACTTTATGTCGATGCGAATTTTAAAGAAAGCCAGTTGAAAGATGTCAAAGTTGGACAAAAAGCGACATTAACTTCTGATCTATATGGGAAAAAAGTTGAATATCACGGTACTGTAATTGGTTTCTCTGGTGGTACAGGTTCTGCTTTTGCCTTAATTCCTGCACAGAATG
Source organism: Acinetobacter wuhouensis (assembly GCF_001696605.3). Lineage (NCBI taxonomy): Bacteria > Pseudomonadati > Pseudomonadota > Gammaproteobacteria > Moraxellales > Moraxellaceae > Acinetobacter > Acinetobacter wuhouensis. The sequence goes on along the minus strand of NZ_CP031716.1, from coordinate 2,965,427 downwards.
CAACAGGGAACTGGATCAAAGTGGTTCAACGCCTTCCTGTACGTATCAAACTTGATCCTAAAGAACTTGCTGAACATCCATTACGCGTTGGTTTGTCAATGAATGCAGAGGTTGATACCTCAACAGCGAAGTAATCGCTTATGAATACAGCAACTTTTTCAGGTGAGCTTAAAGGCGGGCGTTTACTTTTAGCAGCATTTTTTTTAGCGCTCGCCAATTTTATGGTCGTACTCGATATGACCATTGCCAATGTCTCTGTACCACATATTACAGGGAGTTTGGCGGTTTCAAGTTCTCAAGGGACTTGGGTCATTACCTCCTATGCAGTAGCAGAAGCAATCTGTGTACCTCTGACAGGATGGTTAGCAGGGCGTTTTGGTGCAGTTCGAGTCTTTACCATTAGTTTGATTGGCTTTACGACATTTTCCATTCTTTGTGGTTTATCCAATAGCCTCGCCATGTTGGTAATTTGTCGTATTGGGCAGGGGCTATTTGGTGGTCCAATCATGCCACTCAGTCAAACTTTGTTGATGCGTATTTTCCCTCCTGAAAAGCATTCGCAAGCGATGGGCATGTGGGCGATGACCACCGTGGTTGGTCCAATTTTAGGACCAATTCTTGGGGGGACAATCAGTGATAATTTCTCATGGCATTGGATTTTCTTCATTAACATACCTGTAGGTGTGTTGTGTGCTGTGGGTGTGATGCGTTTGATGAAAACTGCTGAAACACCGATTGCTAAACTTCCAATTGATACGATTGGTTTAACTTTGCTGATCGTATGGATTGGTGCACTTCAGTTAATGCTCGATTTGGGGCATGAGCGTGATTGGTTTAGTAGTACGTTTATTTGTATTCTCGCCGTGATTTTGGTGGTTGGATTTATTGCTTTCTTCATTTGGGAATATTATGAAAAGCATCCAATCGTGAATATCCAGATTTTCCGATACCGTGGCTTTACTATTGCGACGATTTCTCTGGCGTTTGCCTTTGCAGCATTCTTTGGCAGTATCGTGCTGATTCCGCAATGGTTGCAGATTAATTTAGGTTATACCGCATCTTGGGCAGGTTATCTGACGGCGACGATGGGTTTTGGTAGTTTGATGATGTCGCCAATTGTGGCAAAACTCGCAACCAAATATGATCCGAGGGCATTGTCCAGTTTTGGTCTGATGATCTTGGGCGGTGTGACCTTGATGCGTTCATTCTGGACCAGTGATGCAGATTTTATGGCATTGGCTTTACCACAGATTATTCAAGGTTTTGCTGTACCGTTCTTCTTTATTCCATTATCCAATATTGCATTGGGTGTGGTTCGCCCTGATGAAGTGGCTTCGGCAGCAGGTTTGATGAACTTTATGCGAACCATGGCAGGGGCGATTGGTGCTTCGATTGCAGTCACAATCTGGGATGACCATACCAAGCTCTCTCGAAGTGAAATCGTTTCGACCATGCATATTGAAGATACTCAGAATAAGTTAATGAGTAATGGTTTTAGCTCCGATACTGCATTGGGGGTGATTTCCAATTTGGTCGATAAAGAGGCTTTAACGCTTTCAGTCAATCATGTGTTTTTGATTTTTGCGATGGTTTTTATCTTTGCTGGTTTGATTATTTGGTTGTGTCCTAAGCCAACCAATAGTGTGGGGCCAGGTGCTGCGCATTAAGTTGAAGGTTTTATTGAAAGCCTGCTGAAAAGTGGGCTTTTTGTTTGGAGTACTTCTTTTGTTGAGTATGTTTTATGATCTATTTTGATGGTTAAAATTGTTATTAAGAATAATTAAATAATTGATTTTTATTCTTAAATTTTGATATATCTCGTATAAATGAATATAATTTATAAATTAATATTCTATCAAGAGTAAATAACCTCGTGGCTGAACTGATTCCTCCCAGTATACAACAACTAAAGTCTGCATCGAGTGGGGAACGTAAGGTTTATCAATTGCTTGAAACTATTTTTCAGCATGATAATGCTATCATTTGGCATGAGCCTAAAGCTTTAAACCGCTATACCGATTTTATTGTATGGTTGCCTGAGCATGGTTTGCTGGTGATCGAAGTCAAAGACTGGTCAAAAGAACGCTTTGAAACCTTAAATCCCGAAATGTTTACAGGGCGTTTTTATAATAAAAATAATGCAAAGGCAGTTCCTGTACAAAACCCCGAACAGCAGGTGCGTAAGTGCATGCTGAATATTCTGAATCAATTTAAAAAGACCGCGGTATTTTTACAGCAGAATGGACCTTATCAGGGCAATGTCAAATTTCCGATCAGCAGTTGTGTCATTTATACCGAACTGAAAGAACAGGATGCCCATGAAATAGGCTTAAGCCTGCCTTCAATCACAACAGCACATAAAACCATTTATAAAGATGACTTACGCCTAGTTGCTGAAAATAAAACATTTAAAAATAAACTGATCGCAGCATTTAAAGACGTCGCATTTCCTTTTGAAGCACTGAGCTACGCAGAAGAAAAATTTCTACGTTATATGATTTTTCCTGAAATTCGGGTCAATGAATTTAAGCAGGATGAACTGTTTGCAGTTGAGCCACAGGAGGTCAAAGCGCTTGATTTATCTCAGGAGTCGATTGCGAAAAATATTGGTGATGGACACCGTATTTTAAAAGGTGTGGCAGGTAGTGGCAAAACGCTGGTGCTGGCTTGTCGCGCTAAATATTTAAAAACGATTTATCCCGAATATAAAATTTTAGTGGTCTGTTATAACAATTCACTGTGTAACCATTTACGGCATATGTTTGGCGATGACTTTAATGAAAAACTTGAAGTCAGAAACTTCCATAGTCTGGTTAAGCAGATCACATCTGCAAACCTGTCCATGCTTAAAAATGAAAAGCAGACGGACTATAACAGCCGTGTCGGGCAGATATTGCTGGATCATCTGGAACAGAGCGGTCTGGCTGAAACCGAAAAGTACGATGCCATTCTGATTGATGAAGGGCAGGATTTTGCTCAGGAATGGATTATTGGTTTATCTCAGCTGGTGAAGGCTGAAACCAACAATATTCTGTTCTGCTACGATCCTGCACAGAATATTTTTAACCGAAAAAAACCGAGCTGGCGTTCTGTTGGTTTACAGGTGCAGGGGAAAAAGCCCATTGAACTGTATAAATGCTATCGTAATACCAAAGAAATTTTGGATATAGCAAAAGCATTTTTAAATCCTAAAGCATTGGATAGTCTAGAAAATAATGATGAATATGACCGTGTTTTAGACCCCGATACAGGTGAGTGTAAAACAGGGGAATATCCGAGTATTTATCATGAAAATGATGTACGTCATTTGGCAGATCTGATTGCCCGCAAAATTCGTCAGTTACTTAAATCCGATACAGCACCGAAAGATATTGCAGTGTTACAGGCAAAGTCTGCTGAATACGAAATTTTTGTGACGGAACTGAAGTCTAGACTCAGTACTTATATGCCTGATACTGAGGTTGAATTGGTTTTCAGCAGTGCTGAAAAGAAAGCGCTGGATTTGAATAAAAACTCAATCAAGATTATGAATGTTGAATCTTCTAAAGGTCTGGAGTTCCCACATGTATTTTTTGTGGGACTGGATTATATGCCACGTATTGGTGAAAACCGTGACATGGATTCTGAGCGGAAATTGGCTTATGTGGGTATGACCCGTGCTCAGAATAAACTGTTTATTTTAGGGTGTGAAAATAAAGGCTTTCTTGCCGATATTAAAGAGATATATGAACAAACGGCTGCTCAGGTCGAGGTTATAGAAAGCTCGGTTGAGGTGAGTATTGAAAAAGCTGAAGAACAGGTTCCAGCATCAAATACTGAAGCAGCAGATAATTCGATGATTGGGCAGAAATGGACTGAGGATGAAGAAGTCCGTTTGATTGATGCTTTTATGGATGAAAAGTTGTCGATTAAGGAAATTGCGAAACGGCATAATCGTAAAGAGGGTGGGATTCGGGCGAGGTTAAAGAAATTACGGTTGGTGGATTAGTTTTTACTGACATTCCAATTTAAAAGAAATCAGAGCGAAGTTTGATTGAAAAGTGGCTTTTCTGATCAAAGGATGATTGTTTTTCTTGTTTTAGGTACACTTATTTGAAATCCGAACTCCTTTAAGACCCCTCTTTATTAAAATTAAAGAGGGGGTTAGGGAGAAATTAGAATAATTGAGAATAATAGAAACCTTACAATAAAAACTTGAAACAAGTTTCGCGTAACTTACGTAGCAATATGACCGACGCAGAAAAGTTATTGTGGTCAAAACTTCGGAATAAGCAAATTTTAGGTTTGCAGTTTTATCGACAGAAACCGCTTTTAAATTACATCGTAGATTTTTACTGTCCATCAGCAAATTTAGTCATTGAGTGAGATGGTAGTTAGTATCTTTGGTGAAATTTATTTAATATTCTATTAAATATTCTCGATGCAATATAAGTAACCTTCGCCTGTACCAATAATTATCTTATTATTAACTAGTTTAGGAGTTGAGTAGATAGAAAAACCAACTCTATTTTCCCATTCAGTAGCTTCGAATTCATTTGTTTGTTCCTGAAACTTGTCATAAACAACCCCATGACATTGATGAGAACCAAGAAATAGTCCCCATTCTTTTGTGTGATTTTCAAGATTGATTTTATATAAATATCCATCATGTCTGGCTAAATAACAAAAGCTTTGATGAATTATTGGAGAAGACCATTGTTGAAACATTGATTTACCAATGGGTAGTATCCATGTGTTTTTTCCTGATGAACTATCAACACCACCTAGTTCATTAGAGTATGGGTGAGTAAAAATTACTTCATTTTTATATAACAATAAATTTGTGCGTATATTTCCATAATGATGAGAATTATCTATGGGACTTGAGTGCCAAATAATATTTCCTGTATCTAAATTGACTTTGCAAATAGGAGGATAGGAATAGTATGTCTCACGAGAATAAGAAATGTATAAAAAATTTTCATGTAGCAATGGTTTGCTGTATATTTCTGGAATTGAATAACCAGTTTTTGAATATTCATCTGGGTATTTAAGTTGTATTCTTTTTAATAATTGGAATTGAAAATTATTTTCACCATAAATTAATAATTGACCAGATGTAGTCGGTATGATGATATTTTGATCATGAGTTAGTCCAAAAGTTTTTATATCACCCATAATCGTTTCTTTAGTCTGAACTTTATCAAAAACGTCTCCATTTATTGGATCTAACCAATACATGTTGCCTTGATAAGTTATTACTAATAAATAATAATCATGGGATCTCATATGTTTAATAATTGTAGTTATGACTCCAGAATCTAGTTTTAATTTCCAAATCAATTTCCCTTCTAAACTTGAAAGGCAATATAAATAACCATTATCACAACCGAAATATATAAAACCATCAAGTAAAGCAATTTCATTAACATCTGAATTTGTTGCAAAAAACCAAATGATTTGTCCAGTATCAATATCTAAACAATATGCCCCATCATATTTATCAGCTTTATTCCATTCAGATCCAGCGGATCCTATATAGATTTTATGACCATTTATTAAAGGTGTATTTTTACGTGTTTGAATACCAATATACCTTGACCATATGACTTTAGGTAATCTTGAGTGATAAGGATCGAAGAAAGCCACCTTTTGCGAAATTAAATTATTAGTTTCTTTAACTATATTATTTGTTTCTTTAGCTATTAGAAGTTCTTTAATTTGAAATATATCATCATATAAATCAAATTTTTTAAGATAATTGATTAAGTCCTCTCCATCTAAAAGCTTAAAAAAATCTTTTTTTAAATTAAACTTAATAATTTGAGTTTCAGTCCATTTTTGCCACCAGAAATGTTCTTCAAGTGTCAAATTTTTAGGGAGGCAGAGAACCCATTCTCCACAATTGATATCCTTATTTTCAATAATTCTTTTGAAGGACTCACGTATTTGACTCTTTTGGGAGTCTCCTAATTGATTTAAATGAAATTTGCATTGAAAGATTATGATTTCACTAAGAATATTCCCTACAAATATATCAATACCTGCATCACCTTGATTTAGTTCAACACGTTTTACGTTTTCATTAGGATATAGTTCTTTAATTATTCTTCGGCAAACTTCTTCGAACCCTTCTCTAGCACCCTGAATATTTCCATAAATAGAGATTAAGTCTGACCAATTACGCTTCATGAATATTGTGACAAGTAATTAATTATTATTAAGATTATATACTGTTTCCTAAGTAAAAAAAATCCCCTCACTCGAGGGGATTTTTTATTCTAATGGAAAGTTACTGAACCGAATCATCCAAATTAGGCGCTAACCAACGCTTCGCCTCATCCATTGTCCAACCCTTACGCTTCGCATAATCCTCAAGCTGATCCTGAGCAATTTTACCCACGTTAAAGTATTCAGACTGCGGGTTTGCATAATAGAAACCGCTGACAGATGACGGTGGCCACATCGCAAAACTAGTAGTCAGTTGCGTACCAATCTTATCGGTAGAACCTAACCAGTCAAACAAAGATGCTTTTTCAGAATGCTCAGGACAAGCAGGGTAGCCTGGTGCAGGACGAATACCGACATACTTCTCTTTAATCAACTCTTCATTGCTTAAACTTTCAGACGCTTGATTGCCCCAGAACTCTTTACGGATACGCTCATGCAAATGCTCCGCAAACGCTTCAGCAAAACGGTCACCTAAAGATTGCGCAAGAATCGCAGAATAATCATCACCTTTGGCTTTATATTCATGCGCCATTTCTTCCGCACCAAAGATCGATACGGTGAAACCACCTAACCAGTCTTCCGCTTGATCTTTCGTTGCCACAAAGTCAGCCAATGACAAGTTTGGTTTGCCTGTGACTTTGTCAGACTGCTGACGGATATGATGGAATGTATGTGTCACCGATTGACCATCTTCCGTATAAACTTCAACAGAATCAGCCGCAGAACGGTTCGCAGGGTAGATGCCAAACACAGCACGTGCATCAAAACGTTTATTTTCAATAATGTCTTTCAACATTTCCTGCGCTTGATTGTATAAATCAGTCGCAGCTTCACCCACTACTTCATCTGTCAGAATTTTCGGGAATTTACCTGCCAGACTCCATGAAATAAAGAATGGTGTCCAGTCAAAATATTCCACCAATGTTTCAAGCGGATAATTGGTGAGTGTTTGCATACCAATGAAGTTTGGCTTCGCAGGCTTATTCGCTGCGAAGTCAATTTTCAAACCATTTTCAATGGATTCTGCATAAGACAGTTTGGCAGCTTTTGGCTGTTTGTTGGCAATACGTTCACGGACTTTTTCATATTCCGCACGGGTTTCTTCAACAAATTTCGGCTTCATTTCTTTAGAAAGTAAAGTCGTTGCCACACCCACAGCACGTGATGCATCGGCAACATAAATCACCGCATCATTTGAATATTGTGGGTCAATTTTTACTGCTGTATGTGCTTTAGAGGTTGTTGCACCACCAATCAACAATGGCACATGGAAACCTTTACGTTGCATTTCTTTGGCAACAAAAACCATTTCATCCAAAGATGGCGTAATTAAACCTGACAAACCGATAATATCGACATTTTCATCAATCGCAGTCTGTAAAATTTTCTCAGCAGGTACCATCACGCCAAGGTCAATGATGTCATAACCATTACAGCCTAAAACCACGCCCACGATATTTTTACCAATGTCATGTACGTCGCCTTTTACGGTTGCCATCAGGACTTTACCTTTAGACTGACCGCCAGACTTTTCAGCTTCAATGAATGGATTCAGCCAAGCTACAGCTTGTTTCATTACACGGGCAGATTTCACCACTTGTGGGAGGAACATTTTACCTGAACCGAACAGGTCACCGACCACATTCATACCATCCATCAATGGACCTTCGATCACATCAAGCGGACGTGCTGATTTTAAACGTGCTTCTTCGGTATCTTCATCAATAAAAGTGGTGATGCCTTTAACCAAAGCATGTTCAAGACGTTTTTCGACAGGAAGTTCACGCCATTCCAGATTTTCGACCTGTTTTTGTGCTGCACCCTGACCACGGTATTTTTCAGCCACTTCAAGCAATTTTTCAGTCGCTTCTTGATGACTTTCGCCCTGATTCTGATTCAGAATCACATCTTCAACCGCAGCTTTTAATTCAGCATCAATGTCATCGTAAATCGCCATTTGACCGGCATTTACAATACCCATGGTCATGCCTTGTTTGATGGCATGATAAAGGAACACAGAATGAATCGCTTCACGTACAGGCTCATTACCACGGAATGAGAACGATACGTTAGATACACCGCCTGAAATCATTGCATGTGGCAGATTTTGTTTAATCCAACCTGTCGCTTCAATAAAATCAACTGCATAGTTGTTATGTTCTTCAATCCCTGTTGCCACAGCAAACACGTTTGGATCGAAAATAATATCTTCAGCAGGGAAGCCAACATCATTGACCAATACATCATAAGAACGCTTACAGATTTCACGCTTACGTGCTGCTGTATCTGCCTGACCTGTTTCATCAAATGCCATGACGATGATCGCTGCACCGTACTGACGGCATAAACGTGCTTTTTGTACAAACTCGTCATAACCTTCTTTGAGGGAAATTGAGTTCACTACAGGTTTACCCTGAACGCATTTCAAGCCTGCTTCAATGATTTCCCATTTTGATGAGTCAATCATGATCGGCACTTTAGAAATTTCAGGTTCAGATGCAACCAGATTGAGGAAATGCACCATCGCACCTTGCGAATCAAGCATCCCTTCATCCATGTTAATGTCGATCACCTGTGCGCCTGCAACCACTTGTTGCAATGCCACATCCAACGCTTCAGCAAAGTTTTCTTCACGGATTAAACGCAAGAATTTTTTAGAACCTGTGACGTTGGTACGTTCACCGACATTTACAAACAAAGAATCATCATAAATGTTAAACGGCTCTAAACCACTTAAACGGCATGCAGGTTTGGTTTCAGGCACTTGGCGAGGTTTGATGTCTTTGACTGCATTGTAAATAGCACGAATATGATCAGGTGTGGTACCACAACAACCACCCGTAATATTGATCAAACCGCTTTCGGCAAATTCTTTTAAGAATGCAGCTGTTTCTTCAGGGGTTTCATCATAACCACCGAAGGCATTGGGTAAGCCAGCGTTTGGATGCGCTGAAACAAATGTATCGGCAACATCGGAAATGGTTTTTACGTGTGGACGCATGGCATCTGCACCGAGCGCACAGTTAAAACCAATCGACAATAAATCACCATGACGGACTGAGTTCCAGAATGCTTCCGCAGTTTGACCTGTGAGGGTACGACCCGATGCATCGGTAATCGTTCCTGAAATCATCAATGGCAATTCATAACCAAGCTGATTAAACACCTCTTTAACCGCAAAAATTGCTGCTTTACAGTTCAGGGTATCGAATACAGTTTCGATCAAGAGAATGTCCGCACCACCTTCGATCAAGGCATGTGCAGCTTCAATATAATTTTCTTTTAACTCATCAAAAGTAATGTTACGGAACGCAGGGTCATTTACATTTGGAGAAATCGAACAGGTACGTGATGTAGGACCAAGCACACCCGCCACAAAACGTGGTTTTTCAGGCGTTGAATATTTTTCACACGCCGCTTTGGCAATGCGTGCTGCTTCAAAGTTGATCTCATGGACATATTCTTCCATGTGATAGTCCGACATTGAAACTTTTGTGCCATTGAACGAGTTAGTTTCAATGATGTCTGCACCTGCATCCAGGTACGCTTCATGAATGCCCTGAATGATTTGCGGTTGAGTCAGAACCAAAAGGTCATTATTGCCTTTAAGATCCGATGCCCAGTCGGCAAAACGTTCACCACGATAGTCGGCTTCTTCTAATTTATGGCGTTGGATCATGGTACCCATCGCACCGTCAATGATCAGGATGCGTTGGGCGAGAAGCGCTTTTAAGGTGGCAAGTGTCGACATTCAAAACTCTCAGCTGGCTTTTTTAAACGTGCAATATATTAACAGATACTGTATGCGATTACTGCAAAAGCTGATTTCAAGCGCATTTTCTTACATGAGAATGATTCATTTTAGAAATTGGTTATTTTGATATGTTCTTAAAATCAATTCTGGTATTTTACTTCGCTATATCGATAGCGCATATCGTTATTGTGAAATTTGCATCAAAAAATAGTCGAATAGGTAAATAAAACAATCACAGTAGGTGATCATGCAATGTTTATTTTTTCATCATATTGTCATATACATCATGCAAAATTTGAAGATTAATTTTTACAGTAGTCATATTTGATAGAAATATTACAAATAATATTTCAGTTAGAATTGTAATGATTTGCAAACTTATTATTTTGATAAATATATGATTAATATAAATAAAAATATTGACCTTATCGCAACTGTTGCGAAGTAATGAAGTGAAATAATTTAAAAATTCACTTTATATGGCAGTCGTTTGTCATATAATTGTCACAATTTAATTGAACAATAAGCGCATTCTAATATTCGCTATATTTCTGCATGAATTCGAATTTACCTCCCGTCTCAGATTCTGCACAAGCTCAAAAGGCTGTCAAATCGACGAATGTGCATGTTCCTACACCGAAATTTTTTATGCCGGTGTTTTTGACGATCATTATTGCTACCCTGATTTATATTGGTGTGCAACTTAGTGCAGATTTAGCACATGTTCCTGCTTTAAGTTTATATTCTGTCATTCTTTTAGCGACAGCTTTATTCATTGCTTTGGGCTTTGAGTTTGTCAATGGTTTCCATGACACAGCCAATGCTGTAGCAACCGTAATTTATACCAATGCGCTACCTGCACCTGTTGCAGTGATGTGGGCTGGTTTTTGTAATTTTTTAGGGGTAATGGTTGCAAGTGGTGCAGTGGCTTATGGCATCATCGCGTTACTTCCGGTTGAACTGATTATGAATGTTGGTTCAGGTGCAGGATTCGCAATGGTTTTTGCGATGTTAATCGCTGCCATTCTTTGGAACTTAGGTACATGGTTCCTTGGTATTCCAGCATCGAGTTCACATACCTTGATTGGTTCGATTCTGGGTGTGGGGATCATGAACTACATTTTGCATTCATCTAGTGGTGCAAGTGGTGTAGACATGGATCAAGTTCTCAAAGTCGGTAAGGCTTTGTTATTCTCACCTTTGATTGGTTTTGCTTTTGCTGCAGTTGTATTCTTATTGGTTAAAAAAATCTTTAAGAAACAAGTTGAATTATTCCAACCACCAGAAGGGAATAAGCCCCCTCCACCTTTGATTCGTGCCATTTTGATTTTCACCTGTACAGGTGTGAGTTTTGCGCATGGTTCAAATGATGGGCAAAAGGGTATGGGCTTGATCATGTTGATTTTGATCGGTTTAGTGCCATTGGCTTATTCTTTGAATAAAAACTTAGATCAACAACATTTACAGTCTTTCTCACAATTGTCTACACAAACTGCGACAGCGATTTATGCGCAACACGCAGATATTCCAGATGAAAAAGCACGTGTGACGATTACCAAATTTATTCAAACCAAAGAGATCAACCCAGAAGTTGTTCCTGCTTTGGCAAGTTTGACGGATCATTTAGGTGAACGTGTTGCCAAGTATGGTGATTTAAAAGATATTCCAGAAGCTGAAGTATCGTCATTACGTAATGATATGTACTTGAGTACGACTGCTTTTAAACGTTTAGATAAAGCGGAACAACTTCCTGCCATGTCTACAGAACAAAAGAAAGTGGTAAAAGAGTACCGCAGCAACTTAGATTCGTTCCTACAATATATTCCAAACTGGGTGAAAGTTGCAGTTGCATTGGCACTCGGTTTAGGAACAATGGTGGGTTGGAAGCGTATTGTTGTGACAGTGGGTGAGCGTATTGGTAAGCATCACATGACTTATGGTCAAGGGATGTCTGCTGAGTTGGTTGCAATGACGACAATTGCAGCAGCGGATGGTTTTGGTTTGCCTGTATCAACAACGCATGTTTTAAACTCTGCGGTTGCAGGTACCATGGTTGCCAATAAAACAGGTCTAAATTTCGCGACAGTGAAAACAATTCTTTCTGCTTGGATCTTTACATTACCTGCGACGATTTGTTTATCTGGTGCGTTATTCTGGTTGTTATTGAAAGTGTTCTAACTTTAACAAGATCTTGTATGATCTGAATGGTTATATGATAAAAAGGATGTATTTTATACATCCTTTTTTTGTTGCTTACTTATTGTCTTAATAGAACCATCACAATTTTATCATTGAAAAAAAAATTAAAAATAACTAAGGTGTGGCAGTAAATTGAACTTGAGAAAAAAAGCATGTATTTAAGAAAATCACTGTATGCTGCTGTATTATTTGGAATGTCATTACCTGTTTTTGCACAAGGTATTGTATTAAACAATGAAGATATTCGTACAGATTTGAACTGGTTAAATCAGCAAGGTGTGATTCAAATTAGTACATCGACTTGGCCGATGAGTGGTGATGAAATTCAACGTGCCTTATCTCAAGCCAAAATTACAAACAATACTCAACAGAAAGTTATCGATTCTATTCAAAATGCACTTAAAGCAGATAATCAAACTGCGAAGTTAGGTTTATTTGCAGAAACTGATCTTAAAAATATTCCACAAGCCTTTGGTGATAACCAAAAAGCACAATATGTTGGTTCACTGGAAGTGAATGGCGGTGGAGCAAACTGGGATGCGAAACTACGTGTAAATGGTGAAAAAGATCCTCAAATTGACAATGGTCAAGATGTGAATGTTGAAGGCTCCTATATTGCTGGAAAGCTTTGGAATCAATGGGTAATCGCAGGTCAAATTCCAACATATTGGGGACCTGGACATGATGGTAGTTTGATTCGTGGTGATGCTAGTCGCCCAGTTTATGGTTTTACTGCTCAACGTGCAGAACAAAAAGCCTTTGAATCTAAATGGTTGTCTTGGATTGGTCCTTGGCAATATCAAGCTTTTGCTGGGCGTTTGGATGATTACAAAGCTGTTCCTGATGCCAATCTGATTGGTTTACGTTTAACAGCACAACCACTACCATATTTGGAGTTAGGTGCTTCACGTACTTTCCAAATCGATGGTCAAGGACAACCTGGCAGTGCTAAAGCTTACTGGAATGCTTTCGTGGGTAAAGATAACGAATGCGCAGATATCACATGTACAGGCGAAGGAAATGCTTCGAATCAGCTTGCTGGTTTTGATGCCCGCCTAAATTTACAATCTTTGTTGAATGTACCTGCTAGTTTTTACGCTCAGTATGTAGGTGAAGACGAAGCAGGATTGCTACCCGCTAAAAAAATGTATTTAGCAGGTGTTGATTATTCAACGAGCTTTAAAAACATGCCAGTCCAATTCTATGCTGAATGGGCAGATACAACGACCAATGGCAATGTGAGCGGAATTTCATATAATCACCATATTTATAAAGATGGGTATTATCAACATGGTTTCCCACTCGGTCATGCAATGGGAGGCGATGGTGAAATGGTTTCTGTGGGTGGTGATATTCGATTTGATGTAATGAATAGATTATCAGGGCGTGTGATGTATGCTAAAGTGAACCAATCAGCAGCACATTTTGGAACAGAACAAATTAACTTTGCGTTTCCTGAAAATGATAAAATTAAAGCTTTAGATTTGACTTGGACACATTACATAAAACCTACGATTCCATTGAAAATTAATGGTTGGGTAAGTGACTCGGATGTGCATGGAAATGATGCGGGAGCTTCAGTTGGAATTGAAATTCCTTTAGATAAAGCTGTATTTGGTTATTAATCAATCTAATTATGCGAAAATATACCCAATTCTAGGTATATACAGTGTTTTTGAAAAATTCTAATATGAACTGACTTCTTTAATTGACCTTATTTAAAGAAGTTATTCCTACCCTCGAAGTATGGGGATGTTGTTTTACCCATATTTTAAGAGTTTTATAGGCTTATCATTATTTGATAAGCCTTTTTTTATGTGTGAATTTTTTATACTTATCATTTGAAGCTGCTTCAGCCTAGCCTATAGCACTTTTTTGTATTGAATAAATCCTGTTTTTGTTGCAATGCGATCATATAGATATTGCGCTGTGAGATTACTTTCATGGGTTAACCAATAGACACGGTCATATTTTCCAGAGCATACTTGGTAGCTATGCTCTATCAGCTTTCGAGCCAAGCCTTGATTTCGATGTGTTTCATTCACATATAAATCTTGTAAATAACAACAAGGCTTGTCTGTCCACATACTCATGTGTGAAATTAAATGGACAAAACCTACAACCTCATTATTCACTTGAATCGCAAAACCAAACATATCTGCTTGTTCAGAATTTGTGATTCGCTTCCAAGATAAACTTATTTGTTCATTACTTAATTGTGTTTTATAAAAGTTTAAATACTCTTGCCAAAGTGGAAGCCATTGTTCAAAACGAATCTCATCTAAAGGTATAATTTGTGTGGACATAGTTTGCTCTGTGAGTTGCTTATGATCTTTTTATATATCAATATAAAAAAACAAGCAAAAGGGTGGCTGTGTAAATCACTATAATGAATATAAATTTTAATATGTGTAATAAGTACACGTTTTTTGTGAGCTGGTGCTGTCAAAATGCCTATATCTGAGGAAAGACTTACTCATCTTAAACAGCTTGAAGCTGAGAGTATTCATATTATCCGTGAAGTTGCTGCTGAATTTGAAAATCCAGTGATGCTTTACTCAATCGGGAAAGACTCAGCTGTCATGCTGCATCTTGCTTTAAAAGCATTCTATCCTGCAAAACTTCCTTTCCCACTGTTGCATGTCGACACAGGCTGGAAGTTCAAGGACATGATCACGTTCCGTGACAACATGGCGAAAGAACATGGTTTCGACCTGATCGTACATCAAAATAAAGAAGGTAAAGATGCCAACGTCAATCCATTTGATTATGGTAGCTCTAAATATACGGATATCATGAAAACTCAAGGCTTAAAACAGGCTTTGGATAAATATCAGTTTGATGCTGCATTTGGTGGTGCACGCCGTGATGAAGAAAAATCACGTGCCAAAGAGCGTGTTTACTCGTTCCGTGACAATAAACATCGTTGGGACCCTAAAAACCAGCGCCCTGAACTTTGGAATCTTTATAACGGTAAAGTGAACAAAGGTGAAAGTATTCGTGTATTCCCATTGTCGAACTGGACTGAGTTGGACATCTGGCAATATATTTACCAAGAAAGTATTCCTTTGGTGCCTCTATACTTAGCTGCGGAACGTCCTGTGGTTGAACGCAGTGGTACGCTCATCATGGTGGATGATGAACGTATGCGTTTAAAAGAAGGCGAAGTTCCACAAATGAAATCGGTACGTTTCCGTACTTTAGGTTGTTATCCATTGACGGGTGCGGTTGAGTCAACTGCAACGACATTGCCTGAAATTATCCAGGAAATGCTTTTGGCGACGAGTTCTGAACGTCAAGGTCGTATGATTGACCATGATGAAGCAGGCTCGATGGAAAAGAAAAAGCAGGAAGGTTATTTCTAAGTATTTCTATATGAATCTCCCCCTAACCCCCTCTTTGTGAAAGAGGGGGGACTCTCATAGAAAGAAGCAAGTCTCCCTTAACAAAGGGAGATTTAGAGGGATTGAAGATTGAACAGAAACCGATTTCTAAAGAATATGTGGAGCTTTGAGCAATGTCTCATCAATCAGAATTGATTAGCCAAGATATCTTGGCATATTTAAAACAGCACGAAAATAAAGACTTATTGCGTTTTCTCACTTGCGGTAACGTGGATGATGGTAAATCGACTTTGATTGGTCGTTTACTTTACGATTCAAAATTGATTTATGAAGATCAATTACAAGCGGTGACTCGTGACTCAAAAAAAGTCGGTACGACAGGTGATGCACCTGATTTGGCATTACTTGTTGATGGTCTGCAAGCGGAACGTGAGCAAGGTATCACCATTGATGTGGCGTATCGTTATTTCTCTACAGAAAAACGTAAGTTCATTATTGCCGATACTCCAGGGCATGAGCAGTACACGCGCAACATGGCAACAGGCGCATCTACAGCTGATCTTGCGATTATTCTGATTGATGCGCGATATGGCGTACAAACCCAGACCCGTCGTCAC
The DNA here is from genome assembly GCF_001696605.3 of Acinetobacter wuhouensis. NCBI lineage: Bacteria > Pseudomonadati > Pseudomonadota > Gammaproteobacteria > Moraxellales > Moraxellaceae > Acinetobacter > Acinetobacter wuhouensis. The sequence goes on along the minus strand of NZ_CP031716.1, from coordinate 2,949,303 downwards.
TCATTTATTGCGAGCCTGTTGGGTATTCGTAATATCGTGGTTGCGATCAATAAAATGGATCTCGTTGAATTTTCAGAAGCACGGTTTAATGAAATTCAAGAAGAATATAATGCTTTCGTGAACCAACTCGGTGATCGTAAACCTGCCAATATCATCTTCACGCCAATTTCTGCGTTGAATGGTGATAACGTGGTGAATCCATCACCAAATACACCATGGTATACAGGTAAAACCCTGATGAATACCCTGGAAACAGTTGAAATCACACGTGATACCAGTGCGCATGAATTCCGTTTCCCTGTGCAGTATGTCAACCGTCCAAACCTCGACTTCCGTGGTTTTTGTGGCACGATTGCTTTAGGTGAAGTAAAAGTTGGCGATGAGCTTGTCGCTTTACCATCAGGCAAAAAGTCTACAGTGAAAGAAATCGTGACTTTTGATGGCAATCTTGAACATGCAATTGCAGGTCAAGCGGTGACATTGACACTGAATGATGAAATCGACGTTTCTCGCGGTAATGTCCTTGTCAAAGCTGGCGAGCAACCGTCTTTGTCACGTTCTGTTCGTGCGTCTGTGGTGTGGATGGCGGATCAACCGCTGGTGATCGGTAAGTTGTACAATGTCAAAATTGGTACACAAACCATTCCTGCGAAAGTTGAGAAAATTAACTATCGTACCAACGTGAATACTTTGGAAAAAATCCAGGTTGAACAGCTTGATCTGAATGCAATTGCAGATGTTGAGATTGAGTTTGATGCGCCAGTGGTATTTGATCGTTATCAGGACAGTCGTTATACAGGTTCGTTTATCTTCATCGACCGTTTAAGCAATGTGACTGTTGGTGCAGGTATGGTTGAAGCTGCGGTGGAATGGACTGCACATGATGAGCCTGTGACTGCTGAAGCACGTGCTGCACGTTTAGGTCAAAAGCCTGCGGTAGTGGCTGTTTCTGCGAAAGCACTTGAAAATGCTCAATCACTTGAAAGTGTTTTGATTCAGCAAGGTGTTGTTGCGATTGCTAAAGCAGGTTTATCTGCTGAACAAGTTGCATTGCTTCGTCAAACTGGTGTTGTGATCATCAGTGATGTTGCGCAAGGTGCTGATGTGAGTTTTGCTCAGGACACTGTTGAAGAACTGGCAGAAAAAATTGTGGGATTGGTTCGTCTTTAAGAGATCGGATTGATTGAAATAAACCCGCGAAAGCGGGTTTTTTATTTTTATGATTTCATGCAGCTTTCTTATAGGAATGTTGGCTGAAATACGATAGTAATAAAGAAAGTAAATAAAATGAATATAACTATTTTTAGAATTGAAACATATCTGCAAAGTGCCAATTCAGAAGTCTATAGTATCGAAATTGACTTGATCAAACATAGAAAAGAGTGGTTATTCACATCATAATTAATTTTGTTAAGTTCCTTTTTGGAACTTTAATTTGGAGTGAGTTATGAAACCAAAAGCATTGGCAGAAAAATCAAATCAAAGAATTGCAGCATCGTTTCCTGTTCGTCGTATGGACTATCAATTTCAAGAAATGCCAAAATATTGGTATGACAATGATCCAGCACATACACATTATTTCACAGGGCTATCTACACTTTTTCCTGAAGGGGAATCTTATTTTGTGCGTTCCGTACGTGCATTAAGAGATAAAGTCAAAGGCAATCAAAAGCTGGATCGTGATATTAGTGCATTTATTGGGCAAGAAGCGATGCACTCAAAAGAACATCATGCTTTTCATGAAAGTGCACAACAATATGGATTAAATCCAGAATCACTTGAAAATGCGACAGGCATTATTCTTAAAGCCATTGAAAAGTTCTTTCCAAAGAAATGGAATTTATTGGTAACAGTTGGACTTGAGCACTATACAGCGGTGTTAGTTGTATACATGATGCAAAGTGTGAATGAAAAAATGACTGATGAAAACATTCAAAAGCTTTGGCTATGGCACAGTATTGAAGAAACAGAACATAAAGCAGTAGCTTATGATATGTATGAATATCTTTATGGTAAAGGTTTAGATGCTTATATTCCTCGAGTTGCACTTTTTACATTTAGTTTAGCATTAATTACATTGATGACTGTCGGCTATCAATTTGTATTAATGTCACGTGATCAGCAATTATTAAACATAAGCTCTTGGAGAAAATTCGGAAATTTTGCATTTGATTCATATAAAAAATTGGTTCCACAATTTTTCTCTTATTATCGAATGGATTTTCACCCGAATGAAACTGATGAAACAGAATTGGTTAAAATAACAAAAGCAAAAATTGGTTTGGATGTGCAAAAAACATTATTTAACTAAGGAAAAGTTAAAAAAGCATATCCTAATTAATGGATTAAATAGGATATGCAGTATTAAAAAAGTAAGTATTCAATTTAATTCGTTTGTGTATTGGCTTTCTTATACACCAAATAAACCCCACTCAAAATCGCCACAATTCCAACATAGTCAAAGGCAGACAATTGCGTTCTAAAAATCATAAAGTCTAAAATCAAGGTCACAAGTGGTACGAGGTAAAACAGACTCGTGGTATTGACCAGATTGCCTGACTGCAACAATTTATAAAAAATCAGTTGCGCTACTACAGAAATAATAATCCCTTGGTACAAAACAGGAATCCAGAAGTCTAAATTCATTTCAAAGTCAAAGGATTGAAACGGAATAATTAGTGCAATGAAAATCAGTGAAATTACATATTGCAGAGGTAAAACCTGCCACGGTTTCTCCGAAATTTTACGTTGTAAAATTACACCTGTAGTAATACATGCCAGACAAATAATCGAGGAAACCGTTGCCCATAGCGATAACTTATTTACAAACAGATTGTTATAAACTAAAAAGATAATCCCGATAAAACTCAGAATCAGCCCAAGTAACTTTACTTTAGAAAAACTTTTCTCGGTAATAAAAAAGGTCAAAATCGGCTGTAAAGCTAAAATAGTCGAAAGTAATCCAGGTGAAATCCCAAACTCAAGCGATAGAAAATAAAACAGGGTATAACCCGTAATGAGAAAACAACCTGTCAAAATCACATATTTATAAGGTGTATTCTGCGGTAAAAAAGCCTGTTTGCTGATGATGCAAAACAGAGAAATCAATACAGTCGCAATGAGAAAACGAAAGAACAGAAAGGGAATGACAGCCCCATGATGCAGTCCCCATTTGGTAAAAATGGCAGCGCTTCCCCACAGTAGAACAAAAGCACCGATACTGATTAAACCTGATTGTTTGGCATTCATGGAGATATCCTATTTATTTTTCTCATTTTTACAGTGATTTAGGTTGACTGTATTTATGCTATTTCGCTGTAAGTTGAAGTTGAGTCTGTATCAGATCTTCCGCCATTTTCCGAACCATAATTAGCTTGTCACTTGAACACTCCAAACCTGCACGGGCGATTGAACCCTCAAGCAGAAAAGACAACATGGTGGCGATGTACTGAATCTGCGCAGAATCTGAAAATAATTCACTTAAATGTTCAATTAATAATTGCTCGATACCTTCTTTGAGCAATTTCACTGCATCACGTTCAGGGCTGTGTGCAGGAAATTCCGCTGCGGCATTGAGCATGCCACAACCACGGAAACCATTGTCCACAGCCGATTCTGCATGGTCACGATAGGCATCAAACACCGCTAAAATTTTGTCTAAAGGTGTATGTGCTGTTTCCATGCGTGTTGCATACAAGGCTTGCCATTCGATATTGCGTGACTCGATATAGGCTTCAACCAAATCAGCTTTGGACGGAAAGTTGTTATACAGCGACATTTTGGCAACGCCAGCTTGATCCGTAATGGTATTGATACCTGTCGCATGAATGCCATCTTTGTAGAATAAAGTTTTAGCTGCATCCAAAATTTTATCTTTAGCTTGATGTGATTTCATAACAAGAAAATAGGTATACCGATCTACCTAATTATAAAAATATTAATGAGTAAAGCAAGCATTTTATTTCATCTTTAAAATTGAAATGGATGGTTTTAAAAGATTTATTTGTATAAGTATTTGAATTAAAAATTATTATAAATCAGGGGAAAACATCCAAAAATATTTGGATGTTTTGTGGGGGCTTAAAATGCATGAGCTGATTGCTGCTCTAAATAGGCTTTTAAATCGGTTGGATAGTCTTGAATGAGCTCAAGAAAGGCGGTTTTATTGCCTTGATATAGAGCGCGAGTGGCTTCTTCATAGTTCGGCATATTGCCTATCATCGCAGACATAAAGCGATCCACCGCTTGTTTCGCCAACATGATGTTGCTTTCAGATGCAGGATTATTCAGCTCTTGATCAATCAATTTACGAATCACTGCTGAGGCACTCGCATTTTGTTGATCCAACCAATTCCAATGTTTTTGTTGCAACGTAATTTCACGGGAAATGACCCCTAACTTTGGACGTCCTACCTTTTTAACTTCTTCAATTTCAGCATAGCGTTGCTTTAAATCTTGCTCTGAGCCAGACACGTCCAGATCAATTTGCTGACCAGTTTGATCGTTAAAAATCAAAATGTTGGATTGATGATTGTCAATTTCTTTTATCGTCAAGGCAACTTTAAACAAGGTGTCCGTGATGATTCGGGTATTGCCATGAAAGGCGGAATAAAGTGTTTCACTGTTCATTTTTCATTCTCACATAAAATAGTTTTATCAGGGTAAAACTAAATAATGCGCTAATATTATCAGGGTAAAATTAAAATGCAAGAAAAATTCTGAACATAATTTGGTCAAAAAATTAAAAATTACTAAATCAATAGAATAGAAGGAGGTGAGTGATGAATTGAAAATTCAATAATTTGAAAAGTAGAGACAAGGAATTTATTGGATGAGTGATTGGTTTTTGTGTTAGGAATGCTTCACGCTGTATGGTTTTAACTAAACAAGTCCAAAGCGTTCAGCAATCCAGATGATGAAACGTAATACGGTAATCGCAATGACAAAAGCGCCTTGGAAAAAAATATAGCCAAATGTACTCCATCCACCTGCACCATTGACTGAACTGGCTTGGTATTCTGAATAATTGACGGCAAAAAGCATGAAAAGCTCAATGATCAGAATAATGTGAAATAACCACGCCCAAGGAAAGTGTAGAAAGTAAGCCCAACCAATAATTGCCAATGTGCTGAGTAAGGTTAGAAAAGCAATGGAAATGATATTTTGCCACTTCATTGACAGTCGATCATATATGCCCATTTTTACATCCTAGTCTGATTCATTTGTAATATTTGGATTGGTGGAAATAATTATAAGTAAATGATTTTAAAAGTTATAGCATATTAAACAGGCGTGTGAAAGGGCAGATACAGTAGGCGACGCTAGTGTTAAGACATTTTGTTGATTGTTTTAATAGAGTGATCGGGAATTTACTGATCGAAATATTATTTTGAATAGTGGTTCATTCATGAGTAAAGAGCATGTAAGTTTAGGAAACTTACATGCTAAACCGATAGTACTTTAGAAACGATATCCAATTTTTAAACCATAGGCAATCGCAGTATTATCTGTGAAATCAGCAACATAGGTTTTCTTGCCTGATTGAGAAGCGATTTGCCCTTGCGCATCACCTAACCAGAAGTATTTTACACCACCTGAAATAAAGGTTTGTGGTGTAGGGCTAAATTGCACACCGAGCCCGACATTCCAATATCCTTCTGTCGGTCCAAGTGCTGTGATCGGGTTGCCTGCACCAGAGTCCCATCCGACAGATACATTACCCGCCCATTGATCTGATAATTTGCGTCCAACACCGACAGTTGCATTCCATTGATCATCTGAATATTTCAATAAATTAAAACCATTCGGTTGAGCTACGGAAGGCAGTTGTCCCACAATTTTTGAAATTGCCCCAAACTGATAAGGTTGGATGGCGAAGTTTTTCCAATTTACCCAACGAATATTGGCAAATGCAACCGTGTCCTTCATGATGCCACTTTGTAAATCAATATTGACCGATTGTGGCGTAGTAATATCTGTTTTTTTCTGTGTCCCTGCAATACTATCCGCAGTTGCTTGAGAAATTTGTCCTAATCCCACCAAAGCGGGCAGACTGGACACATTTTCATGGGTCGTGACTTTATGGTCGATCTCTGAACGGTAGGTAACTGATGCTTTTAGAGCAATTTCAGGAATTTGATAGGCAAAACCAGCGAGCCAGCCGACACCACTGTCTTTTTTAAAAGTTGCATCATAACCATTATAAACACTGGTCGCTTGACCTCTTAAGTGTAAACTACCGTCAATGGTTTGGTAGACGCCACCTGCATAAATATTAATATTTTTAATGGGTTGATAGCCAAAAATCATGCTCAGGTTTTCAGTATCGACTTTTGCGGAAGTTTGTCCTTTTCCAAGGTAAGCTTTAGTTGCATCCACTTGTTGGGTAATTCCAGCTTTTACACCTGTATCAATCTGGGCTTTTGCTGTCGCATTGTTATTATACGCTTGTAGTGTTTGGGCAAACTCTGCTTGTCCAGCAGGGGTTTTTAAATAATCGGCACCTTTAACGCCTTGTATTGCCAATCCGACTTTTTGTTCAGCCGTTAAACTTGCAAATTTTTGATCAATCAATCCAGTCAATAACTTTTGATCTAAAATTGTGGTACTACTGTCCGTCACAAAAATATTATTGCCTGAGTAGGCGACATCCGCACCAAAAGGCTGATCATAAAGCAAACCAAAAGAAATATTGTCTGTAAGCTGGAGTTTTATTGCAGCACTGGGAAAATAATAGTCATTGCCCATATCTTCAATATCTCGACGTGTTGCCGAAACATCAGCTTCTTTTCCTTCAACGGTTGGATCTAAAATGGAAATTCCAGCTTCAAAGTAATTATTGGGCTGTAGAAATGGTGTAATCGATTGTCCAGAGCGATCCATTGCAGCAGCATAGAGTGCTGTGATCGGCATACAGGTGGTCATAACAGCTAAAGCGATTTTATTGATTCTCATATTTATCTAGTCCTTGATAATTGAGTATTAAATTTTTGTTTTTACTTTTGTTTTACTAAGATTATGATCGTTTTTTATTACTGTGTACTGTTTAAAATTCTGTGCAGTTGTTTGAATAGATGAACTTTAAAATAAAGTACATTTAGTATGAAAAACCGTCAGATTTAACCCTAGTCATTTTAAAATATCAGATAAGTTTAACAATGTAATCTGAAAATTAGCTTTTATGACATTTATTTTTGTCAACATTGTCAATATATTGAATTGTAGTACTCGGTTTGCTTTGCTTCTGTAAAGCATTTATCAAAAAATTACGGAATAGTGTATTTTTTAAAGAGCTTATTCCAATATAGTTTGAACCAAAAATAGATAAAGATTCATTCACGCTGAACTTTATGTTCAAATAGAAAAGCATGAAAAGTAGTGGATTAAAAAGGAAGGAAGCAATGGCAACAACAATGCAACAAGTGATTATCACAGAACCAGGTGGCGTGGATAAATTGGCGTATGAATCAGTTGAGATTCCGCAGCCGAAGTCTGATGAGGTCTTAGTTAAAGTGCATGCTTTTGGTATCAACCGTCCTGATATTTTACAGCGCCAAGGCTTATACCCAATGCCAAAAGGCGTGACCCCTGTTCCAGGGTTGGAAGTTGCGGGTGAAGTTGTTGCTGTGGGTGTGGATGTGACTTTATTCAAAGTAGGGGATAAGGTTTGTGGTTTAACCAATGGCGGTGGCTATGCAGAATATTGTGTAGTACCTGAGTCACAGACGATTCACGTGCCAACCGGTGTTTCATATATTCAGGCGGCTGCGATTCCTGAAACATTCTTCACAGTATGGGCAAATGTGTTCCAAATGGCACATGCCAAAGCAGGTGAAACGGTGCTTGTGCATGGTGGTGCAAGTGGAATTGGAACAACGACTTTAATGTTGTGTCAATCATTAGGTTTAAAATCATTTGCTACGGTCGGTTCAGATGAAAAAGTTGCAGCGATAGGTCATTTAACCACTGCAATTAATTATAAAACTCAAGATTTTGAGCAAGTGATCAATGAAAAGACGGACAATACAGGTGTTGATATTGTCCTAGATATGGTAGGAGCACCATATTTAGATCAAAACTTGAACTTATTACGTCGTGATGGTCGTTTGGTTTATATTGCTTTCCTTGGTGGTGCAAAAGCCAAAGAGGTGAAGTTAGGTCAGATTATGATGAAGCGTTTGACCATTACGGGGTCGACCATGCGCGCGCGAAATACGGCTGAAAAAGCTGAAATTGCCCAAGGCTTAATGGAACATGTTGTGCCACTGTGGGCTAAAGGTGAATGTTTACCGATGATTTATAAAACCTTTAAGTTTGATCAGATTCAAGATGCACATGCATGTTTAGATACGGGTGAACATATCGGTAAAGTTGTGGTTGAAGTGATTTAACATAAAAAGATTTGAATATTGTGATCCAATGTCGAGTTGTAGTCATTGCAATCGCAATATTCAACATTCCATTACACAAATGGTCATGAGATATTTTTGATGAATAAAATTGCATTAGGTACATGGAATACACCACTAGAAAATTTACCTCGTTTAGCAGTTGCTTTAGGTTTGAATGCCGAAGATCTATGGATTAAACGTGATGATTTATCTAGCTTAGGTGGTGGCGGAAATAAAATCAGAAAACTTGAATACTCGTGTGCAAAAGCAGTTGAACAAGGTGCGACAACTTTAGTGACTGTGGGGGCTGCACAAAGTAATCATGCTCGCTTAACAGCTGCTGCAGGAGCAAAACTAGGATTAAATGTTGAATTGGTTTTAGCAGGGCAAGCTCCTGAGCATCCAACAGGCAATATTGTTTTAGATGGACTATTTGGTGCCAAATTACATTGGTTAGGTGATGCTGATGATGGACAATTAGAACAAGCTGCTCAACAACGGATTCAGGACTTACAACAGCAAGGCATTACAGCTTCTTTCATTCCTTTTGGTGGATCGAATGCATATGCTGCACAGGGGTATGTTGATTGTGCCAAAGAGTTAAAGCAACAAGCTGAACATATTGACCATGTAGTGGTTGCATTGGGCTCAGGTGGAACAATGGCGGGTTTAGTCCATGAGTTAGGTGCTGATTTGGTTTATGGTGTACATACTGGAGCAGTTACAGATCCTGAAAATCGAGTGCGTAATTTATTAGCAGATATGCAATCCTCAGATTATTCAGACACAATTCGTGTGCGACTGGATCAAGTTGGTGATGGATATAGTGCTTTAACTGAGCCTGTAAAAGAGGCATTACGTTTAATTGCACAATATGAAGGGATTGTTTTAGATCCAATCTATACAGGACGTGCATTTGCAGGTTTGGTTGCAGCCGTACGTGATGGGACGATTCAAAAAGGGCAGAAAACCATTTTCCTACACACAGGTGGTTTGCCTGGATTCTTTGGGCATCTAGACGTTGTTCAATATGCAACGTCACTATCTCGGGTTTAATAAAATATTTATTAAAAACAGGGTGTAGTGTCATTGTACGAAGTTGACATTACACCATGCGTTAAAATTTAGAGGCTTTGACTCAGGCTTTTATTGACCAGCATATAAAGATTGATCATTTCGAAGTTCTTAAACTAAAAGCCTTCTAATACAATCTTACCAATGCTTTTCCCTGATTCAATCAATCGATGGGCTTCAGTAATATTTTCTACATTAATTTTACCGAGGTTTTGTCCTAAAGTTGTTTTTACTCGTTTGTCATCGAGTAATTTTGACACTTTATTTAAAATATCGCCTTGTCGAGCGGTGTCTTTGGTTTGAAAAGTTGAACGTGTAAACATTGATTCCCAATGAATTGAAATCGACTTCACTTTAAATGGATTAATCACAAAATTTTCAGGATCATCAATCAAGCCAAAGTGCCCTTGTGGTGCAATCACATTGGCAATGGCTTGTGTATAAGCTCCTGTACCATTGATAGAGAATACATAGTGCGGTGAGCCAATATCTAAAGCTTTGATTTGTGATTCAATTGATTGCTGATGATCAATGACAAAATCTGCACCAATTTCTTTAAGCCAAGTTTTGGATTCAGGACGAGAAGCAGTCGCGATCACGGTAAATTCAGTTAAGGCTTTTAATAGTTGAACTGTAATTGAACCCACGCCACCAGCAGCACCGATCACTAAAATGACAGGTTTATCTGCTTTGGTTTCTTGAACTTTTAAGCGATCAAAGAGCATTTCATAGGCGGTTAAAGATGTGAGTGGTAGCGCAGCTGCTTCAGCATCGCTTAATGATTTAGGTTTAAATCCAACAATACGTTCATCGACCAATTGATACTCTGCATAAGAACCTTGTCTTTGGTTTGATCCTGCATAGAAAACCTCATCACCGACTTTAAAGTCTTCAACTTGATCTCCAATGGCGATGACGGTTCCAACTGCATCATGTCCTAAAATTTTCCAAGTGTCATTTTCAGGTGCAGTGCGTTGCCGCATTTTAACATCAACAGGATTTACTGAAATGGCTTTAACTTGGATGAGTAAGTCATGACCACTGGCAATAGGTTGGTTGATTTCAATTTCAGAAAACACATTTGATTCTGAGATAGCTAAAGGTTTTTTGTAGGCAATCGCTTTCATATGACCTCATTTTTTATTGATTGATCAAATCATTTATATATGGATAGAATAATTTATACACTAATCAAATAGTTTAGACAGTAAAAAACGTATGGGTAAACTAAATAATCGCCACCATGTATAGAGTGGTAAGGTAAACCAATTTTCATAGTTCAATGTGTTATTGAAATGACGGCGTTCTTTCTTTTCTGCCGATGGCGTAATGATATAGGCAAAGACAAGTAGCGCTACAGCTAAAATAAGCAAAAGAGGTTGTTGTTGCTTGGCAAAATAAAAGTAAAAAAGGTATAAAGCTGAATAAAAACTGGTACATGCGATTAAAGCTGAAATTGACATAACACGATGAGATCCTGAATTATTATTTGATTAACATTGATGGATGATCAGCTAAGTAGTAGCCTTTCTATATTGAGATTAACATTATCTCTGTTTTAATTTTCAATTTATGCGAAAATAGGCACTTAATTTATTTTGTTTTTAGGACTCCCATGACAGATTCTTCTGCATCATTAAGTGATATTGAAATTTTAGACATTCTTCAATCAATGAAATCTGATGAACTCAATGTCGAATCAAATAAAATCATTCGTGATGGTGGGAAAGCAGGACGTCAGGAAGCACATAAACAGGCTTTAGTGGCTTTAAATCAAAGTTTTGAAGAAAAATTTGTAGAAGCAGTTGTTTTAGCTTTAAATTTAAATGAAGCACAAGCGAAAAAAATTCGTTATAAAAAAGACCGTATCCGCATTCTAAAAGCGCATGGCATTGATTATTTAAAAATTGATGGTGCTGAAACGGCACAAGTTTTATCTCAAGTGGCGCAAGCGATTATTCGTGAAGATGCCATTGTGACGCATGACCTACATAATATTTTCCCTTTCTGGAAAGAAGGCTGGCCAATGGTACAGTTCGATAGCGCGTATAAAATTTTAGAAGATGATATTAATATTCACTATCAAGCTGTATTGGATATGCTGATTACTGGCTATTGATTCTAAAAATTAGTCAAAAATAAAAGCACGAATATCGTGCTTTTATTTTTTGAGGGCTAGTAATATCTGTATTGGGAGAATATTTCTAGTTTCAACTCATTGCAAAGTCGAATAGAGTGGGAACACACCAAGTACCAATGCCGCAGCACCCATGACCAAACATGTCAAAATTGCCCATTTAATGGTGAATTTCTGATGTTGTCCTAGCTCAATTCCAGCCAAGCCACAGAGTAAATAAGTCGATGGAACCAATGGTGAAAGTAAGTGTACAGGTTGTCCCACGATCGAAGCACGCGCCATTTCTACAGGGGTAATACCGTAGTGTCCAGCAGCTTCAGAAAGAATAGGAAGCACACCGTAATAGAAAGCATCATTGGACATAAAGAAGGTCAAAGGCATACTAATTACAGCGGTAATTGGAGCAAGAAATGGTCCCATGCTTTCAGGAATAATCGCCACCAACTCCTTAGACATAGCATCCACCATACCCGTGCCCGAGAGAATCCCTGTAAAAATACCAGCTGCAAAGATAATTCCAACGACATTTAAAGCACTTCCTGCATGGTGTGCAACCAGTGATTTTTGCATGTCGACATCTTTATAGTTCACCACCAGTGCAATACACAGTGCAATCATAAACAGGATTGGTAGCGGTAACACGCTTTTGACCAAGCAGACCATCAACACGACTGTAAGCAAAGCATTGAACCATCTTAAATGTGCACGGTTGGCTTCTGGGTTGGTCGAAATTTGAATATTGTCACCATGACTAACATCCAATTCGATAATGCCTAAACGCTTACGCTCAGAACGACCATACATATAGCCAACAAAATACAACCAAATAATCGCAATAATCATTGGAAGTACCATGGGTACAAATACATCACTTGCTTCTACATGGAGTGCACTTGCTGCACGCGCCGTTGGACCGCCCCAAGGGGTTAAATTCATGATACCACTGGCAAGCATCATTAAGCATGCCATGATCAATGGGCTCATACCTAAACGCTTGTAGAGCGGAAGCATAGCTGCAACACAGATCATATAAGTCGTAGAGCCATCACCATCCAATGACACAATAATGGTAAGTGTAATTGTACCGATGACTACTTTGAGTGGATCACCTTTGACCAATTTAAGAATGAATTTAACTGAAGGATCAAACAGCCCAGTATCAATCATAATGGCGAAGTAGAGGATTGCGAAAAGTAGCATTACACCTGTAGGTGCGAGCTTTTTCACACCATCTAACATCATTTCACCGAGTTCTTTGAGTTCGAAGTGACCTATGCTGTCGATATAAAAACTCAAACCATAAGTGATGAGTGCAAAGACAATTGGGATCAGTGTTAAAGCTGCGAGAGCAGTCATTTTTCTTGACATAATTAAGTACATAAAGCACAAAATCATGCCCAAACCTAATACGGTGAGCATAGTTCAATCCTTGAAGATAGGCATTATTGAAAAGCCTTTTTTTGTGTAGGTGAATGCTAATAGTTATTTGATTAAATTAAAATATATGATTGAAAATGATGATTTCATCACTATTTTTGAAAATTATAAAATATAAAAAACAGTCAGTTATGGAACTTAATAATTTTTGCACTAAAAAGGTGATTATTTTTAATATTTTGATTTTTAAGGTATTTATTTTTAGTGGTTGGATTTGAGTTGAATCATGATAATTTTCATATTTTTTAAAATGATAAACAATCTGTGCTATGGGTCATATTCTTTACATGATTTATAAAGGAAATGGGCGAATCGTGTGGTTAAAAAAAGATAAGCTTAGTCACCTATGCTTGTAGGTCACTAAGCCTATGTCTAAAATTTTAGCCATTAAAAAAAATGATTATTTAGCTTCTTCTTCAGGTGTTTCTGCTTCACTAGGTTCTAATAGACGTGTCACTAAAAGTTGGTCAATTTTAAAATGATCGACATCGACAACTTCAAATTTATAACCACCAAAGATCACGGTATCCGCAGGGCGTGGAATTTTTCTGAGTTTATACATCATGAAACCTGCTAGAGTTTCATAATTATCTGCATCTGGCATTTCATCAATAGCCAGCGCATGCATCATGTCTTCAATCGGTGTGCTACCTTCGATCAGCCATGAATTATTATCACGTTTAATGATTTGCTGCTCTTCTTCCATCGGTGTAACCCAATCGCCCATCACAGTAATCATGATGTCAGACAGGGTGATCACACCAACGACCAAAGCATATTCATTGATCACCACAGCAAATTTTTCTTTACTTGAGCGGAAACGATCGAGAAGTTCAGAGAGTGTTAAAGTATCAGGAATGGTTAAGACATTACGAATTGTTGATTCATTGAGCTGATTGATTTTTTGATTATTTAAAATACGTACTAGTATATCTTTGGCATCGACATAGCCAATCACTTGGTCAATATTTTCATTACAAACTAAAAACTTTGAATAAGGATATTCAGCCAGTTTTTGACGAATACTATCTTCTGATTCTTTAAGTGTAAAATACACCACATTTTCACGTGTGGTCATACTTGAAGGTACATTGCGTTCTTCGAGTTCGAATACATTCTCAATAAAATGGTGCTCTTGCTTTTGCAATACACCTGCTTGCGCACCTGCATCCATCACCGCAGAAATATCGTCAAAAGTAATATTATCTTCACGTGTCGTATTCACTTTGAACAGACGGAAAAGCAAGTTGGCAACAGCATTGATAAACCAAGCCAATGGTTTACAGACTACAATAAAAATCTGAATCGGGTTAATGACCGAGACAGCAATTTTTTCAGGTGCAATCATTGCCATACGTTTTGGCATCAGATCTGCAAACAGAATAAATAATGAAGTGACTAAGGTAAATGAAAGTGCAAAGCTGATGGTTTCAGCCCAAGGACCAGCATAGAAACGTGAAACAAATTCAAAGAAATAAGGACGAAAAGCACCTTCACCTAAAATACCGCCTAGGATGGCAACAGCATTTAAGCCAATCTGCGACGCAGCAAAGAAATCAGCTGAATTTTGCTGTAAGTCGAGGACTTTCTGTGCGCGTTCATCACCTGATTCGGCAAGGATCTTGAGTTTGACTTTACGCGCACCTGCAAGTGCGATTTCAGTCAAAGATAAAAAACCTGCTCCTACAATAAGTACCGCGATGATGAGGATATTCTGGAAGAGGCTCACGAATCCACCTATGGATCATCATTATTATGAGATGTTGTTAATATGTCATAAATTAACACAAATAAAGGGAGGTAGTGTGTAAAACACTACCGATTTGAATTGAGTATAAGCTTGAAATGATAAGAATTTAAGTAAAATTCTATTAATATTGAGAAAAATGCGAATTATTTTGCATGAATTCACGATTTTCTTCTTCAATCATTTGGCGTGCCACATAAAGAATCAATTGACGTAACCAACGATGTGCAGGGTGATGATGCAATAAAGGACACCATGCCATTTTTAATTCAAATTCAGGAATATAAAATGGAGGGTCTTTAATCAATAAGTTTTGGCTTTTTGCTTGTAGGCGAGCAATGCGAGTCGGTAAGGTTGCAACCAAGTCAACATTTGAAGCCAATAATGCAGGCATTTGATAATGACGGGTAAATACTGAAATTTTACGTTTTTGCCCAATACGTTCTAAAGCCTGATCAATCCAGCCTAAACCTGCTTGTTTTTCAGGATTGACACCAAAGCCCACGCCCATACCCGTTTTAGATACCCAAATATGTTGTGCATCTAAATAGCTTTTGAGATTTAAATTATTTGCAGCAGGGTGTTTACCATTCAAAAGACATGAAAAGCTATCACGCCAAACAAGGACTTGATGGAAACTTTGTGGAATTTCATTGAAACGGTTAATCGCTAAATCAACTTTACCTTGTTCCATATCACGATATGACACATCACTTGGTGTTAAAAAGTCGAGAACCACGTTTGGTGCTTCTGAACGTAAGGCTTTAACTAAGCGAGGAACAAGAGTCGCTTCGGCATAGTCTGACGTCATGATGCGGAAGACACGATTTGAAGTATAAGGGCGGAACTCGGTACGTGGTTCCAAAATCATCGACAAATCAGAAAGTGCATCACGAATACGCGGTTGTAATTCTAAAGCACGTTCTGTTGGGGTCATACCTTCAGAAGAACGAATCAATAAGGGATCATTAAATAAATTACGGAGACGACGTAAAATATTACTCATGGCAGGTTGGGTCACACCCAATTGTTCTGCGGCACGGGTGACATTTTTTTCACGTAAAAGAACGTCAAGGTAAATTAAGAGGTTGAGATCGACCCGCTCAAGATTCATAAAAAAAATACCGAAAATAAAATTTAAAAATCATTTTGGATTATGCCATAAGGAAATGGCTTTGTGTAAAAAGTAGAAGAAAAAACATCTAGCTTATCGGATGAGCATTATCATTTATTAAATTGATGTCAGTAAGTGTCTAAGCATAGAGTAAATCACAGCAGTTTATAAATTTTATCAAAGCATTCATTATACAGTATAGCCTAAGCGCTTAGTTCGGAAATGAATAATAAACACAAGGTTTAGGTAAATTAATGAACAAGGTGGATAGGGGGGGGGTTACGAATATTTTACCCGTATTTTCTCCGCTAAAACGTGAAATCAAGTTTTTTGTTGATTGTTCAGACTTAAGTCTAATGATGTCGAAACAGACAAATTGTATTATATCTATACAAACACTAAGGAATTATTTCTTGAAAAAGTTATTTAAAAATAATTATTTAAAGTTTTGAAACATAATTATAATAAGACTTTGATCTACATATTTTTTAAATAAATACTGAGAATTAACTCAAAATATTGGATTAATTCTAGGAGTCAATCTAAGCTAAGTCCATAACAACGAAGTGTTCTAAATCTGAACAATTGAATACCGAGCAGGTTCAGCACTTCAATTGATGAAATCCTAATATTATTACAGGAACATATCATGTCTACATACTTAACAGCGATTGATGCAATCCGTGAATTAAAAGCAAAATTCGGAAGCACTTGGCGCGACATTAGCCCAGAAGATGCTGCGCGTATGCAAATGCAAAACCGTTTCAAAACTGGTTTAGACATTGCTAAATATACAGCTGCGATTATGCGTCGTGATATGGCTGCTTATGATGCTGACTCTAGCAAATACACTCAATCATTAGGTTGCTGGCACGGTTTCATCGCACAACAAAAAATGATTGCGAACAAAAAATACTTCGGTACAACTGAACGTCGTTATATCTACCTTTCTGGTTGGATGGTTGCTGCGCTTCGTTCAGAATTTGGTCCACTTCCTGACCAATCTATGCACGAAAAAACTTCAGTTCCAGCATTAATCGAAGAAATCTATACTTTCCTTCGTCAAGCTGATGCGAAAGAATTAAACGATTTGTTCCGTGCGCTTAAAAAAGCAAACGAAGCTGGTGATACTGCTAAAGCCGCTGAAATCACTGCTCAAATCGACGGTTTCCAAACTCACGTTGTGCCAATTATTGCTGACATCGACGCTGGTTTCGGTAACGAAGAAGCGACTTACTTACTTGCTCGTAAAATGATCGAAGCTGGTGCTTGTGCACTTCAAATCGAAAACCAAGTATCTGATGCTAAACAATGTGGTCACCAAGCTGGTAAAGTAACAGTTCCACATGAAGACTTCATCGCTAAAATCCATGCATTACGTTATGCATTCTTAGAAATGGGTCTTGATGACGGTATCATCGTTGCGCGTACTGACTCTGAAGGCGCTGACTTGACTCAAAAAATCCCAGTGGTTAAAGAGCCAGGCGACATCGCTTCTCAATACATCAGCTACTTAGACACAGTTGAAATCGACATCGCTGATGCTCAAGAAGACGAAATCCTAATCAAACGTAACGGTAAATTACACCGTCCTAAGCGTTTAGCTTCTGGCTTGTATCAGTTCCGTGAAGGCACTCAAATTGACCGCGTTGTACTTGACTGTGTGTCTAGCTTACAAAACGGTGCTGACCTTCTTTGGATCGAAACTGCGACTCCAAACGTTGAAGAAATCGCTCACATGGTGAACCGTGTTAAAGAAACAGTTCCAAATGCGAAACTTGTTTATAACAACTCTCCATCATTCAACTGGACTTTAAACTTCCGTCAGCAAGCATACGACCGTTGGGTTGCTGAAGGTAAAGACGTTTCTGCTTACGACCGTGCTAAATTAATGAGCGCTGAGTACGATGCAACTGAATTAGCTGCTGATGCTGATGAAAAAGTTCGTACATTCCAAGCTGATGCTTCTCGTGAAGCGGGTGTGTTCCATCACTTGATCACACTTCCAACTTACCACACAGCTGCTCTTTCTACGCATGAGCTTGCTCAAGGTTACTTCGGCGACCAAGGTATGCTTGCTTATGTTGCTGGCGTTCAACGTAAAGAGATCCGCGGTACGATCGCTTGTGTTAAACACCAAGCAATGGCTGGTTCTGACATCGGTGATGATCACAAAGAAATCTTCTCTGGTGACAACGCTCTTAAAGCGCACGACGATGCTAAAAACACAATGAACCAATTCGCTGCTCACTAAGCTCTGAATTGATTCGAAGAAAACCCAGCGAAAGCTGGGTTTTTTATGGTCTGTACTTTTTTGATGGGTTAATTCTATTAAACACAGAATATGTTGAAAGTTGGTATTGGCGTATTGAAATGGGCTAGATTAAGGCTTTTGACTTGTATTGATGCCATTATGGTTATTTCGTTAGAAAATTATGTCGATAACTGTAAATTCAAATATTTAGTTTGGGTCTAGATGATTCGTATTTAAATGATCAAAGGTATCTAGAGTGAAGTTTATAGATCAGCGCAAAATGATGAGCATAAAAAAGGGAAGTTCATTTAGCTTCCCTTTATTTATTCACTAAAAATATTAAGCAAATTTAGCCAATACTTCTAAGAAACCTTCTTTTTGACGAGGATACTGTGCAATCACGTCATGAATGCGTTGACCTTCTGGATTAGTCGCATTGACATCGCGTCCATCTGCAATGAATTTAGTCAATAAGCGCGCATAGTCGAAAGGACGCATGTGTTTAAATGCATGATAAAGCACATGGAAATCACCATTCACACCTTCAGGCGGTAATTGATCCAAATAGGCAAATACACGCTCGTCTGACCATTCTTCATTGAACGTTGCTGGCTGTGAAAGTGCCATAACAGCATCTCCTCAAAATAATTAATTGTTTGACTTATCTCAATATTATAAAAGCATTTTCAGATCGTATTAGAATGAAAACAGCAATGTTTCTATGAAATTCGTCTATGAAAAAGGGCAAAAATATGGGCAGAAAAAACCTTTTTAGCTCGATCTGCCCACTCGAAGCACAGCTTCTCGTCTTGCGACTGGGCAAAGCAGCGCTTTGCTATCCCAGTCTCATATTTTGCCCTGAATCAATTCACTTGACTAATCAATAATGAAATTAACGTTCTTCAGGTAAATTGATATTCATTTCCAACATTTCAATGTTAGCTTCTGAACGAACTTGCATTTGAATATGCTGCTCATCCACACCACGTACATAACGATTGACCACTTGCATGATTTCTTTCTTCATTTGATCAATCTTATCTTGGCTCAGGCGTTTACCCAAGCCATTTTCAGAAGCAACGATAACTTTTAAGCGATCTTTAGCAGTTTGGGCGCTAGATGGTTTGTCATCATTGCTAAAAAGTTTACTCCAAAATCCTGCCATTTCTACGCTCCAAATAGACGTGCTAACCAACCCTTAGGTTTCACTGTAATATGACGATAAGGACGCTCCTCACCTAGGAAACGTGCAACAAGGTCATCATAAGCCTGACCTGCGCTTGCATCTTGATAAAGAATAACAGGCTTACCTTCGTTCGATGCTTGCAATACGCTTGGGCATTCAGGAATTACACCTAAAGTTGGTACACGTAAAATATCTTTAGAAATATCATCAATCGTTAACATTTCTTGTTTATCAGCACGTTCAGGGTTGAAACGAGTGATACATAAATGCTTACGTACACGACCTTCGTTGTTTTCAACTTTCTTGGTTTTGCTGTCCAACATACCGATAATACGATCTGAATCTCGTACAGAAGAGATTTCTGGATTCGTCACGATGATTGCTTCATCTGCATGATACATGGCAAGGATCGCACCACGTTCAATCCCCGCAGGTGAGTCACAAATAATGTAGTCAAACTCTTGTGATAGTTCATCGATAACGCGAGCTACACCTTCATCAGTCAAAGCATCTTTATCGCGTGTTTGTGATGCAGGAAGAATATATAAATTTTCGATATCTTTATCGCGAATCAATGCTTGTTGTAAACGTGCTTCATTATTTAAAACGTTTACAAAGTCATATACAACACGACGTTCACAACCCATGATCAAGTCTAAGTTACGTAAACCTACGTCAAAATCAATCACAACAGTTTTATGACCACGAAGGGCAAGTCCTGTTGCAAAAGATGCGCTCGTTGTAGTTTTACCTACACCGCCTTTGCCTGATGTAACGACAACAATTTTGGCCACCGAATCCACTCCTATTATGGTCATCCACCCGTTTAAACGAGTTTTATATGGTGTTTAATTTATACCTTAAAATTGCAAAGCTTCAAATACAAGCTCTTGCTGATCATTTAAGTGAATATGTACAGATTTTTTAATTACATCTGGCGGGATGTCATCTGCGACACAATATGTCCCTGCAATCGAAACCAATTCGGCTTCTAATGAGTGACAAAAAATTCTTGCAGTTGTGTTACCACCTGCACCTGCAATGACTCTACCACGAACACTTCCGTAGATATGTATATTTCCTGAAGCAATCACTTCTGAGCCACTATTAATCCCAGCATTGAGAATAATGTCACCATGGTCTTGTACAAGGCATTGACCTGTTCTTAAAATTTCATCATGGTAAGAGGTGATGTGACTGACTTTTTTAGCGGGTTCAGCATTGACATGATTCACTTGCGTTGTTGATGCTGTTGGTTCTTTTACAGGCGTTTCAACCACTTGTTCTTTTGTCGCTTTAATCCGTTGTAATGGTCTGTCTGCTGCTAATACTGGAAATTGAATTGCACGTGCTTGGTCACCCAATAAGCCATCAATCACAGCCATAGGCTGTAAATCTAAGCTGATTAACAATTGAATAAGCGCAATAAGCTCTTGTTCAACAGTCGTGTCAATAATAACTAAAGCCCCTTGATAAGAGGTTTCGCTCATCATTGAATTTAATTGCTGGCGGATGGCATCATGATCATTTGTATCAAAGGTTAATCGGGTAAAATTAACCATTCTGCCAGTAATCCGTATATCAGCCATAGTGATTCCTTAATAGGCTTGTGACCTAAATTCTTCTATCTAAAAGTCAAATGGTGAAATTGAGCAAATGCTAGAGCATATTGAATGATTTCTCTAGTAAAGATACAAATATTTTCAATGAATTGCTTATTCTTTCGCTTGATCATTTTTTTCTAATTCAATTTGCCACTGTTTTACTTTCACTTGTTGCCTAACTGATTCTAAACTTTCATAGACTACAGATTCAACCAGTTCTTCAAGCTTTTGATTATCAATATTTAACTGACTTAATTTAGTTGAGATCAATTGATAGGTTGAATTTGGGCTTTGTACATTTCCTTGGGTGAATGGATCAATGAGACCTTGAGTAATATTTTCACCCAATTGTTGCCCAATATTTTGAATTTGATTTTCAATCATGCTACCTGCAATTGGAATGAGGCGTAACAGTTGGGTCAATTGTGGTGTGTCTTCAATTGCTTGGCGGACAATTTGTCCAACACCATTGGTGATTGCTGTGTTTTGTGCTTTTAATTCAGTGGCTAAAGCCTCTTGCAAAATTTCTGCTAATGTTTGTGCAAATTGCTCTCGGTGATGATCTACCAGATTATGGATAATCTTTTTATGCGTCGAACTGGTGTTTAATTCATGTTTGATACTATCAATCACTGTGATGACAACACGATCTGAAATTTCCTCCATCACCACACGGTAATAGAACAATACACGTTTCATAATACTATCTGGAACTACTTTATAACCAAGTTCATGGAAACGATAGGCAATAATGCCGACACGGATTAAACGTAAAAAACGTAAGTATGGATTGATGGCTAAAATTTCATACCAATGAATAAAAGGAAAGAAGAACCAACGTGCATGATGTTTATTGATAATCGCAATGAACCAACGAATACCGAGCTCTGCAATTAAAAAGGTAATAAACCAACTTTCAGTTTTGACAACCCAAGGATATAGATCAGTTTTGTAATAATGTAAGACTTGTGGAAGTTGGATTTCGTTAAAAAACCAATTTCCAAATTCACTCATTAGAAATGCATTGGCACTCAAACAGAACAAGTTAAACACGATGATAAACATCATAAAGATGTCATAACCAAAAGCGATCCACCAACCAACCGTTTTCTCTACTTTTGGTGCTTCTATGTTGTCTTGATCTGTGGCTTGTTCTGTCATACCAATCCTTTGTTATTTCTGAGTTATTTTTAATTTTTCATCGAAATGAATTTAATTTTTGTATTTTTGTTTCATTTGGGAAATGAGTTGGTCTTTTTCAGTCCAAAGTTCATCGACCCAAATTTGAAAACGTTCACGGTATTCTGCATCATCTTCATAGTTACCGCCAAGTACCCAATCAGGAATATTGATTCTACGCATATTGACGGCAATACGAGGAACTTCACCTAGCCAAAACTCACCATATCTTGGCGCACCATCAGGATAAACAATCGTCATATCGACCAATGCATCGATTTTATCACCTAAAATATTGAGTGCTAAGGCTAATCCGCCTGCTTTAGGTTTGAGTAGATTGGTATAAGGTGATTTTTGCTGCGCATGTTTTTCTGGTGTAAAACGTGTCCCTTCAAGATAATTCAGCAAGGTAAAAGGTTGACTTAATAACTGTTCACAAGCATTGCGAGCTTCTTCCATATCACGATGTTTCAGTTCAGGGTTTTTCGCAATTTGTTCTTTCGTGTGACGCTTCATCATTGGAAAGCCTAAAATCTTAAAGGCTTGTCCCACGAATGGAATGAAAATGAGCTCCCATTTAGTAAAGAAACGAGTGAGTGGCATACGGGTTAGACCAAAGTATTGATTCACTGTGGTATCCACCCAACTTTGATGATTACAGGTCATCAGATAACGACCTTGCATATTTAAGTCGAGGTTTTCATCGACAGAAATGTCCCATTTCGTTTCAGGAAGTACATGATCAATCAACCAGTTATTGACACTTAACCAACTATTTGTAATGTTAATATTGGTTTCATCGACTTTTTTGGATTTTTTAAAAAATTTCGTGAAGCCTAAAGCCAAAACAGGCGGTCCATGAAAGAAAGTGCTACCCGTAATCACAGTACCAACGGTTAAACCTTTCGTAATTTTTTTTAAAATAGGTTGCTTCTGCTGTTGAGATGACATAGAACAGTCCTAATCTTGGATTGAGAAGATAAGTTCAATTATGCAATATAGTCGTTGTGACTGAATTTAAAAAGACACAATTCATCACTATGTATAAATTATGGCGTTCAGTTTGTAAAAT
Organism: Acinetobacter wuhouensis; assembly: GCF_001696605.3. Taxonomy (NCBI): domain Bacteria; kingdom Pseudomonadati; phylum Pseudomonadota; class Gammaproteobacteria; order Moraxellales; family Moraxellaceae; genus Acinetobacter; species Acinetobacter wuhouensis. The sequence continues at coordinate 2,926,109 of NZ_CP031716.1, read as the reverse complement.
GAGATCAAAATATTACAAAATGTTAAAAAAAAAGCGCTTTTTAACAAAATACATATAGTGAGACTTTGTTTTTTATACCAAAATTACTTCAACAAAAAACACAACTTGGAGGCATGTCATGCGTGCACTAGTAATTACAACTTTAACAGCAGGGGCTCTCGTACTTTCTGGCTGTCAAACAACTGGTAATAATATCGGCGGTATGGAATACGATAAAGCTGCTTTAGGTGGTTTGATCGGTGCGGCAGCAGGCTATGGTTTGTCTCGTGGTAATGCAAATACTTCTGCGCAAAACAACCGTGCAGCAGCGATTGGTGCTTTAGTTGGTGCTGGCGCAGGTGCTTATTTAGATAATAAAGAGAAGAAACTTCGTCAACAAATGCAAGGTACTGGTGTAGACGTTAACCGTAATCCAGATGGTTCTGTTTCTTTAATTATGCCAGGTAGTATTACATTTGATACGAATAAATCAAATATTAAGCCTAACTTCTACGGTACTTTAAACAAAGTTGTTCAAACTTTGAAAGAAGACAACAAGAGTGTAATTCTTGTTACTGGTTATACAGATAACACAGGTAACGATGCAATTAACATTCCATTGTCACAAAACCGTGCTGCGTCTGTAGCAAGCTACTTGAAAGGTCAAGGTGTTTCTAGCCGTATTGACACTCAAGGCTATGGTTCACAAAACCCAATCGCAGATAACTCAACTGCTGCTGGTCGTGAACAAAACCGTCGTGTAGAAATCAGCATCTATGCTGCGAGCTAATTCGCATTACATGAAGAAGTTAGTAAAAACGTATTAATTTCTTGATGGTGTTGTTGAAAAAGGAATCATAGACTTTTTATGGTTCCTTTTTTTATTCTGTGAGTCATATTTCGAGCGTAGAATTACAGCTAATCGAATTTAAAATAAAAATGCATTCACTGTGTTTGAAGATAAGTTATTAATAAATTGAAATTTAATCATTAAGAAGATGTTCTCCAATTTATAAAAATGGTGAGCTGACAACTTAATACATGTAGTACTGTGTCTTAAAATTCACATCAAGCATTTTGCAAGTCCTCGTTAGATGACTATAATCAAGCGCGAAGTTTTTAGAGGATGAACAATGTCGAAAGCAAGTCAACTGAATGACAAGCAACTTGAAGCCATGAAATATACTCAAGGGCCCTTGTTAGTACTTGCGGGGGCAGGTTCAGGTAAAACCTCAGTAATTACAAGAAAAATTGCATACTTAGTTCAGCAGTGTGGCATTCCAGCACATCGTATTACGGCGATGACATTTACCAATAAAGCGGCACGTGAAATGAAAGAACGTGTGGGTAAATTGCTAGGTAAAGAAGAGGGTAAGGGGCTTTCGGTTTCGACTTTCCATACTTTCGGTCTAAATTTATTACGTATAGAGCTTAAAAATACGCCATTAAAAGCCAATTTCTCTATTTTGGATGCAGACGACTGTAAACGCATTTTGATGGATTTGATGCATCGTGACAATTTGTCAGGTGCAGAAAGTAAAGATTTGATTGCCAAAGCCATGAAGAAAATTTCGGATTGGAAAAACGATCTAATTCTTCCTGAGCAAGCACATACGACTTGTGAAACCACTGAAGATGTACAATTTGCGCATTTGTATCAACTCTATGAGCGTAATTTACGTGCTTATAATGCAGTGGATTTTGATGATTTGATTGTTATGCCAACGCGCCTTTTACAGGATAATGCAGAAGTTCGTGATCGTTGGCAAAATCGTGTTCGTTATTTATTGGTCGATGAATATCAAGATACCAACACCGCACAGTATATTTTAGTAAAATTATTGGTAGGTGTGATGGGACAATTCACTGCGGTAGGTGATGATGACCAATCCATTTACGCATGGCGTGGTGCAAAACCTGAAAATATGGCGTTGCTAAAAGATGATTTCCGCAATTTAAAAGTCATCAAACTTGAACAAAACTATCGTTCAACCAGTCGTATTTTAAAAGCTGCCAACCATGTGATTGATAACAATCCGCATATTTTTGACAAAAAATTGTGGAGTGATAAAGGTCACGGTGAAGTCATTCGAATTATTACTTGCCGTAATGATGATGATGAGTCTGAGCGTGTAGTCAAAGATTTATTGACCCATAAACTCATGAATGGGAAAAATTGGAAAGATTACGCCGTATTGTATCGTGGTAACTTCCAAGCACGTGTTCTAGAAACACAGCTTCGTCAAATGCAGATTCCTTATAAACTTTCAGGTGGTCAATCGTTCTTTGGACGTGCTGAAATTAAGGACATCATGAGTTATTTACGTGTCATCATTAATCCTGAAGATGACAGTGCATTCTTACGCATTATCAATACACCAAAACGTGCGATTGGCCCTGTGACACTTGAAAAATTGGGTTTATTCGCTCAAGAAAATCATCTTTCACTATTGGCTGCGGCGAATGATCAACGTTTAACAATGGTGATGCCAAAGAAAGCAACCACGCAATTGGCAGAGTTTGCCGATTTTATTAACAACTTCACACGTGAATTGTTAGATGATGATGAGCCTGTACCGAAAATTCGTCAGATGATGATGGAAGCGGGCTATATTGATTATTTAAAAGAAACGGCTGCCACTCCAGCACAGGAAAAAACCAAACTCGATAACGTGGAAATGTTGTATAGCAGTATCCAGAGTTTGATTAACCGTGCGGAAGATGTGGATGAAAAAAATATTGAAAGTGTGATTCGTAAAATGGTGTTACTCGATATGCTTGAGCAACAGCAGGAAGAAGAAGACACAGATAAAGTCAATTTACTCACGCTACATGCTTCAAAAGGTTTGGAATTTCCATTCGTTTACATCATGGGCTTAGAGGAAGAATTACTTCCACATAAAAACTCGATTGCCGCTGAAACGATTGAAGAAGAACGTCGTTTGATGTATGTGGGAATTACCCGTGCGCAACAAGGCTTGACGCTGACATTGGCAGAGCAACGTAAAAATGGTGGTCAGATGAAGCAAATGACCCCAAGTCGTTTCTTAGATGAATTGCCACAAGATGAGTTGGATTGGCTAGGGCGTAAGAAAAAGTTGGCGGAAAATGTCGATCCTAAGCAACAAGCACAGCAATATCTGCAAAATTTAAAAGCATTATTGAAAAAATAATTGCGAATGATCTCAGGTTTATATTCACTCTTGGTCTTTGAAGCAAAAGATTAAGGGTGCTTTATTTAAAATTTCCACGTTTAATTTCAATAGGATTTCAAAATGAAAGTTCAGGTAAAAGTACTTGATACACGTTTAGGTCAAGAATGGCCAATGCCAACTTATGCAACAACGGGTTCAGCAGGTTTGGACTTACGTGCTTGTGTTGAAGAGGCGATTCAAATTGAGCCAGGTCAAACTGTTTTGGTCAAAACAGGGATGGCAATTTATATCGAAGATCCGAATTTTGCAGGTTTAATCTTGCCTCGTTCAGGCTTAGGTCATAAACACGGCATTGTTTTAGGTAACTTAGTGGGTTTGATTGATTCAGATTATCAAGGCGAACTGATGGTTTCTGTATGGAATCGTAGCCAAACAACATTTACTTTAGAGCCAGGTGAGCGTTTGGCTCAATACGTTCTTGTTCCTGTAATTCAAGCGCAATTTGATGTTGTGAATGAGTTTGAAGCAACTGAGCGCGGTGCAGGTGGTTTTGGTCATACGGGTAAAAATTAAAAAAATTACTTGATCATAAAGCCTGCAAAATGTGGGCTTTATTGATGATTTTCTAGTTTTTAACAAAATAAATATAAACAAAATATGCACTTTGAATATATTATTATGCGTTAATATATATGATTGCCTCTGACCCAAAGATATAGCTTTCACATAAATGATTTAACTTTTTATTCTAAAAGTTTAGAAATTGAATCAACATAAAGGGTTAAGCGAATAGAAGTTTTGCTTATGAATAAAATGTATAATTTTCCATTCCAAATTTTCCGTGCTTATGACATTCGCGGAAAAGTTGAAATGATGCAACCTGAGCTTATTCAGGGAATTGCAAATGCTTTGGCGAGTCAATTTATTGAAAAAGGTCAAACTGAGGTTAGCTTAGGTTATGATGCACGTTTAAGCAGCCCAATATTTGCACAATTAATAAAACAAGTTTTTGAAAATAATAATATTCAGGTTACTGAAATTGGATGTTGTTCTACCCCACAACTGTACTTTGCTGCACGTAGTACGCAAGGGAACGGTATCATGGTGACGGCAAGTCACAATCCTAAAACAGATAATGGGATTAAATGGATTATTCAGTCTGAACCACCATCACCTGAAATGATTCAAAAAATTGGCATACTGGCTTCTGCGTATTTACAAGGCGAAAAACATTCAGGTTTAGAAAGTAATTTTAAAATCTCGCATCAAATCAAATCTGAATATTGTCTTTCATATCAACATGCCATTCTAAAAGATATTCATTTAACTCGACCTTTGAAAGTCGTGATCGATGGCTTAAATGGTTCTGCAGGTTTTTGTGCCAATTTGATTTTAAAGAAATTGGGGTGTGAAGTCGTTGCGATTCGTTGTAATGCAGATGGTAATTTTCCTGATCATGCGCCAGACCCATCACAAGCTACACATTTAGAATTACTGCATCAAAATGTTCTCAATCACCAAGCGGATATTGGCATCGCTTTAGATGGTGATGGTGATCGAGTGGTATTGTTGGATGAAAATGCCCACATTATTTCAGCAGATCGTTTATTGGCACTGTTTGCGCAGATTTGTTTGAAAGATCATCCACAACATGAAATTGTATTTGATGTGAAGTGTTCTTCAATGGTACGCCAAGCGGTTGAGCATTTGGGTGGAAAAGCCAAAATGATTCGCACAGGAAGTAGTTTTCTACGCAAATATATGTCGCAATCTAAAGGTCTAGCGGTCTTTGGTGGAGAATATGCAGGGCATTATGTCTTTAATGATGGTCGTGGTATGGGCTATGATGATGGCTTATATGCTGCGCTGCGTGTCATGGAATATATGTGTGCATTCCCACAAGCAACTCTCTCTGAAATTTTAGCCGATTATCCTGACCGTTTTTATACTGAAGATACTTACATCAGTACTCATCATACCGATCCTAAAACTGTACTCAATGAAATTGAAACTTTAAGCCAAAGTTTCGGTGCTGAACTGAGTAAAATAGATGGGATACGCCTCGATTTTGAACATGGTTTTGGGATTATTCGAGCATCGAATACTGGTGAATATTTCACAGTACGTTTTGATGCGGATTGTCCAAATCGTTTAGACGAAATTCGTCAGACATTTGCGTCTATGCTCAGTGATCGTTATCCTATGATCGCTCAAGATATTCTACGAGCACATTGACTGTTTTATTTTCAATATCTTCAGTCTAATTCCTACAGTTTATTAAGGAGAGGCGAATGTCACATCAGCATACTGGCATCGACAAAGCACAAATATTGACTGAAGCTTTGCCGTACATTCAACGTTTTTCAGGTAAAACGCTGGTGGTGAAATACGGTGGCAATGCAATGACTGATCCAGCTTTGGAAAGTTCATTTGCTCGCGATATCGTGTTACTCAAAACTGTAGGTTTAAATCCTATCGTGGTGCATGGTGGTGGCCCACAAGTCGATTCATTATTAAAACAATTAGGTCGTGAATCTGATCGTATTGATGGAATGCGTGTCACTGATCCTGAAACCATGGAAGTGGTTGAAATGGTCTTGGGCGGTAGTGTGAATAAATCTATTGTCAATTTGATCAATAAGCACGGTGGTCGTGCGATTGGTCTTACTGGTAAAGATGGTAATTTGCTCCGCGCTAAAAAATTACTGATGGAAAAGACACAAGATGATGGTTCAGTGACTCAAATTGATTTAGGTTTGGTTGGTGAAGTCGTGGGTGTTAAAACTGACGTTTTAGAAATGTTCACCCAAAGTGATTTTATTCCTGTCATCGCGCCTTTAGGTGTAGATGAAGATGGTCAAACCTATAATATCAATGCGGATCTCGTCGCAGGTAAAGTTGCTGAAGCATTGGGTGCTGAAAAACTCATTCTATTAACCAATATCACGGGCGTGTTGGATGAGAATAAAAATCTGCTTACAGGTCTAAGCACGCAAGAAGTTGATCGCTTGATCGAAACAGGTGTGATCTATGGTGGTATGATTCCAAAAGTCGGTTGTGCGCTAGATGCTGTAAAAGGTGGTGTGGTGAGTGCGCATATTGTTGATGGTCGTGTGCCACATGCAACTTTATTGGAAATCTTCACCGATCATGGTGTCGGGACGTTGATTACCAATCGTGCCAAAGCACATTAATCATTTATTTTTGTGTCTTAAGCTTGCTCTATATTTAAGCTCTTCCCGAGATGGGGAGAGTTTTTTAGTTCTATTTTAGCTAAAAATAAAAAGTTTCTTTCAAACTTGAATGACCATTTATAAGCTGTTTTAAAACGTTCATTATTTCGTCACATCTTTGTCATGTGGATTGCCTAGTGTTAATAAAAGCACAAGGAGCAGAAAATATGTTCGCAAAATTAAATCAAGTTCGTCAAAATTTTAGTATTCCTTTACCACTTCCAAAACCTAAAAAAGCACAATCACAATATAAATTTGAATGGGTCGAAGACCTCAAAACGCTCAAAGAAGTACAAAAATTCCGTGCAGTTCAATTCGCAGATCAATTTGGCATTACATTTGAAAATGGTTTAGATCAAGATTTGTATGATCTTGATTGTGAGCATGCAGTACTGCGTGACAAATGGAGTAATGAAATCGTTGCTTATACACGATTAAAGTTGGTACAAGGTCATGAGTTGGCACAAAGCTATAGTGCACAAGAGTTTGATGTTTCTCAATTTTCAAATCTAAGCAATATCGTAGAAATTGGACGTACTTGTGTGCATCCACGTTATCGAAATGGACGTGCATTGTCGATGTTATGGTTACACTTGGTACCCACAGTATTGTGGAAAATGAAAGCCAAGCACTTGATGGGCTGTGTCAGTATTCGTTTAGAAGACAATAAAGCACGTGCTTACTATACCCACCAACATCTAAAAAAAATGTCTGAACAACAATCGATTGATGTGAAAGCAAAACCTGCTTTTGAACCAACGCATCCTGAATATAGTTTTCCGCAAGATGAACGCATCCCGAAATTGTTTGATGTTTATTTAAAAATGAATGCGCGTTTATCTAAGCAAGCATTTCATGATGAATCATTTAACTGTCTAGATTATTTTGTATTTTTAGATGTTAATGAAGTAGCGAAAAATTTTGTGTTAAATAAAATGGTTAATCGCTAAGTGTTTTGATCTGTATTACAAAGTAAACGAGAATGCTTTTCTTATAAAAAATAGAAATGCATTCTCAATTCAATTAATTACTGATGTTACGTATTTAAAGAATGTTTAAAAACTGAGAGTGCTCAACACATTGACTATCACAACAAAATTCTTGAGCTAGCACAGCCCCATCTGCCTTGCAAAGTTTAGTTCAATTTGTGTAGGCGATACTTACTTTTCAAGGATGAAAAGTAACAAAAATCCTTTGTTGGGCGAGGGGTATATCCTATACCCCCGCCCAACGGCGACATCCGTGTCGCCTATCGCGATAGTACCTCTGATTTGAAATCTACAATCACTAATTATTTTTTGATACTCATTGATGATAATCAGCTACGCATTAAGCATCATTCATTCATAAACAAATCATTGGTCGAATATGACTTCATTTGCAGTAAATATCAGTGATTGAGATTTGCAAGCTTGTGACGACTCATGCACAATATTCATATAACTAAAATGCTGTATGAATGAATCAATTATGTGTCAATTACTTGGAATGAACTGTGCTGCACCGACGGATATTACCTTTTCTTTTAAAGGTTTTTCGCAACGCGCAGGAATAACATCTGATCATTCTGATGGCTTCGGAATTGCTTTTTTTGAAGATAAAGCATGTCGCTTATTTGTTGATAATCAATCGGCTGTTGAGTCTCCTATTGCTGAATTAGTACGTAATTACCCGATTAAATCACGCAATGTGATTGCTCATATTCGTAAAGCGACACAAGGTAAAATTACTTTAGAGAACTCGCATCCTTTCATGCGAGAGTTGTGGGGTAGACAATGGATTTTTGCCCACAATGGTGATTTACATCATTTTAATCCGCATTTATCAGGGCGTTTTACACCAGTAGGTAGTACGGATAGTGAATTAGCATTTTGTTATTTGCTTGAACAGTTGGTACTTCGTTTTGGATATTTTGAGCCAAGTTTGAATGATATATTTTCTTTACTTGAAGAAATTTCTCCGAAGATCGCAGAGTATGGTACGTTTAATTTTTGCCTTTCGAATGGGCAAGCACTTTTCACTTATGCAACGACGAAGCTGCATTGGATTGTTCGTGAGTACCCATTTACTTACGCGCGATTAGTCGATATTGATGTCGATATTGATTTTAGTCAATTTACCACCAAAGAAGACCGTGTTGCTGTGATTACCACTGAGCCACTGACTGAAAATGAAGTATGGACAGCGTATCAGCCTGGTGAAATGATTTTATTTAAAGAAGGTCAGATGGTGAAAACTGCAACAACACGAGTGGAAAGACTGATTCGTGAAGCGGCAGATCCGAGTTTGGTGCGAAAAACTAAAGCAGATCAGTATTAATTTTAAGCATTAATATAAAAATATAAAAGGAGTAGTGATATTGAAAGTCATTACTTCTTTTTAAATGTATAGAGACAGAAAATAAATACAGCTCCTCATTTTTAAATGGTAAATTGAATTATTCATATACATGTCTTTTAAATATTTAAAAGGATGGGTCATTGAAAATATTTTCATTCATAATTAAATATTAATAAAAACCATTTTGAATTTAATTAAATTAAACTATATATTTAAAATTTAAAACAATTTTGAGCGATTGTGATTATGATCACGATTCAAATTGGTTAAATAATATCTTACTCTTTTACTTTGAATTAAAATAATTAACACATATAAACAATGGTTTAAACTTTAATGCATACTTTTTTATTAATTCCGAGTAATACAGTTCATTTTTATTTGAATTAATAGTCGCTATGATGGCTTCGAAATATGAAGACATTATTTTTTTTAAGGTGGTCGTATGAAGATGAAATGGATTCCAGAATATAATACTGGTATCGATGTGATTGACGATCAGCATAAAAGGATTTTGGATTACATCAATGAAATTGATGAAATTGGTATTGCAACGGATCGTGCGCGTATTAAGCAAATTCTTGATAATATTATTGACTATACTCAATCGCATTTTACTTTTGAGGAAAGTTTGCAAGAAGAAGCGGGTTATAAATATCGTGTTCCACATAAACGTGTACATGATTTATTTATTAAACGTATTGAAAGCTATCGCACCAGTTTTGAACAAGGTAATTCAATTGAAAAAGAATTACATGAAGTGCTTTCAAAATGGTTAATTAACCATATTCAACACGATGATGCAGATTATGTCGGCGCTGTGAAGTTGAATATGATGGGCATTATTAAAGAAAACGAGAAGAAAAAAGGTAAGAATTGGTTTGCAAGATTCTTCTCATAATATCGAATCAATGCTGGTGATATAACGGCAATATTTGAATGAATTATGGAAGTGACCAACTCTCTAACTAAAAAAATTCAGAGGGTATAAAAAGAAAGTGGATAGATTATAAAAAATCTAGCGCAGCAAATCATCGAGGGGTGATTTGCTTTTTTCTTTTGCGATGTTCTTTTATGTTTTGATTTTCAGCAACGAGAAAGGCAAAATAGCAGAACTTTTTACGAAACACCTCATGCAGGATTATTCTATGTCACGATGGTTATCGCCGCTCATGGCATTTTGTCTCTCATTTATGATTATTGCAGGCTTGGCACCAAGTTTGGGTATTCAGCTTGATCGACAAATTGATTTTTGGATATTGTGGTTAGTGTCAATGCTGATTTTGGCATTGCCGATTACTTATTTAGAAGTAGCATTGGCAAAGCGTTCGAAAACAACCGCGCTGAATGCGTTGTCGAGTTTAACGCGTGATGCAGATGCGTCTCAATCATGGCGTATTGTAGGGTGGTTGGCTGTCGTATTCATTCCGTTCCTTGCGGGTGGAATCTTATCTAATATTAGTCAAAGTGCTGTACAGTTCGCACAGTTACCTGTCGCGACGAATATCGCATTTGTCGGCGTTGCTGTTGTTGCTTTCGCACTTTCATTTGTTCCTCGTCAAATCTTAATTGCTTTGACAGCGCTTGGTGTTGTGTTGTCGTTGGTTGTTGCCAATGTCTTTGGAACGAATTTACAAGCATGGCACGTGACACCTGTTGAGTTCAGTGAATGGGGTAAAGCGAGTATTTTAGCGCTTGTAGCGACTGGTTTAGGTTTAGGTCTGTATTGGCAAACCAGTTTGCTGAATACGCAACAACATAATGAAGCATCGAAAACAGCTTTACCGATTTGGGTCGCGCAAATTTTAGCTGTGATTGCATTTGGTTTCTTTGCAGTTTCAGCGCAAATTCCAGCTTATACCTTATTATTTACAGCCATTGTTTCTGCTGCATTGTTGTTGCAACTGGCAAAAGAACAATTGGCACAGCGTCAAACTTCGATTGTGATTCAATTTGTCGTATTACTAGCAGCGTTGTTGGTTTGGGCAATTCCAAATATTTCGACGATCTTTAATCCATTGCTCATGTTATGGGGCTTAGTGATTTGTCTGATCTATGCAATCTTTGTGGGTTGGATCATGAAGATCAGTCATTTGCGTAAAGCCATGAATTTTAGCTCAGAAGCGTTCTATAATATTTGGCGTATTGCGGTACGTATTGTTATTCCTTTGGCAATTATCTTGGCAATCGTTGCCTATATTGGTCAATTGATTTAAAAATTAAAGGTGGGCGTGTGTCGAAAGTTTGGGTCGCATATGCTGCTGAAACGCAGCAATTTCACATTGAGTTACAATTTTGTGACGGTATGACGATTGCTGATGCGATTGCTCAAAGCGGTTTGGCTGCGCAGGTAGAATTACCTGAAAATTTTAGTTTTGGTATTTTTGGTGTGAAATGTAAAGATCAACAACAACTGCTAGCCGCAGGGGATCGTGTTGAAATATATAGAGCTTTAACCATTAACCCTAAAGATATTCGCCGTAATCGCGCCAAAGCGAATCCTGTAGGGCGTTATTGTCGTGGCAATCGTTACCAACAATTGCTATTCAAATAAGCAATTATTTCAATAATCGCTTTAAACAATTGAATGCATATAAAAAACCCCTCAATGAGGGGTTTCTTTTTATAGCAAAGTGTCTATAGTGGGGGCGCATTCAATATCGCTTCTTTAGAAGCTGGTAAGCCTGGTTGAGACTCTGGAATGGTGTCTAAGCCTTCGATTTGGGTGACTACACCTGCTTCATCGAAGTAAACCTTGAGATGTTGACCATGTGCTGCGGGAATCTTGGCTTTTTTTGCATAAGTTCCTGGGATATAGTTGTAAATGTAGTCCCATCGTCCTGGATTCATTGGATCTGTGACTGTTGGGCTACCAAGCAAGAAACGGACTTGTTGGTAGTTCATACCGACTTGAATTTTTGAAGCTTGAGCTTGGGTTAAGGGTGTTCCTTGAGGAATATCAACTTTGTATACTCCAAATACTGAACAGCCACCAAGTAAAGAAGCGACGAATAACGTCAGCATGATTTTTTGCATTTTGCTACACTATCCCAAATTAATTATGATGCAATTGATCCACGGATAGATCATACTGCATCTCAACTCTGTTGCATATTCCAACTTAAAATTTGTTGAGAGACCTTTTTATATGCCTATTTCAAATCAAGATTTACGAAAAGCTGGACTTAAAGTTACCCTACCACGAATCAAGATTTTGGAATTATTAGAAAATTCAAGACAACACCACTTGAGCGCGGAAGACATTTATAAAACATTACTTGAGCAAGGTGAAGATGTCGGTTTGGCTACCGTATATCGTGTGTTAACACAATTCGAAGCTGCGGGTATTATTCAGCGTCATCATTTTGAAAACAATCACTCTGTTTTTGAAATTATGCAAGAAGATCATCATGATCATATTGTTTGTCAAAACTGCAATAAAGTTGTTGAATTTACTAATGATATTATCGAACATGAACAGCATGAAGTTGCAGATAAGCACGGTTTCAAATTGACTGGACACTCGTTGAATTTATATGGTTATTGTGATGCACCTGAATGTCAGGAAGCATATCGTAAGCGCTAAAAATCACATAAATACAACAAATTAAAAAAGGGAGCTGAATGAATTCAGCTCCCTTTTTTATGACGTATTTGGCAATTGTGAAATCTATTGACCGTCGAAAGTTAATTTAGTATTTGCATTGAGCAATTGTGCACCACCTTCTTCATCCAGTTTGATTTGTAGACGTAAATCATTTGGTGAATCTGCATGTTTCAGTGCATCTTTATAGGTGATTTGCCCTGCTTTATATAAGTCAAACAAGGCTTGGTCAAAGGTTTGCATCCCTAACTCACGTGAGCGTTTCATCAAATCTTTAATTTCGTGAATGTCACCTTTACGGATCAAATCAGAAATTAAAGGGGAGTTGATTAGAATTTCAATCGCAGCACGACGAGAGTTACCATCTGGTGTTGGAATCAACTGTTGCGCGATCATCGCTTTTAAATTCAGCGACAAGTCCATGAACAATTGGCTATGACGGTCAGATTCAAAGAAGTGAATAATACGATCAATGGCTTGGTTGGCGTTGTTGGCGTGCAGTGTAGCAAAAACCAAGTGACCCGTTTCCGCAAAGGCAATCGCGTAATCCATGGTTTCACGAGAGCGAATCTCACCAATTAAGATTACATCGGGTGCTTGACGTAAGGTATTTTTTAACGCGATTTCAAATGAATCGGTATCAATACCCACTTCGCGTTGGGTAATAATACAACCCGCATGTTCATGAACAAATTCAATCGGGTCTTCAATGGTAATGATATGACCTTTAGAATTATGGTTACGGTAACCAATAATCGATGCTAAAGAGGTTGATTTCCCCGTACCTGTCGCACCTACAAAGATAATAATGCCACGTTTGGTCATGGCTAAATCTTTTAGAATTGGTGGAAGTTTTAACTCTTCCATCGTTGGAATTTTAGTTTCAATACGACGTAAAACCATGCCTGGCATATCACGTTGCTGAAATGCGCTGACACGAAAACGCGCTGTCTTGTCTTTATTGGTAATCGCGAAGTTACACTCACGAGTTTCGGCAAATTCTTTACGTTGCTTTTCACTCATAATTGAGTTGAGCAATTGCATGATGATGTCGCCATTCAACTTGGTTTTTACCACAGGTACGATTTGACCATTAATTTTCATTGATGGTTCAACATCAGCCGTAATAAATAAATCGGATGCTTTTTGCTCAATCATCATATTGAGCAAGTCATTAAAGTCCATCTTTAATTCCTAATTATCCATTTTTATAAGAATGATTCTGGTTGTTTTGCAGAATTTCGTGCAACTTGAGGGCTAATTACACCTTTAGATACCAGTGTTTTTAAACTTTGATCCAATGTCGTCATACCATAGTTTGCACCTGTTTGAATCGCAGAGTACATTTGAGCAACTTTGTTTTCACGGATTAAGTTACGGATTGCAGGAATACCGATCATGATTTCATGCGCGGCAACTCGTCCACCACCTGTTTTTTTCAGTAGACATTGAGAAATAACAGCTTGTAAGGATTCAGATAACATGGCACGAACCATGTCTTTTTCTTCAGCTGGGAATACGTCGATCACACGGTCAATGGTTTTTGCCGCAGACGTGGTATGTAGCGTACCAAATACCAAGTGACCTGTTTCCGCAGCTGTGAGTGCCAAACGAATCGTTTCAAGGTCACGCATTTCCCCGACGAGGATGATGTCTGGGTCTTCACGCAGTGCCGAACGCAGTGCTTCATTAAAGCCATGGGTGTCACGATGCACTTCACGCTGGTTGATCAAACATTTCTTCGACTGGTGCACAAATTCAATCGGGTCTTCGACTGTGAGGATGTGGTCATAACGATTGTCATTAATGAAATCAACCATTGCTGCTAAGGTTGTTGACTTCCCCGAACCTGTAGGCCCTGTGACGAGAATTAAACCACGAGGTAATTCACAAAGATCTTTAAAGATTTGTCCTAGACCCAAATCTTCCATCGTTAAAACTTTAGAAGGAATGGTACGGAATACAGCGCCTGCACCACGGTTTTGGTTAAATGCGTTGACACGGAAACGGGCAACACCAGGGACTTCAAACGAAAAGTCAGTTTCTAATTGTTCTTCAAAATCACGACGTTGTTTATCATTCATGATGTCATAAACAAGACGGTGAACATCTTTATGTTCTAAAGCTGGTAAATTGATACGGCGAACTTCACCATCCACACGAATCATCGGTGGCATACCAGCTGAAAGGTGTAAGTCTGATGCCCCGTTTTTGACAGAAAATGCCAATAATTCTGTAATATCCATAATGTCCCCGAATTTAAAGCTATTCACTTAATTATTTTGTAGAATAATAGTGCTTTTCACTCAGCATAACCAACAATTTCATCGCTTGGAAGCTGAATTTTTTTGGAAATGAGAATCCTATCAATGAATGATCTAAATCAAGCTCGAAATCATGTGTTAGAACAAATTCAGCAAGCCTGTTTGACAGTAAATCGAGATGTGAGTCAGGTGCAATTATTGGCAGTTTCAAAAACGCACCCCAGTGAAATGTTAAAAGCAATGTATGCAACAGGACAGCGCGCATTTGGGGAAAATTATTTGCAAGAAGCTTTGGATAAAATTGAAGCTTTAAGTGATTTAGAGATTGAGTGGCATTTTATTGGTCATGTACAACGCAATAAGACCAAACATTTGGCTGAAAAATTTGCTTGGGTGCATGGGGTGGATCGTTTGATTATTGCTGAACGATTATCGAATCAACGTGAAGCAACACAAGCACCATTAAATATATGTTTACAAGTCAATATTGATGCTCAAGACACTAAGGATGGTTGTCAGCCTGAAGAGGTTGCCGATTTAGTTGCTCAAATCAGTCAACTACCACATTTAAAATTGCGTGGTTTGATGGTGATTCCTGCGCCAAACAATCCACAAGCTTTTTTAGATGCAAAAGCTTTATTTGAAAATGTGAAAGCACAACATGCACATCCTGAAGATTGGGATACGTTGAGTATGGGAATGTCAGGCGATATAAGCGAGGCGATTGCTGCAGGCTCAACCATGGTTCGAGTGGGAACTGCGTTGTTTGGTGCGAGAGACTATTCAAAGTTGGTGTAGGTCAAAGTCAGTTTAGTGCTTTATTGTCATGATGTTTTGCCTCCTTTTAGAGGAGGCTTATTATGAAAGTGATTGTGGATAGCATTTGAGCATTTCTAATTAGTAGTCCTAATTAGCAGTCCCCCTCATCCTCTTGCGGAGTTACCTCCTCATCCCTGAGCCATATATGGCGTAAGAGAAGGAATTCTCGATACACCTCTGGGTTTAAGATTCGAACATTTCATGACTTACGTAAGAGGTATACGCATTTAGCAGGTCAAACATCCCATTTTTATATCATCCCTAATAACAGCAATTGCAAACTTGAGAACCCATGAGGTCATATTTGCCTTAATTATTAGACTTTACCACTAAAGTTCAGTACAAAAATAACTCCAAAAGATTAGTTTAACGCGCAAGTATTTAAAAATTTCAGGGAAGTTTATGTCTGCATATTATCAATTGATTGATCGTCAAATCGATGCTCAAGGTGTAGTGACCGCTCATTATGTGTCAACCATGAATGCCCAAGGTGCATGGAATCCCAATGAGCAACATATGGCACCTGCAACAGGAATTATTTGTGCAGAACTAGAACAATATGCACCACGTCAGCATATGCGCATCGGGCGAATTAGCCTCGATATTTATGGTTTGATTGCATTGGGTGAAATTGAAATCACGACTAAAACTATTCGTGCTGGTAAAACCATTGAATTGATTGAGTCGACGATGAAAGGGCAAGGTAAAACTTTAGTCGTTGCACATACTTGGCGTATGATGACCTCAGATACCTCTTCAATTGCAGGGCTTGAAGATTTAGCTGTTGAAAGCCCTGAAAATATGCCAGTATTCGATGGGATTCATCAGTGGCGTGGTCAATATACCAAGACTGTAGAAGCACGCTCAAATCAGCAAAGAAATGGTAAAGGATTGGTGTGGTTAAGTACTGATGTCGATATGGTCGAGGGGCAATCAACCTCACCATTTGTACAATTGGTCTGTATGTCAGATATGGCGAATGGCATTGTGCCTAGACAAAATCGTCCATTTGATTGGGGATTTCCAAATTTAGATTTGCAAATTCATTTGTATCGCATGCCACAAGGTAAATGGTTGGGCATTGAAGCAGTTCAGCAATATGGTGCGGATGGGATTGGTTTATCTAGTTCGATTTTGCATGATACACAAGGACCTTTTGGACGTAGTGAGCAGATATTAACTTTGCGCCCGATGCAAGAGTAGAAAGCATTATTTGCATTTTCAAAGGCTTATTTTAAATGATTGGAATAGGTCTTTGACAAATGAGCCATTTTAGAGAGTGTATGTTGAAGTGAATTTTTAAAGCGAAAGTGGTTTAACAATTTTCAACGTATCAAAACAATCAATTTATTTATACTGATTTCAATATAATTCTAAAAATAGGGAATGGAACATGTATAAATCAAAAATTTTACTGTGGCTTTTTTTGACCTGCTTAATCAGCGCGTGTAGTACAACAAAAATTGCCACCTCAGAGACTGCTTCTGAAGCAGAATATGCACCTGTACCACAAGCGGAAACTTCTGCAAAACCTGCTCCATCATCCACTCATGCAAAAGCTAAAGCCAATCCTAGAGCTGCATCTACGCAAAATAATGTGCGCTCAGATGAACGCTTAGGAACAAAGTGGGGCGATGATTTGAGTTCTTATGTAACACAAGTCGATTTGAAGCGTCTAAGTAGTAGCCCCATTGATGAAACTCAAATTCGCTATGCCAGTAAGCAGTTTTCAGGTCGTGGTATCAATAGCATTTCTTTAGCTTCTGGGAAAATTAGCTTTTCAGTTGTTGATGATCGCGGGCGAATTTTACCGTTATATCGTGATGGTCAAAATTATTATTTATCAGCAAATGATGGGCAAAGTTATCAACTTCGCTATTCAAATACCAGTAATCAGACTTTTGAAATTGTGGCGAGTGTTGATGGTTTAGATGTGCTCGATGGTAGCCGTGCATCTCGTTCAAAGAGTGGTTATGTTCTGCGCCCTTATAGTTCATTTGCAATTGAAGGTTTTAGAAAAAGTCATTCATCCGTTGCATCATTTACGTTCAGTAAACCTCAGAACTCCTATGCAGCAAATTCCGCGAGTGGTTCAATTCAAAATACAGGTGTAATTGGTACCGTGGTTTATGAACTTAAAGCCCCTAAGTATTACCCACCCAAAAAAACAAATGATGGATATGCGCCTGCACCGAATGCATTTCCAGCAGATTAGGTGATCTATCTAAAAATGAGGCGAAAGATGCCTCATTATAAATTTTATTGAGATGTTATAATATTACAAAATTATAACCATTTGATGATCGTGAATCTAAAATCATCTTGATATGATGGCTGTGATAATAGTCTAAGTTACCCAAAATTTCTGATCATATAATGCGGTAAATAAAAGCATTAAAACGATTGGAAGCTTATTTACAACTTTAAAATAGGTAACATAATGAAAAAAATAAATATTCTGTTATGCCTCTTGTTCTGTATTTTTCTTGCTGCTTGTTCGAAAAAAGCGGAAGAAAGTTCTTCAAATAGTAATACTCAAACGACCAGTGCAGATGCTGCTACTGAAGCTGCCAATAATGATGTTGCAAGTGATGAAAAGCTTGGAACGAAATGGGGGGATGAAATTGACTCTCATGTGACTGAGGTCGATTTAAAGCGTAAGTCGAGTGACCCAATCGCTGAAAGTATCGTGCAATATGCAGATAAAAATTACCAAGGAAAATCGGTCAATTCAATTTCTTTAGCTGCTGGGAAAATTGAATTCTCCGTGATTGATGATCAGGGTAATAAGTTACCTATCTATCGTGTTGGACAAAGCTATTACCTAGAAGGTCGAGAAGGGCGTAGCTATCAACTTCAATATGAAAATAATACGGGCAAAACCTTTGAAGTGGTTGCCAGTGTCGATGGTGTTGATGTGATTAATGGTAGTGAAGCATCTCGTAGCAATGCAGGTTATATTCTACATGCTCATGATTCGTTGAAGATCGAAGGTTTCCGTAAAAGTGAACGTGCGGTTGCATCATTTACATTCAGCAAGCCAGAAGAGTCTTATGCAGCAAATTCGGACAATGGTTCAATCCAAAATGCAGGTGTGATTGGTACTGCGATTTACGAACTTGAATCTCCTGAAGAAGAAGCAAAGCCTGTTAATAAATATGCACCACCACCAAATGCTTTTCCAGCAGATCGTTGATTGAGGTAATTTGGGAAGCACTTATTTTGAGTGCTTCTTTCATTTTATGAAGAGGGAGAATAATGAAAATTTTTAAATCTATATTGATGTTAGCTGGAATATTTAGCGTTTTTGTTCAGGTGAATGCTTCAGATCTTGATCATGTGGATATTTCAGAACAACAGACATATCATGATTTTAGGGAAAATTTTCAGTACGGATTAGACCTCATTCTCACAGAAAGGATTTCACTAGCGAGTGGTGATGCTGAAAGTTCTGATACCTATTTATATTGGCGTTGTGTGATTAATCATAAATTAATTCAGATGCTTAAGAATAATGAAAAACATAAGGATGAATTTAATCAAGAGCTACTTAAAGAACAAAGTAGTTATGATGCACTATTAACAAAAATTCAAAATTTTGAACAAGAACAAAAAGCAAGCTGTGAAGCCGTCCAAGTTGAATATGATAAAATTTAAAAACAAAGTGGTCAGTTATAATTAACTCACCACCTCAATCGTACTCGCACCTGCACCCAATGGACGTACCTGAATCTGTACAGGAATCCGTTCATGCATGTCCTGAATATGGGAAATGAGCACCACTTTACGTCCTTGGTTTTGCAATTGATCGAGAGCATTCATGACCATGTGTAATGATGAAGCATCGAGTGTGCCAAAGCCTTCATCTATAAACAGAGATTCTATTTTCATTGAACCTGAAGCCATATTGGCAATCGCAAGCGACAAGGCAAGGGCAGTCAGGAAAGATTCACCACCTGAGAGCGAAGCCACAGAACGGGTTTCACCATCCATGTCATGGTCAATAATGGCGAGGCTTAATGAGTTATCCAGACGCTTTAAGGTATAGCGTTGCGATAACATCGCCAGTTGTTGATTGGCATGTTCAAGTAAAATATCGAGGTTAAACTGTTGAGCATAATCACGGAATTTTTTACCAGTCGAATCGCCCATTAAACCTGAAATTTTGCTCCAGCGATGTTCTTCTTGTTGCACTTCTTGAATCTGATCGGCAAATTGTTTCTGCTTTTGTACATTACTTTCATGTTTTGCCAGATCAATTTTGATCTGATCACGAAGTTCAGACTGCGCTTTCAGTGCTTCAATATTATCTGTAATCAACTGCTGTAATTGTGCAAAATCAATCTCAGGTTGTTGCAATACATGCTCCGCCAGTTGCGCCTGAATGGTTTTAAGCACAGAACTTGCTTCGTGCAGTAAGCGTTCAGTATTTTGCAGGTTTTGGCGAATCTGCTGTTCCTGCGCAGACGTGATCTGTGTTAGTTCAGCCAGATCATTCACCTGAAAATCAGCATGAACATTCAACCAGTTTTGAATATCACGATTCACCTGACTCAGGCTATTCTGACTTTGTTGCTGCTGAGCCAGTAGCTGTTCTACACGACTTTTTTGCTGTTCATATTGGCTGCGTGATTGGTCAAACTGCTGTTTCAGTTGCTGATAATGCACTTGTGAATTTTGGCGTTTGGCATCATGTTCAGCCAACCATTCATTCGGTTTAATGTCAGTTAAACCTGTCATTTCTAAGATCAGCTGATTGGCTTTTTCAGTATTCTGTTGTCCTTTAACCTTGATCGCATTGAAGTTATCCGTCGTTTCAGCAATTTGATTTGACGTATTATCCAGATTTAACTGTGTAGTATGAAGCTGTTGTGATGCATGATCGAGTTGTTGTTTCAATAGTTCAAATTGCTCAATCTGTAGTAAGCGGTTTTTAAGTTGTGTATGTAGTTGCTGTGCTTGAGCAGTCGTCTGTTGTTGCCATTGTTCTTTTTTAGTATCGGATAGACACGCCACAAGATGTGAAACTTGTTGTTGTAAATTATGTGCATTTTGCAGTAAATGTTCAGCTTGTTGGATATTTTGAATCAGGTGTTGTTGCTGTTTAATATTCACAATCGACTGATTGGTCTGTGTTTCAATATGCTGTAAATCGAACTGATTTTGCTGAATAAATTGTTGGATTTTTTGTGTAATTTCAGCAGATGATAAGTTCAGATTCAGTTGAATATTCGCTGTTTGAATCTGCTCATTTAAAGCATTTACAATTTGCGCAGTTTTCTCAGAGTTGCTTTGAATTGCACTTTTTAACTGTTCATGCTCAGCAGAGAATTTACTTAAATTTTGCTGTGATTGTTGCCAATTTTTTAAAGTTTCTTGCTCTTTAACCAGTGCTTGCTGTTCCTGTTGTTGATGTAGGTCAAACAAGGCTTTGGATACCGTAGAATCATCGACTTTATAGGGATGCGAAGTACTACCGCAGACTAGACATGGCTCGCCATTATTCAGTTCTGCACGTAAATGTTCTACATTTTCAGTGTGGAGTAAGCGTTGCTGTTGCAGAATTTCTTGTAATTTCAATCGTGCGTCTTTGGCGGATTGATAGTCTTGTTCAGCAATTAAGGTGCTTTTTTCACTTTGCTGTAATTGCGCCGTGATATTTTGAAATTTGGTTTGAATTTGCTGAGATTCACTGTGTAAATCAAAGTATTGATTGAGCTTTTGCTGAATCACATCCAGTTGATTAGCTTGATTGAGTTTTAATTCTCGTTGTTGTCGTCCATCTTCAAGATGTTTTTCAAGTTGCTCAATATTTCCAGACTGTGCAATGGCTTGTTGTAATTCAGTTTTTTGCGCATTGAGCTGTTTTTCGGCTTGTGTAGGATTACCGAGTTGATTTTCAATATTTTGATATTGCTGAATAAATTGCACGAGTTGCTGTAGGTGAGCAGATAAGCCTTTATCTAAAGTTGTAAATTGTTGGGTAGATAACAGTTGTCCAGTCACATGATCTTGCTGTTGTTGAATCTGCTGAATTTGTTGTTCAAGCTGTTGTTTCTGTTGTGCATAAGGTTGTTGAGCTTGTTCTAACTCAGCAAGCTTTACTTGGATTTTCTTAAACTCAATCACGATACGGTCACGCTCAGTATTACAGTCACGTACAGTATTGATTTTGTCTAAGTTTAGATTTTCAAAATTTTGAATCTCAGCCAGTGCAGTTTCAGCTTGTAGATAATGAGTTTTTTGAGCTTCAAACTGCGTTGATAATTCATTAAAGATACTTTGCTGTTGCTGAATTTGTGGCGCAAGTTCCTGTTCAGCTTTGATCAGTTGCTGTTGCTGAAACACATGCGGACGAATTTCGGAGAATATTTCCAAACGTGTTAAACGCTCACGTTCAGGTGCTAAGTTTTGTTGCTCTTGAAGATGCGTATCAACTGTTTGTTGTTTTAAAATAATCTCTTGATCAAACTTTTGCTTACGCTCAAACCATAGACGTAGCTTTTCAAGTTGTGATTTTTCAGCATCCAGTTTTTGATATTCAGTATTAACCATTTGAAACTGATTGGACAATTCAGCAACCTGTTCATCTGAAAGGATCTCGATATGTCCAAGCAAATTTTCCAGCTCTTTACGTTTTATAGCAACAGCTTTGGTGCGCTCAAAAGCCAATTGACCGATCTTGGCAAAGATTGAAGAATTGGTTAAATATTCAAGTAATTCACCACGTTCATTGTCACGGGCTTTTAAGAATGCGGTCACTTCAGACTGTGCCAAAAGTACCGCACGAGTGAACTGTTCAAATGTGAGTTGGGTGATTTGATGGATACTTGCATCTACAGCTTTGGCTTTATCCGCAACAACGACACCATAGGTTAGGCATTTTAAATAACGTTGTACACTTTGTAATTTTCCATCAGCTTTTTCACGTGAACGTTTCAGTTCCCAACGTGCCAGATAGTGCTTTTGATCCTGTGCCACAAAGGTCAGTTCAGCAAAACCATGCGCCGTGCCACGACGTAAAACGGTCAGTGGTGAATTGGTCAATAATTCTGATCCATCAACATCAGTGAGTTTGCCATCACTGTCTTTTAAACGCGGAATTTTATTAAACAGGGCAAGACACATCGCATCTAAAATGGTGGATTTGCCAGCACCTGTTTTCCCGACAATCGCCACTAAACCTGCCGAAGCCAAAGGTTCAGATTCAAAATCAATAAAATGTTCACCTGAAAGAGATGCCAGATTTTTAAGTCGAATAGATAAAATTTTCATGGCAACTCCTTATGCTTTGTGTTCATCTTCAAGTGATTTTTCGGCTTCATGAACGAGGCTTAAAAAATCTTTCAACACAGCATCATCATTGGCATAACCATTTTTTTCCCAAATCTGTTGAAACAGTTTTTCAGGTGTTGGTGGTTCTAAACTGACTTGAATTGCATCATCGCCATTTTTTTCTGTGGTTAAATATTGTCGGGAAATACGCACTAGACGATAACGATCCGGTGGCAAAGCATCTTCAAACTGTTGTCTTAAATTTGGCTGTGGCGGAACATGGGTATGGTACTCAATATCCACATATTCACGCTGATCAATATCGTCAATTTCACCACTTGCTAAGGCTTTTAACTGCGTAAAAACCTCATTCAGTTCGCCTTTGATTTTATGCAGTTTGATACTGCGTGGAATGGCAATTGCATCATAGTGAAAACGCGATTCATCATTTTTTGATGGATCAATCGTAACTTCAACAATCTGATGTTTATAGTTTATTTCACTGAATGACAGAGGAATCGGTGAACCACTGTAGCGAATATGTTCCTGACCAACTTTCTGCGGTTTATGTAAATGTCCAAGTGCCACATAGTCAATCACATCATCAAAAAGTGCAGTCGAAAGTGCCTCTTCATTACCAATAATAATCGGGCGTTCTGAGTCCGAAGTTTCACCGCCTTGCATGTGAGCATGTGACATCAAAATTAAAGCTTGATCATCGGTTTTACGTTGTTTGGCTGCTGAAATCAGTTGCTGATGCACATAGGCAATCGCATTTTGGCTATTCGTTGTGTGTTCATTTAACCCTGTAATTTCTGCAGGACGTAAAAAGGGTAGAGCTAGACACCATGCGACGATGTTTTTATTTTCATCATAAATTGGAATGAGTAAACGATCTAAATCAATTAAACCTTCACTATTTTTATGAATTACACCGACTGTTTTAGCATGGTATTTTTCAAGTAATGGTTCAACCTGTTCGATACGATAACCTGAGTCATGGTTACCTGCGATCATGAGGGTTTGCATGTGTGGTGCAAGATCGTGGGCATCTGCAAGGAACTGATAAAGTTGTTTTTGTGCCGATGATGCAGGATTGATCACATCGAAAATATCGCCTGCGATTAATAATGCATGTGGCTGTTTTTCTTTGATTTGCTCAAGTAACCATACTAAAAATTGTTCATGTTCGTATTGACGGGAATGGTTATAGAAAAATTGTCCCAAATGCCAATCTGAAGTATGAAAAAAGCGTACAGTCATGTGAACTCAAGTCTTTGAAATGCCCTGTGTAATTTAGCATGTTTTCGAATATTCAGGATGGATGAATTTCTATAGGCGACACGATTGGTCGCCTAAGTTTTACAGCTTGTTCTTTTATCCTGCATTTGGATCGACTTGAACTAAGCCAAAAGTATTGTTAGCGGCATCTAAAAAATAACCTTGCCAGCATTTATTGGGAATGGCGAATTTTTCCATTGCAACTTGACCGCCCAAAGCTAAGATTTTCTCAGCAGTTTGATCAAAATCAGCAACTTCAAATGAGCAGGTAAATGCATTGGTTCCACAATGTATTGGAGGCGTTTGTGCAGGGCGTTCGAGCAAGCCGCCGTGAATATTTGCTGTTTCGATCTGATAATATTGGATCGGTAAGCCTTCGACTTTTGTAAATGTCCAACCAAAGACTTCACTATAGAATTTCACTTCTCGTTCAGGATTTGAGGATTGGATTTCGAAGTAGGTGAGGGCGGTCATTGTTATTATTCCTGTTTGATCTTTATTTAAAGATAAAGCAATTTTGTTGGTTTCAATGTATAAATACTGAAATTATAAAAATGATGTGCTTAATACGATGCCAATAAAGTTAACAATTGACGAAAATCCTGAAGCTGTAAGCAAGATTGGTTTTTTTATTTGGGCAGCAGGTAAAGATTTTGAGCCAATTGATAATGATCGAAATAGGATGTATTTCATACCAAGTGATGATTTTTCTTATGTGATTGAAATTTTTAGATCAGTGTATCCTGTTTTAAATCCTTACTCAGGAGAGATGGAACAGTATTTTGATACGTGTTTTGATAATTATTTCGATCAAGAGAATATTCTACTTATCATTTCTAAAATTCAGACATTAAATGTTACAGATATTGAGGTTATGAACTTTTTAGCAAAAATTGTTCAATGTCTTAAAGAAAAAATGTCTATGGGTACTTATGTTGTTGTTGAGGGAAATCAATAAATACGAGAAAGCTCAATGAGCTTCTCTCCAGAACTACTTATTAAAGTTTTATAATTTCAAGATTTATCAAGTGAATTCCTCGGATACTCCAAAATTCTTGGAAAGTGAAAATCAAAACTATCCAAAGCATATTTATACAATTGAGCAGGGCGTTTCCCTGCAATTTTCGATTGATCGGTTTCTTCAACTGCACCCGCTTCAATCATACGGCGTCTAAACGATTTCTTTTCTAAACTTTGCCCTAAAATAATTTCATAAATTTGTTGTAGCTCAGTCAACGTAAACAATTCAGGCATCAAACTGACAGGCAAAGCGGTATAACGTGCCTTAGAACTTAAACGTTCCACTGCCATATCTAAAAGTTGTAAGTGGTCAAAAGCCAAATCGAGTTTTTTCGCATCAGCAATCGTCATCCATTCGCTGTACTCAGTCTTATTTTGTTCAGTTTGCTCAGTAGCGATGCGTTGAAACTCTTTAAAATCAATCAGCGCAAAATACAAAGAAGTCACCGCCCAACCACGTGGGTCACGGGTTGCATTGCCCACCGTGCACACTTGCTCCAAATGTGGTGACTTCAACCCTGTTTTTTCAACCAATTTACGATGTGCCGAAGCCATTAAATCTGTATCTTTGGATAAATCGACAAAACCTCCCGGTAGCGCCCATTTGTCTTTTTGTGGAAAATTGGAACGCTTGATCAGTAAAACTTGTAATTGACCTGCATTAACAGAAAAAATCGCCATATCGACTGTAAATAAAGGAGCTTCAAAGTCTTTCTTATTGTATTGATTTAAAAAATCTTGTTCTGAAGAAAAAGTCACAGTCAGGCTCGCTTTATTTATAAAAAAGAAAGGATAAGTGGATTATTGCAGGCTATAGCATTTTCGCCAAGTAAAAAAACTGTTATAAAATAATTTAAGAACTAGTTAAAAATAAAAGAGTTTTATTAAGGTTTAATTATGAAAAAAATAGCTGTTTCTTCTCTACTTAGTATGTTTGTGTTAGCTGGGTGTGGTGGTAGTGATCATTCTGATTCGTCTAAAGTTGATAATGACTCTAGTTATCTGATTGTTAAGGGTAATGGTATCTCTGAAACAATGAAATTTGATGAATCAAAATTAGAGTACACAATCGTAGCCACAGGTAATCAACCTATTTCTTTAGGCTCTTTTAATGCTATTGGTGAAGTATATCCTGCATTTACGAATGTAGAATTTAATAAAGACAACAACGTAAAACTTACAATGGCATATACTAAGGCAGGTATCAATCAAGCTAAATTAGTTATTTGTTTTCCTAATTTTAATTGTTCATCAAATAGCACATACTCGATTACAGACCTAAATCAAAAAAAGAAAATTCAAGTCACTTTAGTGGATGCACCAAATCAATTTTATATGGGAGATTCATCTCATCAAATTACAGATTTATCAGAATTAAAAAATGTAACAGTATCTGGAAAACTGAATTACTATTCAGAAAGCAATTGGCCAATTTTTCAAAGTAATCGGTTTCCTGCAATACCAATACAAGGAAAAATCATATTTGATAAAGATGAATACCAAATTCAACGTTATGAGGAGGTTGACTCAACTTATGAAAATCAAGTTCTACGGACAGAGCGGAGTCTAATATTAAAAAATGGCGATAAATCAATATTTCTGACTATTATTAAAACTTATAATACAACTTCAGAAAATGATATTGCTATCGTTATTTCGACGGATACTGATACATATCGAATTACTGATTTACCAAATGAAATATGGTCTACCTCAACTCAGGGATTGCAACTAAACTTAAATAGTTTGGAACTCAAAAATTCAAATGATCAGATGAAAATTTTAAGCTCAAATGCATTTGTACCATTTGATCAATCAAATTTAATTTTGAATAATATGAATAAACTATCTTTGATAAATTCAAATGTTCAAGCATATACGCGAAATGATCAGAAACTTTATGAACTAGGTTTTAAAGAACAAGGTAATCTTACTATTATTCAGGAATTTAAAGGTCATTTAAGTGCGACTTTAACTCAAGGTGAAACGATTTATCATTGTGGAGATCGAAATACAGCATGTACTGGTTTAACGGTAGATAATTCAAAGCAAAATTTTACATTTAATAATGTGAAAATTGGTTCAAATACAATCAATGGAACATATTATTTTGCTGGTGTATTTGAATAAGATTGATTGATGCATTCAGCTTTTTGTAGCAAAGCTGAATGCAATATTGTTGGGTTATAAATTTGAATTTAATCGTTCTCGAATCTCATCTAGACTACACTCCCGAATCAGGCGACCATTTTCAAATACCGTTTTTAACTCACCTTGTTGTTCTTGCTCAAGTGTTTGTTGATCAAACAATTCAAAACCATGTGCAGTCTTTTCAACACGTAACAAACCTTTGGCAGATTTTTTAATACCCGAATCTGTTGCAGGGTCTTTAAACAATTCACGAGCAACGCCATTCACCTGTCCCCAAGTCGCTTTAACTGCAAAACCAAAAGTGTCACGAGTCAGATAGTTATAGGTATAACTACCAATCCCAAAGACCAAATTATTCGATGCAAAACCTTTGGCTTCCAAGCCTTTTAAAATCCGTAAAGCTCGGTCTAAAGTGATCGAATCACCATAAATTAAGCCAACACGTTCATTTAAAACTTTATAGCCTTTGTCTGTAGTCGTACCGCCAAAGATTTCCCATAAACATTCCACAGCACCTTTAAATGCAGGGCTACCGACTTTAGCCTCAGGATCGCCACAAATGATTTTTACAGGATCACCTGAATCAGGACGGAACACTAATTTTGCTAAACCTAAAGCATTCGGTTGGCGAGCAAGGATTTCAGCTTTGAGTTCAACTGTAAATTCAGTAATCACACGCCAAAAATCCCATGTATCCGACACGATACTGACCACACCTGATGGATAAAGCACCGTGATGAGTCGGCGGAAGGTATCAATTTCATTGTCCTCACTGCCCATACACATGACGCTATGTTCAGTTGCAGGTACGGATACGCCTATGATGCCATCAGCATTATAATATTCTTCCGCATAATCAATCGCAGATACTGCATCTGTACCGATGAAGCTTGTTAAGTGACCCACACCATTTTGCGTTGCATCATAAATACCACTCATGCCACGGCTACTAAAATCATGTCCTTGCACAGGAATAAAATCGAGCGGTGCGCCTGTTTTTATTGCATATTCAGTCAATAAGCGTTTGTATTCAAAAGCAATGCTTGCTGTAGTACAACTCTTCCAAAGTTCTGCACTCAACACTGTTTCTAAATAATTGGTCAGCCAAAAGAACTTAGGCAACGTATTTACAATGGTCAATACAGGTACTTTCATATTGACTCGGCTGCCTTCAGTTAAGGCTTTAATTTTAATCGGTAAATAGCCTAAGTCATATAAAGCCTCAATGTGATCGACAGGAATCGCACCTTCGCCCAATGCATTGTCCATACGGCGCTTATAGTTAGATACGACTTTGTTTTTATCCTGTTGGAAAAAGCCTTCATTCCATGTTTCTATTAAAAAATGTTTGATAAAACCTTGTAGCCCGAAGAACACGATTTTGTCATCAAAATCAGGCAACATATTGGCTAAACGTGATGAACGTGGCGTGAAGTTAGCATAGACATATTCAGTTCCGACAGGGTATTGGCGTCTGTGGTCTGCTTTATAAAAGTCGATAGCATTTAATGGATTAATTTTTAAGCTCATTTTATATCTCCAATATTATTCGTTGTATTATTTTGTTGAAAAGTTAATAACAGTCAGCTTTTCATGTTCAGTTTGCTTGATGCTATTCGTAGTAAAAATCTGATCAACCAATCCTTCAAAAACCTGAAAGCCTTTACTGAAAATGCCGTGCGTGACATAGAGCACCACATGTTCGCAATTCAGCTTTTTTAATTCTTCGGCAATGCCTTTAAAGGTTGCACCACCATCACAGATATCATCGGTAATTACCGCAACTTTGCCTGTTAAATCCGTAGCATTGACATGTGAGTTCATGATTTTCCCTGTTTCAGGATTACGTTTTTTATCGCAATAAATAATCTCAATTTCACGCTGTCTTAAATCATTGATGACATTTGCAATGTGTTGAGTACGATTTTTTGCCCCTGCATCAGGACAGATCAACACCGTATTTTCAGCCTTTAAAATTTCGGTTAATGCCTTGCTTTGTAAAATAATATCGCTCGATTGCACATTTTCGATATTTAGAAAATGGGTATTTTCATGCAGTAATTTTTCAGTTACTACACTGTGCGCATCCCAAACGGTGATTGAACGGCGTTGCTGTGGAAACTGTTCAGCATTGAGATTCAGCAACTTGGTCATGATGTCTAAGGAAAAAGCCTGTCCTGTTGCACAGATGCGATCCTGACGTGCATAAGGGAAGTAGGGGATTTCCAAATCGATGCTTAAACCTTGATTGAGCAATACATTTTCAAGCAAAAGATAATCCATTAAATCCTGACTGTTGCTGATTTTGGCTTGAACATGCACGCAGTCTGTCAGTGTTTTTAAAATTTCTGCATCAACTTGTACATGGCGTTCACCGCCTGCAAACTGCATGCATTGCACAGGAATGATATTGTTATTTGTATCTTTGATTTGAATAGACATTTTCATATCTCTCTATGGTGGTTAACTGCCTATACATATATAGTGTCATAAAGACAATATATTTTTCAATGTGAATTTACAAAAGATTACATAATGATCAAGTCACCACTATTTAATTGTTTGTTTGCGAAATTGATGATGCCGAAGGGCATAGTTGGTTATAAAAATTAAGAAAGTCTTTTCCTGCTTGTCCTGTCAGATTTTTACTTTTCCAGACTAAGGTTGAGTTCTCATAATCTACTTTTCCTTCGCCGTTTTTTGCGAGAACAAGCCCTGATCGCATCGCTGTTTTTTTGTTTTGGCAGTCGAGGTATGAGTATCCTTTCATATAATTGGTGATTTCAAGGTTCTGATCTTTCTGTGTATAACCATAGATGATGAAGGCTTTAATAGAAGGGCTTAAATCATCTTCAGGAGTTTTTTTATCCACATCTGCAAATGTTCATTATTGCTGAGCTTATCGCTTCCTTGAGAAATAATGCCTGTTGGATCTGCTATAGCTTTTTGTACTTCAGCTTGAAGTTGTAAGAAAGGTGAATTTATTTTCGCATGAGCGCTCAATGTGAAAAATCCAAGGAAAATCAGTATATTCTTATTCATATTTTATCAGTCTAATTTTTTATTAAATGTTGATGCATTTTCAGCTTATTCAAGCAGACCTAGCATCTACCAAATCTGCTTCATATCAAGTTTTCAGATTTAATCTAAAAAAACAGTAAAGTTTTCAGCAGGCTCACGTGGTGTGATAAATGTATTCACAATATGATTTGGATCTGCATAACCTAAAACAACAGCACATACCAACTCTTCATCATCTGGTGCATTTAATACATCTAAAACAATATTGTGGAAGTGATTCCATGCGGCTTGAGGGCAAGTATCTAAACCACGTGCTTTGGCAGCAACCATGACGTTTTGAATCATCATGGAAATGTCCATTTTTGAACCAATTCCCATGGCTTTATTGACTGTGAAATACAGCGCGACAGGCGCATCAAACAATTGATAGTTCCGCAATTGTTGCGTTGCCATTTTTTCTTTTTCACCTTTTTGAATGCCAAGTAGCCCATAAAGCCCCCAACCATTTTCACGACGGCGGTCAATAAAAGGTGAAATCCAAGTTTCAGGATAATAAGGAAAAGTTTCTGTATATTTTTCTGCAAGTTCAGGTTGGGTAAACAATTCGATCTGCGCTGCACAGACACGATCAATCATCTCTTGGCGTTTTCTATCAGTGACTACATAAACTTTCCAAGGCTGTGTATTTGTACCTGATGGCGCGCGACAAGCAACATTTAAAATATCTTTTATCGTCTGTGTATCGACAGCTTTATCCAAAAATGCACGTACTGAATGACGTCCTGTAATTGCCTGATCTACTGCTTGAACATGTTCTAAATTCATAAAAGTCCTTTATTGATGCGTTTTTTTATCGAAATAACTATATACGATAGTCTTAGAGTAGCAATATTCATTTTCAACTGAATTCCCTAAACCCTAGATTATATAATGATTATAGAAATACTAATCTAAAAAAAGAATTGATATTTGATTCTTATTCGGTAAAACTGATTTAATAATGATGTTAAGTTAAGCTAGATTACAACTGTGTAAGAATTATACACAAATTGTTACTTTTGGGTTTGAACTTAGTTTCAATGCTTTACATAATTTATAGCAAGCATAAAAGTGCAATGTTTTTTCAATGTAGTATGAATTTACTGCAAAAACAAAAAACGATTTTTTAGCAAAGTATTGGGGTTAAAAAGTCAAAATTGTACGGATGCACAACTTTTTAAAAGACGAGGAATATTTCATGGGTCTATTTACACAACGTAAGTCATTTATCATTAAGAGCTTAGCCCTGACAGTAACTGCGCTAATGGTAAATACTGCACAAGCAGCTGACAATTCAGAAATTCAACAACTTCGTAACGAAGTTCAAGAGCTCAAAGCACTTCTTCAACAACAGCAACAACAAGTTCGCCTTGTAGAGTCTAAAGTTGATTCTTCTCCTGCAACAGGTTCAGCGGGTTTAAAATCAAAATCTGGCGCTGACATTAACATTTACGGTTTTGTACGTGGTGATGCAAACTACATCATTGAAGGTGCAGATGATGATTTCAACAAAGTAAATAGCACAGATGGTAAAACGAAAGATAAACTTCGCGCTACTGCCAAAACAACACGTATCGGTTTAGATTTTAATACACCTGCTGGCGATGCAAAAGTGGGCGGTAAAGTTGAAGTTGATTTTGCAGGTAATGGTGCAAATGAAAATCTTCGTATTCGTCATGCATATTTAACTTATAACAGTTGGTTATTTGGTCAAACGACTTCAAACTTCTTATCTAGCCATGCGCCTGAAATGATTGATTTTGCAACGAACGTGGGTGGTGGTACAACACGTATCCCTCAAGTGCGTTATTCATATACTTTAGCACCAACGACAAAACTTTTGGTTGCAGCTGAAGAAGGAAATAGTACAGGCGTTACAGGTACAACGATCAAATATAGCCTTCCTGTGTTAACTGGTAAAGTTACACAATCATATGCTGGTGGAAATGGTAATGCTTCAGCACGTGTCCTAGTTGAAAACTATAAAGATGACAGCGTTGGTAAGGATAAAACTGGTTGGGGTATTGGTCTAGGTACTGATTTCAAAGTTTCAGATCCATTAAAACTTTTTGCTGATGCATCTTATGTTGTGGGTAACAATAACTACCTATACGGTAGTAATAGTGCATACTCAGTTGTAAATGGTGATATTGAGCAAAATGAATTCACAGCGGTTCAAGTGGGTGGAACTTATAAAATCTTACCAAATCTACGTTCGACTTTAGCATATGGTGCATTATTTGCTGATAATGGTACTGATTTTGCTAAAGCGAACCAAAGTGCAAACGAAAAAGTTCAACAGGCTTGGCTAAACGTGATTTATTCACCAGCTAAACCAATTGATCTTGGTATCGAATATGTGAATGGTAAGCGTGAAACTTTCAAAGGTGATTCATTCAAAGATAACCGTGTTGGTTTGATGGCGAAATATAATTTCTAATTTAGAAATATATACGATTTAAAGAAACCGAGGATTGATTCCTCGGTTTTTTATTTTGAAAACATCCATAAAATAAATTGAGATATTATAAAATGCGTAAAAGTTTAGACATTTGTCAAAAAAAATGCATAATTGACGCACTTTTTTCATGTTGATACTATTTGATAGTTCACTTGCATGTTTTCCCAGTTTTGAAAATTATCAATTTTTGAAACTTTATTTCTCATTTTTTGATGAAATGATCTTTCATTAAGAGTAGGAGTAACATTATGATTATTTTCAATATTGAGTTTTTACAGCATTGTAATTCTGCCTATCTTTAGTCTCATTTTCTAAAAATCTTTTGATTTTCAAACTTGAAAGTCTACCTTTTTTATTTTTTGTTGTGTCTATCCAGTGATTTGGTAACCGTAGCTGTATAAGGCTGTAATCTTGAGTAAGATAAATAGGATTACTTTACAGCAAAAAATATAACTGAAGAATGGATAATTAATATGGAATTTACTTTTAATGCCTTCTATACATTGATTGCTGCCGTCATTGTATTGTTATTAGGGCGCTTCCTTGTCAATAAAATCGATTTTCTGCGTAAGTATAATATCCCAGAACCGGTTGCAGGTGGTCTTGTTGCGGCAATTATTTCTCTCTTGGTACATAACTTGTGGGGCTATAGTATTAGCACCAGCAGCGAGTTACAAACCAGTTTCATGTTGGTGTTCTTTGCCTCAATCGGTTTAAGTGCGAATTTCGCCAAATTAAAAGAAGGTGGGATCGGCTTAGTCATCTTCTTGATCTGTGTTGCATCATTTATCGTCGTTCAAAATTTTGTTGGGATGGGATTGGCAACAGTATTGGGTTTAGATCCTCTAATTGGTTTAATTGCAGGTTCTATCACACTGACTGGTGGTCATGGTACAGCAGGGGCTTGGGGTGAAATCCTTGAGACGCAACACGGTATCCAAGGTGCATTGGCATTGGGTATGGCAAGTGCGACCTTTGGCTTAATTATCGGTGGTATCATCGGTGGGCCATTGGCGAAGTTGTTGATTAATCGTTACCAACTTTCTGGTCCTAAAACAGAAAAAGATGCTGATCCAAATAGTCAGCATACAGATTCTGAATTAGGCGAATATGTTCCTTTCGAATACCCACAAAAAGTTCGTTTAATCACTGCTGATAATGCGATTACCACCTTGGGTCTATTTGCAGCATGTTTGGCTTTTGCTGAATTTATGACGGGTTATAGTAAAGGGCAATGGTTTGAACTCCCAACATTTGTGTGGGCGCTTGGCGGTGGTGTTATCCTTCGAAATATTTTAGAAGGCTTATTGCGCGTTAAAATTTTTGATCGCGCGATTGATGTATTTGGTAATGCGGCACTATCACTTTATTTAGCGATGGCATTATTATCATTGAAACTTTGGCAGTTGGCTGATCTTGCAGGACCACTGGTCGTGATTCTTACAGCGCAAACACTGACAATGGCATTATATGCAGCATTTGTGACATTCCGAGTGATGGGTAAAAACTACGATGCAGCTGTATTGGCAGCAGGGCACTGTGGTTTTGGTATGGGTGCGACTCCTACTGCGGTTGCTAATATGCAAGCGATTACCAACATGTATGGACCTTCACATAAAGCATTTTTGATCGTTCCATTATGTGGTGCATTCTTCGTCGATTTGATCAACGCAACAGTTATTCAGTTGATTTTGAAATTCGTGGTTTAAGTTAGATAAAGCTATACATCAAGCCAGTGATCTCACTGGCTTTTTTATGCAATAAATATGGATAAATAATGAATCAATAAAATAGCTGGAACACTGATAAAGACTGATATTTTTAATTTTAAGCTAAGTAACATTAGAAAAGTATAAAGAATATTTTGGATGTTAATGAGTGATTTTTCAGCCATGGGAACAATGATTGATAAGATAAATCCTACGACCACGGCATTGATATAGGTCACCATATTTTGGATATAGATATTTTCCAATAACTTAGACCAATAAGGTAAAGCAGCAAAAATAAAGAAAAAGGAGGGGATAAAAATAGCGATAGTCGCAATGCCAATATTGAGTATTGTTGAATCTGTGAGTGGTAAAAATGCACCAAGATAACTCGTAAATGTAAATAAAGGTCCAGGCATAAACTGTGCAAGCATATAACCCAATTCAAAATTTTTATGGTTAATTAATCCTGTATTCACAAAGTCTTGCTGTAACATTGGCAGTACAACATGTCCCCCACCAAAGACCAATGAACCTGTTTTATAAAAGTCAAAGCTTGATTGTAAAAGTATAGAACTTGTGAATAATTGCCCGAGCCACAAGGCAAAAAATAGTATGAGAAAAATGATTAACCAGATATAGCTGTTTGAGTAAGAAAATTCAAATAGTGAAGCATTCTGTTTTTGCTCAATTTTGGGATGAATTTTCTGATGATTTTTTTGATGGTGTGTGATGAATAATGAAAAGATACCCGTTGTGAAAATGAGTGCAAACTGAATCCATGCATTAGTAATTAGTATTAAAATGACAGTACTCAAACACATTAATGTAAATTGAAATTTAGTTTTACAGTAACTCTTAAACATTTGCCAAAAAGCAAAAATGATGATGGCTAAAAGAATAGATTGGAGGGTAGAAAACAACGCAGAATCGAAAAATTGAGCATGTTGTTGCACGATCATAGCACAGCAAGCCATTAAAAGTACTGAGGGAAGCGTAAAACCAATCCATGCAACAATTGCACCACTATAGTTTTGTTTTAAGAAACCAATCGCCATCCCCATTTGGCTACTACTTGGGCCAGGGAGGAGTTGGGTGAGTGCAAGTAACTGAGCATATTGCTGTTCATTTAGCCAGTTTTTTTGCTCTACAAAAGTCTGTTTAAAAAATACTAAATGTGCAGCAGGGCCACCAAAGCTGGTAAAGCCTAGTTTTAAAAAAATCCAAAATATTTCAAATAATCTAGGCATAAATAAAGCATTATTTTTGACCATAACGTCTTTTAATGTATGGGAAAAAGATGACAGTTTAAATAAATACAACAGCAAATTTTCATAAATTATGTTTAGATAAATAGAGCATTGATTATTATTTCAATACGAGAGTATATGCTATTGTTCAATAAGACTTTAATTTCTATTTGTTGTGCTTTGCCTTTAGTGGCTTGTAGTGTTACACCTGTTAAAAATGAACAGGTGAAAATGTTGCAATCACAACAAGTTTCGGAAGCCACATCAAAGTTAGATAAGAGTTTTTATCATTTCAAACAAACAGTGAAGAAGAAACCAGTCATTGCCTTGGTCTTGGGCAGTGGCGGTGCACGTGGTTATGCTCATATTGGTGTAATTGAAGTATTGGAACAACATGGTGTTAAACCAGACTTTATTGTTGGAACCAGTGCGGGGAGTATTGTCGGTTCAATTTATGCAAGTGGTAAATCTGCGGAGCAGTTACGTCAAATTGCATTAGATATGAAAGTAGGCGATGTACGTGATTTTAAAATTGGGATGAAGGGATTTTTTGATGGTCAAAAAGTTGAAGATTATGTCAACAAACAGATCAATCAAACCCCTTTAGAGAAAATGAAAATCCCAATGTATGTGGTTGCAACAGAACTTAAAAATGGTGAAAAAACTATTTTTAACTATGGCAATACAGGGCAAGCTGTACGTGCTTCAGTTTCAATTCCAAGTATGTTTATCCCAACTAAAATTCAAGGTAAGGAATATGTGGATGGTGGTTTGGTGAGTCCTGTTCCTGTGGATATTGCAAAACAACTGGGTGCAGATATTGTGATAGCGGTAGATATATTGGCGCAACCAGTTAATACAGAAACAACCAATGTCTGGGGCTTGTTTAACCAAAATATCAATATCATGCAGAATCGTTTAGCTGCTGAAGAACTTAAAAATGCGGATATTGTGATTCAACCTGATTTACGTGAAAAAGCCCATATTTTTGATGTCAAAGGACGGCTAGATACCATGCAAGCAGGTATTGATGCCGCAAATCAGCGGATGCATGATTTAGATGTTGTAATTGCGACCAAGTTAAAATCTGAACAAAATCAGGAGCATTTGCAAGTCCAAAATTAACGCTCTTACTTTTAATCTTCTTAGGTTGAGCAAAATTATTGATCAGGTTTTTTTTGGAGTATAAAATTTCATTCTGTGGATAAATTCTGTTTTTTCAAATTTTTAAATTTACCAATGAGTTTAAATTTATTATAATTTTACCCTATTAAGTGCGATAAAATGATTAAAGAAGTTGATCATTAAAATCGCATAATGAGATAAAAGATGAATAAATTTATTGTTGGTGACAAAGTTAAAATTGCAATTCAGCCTGAAGTGGTTTTTGAAATTTCTAAAGTAAATCATGATCATTCCTATGAAATCCAATATCATTTGTCTGATCAACAAGTACTTCAATATGACAATATTGCAGCTGAAATGCTTCAAAAAGTAGAGAATAGTCAATAAAACACTAGAATATATTTCAAATAAATGATCATGTTTACAATCATAAATTGAGATAATGAGCAATTGCCGAATTAAGCATGTTTTTTAATTCAAAAGATATATAATAATAGGCATATATCTCCTGCCTAAAATAGAGTCTAGCATACGATGTCTCCATTAGATCAAATGATCCCAGCTACAGATGACCAAACAGAATTAACCATGTCCGTACTCATGACACCAGATATGGCAAACTTTTCAGGTAATGTACATGGTGGAACCATCCTCAAGCTTCTTGACCAAGTCGCTTATGCATGTGCAAGTCGCTACTCTGGTAGTTATGTCGTCACACTTTCAGTAGATAAAGTGAATTTTAAAGAGCCAATTCATGTCGGTGAAATGGTGAGTTTCCTTGCAAGTGTCAACCATGTTGGTCGTACTTCTATGGAAATTGGGATTCGTGTAGAAGCGCAAAATATTCGTAAACGTACAGTGCGTCATACCAATAGTTGTTATTTCACGATGGTTGCGGTTGATGAAAATGGTAAACCGCAACAAGTACCACCTTTGAACTTGGATAATGATTGGAAACGTTGTCGTTATGAAGCGGCAGAACACCGTAAAGTGGCACGTTTACAAGAAAATCATCATCCATCATGCAGTATTTATAAAAAGACATCGCATAGTTAATTCATTCTCGTAGTTGAAAATAAAAGACCTCCGATGTCAATAATGCTGATCAGTTAAGAAAAATTATTGGATAGATTCCTAAAATCTCCCCTAACCCCTCTTTGAAAAAGGAGGGTTGGGGTGGATCCAAAAAACCTTAATTGAGTGGCATTATCCATTGTGGGGGTCTTTTATTTTTTAGATGGTTTTATTTTGAGTGGATTTATTGAACTTTATTGAGTACATGTCCATCGACAGTCATCGTCCATGTTCCCTCAGCAGTCTGCAGAGGAGCTTGCTCAACTTTAAACTCAGTTGCAAGTGGTCCAATTCCTGCACTAAAGTTGTTGCCTTTAAATTCAGTAATCGGTGCGGATACAGATGAGCTTGAATTGGGCTGCTTGTTACTATATTCCACGCGACCTTCTGGTGTGATGATTAAATTCACGCGACCATCTTCACTTTGCCAAGTCCCTGAATAACTATGTTTATCTGTTGGTAAGGGTTTGCCACATGCCACCAAAAGTATGCTGAGTAAGCTGAGACCTATGAGTTTTTTAAGCATCTTGATTCCTTAGATTTTTAATAGATGTTTTATTTATAAAAAGAAGTTCAAAGAACGTGTTCAGTAGAGCATTTATTATATAAGTCTTCAATGTGAATATTTGTACATTGTGTATAAATCCAGAAATGCTGTCTACGCGTCTCAATGATCGTTTTTAAGTATTATGATTAATAAAACAACTATTTATAAAAAGGCTAGAGATTTTTTAGAATAAAACGAAACGTATCGTATCGTTTGGTGCAAGGATGATTGAAATAGAAAAAACTTCACGACGACAGCAGTGTATTCTCAATGCTGTTGTGGAAGCGCTTGAACAACATGAATATAGTAGCTTGACCATAGAAGATATTGCGACACGAGCAGGTGTTGGAAAATCAACGATTTATCGTTGGTGGAAACATAAGTCTGATCTGGTATTTGATACTTTTAAAGCACAGACAGCCTCTGTATTTGAAATGGATTTTTCACAAAGTCTTGAGCATAATTTAGAACAACAACTGATTAAGTTATCCAAAGCTTTAAATCATCAAGTAGGTCGTGCTTTATTGGTGGTGATGGCTGAACATCGTGAAGCAGCAGGTGAGTTTTTTAAACAATATTTATTACCGCGCCGTGAACAGACTCGAAAACTGATTGAATTAGCAGTACAACGTCAAGAAATTAAAGCAGATTATCCTTATGAATTGATGCTCGATGCCTTATATGCACCCATTCATTATCAAATTATTTTCTTTAATCAAGTTCCAAATGCTGAATATATTCACCAGTTGGTCACCTTAATCTTAGCGCCTGCGCGTTGTGTAGATGAGGTGGTATAATGGCAAATACAACTGCACCCCGTTTAAATCAAACCCCAGATCGTTTATGGAATCGTTCATTTATTCTTTGTGTTTTAAATAATTTGTTTTTATTTACCTATTATTTTGCATTTTTAACGATTCTGCCGATTTATATCATGAAGTCTTTGGGTGGTTCGGTTAAAGAAGCGGGTTTAGCGCTGACCTTATTCTTGATTTCATCCATTGCGATTCGTCCATTTTCAGGCTTAATTATTGAAAAAATAGGGCATAAGCTCTCATTTCGTGGTTCTGAATTTTTCTTCATGCTGTTTGCTTTTACTTATTTATTTGCCGACAGCTTATGGATTTTGTTATTGGTACGCTTCATTCATGGTATTTGGTTTAGTGTACTAACCACAGTTGCCGTACCTGTTGCCAATGAGTTTATTCCTGAACAGCGTAAAGGCGAGGGCATGGGCTATTATGTGATGTCGACCAATTTGGCGGTAGTATTTGGTCCATTTATTGCCTTAACTGTTTTGCAATATTCAGATTTTAAAATACTTTTTCAAGTTCTTACTGCGATTATTTGTATTGGGTTTATCTTCTGCCTATTGATTCCAATGCAAAGTAAAAATGTATCTCAAAATATTGAGCATGAACAAAAAAACAAATTTTCAATTCATGATGTCATTGAATTTAAAGTACTTCCCATTGGATTTGTTGCTTTGCTCACTGCTTTTAGCTATTCCAGCATTATGAGTTTTATTACGGCTTATGCAGAGTCGAAGCATCTTTTGCCTTACGTCAGTCTATTTTTCATCATCTTTGCTGTTTCAATGATTATTGTCAGACCATGGATTGGAAAATTATTTGACCGTAAAGGTGCGAGTTCAGTGATTTATCCATCCTTTATTTGCTTTGCTATTGGTTTAGTGATTGTAAGTTTTATGTCCAATCCATGGATTCTATGGCTGTCTGCGATTTTTATCGGGATTGGCTATGGTTCATTATTTCCATGCTTTCAAACTGTTGCGATTCAATCTGTACCTAAAGCGCGGATGGGGCATGCCATCGCAAGCTTTTTTACATTATTCGACTTTGGTATGGCGATCGGTTCTGTTCTTATGGGCTTATTGATTGCTGAGTTGGGCTATTCTTTTACTTATTTATTTTGTGCTGCAATCATCGTGGTCACTTTATTCATTTATAAAGCCAAAGTTGCACCACAGTTAACTTCAGTACAGTGAGGACTGCATTATGGAATTACGTCATTTAAGATATTTTGTTGCTGTTGCTGAAGAGTTAAATTTTACTAAAGCGGCACATCGAATGTGTACGGTACAACCATCGCTCAGTCAGCAAATTAAAGATTTGGAACATGAAGTTGGTGTGCAACTTTTGATTCGTACCAACCGTAAAGTTGAGTTGACCGAAGAGGGGAAAGCATTTTTAAAAGAGGCATTGCTGAGTTTAGAACACGCTGAA
Source organism: Acinetobacter wuhouensis (assembly GCF_001696605.3). Taxonomy (NCBI): domain Bacteria; kingdom Pseudomonadati; phylum Pseudomonadota; class Gammaproteobacteria; order Moraxellales; family Moraxellaceae; genus Acinetobacter; species Acinetobacter wuhouensis. The sequence goes on along the minus strand of NZ_CP031716.1, from coordinate 2,885,516 downwards.
AAAGCCATTTATGATGCACGTCAAATCGCCAATATCAATAAAGATCAGTTAAAAATTGGCTTTGTTCCTGTCGCAGAAATGAAAGTATTTCCATACATCATGCCGAATATTCGGGCGCATTTTCCTGAGATTAAAATTGATTTCCACAGTTTGACGGATTCAGCACAGTTTAGTGCTTTGCGTAAGGGTGAAATTGATATTGCATTTACCCGTTATCCCGATGAGTCGGGTGAGTTTGAAAATGTGCAGGTTTTTCAGGAACCTCTGGCTTTAATTATTCCAAAGGCTTCTACATTTGCAGATCAGCGCACAGTGAGTATTAAAGAATTTAATCATCAAGATTTTGTGATTAGTGATGAAGATGCTTCACCTCAATTGCATAAAATTATTCAAGATTTCTTCAAGCAGTCTAAGCTGAATGTTAATGTGGTGCAGAAGTCGACCAATATTTTGTTGAATGTCAATTTGGTGGGTATGGGTGTAGGCTGGAGTTTAGTCCCTGCCTATGTGATTCCTTTACTGGGCGATAAGATCGTGGTGAAAAATACCATCGAGCCTTTACCGATGATTGGATTGTATGCGAGCTATCGTAAAGATCAGAAAAATGAAGCGATTGCGTTGATTTTAAAAATTTTAAAAGAACAGTTTTATATGGAAATGTTCTGAGCCAATCAAAATGCTAGACGATAAAAAAGTCGGAATAACTTAAATTATTCCGACTTTATTTTATCTATCGAATTTTAAAAGCTGTTATACCATTCTATTAAAGTTAGATAATATAAATTAAAGGTTTGCACAGACTCGAATTACATTGACAAGTTTAAATTGCTTTGCGTAGTCGATGCCTCACTTTTGAAGGATGAGGAATGTATTCCGCAAGGTGACAAAAATCCTTTGTTGGGCAAAGGGTTCGTCCCTGTACCCTTGCCCAACGGCGACATCCATGTCGCCTCACAATAGCAACACCACGTTTAAAGCGATTGGTGCAGAAAAGCAAAAGAGGCTAATTTATATAAAGTTAATTTAACAGATTGGTATTATTTTATGGTCTTAAAATAAAAAAAGCTTTTGCGCATTTTCACTCAAAATCTGTTGCTGTTCTTTGAGATCAGGAACAATTGTCTTAAATGCTTTTATGGCAGTTTCATAAGATATTTTAGATTCATGCTGCGTATGTGGCCAATCACTGCCCCAGATGAGTTTATGCATAAAACCTTTTTCTTTGAGTAATTGAAAGGCTTGAGTTGCAACTGCAATATTTTCAGGGAATTGTCCCAGACGATAAAAAGCAGAGACTTTAATCCAGTGTTGATTTGCATCTAACATATTCAAAAAGTTTTGATAATCAGGGTCTGCGATACCTTTAATTGGGTCAATACGTCCAAAATGGTCAATCACCACATTGAGTTTATACGGACTTAGCACAGGTAAGATTTGCACCAAATAGGCGGGCGGTGCATGTAACTCAATTTGCCAATTCATAAAAGATAAATGATTAAGCAAGCTCTGCCATGCAGAGGTAGAAAAATCTGGTAGTTCTTTACCAAATAGGTTTAAACGAACCCCTACAATGCCTTGCTGATTGAGTTTGACCAATTCATCAATGCAAAGGTCTGGCTCGACCATCGCAATGCCCTTGAGACGTTCAGGATATTGCGCAATAGCATTCAGCATTGCACGGTTATCTGTACCTAAAAAACTGGGTTGAACTAAAACGCCATGTGTTAAATGATGTTGATCCAGATGCGCAATATATTCGCCTACAGAAGCATCATAATCTGGTGTATAGCGTGCAGTGGCGATACAAGGATCATTTTTTGAAAATACATGGGCATGCGTATCAACAGCAAACATTTTTATCTCACATTACAAATTTAAGTATCAGTACTGCAATCAAAGCTGCGATTAAACCAATAGGAACAGCTCTAAATAACAGTTGATTAAAGAGTTGGTTTTTATCAACATCCGCGGGTGCTGATCCTAAAATTAGGCTTCCGCCAGACGAAAACGGGGAGATGGCGGAAGCTTGCGCACCAACAACGATGCAAAGGAAAAGGACCAAAGGGTTTAAGCCCGAAGCAAGTGCAATCGCAGGTACAATCGGGAAAAGCGTCGGTGTAACCACACCTAAAGTGCTTGAGAAAACAGACATGATGGCACTGATCAAGCAAATCAGAATCGGGATCAACCAAATCGGCACGTTATTGGCTAACCAATCAGACAGTTGCGTAATGACACCGAGCTTTACACCCAATGCAATGAGCATGCCGACACCACAGATCATGATTAAAGTGTTCCAAGGAACCAATGCCATGACTTTTTTCTCATCGGCAAGTTTCATGAACAGGCTGATCAGGGCAAAGATGATGGCAATAAAACCGATATCAATTTTTGAGTTTAAGAAGGCAATGGTCTGTTGATCTGGCATCAATAAATTTAAAATCGGGAAGATCAAAACAATCGCCATCATGCCAATAATTAGGGCGATAGACTTTTTCTGTTTTTCGTCAAATGCTTCAGGTGGTGTATCTTCAATATGAATCGAATTACTATTTCGATTCCATAAAGTGTAGATGCCCAATACCACAATCGGAATAACCAGTGTCACCACAAAAATACCTGTGGCATAGCTGAAACTGGTTGCGCTATCAATGCCGACATTTTCCATCAAACTACGGAAAATAATGCCACTTTGCGAGGTCATAAAGTTTGCACCTGCAAGCGCACCGTAATTGACCGCCATACCACCAATGATCATGCTCATATTGGTTTTACGACATAACAATAGGGTGATTGGTGCCATAAAGGCTAAGACGGTATAGAAACCTGCACCTAAAGCCGCGATGATGGTTGAGGCAAAAAACACTGCCAAAGGCAATAACTGTGGGAATTTCCGACATTTATACAGGAGATGACTGGCAAGCTTTTCGAGTGCACCATTGGCAAGAGCAAAGTTATAAAACAAGGTCACAGAAAAAATAATAAAGAAAATTTTTACTGGCCAAAGTTCGATGATTTCAGATGGTTTGAGTCCCATACCAAAACAACCAATCAAATAGGCAAAAATGATCGTAAAAAATCCGATATTGATTTTCGTCACGTAACCTAAGCCAATAGATATGGCTAAAGCAGCAAGAATAAGCATCGTCATTTGTCATCTCTCCTTGACAGTATATGACTCATAAACATACAAACATATATATGTTTAGATGTTTGTATTAAAGTATGTTGTGTTATGATTGTCAAATCCTCATTTTGAAATAGTTATGCAAATGCTTGATGAAAATGCATTTAAAAATTTTAAATTGCCTCGCTACGAGCAAGTACGTTGGCAAATTCAAAAGCTTTTAGTTCAGTCTAAATGGACGATTGATGAACCTATTCCATCTGAACAAGAATTAGCCAGCATGTATAGCGTGTCTGTCGGAACAGTACGTAAAGCCGTTGAAGGATTAGTTGAAGATGGTTTGTTGGTAAAATCGCAAGGGCGAGGAACATTTTTAAGACAGCCTAACTTTGCGACATCTCTGATGCGTTTTTTTCGTATGCGTAATCAATTCGGTGAAGATGTACAACCGATCGGTGAAATTAAAAAATTAGAAATTATTGAGGCAGTTCCTGCAATCAATCAAAAATTGCAACTGAGTGAAAACGATCCATTGATTTATATCGAGCGTGTGCGTTTGAATGAAAATGTGGTGGTTTTAAGTGAGAAAATTTGGCTGTCAGCGCAGTTGTTTTCAGCGCTCAAAGATATTGCGTTCAAAGATTTCGCGAATTTACTTTATCCATTTTACTATGAAAAATGTGGGCAATTTGTGTCTTCTGCGGTCGAACAACTTTCTTTTAAAAAGAATCTTCAAGATCCGTACTTAGCCAATCAATTGTCAGAAGCTTTAGTTCAAGTCTGCCGTGTTGCGAAGGACATTCAAGGGCATCCGATTGAATATCGTGAGTCTTTGGGCTTTGCTGAAAACTTTAATTATGAGATTACGATTCACTAAATTTATCTCATTAAATTTGTCGTTATCATTTATTGATTCATGCATCATCAGGATAGATTCCGTATTCTGATGATCTTCGTTTTCCAATCCTTGTTATTTTGTTTCATCATTCTTATACATAAAAATATTTGATTTACGCTATGCTGATTCTATCCAAATAACACTATTCAAATCACATCGTACAATTTCAATCGGATTATAATAATGAAACTCTATACCAATGCGCACTCTCGCGGAAATACACTGCTCCCTTTGCTGAAAGAACTCGACATTGAAAATCAAGTCGAAATCATTCAGGTGGAATATAAAGATCTGCGTCAGCCTGAATATTTGGCTTTAAATCCGATGGGTAAAGTCCCTTTTTTGGTGGATGGCGATTCAGTCATTTCAGAAACACCTGCAATTTTTGCTTATTTAGCAGATAAATTTATCGAGAAAGGTTTTGCACCTACATTGAATGATCCGAAACGTGGTGAATATTTGAAATGGTTATTCTTCTGTCATGGACCGATGACTGAGATGATGGATTTTAAAGGTTTAAATGTTTCACCTGAATTGGCTGCTGAGAAAAAGGGCAGTCTAAGTTTTGGTACTGAAGCGTTGGTCTATGACTTTATAAAGGCAGGGCTGAGTAAAGCCAATCCCTATTTGTTAGGTGAAAAAATTTCTGCTGCGGATTTGTTTTTGGCGTATTGGTTGGTCTTTGCGATCACGTTTAAAATTGTGCCGTATTTAGACGAATTTAAACCATTCTTAAAACTAATTCAGCAACGTGATTCGGTTAAAGATGTGGTGTGGTTTGGGTCGATTTGAAATAGAGAAAGAAGAGGCATTTGATTGGTTGAATTTTGAACTAAGAAAGAATCCTTAAGTGTTTAAGGATTCTTAAATTTAATGAATTAAGATTTTTTAAATCAATCCATTACTTCGCATGTAATTTACTAAAAAGTTGCTGACTAACCGTATTCATGGTTTGTGGAATCGCCAATGCTGCTACGAAACGGTCAGGACGTAAAATCACCATCGCTTGATCTGTTTTACCGAACCATGAGCGAATCTCTGTACCTGTATCACCAATCGTGATTACACCATCATGGATTTTACGTTTTTCATTGCCCAGCTGCACAGCAGGAAGCACCTGAATAAACTTCACACCCAAAGATTGCCATACTTTCATATTGGCGTCATTGATGCCCCATTTCGGGTCTACACCCCAGGCAATTACAGCAAAGTCATTACCGATTACCTCATCGAGTAAAACAGTCTGACCATTTTCAAGCTGAACCTGTGGTTGGATGAACATCTTACCGACGGGTGATTCTTTATTGTTGTCTTTAACCAAAGCCCCGTCGTTATATTTCGGCATCGGTTTAAAGCGCATTTCCAGTAAATACTGCTTGATCGGTTTGATGTAGTTCAATGCATAAGCAATCCCATCACGAACGAAACCTTGCCATTTTTTCGGTGGTGCAAGGACATGACCTGCCATTACCGAAAGATCAATCATGGCTTTGGCATGGTCTTTACGTTCAACTTGATAACTGTCCAATAGCTCAGGACTCGCTTTACCCTGAACCACTAAAGCCACTTTCCATGCCAAGTTAAAAGCATCACGCATACCGCTGTTATAACCCTGACCTTGCCATACGGGCATGATGTGCGCTGCATCACCTGCAAGTAAAATACGATCTACACGGAACTTATCTGCGATACGGGCATTATGTGTGTAGACACGTTGACGGATGACTTCGATGCCATCAGTGGTTGGTAAAACTTTAGATAAAAGTTTGGCAATATTTTCAGGTTTGCTGAGTTCTTCCTGTGTTTCACCAGGCATCACCATAAATTCAAAACGACGGATACCATGAGGCAGGGCAGCTGACACATACGGACGCACAGGGTCACAGCACAAGTAAATGTGTGGTGTCGCCAATGGGTCATTTTCAATATCAATCACAATCCACTGATTCGGTGCTGTTTTACCATCGAAACCTATATTTAAAGTACGACGGACGATTGAGTTACCTCCATCACAGGCAATTAAGTACTGTGCATGGATGACTTCTTTATTACCATCTTTATTCTGGATGTTCAGCGTGACGCCATTGGCGTCCTGAGTGAACTCATCTAAATGACGTGAGAATAAAACCTGCGTATTTTCATATTGCTCCAAACCTTGTAATAACACATTATCCACTTGCGGTTGAATAAAGGCATTACGGCGTGAGAAGCCAAATTCACGGGTTAAAGGTTGAATATCTGCAAAGCAACGACCTTTAGGCGTTAGGAAACGCATTGCATGATTTGGCGTGGTATGTGGCAGGACTTTGTCCACCAGACCCAGTGACTGAATGGTACGCAGAGATTCATCATCAATCCCAATCGCACGCGGGTAATCAATTAAACTGTCCAGTTGCTCGACCACAGTCACGTATACGCCTTGTTTGCTTAAGTAATTGGCAATTGTCAGACCTACAGGACCCGCACCTAAAATAGCCACTTGCGTGGTGTAATCAATCTTTGAACTCACAGCGATTATTCCATTCAAATCACAACATATTCATATTAATGACTGAAATGAGGGTCTAAGCCTAGCTATGCCATAGTGGATAACTCGTTGTGAATTTGAGTGCTTAAAAAATGGAGTATTGAATAATGTTCTGTTTTTATTTGGTTTATTTTAAAATTAAGCATATTCATTTTTAATTCAATGATTCTTTTAAACTATCAATGAAAAGGAATTTATCTTATCGTCCTTCATTGAAAATTATACTTATATTTAAAACATTTCACTGTGATTGCTTTTGTATCTAAATGGCTTTGGAATATAGACAGCTTGGATAAAAATTGAAAAGTTGATTTTAGATAGTATATGCAAAATAAAAAGACTAAATCGCAGCATGATTTAGTCTTTTTATCCAGATTATCTTTTCAAATAATCTGATGTGATCTCTGGAGAGATTTGTTTATCAATAATAATTATTAATTATTGACTAGCTTGCGGTGCTGAAGTAGCCGGTGCTTCAGCAGCACTTTCAGTTGCAGGTTGAGCAGATGGTTGACCCGCAGCTTGAGTTTCTTCAGAAGCAGTTGGTTGTTCTTGAGTAGAAACAACAACTTGTTCTTCAGCTGCCGGTGCTGCTTTTTCTTTTGCAGCAAAAGTTGAGAAAGCTGTTAAAGCAAGGGTAGTTGCTAAAAGTGTTTTAACTAAATTCATTGTGGCATCCTTTGTTCATTAAATGACGATTTAATCGTCTTAAGCGTAAAAGTCTTGTGAGAGCGTCGAGTGTTAAATGCGTTGCAGTTCACAAGGAGTAAATCCATGCTAAGTGCAGAATAAAAATTGAGCAACCTTTACAACAAAGCGAAACAGTACGAGTTACGTGTTTAAAACAAAGCCTTATCTTATGTAATAATTTTGTGAATAAATCGCTTTTATGAAGCGCTTAAAGTGTATGAAAATATGAAAATTTGGTTAAAAAATAATCTCATTTTTTACTTAGACTCAACATTGAATGTGGATGGTTTATGAATGTAGTATTGGAGTTTTGAATTTTTTTAGATATTTTTATCTAAAAAATAGATTTTAAATCGTAACTTTCACACAGATTTTGAATCATAATAGACCGTGTTCTAATTTCTCATAACCCGTCATATTTCATAACGTTGAGTTGATACTTTGAAGATTCTTGCGCAAAAAACAGTAAAGACCCATATCATTTCTGGCTTTTTAGGTGCAGGAAAGACCACCTTATTGCAACATCTACTACAACAGAAGCCTGAAGGGGAAATTTGGGCAATTTTGATGAATGAATTTGGGCAAATTGGGGTTGATCAACAATTATTACCGCAAGATTCGGGCTATGAAGTCAAAGAGCTATTGGGCGGTTGTTTGTGTTGTGCAGGTCAGTTGCCAATGCAAATTGCGTTATCTCGTTTAATTCAAGAGAAACAACCTGATCGCTTATTTATTGAACCGACGGGTTTGGGACATCCCGCACAGCTTTTAGAACAGTTAACTGAACCGCATTGGCAGTCGCAAATTGATATGCGCGCACTAGTGACAGTTGTGGATGGTAGTCGTTTACATGATGAGGCATTTATTCAGCAAGATTTATTTCAAGACCAACTCAAAGCTGCGCAAATTGTGGTGGTTTCCCATGCTGATTCAATGAATGATGCAGATCAACAGAAGCTGCATCATTTTAAAACAGATTATCTAACGTCTATTCAAACATGGTTATTGGCAGAACAGGGTGATATTGAAATTTCACAAATCGACGTGCCACATCAAGGTATTCAAAGAAAAGTTGTACCTTTGATTCAAGTGCAAAAACAGCTTCCTTTGGATGCAGAACTTCCAGTGATTAAGCAGTTGCCATATCACTATGTTGAATCTTCAAATGGTTATACGGTTGCAGGTTGGAAATTTTCCAAACGGTGGAAGTTTGATTTTTACGATTTACTGGATGTGTTATGTGAGCAAAAAGATTGGTTACGCATAAAAGGAATTTTTAATACCAATCAAGGTTGGATGACATTCAATTTCAATCCAGAAGACTTGAACTATAAGTCAGGTGAAGAAAGTTTAGATAATCGCATTGAAATCATTATCCAAAATACAGCGGACTCAGATCATAGAGATTGGGAGAATTTCGAAAATGCTTTGCTGAATTGTCGGATTGACCAAGCTGAAATAAATCAGTAATCCTGTTTAAAATCTTATAGACTGTGCGCCATATTTGAGAACTTATTTTTTGGAATTTTCATGGCACTTAAAGCAACGATTTATAAGGCAGATTTGAATATTGCCAATATGGATGTGCATCAGTATGGCGATTTTCAATTGACCATGGCATTGCATCCATCTGAAACCATTGAGCGTTTAATGGTTCGTGTTCTAGCTTTTGCACGTTTTGCTGATGAGCGTTTGGAATTTACCAAAGATTTGTTTGAAACTGATGAACCTGCATTGTGGGAAAAAGACTTAACTGGGCAATTGGTGAAATGGATTGAAGTCGGTTTGCCTGATGAAGATAAAGTTAAAAAAGCCGCAGCACGTTGTAGCGAAGTGGCAGTGATTGCTTATGGATCAGCAGTTGCAGAATGGTATAAGCGTAGTTCTAAACTCAAAACATTGAAAAACGTTCAGGTATGGCAACTGTCTGAAGCAACAACATTGGCAATTCAGGATTTGTGTGAACGTACGATGCAATTACAGCTCAATGTGATGGATGGTGAGTGGACATTGATTGGTGACAATGCTCAAGCCGTGATTGAGTGGACGCAGTTACAGTAATTTTCGTAAAATTAAGCAAATAAGCATCTTGCAAAAATAATTTTCAGAATCATTCAGATTAATATTGAATGTTCCCTTATCTTTTTAGGCTGAGAAACAGCGTTTCATAAGAGGTAGGTGGTTTTATATTAGAAGCCCCTCATCCTCTTACGGAGGTTATCTCCTCATCCCTGAGCCATATATGGTGCAAGAGAAGGAAACTCTCGATATATTTTTGAATAGGTTTTGAATCTAAATCTGAATATTTTATGACTTATGTAAGAAGTCTTATATCAAGGTGTTGAACTAACATATCACGCGGAGCAAAGACATGACAGCTGAATTAGAAATTATTGATTTAAAAGTAGGCGAAGGTAAAGAGGCGGTAAAAGGTGCTTTGATTACCACGCATTATACAGGTTGGTTGGAAGATGGAACTAAGTTTGATTCTTCTATAGACCGTGGAAACTATTTTGAAACCGTGATTGGTACTGGTCGTGTGATTAAGGGTTGGGATCAAGGCATTATGGGGATGAAAGTTGGTGGAAAACGTAAATTAATCGTGCCATCACACCTTGCTTATGGTGAGCGTAAAATGGGTAAAATTATTCCTGCGCATTCAAATCTGATTTTTGAGATTGAATTATTTGACGTTAAAACACGTGATTGATATCTATTCCAAAGTGTATTGCAAGATATAGTAATGAAAAGATAGAGGTCAGTTTGATCTCTATTTTTATAATCTTTTTTATTCACGCAGATTCAAAATTTAAGTCTCGTATGATCGTAAAAGCTGATCAGAATTGACTCCATTGTTTGTTCATAAAGCAGTGTTATAAGTATAAAATTGCACTACTGTTTAACGTCTACTATTTTTGATAATAATGTGATAAAAAGCACACTGTAATGATTCTAAGACCATTAAATAATCAGCATGTAACAATCATCTACAATATTTTTGTTTTAAAAGTGTTTAAATAGTACAAATAAATAATTCTACTCAGAATTGTTTTTTAAGATTCGTTTCAGTTTTATTCTTTTAAATCATCGTTGTAAAAGCTCTGATTATTTTCGTCCAAAAAAGGATTTTAGTACCTCAATCATTGAGGTGCTACGGGCGTATTCAGATTTAGAACAATGATGATTGAGTATTTAAATATATGTTAAGCCGTTACTTTTCTCCTTCAGCGATGATGTGCATAACACTATTATTTTCTCCTTTTTATAATAGTGCGATGGCAGAAGTAGATCCAGTTACTACTGATAGTACAGTGGTACAAGAACTTCCAAAGATTGATTTAAATACGCTGACGATCATTGGCTATCATGAAATTACTGAAAAGAAAGATGCAGTGATGCCAGCGTATGCAGTGACACCGAAGCAATTCGAATTGCATTTAGATTGGTTGCAAAAGAATGGCTATAACTTTGTTAATGTTGATCAAATTATCAAAGCCAATGAAGGTAAATCTAAGTTACCGACTAAACCAGTTTTATTGACTGTAGATGATGGTTATCAGTCTTTTTATAAATACGCTTATCCAATTTTAAAACAACGTAAAATTCCAGTGGTGCTCGCTGTAGTTGGTTCGTGGCTTGAACCAAAAGCCAATGCCATGGTGCAGTTTGGTGATGACAAACTGGATCGGAAAAAACTGCTGTCGTGGGATGAGCTAAAAACCATGCAGAAGAGTGGCATCGTTGAGATTGGTAGCCATAGTTATAATTTACATCGTGGTGTAACAGGCAATCCGCAAGGGAACTCTGAACCTGCCGCAGTGACACGTGAATATAATCCTAAAACTAAGACTTATGAAGATGACAAGGATTACGCAGATCGTATTTTTAACGATTTGAAAAAGAACAATAAGGTCTTGTCTGCACATGGTCTAAAAGCACCACGCGTGATGGTGTGGCCTTATGGACGCTACAATATGGAAGCGGTTGCTTTGGCTAAAAAAGCAGGCATGCCGATGACCATTAGCCTAGATGACGGTCCAGACCATATTGAAAAATCTTTAGGTCATATGAACCGGATCTTGGTTGAAGGTGGAATGACAACAGACTCATTGGCGCAAGAAATTCAGAGCCGTCAAATGGGTTTTACTGACAATAATCGTCCGCAAAAAATTATGCATGTCGATTTGGACTATATCTATGATCCTGATGAAGCACAGCAAGAGAAAAACTTAGGGCGTTTGTTAGACCGTATCCGTGATATGCATGTCACAACAGTATTTTTACAAGCTTTTGCTGATCCAGATGCCAATGGTTCAGCGGATATGGTGTATTTCCCAAACCGTTATTTGCCAATGCGTGCTGACTTGTTTAACCGTGTGGCATGGCAAATCCAATCTCGGACACAAGTTGGGCGTTTATATGCATGGATGCCATTATTGGCATGGGAATTACCTGCGTCAAATCCTGCATCTAAAGATTTAGTAGTGACGCAACAAGCAAAAAATAGTGACCATTTAAATATGGGTTATCACCGTCTAAGCCCTTACTCACCTGAAGCGCGTAAAGTGATTGAAGGCCTATACGAAGATTTGGCAAAGTCGACAACATTTGATGGAATCTTATTCCATGACGACGCAACATTGTCAGATTATGAAGATGCAAGTCCGGATGCGATCAAAGCTTATGAAAAAATTGGTTTACCTGCAGATTTAGACGAAATTCGTAATGATGATGCGAAACTTCAAAAATGGACAGATTTTAAAACCAAAACCATTGATAACTTTGCTATGGATTTGGCACAAAAAGCACGTTATTACCAACCATTCTTACTCACTGCACGTAATTTATATGCTCAAGTTGCCTTGTCCGCGTATTCTGAAAATTGGTATGCACAGTCTTTAGAACAATCTATTCAAAAATATGACTTTACTGCAATCATGGCAATGCCATATATGGAACAAGCGCCTGATGCAGACAAGTTTTATAAAGATTTAGTTAAACGTGTGAAACAACAGCCGAATGGGATTAAAAAGACCATTTTTGAATTACAAGCGGTGAATTGGCGCAATAACCAAAAAATTCCGACTTCTGAAATGACGCAAACGATAGCTTCGTTGTATCAGCAAGGCGTAATGCATGTGGGCTATTATCCAGATGATCCAATTGAGGAGCATCCTAACACGGCTGAAATGCGTAAAGTATTCGATTCTAAACCACAACGTATGGTTCCTTAGGGTATTGTTATGAATGCAATTCAGCATCTGTGGCAGTCGATATTAAATTTTATTTTTTATTATCCATTGTTCATGTCGTTTTTGTGGATGATCGGTGCAGTTATTTTTCATTGGAAAGAGCGTCAAGATCCGCCTTATAAACAGCCTGCGCCATTGAAAGAATATCCTTTGGTTGCAGTACTTGTGCCTTGTTTTAATGAACAGGACAATGCGCATGAAACCATTAGTCATGCATTAAAATTAGATTATCCAAACTTTGAGGTCATTGCGATTAATGACGGCAGCTCTGACAATACCAAAGAAATTTTGAATGAATTGGCGTTGAAATATGACAAACTTCGTGTCGTTCATTTGGCGGAGAACCAAGGTAAAGCAATGGCTTTGCAAGCAGGCAGTTTGTTGACAGATGCTGAATATTTAATTGGGATTGATGGAGATGCTTTACTTGATCCGCATGCAGCACAATGGATGATTCGACATTTTATCGACCACCCTACAGTTGCGGCAGTCACAGGTAATCCACGTATTCGTACCCGATCAACACTACTTGGTCGAATTCAAGTCGGTGAGTTTTCTTCGATTGTGGGCATGATTAAACGTGCGCAAAGTACCTTTGGGCGTTTATTTACTGTATCTGGTGTGATTACTGCATTCCGTAAAAGCGCGGTGCATGAGGTGGGCTATTGGTCACCGAATATGTTGACCGAAGACATTGATGTGACATGGAAATTACACCGAGCAGGGTGGGAAGTACGCTTTGAACCGAATGCCTTGGTGTGGATTTTAATGCCTGAAACTTTTAATGGTTTGTGGAAGCAGCGTCTACGTTGGGCAATGGGTGGGGCACAGGTTCTATTAAAAAATATAGATGTATTGCTAAAGCCAAAACTGAATTTTCTTTGGCCCCTTATCATTGAATTGATCCTGACCTTGGTTTGGTCATATTTAATGTTAATCATGGTGATTTTCTGGATTTTACATTTAGTTTTGCCTTTGCTTGGAACGCCTGCAATCAGTTCACCGTTGTTACCAATGGGAACAGGAATATTATTGGGTACGACTTGTCTATTGCAATTTGCAATCAGTAAATGGATGGACAGTCGCTATGAATCGACTTTAGTGAAAAACTACTATTGGATGATTTGGTATCCTTTTGTATTTTGGTTGATTACCGTCACAGCAAGTATTGTGGCATTTCCCAAAGTACTTAAATTGGGAAGCAGTAAACGAGCGCGTTGGGTGAGTCCTGACCGTGGTATGCGCCAAGATGGCTGATGATTTGAATATGTCTGAGCAAAATCAGACCAAAGGCAAAAATATGAAAGCAGAATCTTTGATTATTGATTTGCGTAAGCAGTTGCCGTGGCATCGTCGTTATTTCTCTACGACAATGACAGCAATGTTGTGGGCATTTTGGTTATTGCTTTGGCGTCCAATCGTGATTTTGGTGGGTTATCTTTCTTTGGAAAAACCACAGTTGATCCATTATTTTTTCGAAGCTTTTGCCAAAGCTTTAGAAAATGGTTTAATTGCATTAATTGCTTGTGCGGTTTCTTTATGGTTATGGAGTAACTTTGTTCCTGCGAAAACTAAAAAGGAAATGGAACCTAAATCTACACAGGATTATGCCGACCATTTCAACTTAAATGTTGAGGCTTTAGTTCATTCACGTCAGCAGAAAATTTCAACTGTCCACCATGATGCGGATGGTCGTATCACTTATATCGACTAAGTATTGGTCGATCAAAGCCCCACCTGTTGGGACTTCGATGTACAAAGGGAATCCTTCATGTCCGCAAAAATAAATTCGGCAGAGAGCATTCGAGGTTTGGCTTGCTTAGCTGTCGTTTTTTCTCATCTCGCGATGAGTTTTTTTCCATACTTACATCATTTTGATCCAAATGAAGTGACTGATTTGGCGTGGGTAAATGCAACGCATCATTCACCATTTGCATTTATTTATTCAGGTGATGCAGCCGTTTTTGTATTTTTTGTATTGAGTGGTTATGTACTTAGTTATGCGACATTAAATAAGCCTGAGCAATTCCATAAAAAAATCAAAATGATGATGGTAAAGCGTTATCCTCGTCTTATGATTCCTGCATTGACATCCTGTTTAATCATTTGGCTGGTCTTTAAATTTGTCCATATTAATAGTCATCATGTTGGAATGTGGCTTCAAGCATTTACTGTGCAAGGTTTTAGTTTAAAGCAAGTCCTCTATGAGGGAACAATAGGTGCTTTTCTATTTTCAGAAAGTGATGTCAATTGGGTGCTATGGACTATGACGATTGAGTTAATGGGATCATTTGCATTATTTTTTCTATTGTATCTACTCCACTATAAAAAAATCGCGTTTTGGCTAGGCTCGGTGATTATTCCTTGTCTTGCTTATTATTGGAGAGGTCAGGGATTTAGCTTCGGGATTTCGAGCTTTATTATCGGGATCTATATTTATCTTTATGCCAAAACCTTAACGAGTTATGTTGCTATCCCTGTGTTATTGCTCGGTTTATATTTTGCAGGTGCGCATAATACCAGTGCATCTTATCAGTGGTTGTATGCCTTTTGGGGAGAGCACACCTATGATTATTGCAACTTCTTGGCAGGAACCCTGATCGTTTATAGTGTGCTGATGAGCCCATTATTATCCAAATGCTTAGATCATCCGATACTGGTTTGGCTCGGGAAATTATCATTTTCCATTTATTTACTGCATTTATTAATGCTGTATTTGGTGTGTATCCCTCTATTTAATTTATTCTTTAATATGGGATGGAGTTATTCTGCTTCAGCGATTTTTTCAGGGTTGAGTGCGATTGGTGCAACGTTGATTGTGGCAAATTTTTATAGCCGTTATGTCGATGAATTTGCAATTAAAGCCAGTAATGCACTTGCCAATAAAGTGTTGAACTAAGCTTTTATTTGAAATTTCATATTTTGAAAATAACTTTTACAATTTTGCATTGAGTTTGTTGTTTTTTAAGCAATAAAAAATTGAAAAGTGTCGTAATTTGATAAAGTATAGCGGTTTTATTGGCATGGACCGCTTCAATGCATCTGATCAAATCAATAGCATTTTCACTCATGGCGATGAGCTTTCAACTCGCGCATGCAACTCCATTAAATGCGCAACAAGCATTAACTGAAGCACCACCTTTGAGTTTGTTCGAGTCGTGGAATACACCTATTGAGCCATTCAAGATTTTCAATCATATCTACTATGTCGGTACTGAAAATTTATCTTCCGTGTTGTTTGACACAGGTGATGGTTTGGTTCTAATTGACAGTGGCATTGCTCAATCTGCACCACAAATTAAAGCCAATATAGAAAAGTTAGGTTTTAAAATTACAGATGTTAAGTATTTGCTGAATAGTCATGCACGTTTAGACCAAGCGGGTGGTTTTGCGCAATTAAAACAATGGAGTGGGGCAAAATTAATCGCGAGTGCTGCCAATGCTGAAATGCTTGCCAATGGCGCGACTTCGGATTTTGCTTTGGGAAATCAATTATTATTTCCAGTGGTAAAAGCGGACATTATTATTAAAGATGGTGAACAGCTTAAACTTGGTCGCCAAACTTTTACTGCGCATGCAACACCTGGGCATTTGCCTGGGGCGACGTCTTGGACCACTGATGTAAAATATCATTTTAAAAATTATAAAGTGATTTATGCAGATAGCTTATTTACAGGTGGCTATTACCTGTTAAATAATAAAAATTATCCAGATATTGTGTCAGATATGCAGCAAACTTTTAAAACTTTAGAAGCGATTCATGCAGATATTTTCCTTGCCAATAAGGCTGATCGTTTTAATATGAAACAGAAATTGGAAAAGTTGCAAGCAGGCGATAAACGGGCTTTTATTGACCCTACAGGCTTACAAAGTTATGTGGAAAAAGGCAAAGCTGACTTTGAAAAACAGTTGCAAGATCAACAGCAATTAGCTCAGTTAAAGTCTTTGCAATAATTCAATCACCATCCAATGGGTGTTCTATATGCAAGGTATAGTACATCCAACTATATTTCGATTGTAAAGTTAATAAATTGACAATGAAAAAAAATGTTACGTTTAAGCCAAATACTCGAATTTAGATAGTTATACAATTTAGAGTGTAAATTATTAAAAATATTCAAATTACAAAACCGTAAAGCTGTATATAGATTGCATTGCAATTGAAAAGTTTGAGATCATATTATGTTGAAAATTATTATTTTTATTCTCGTGATAGGCGTATTGTATGTCCTATGGCGTATGGTCGCAAAACATAAAATCAATGCAGCATTTGATCAACAACGACAAGATTTATCTCAAATTGTTCAACATGATGATGAATTACCAGAGAAAACTAAAATCATTAAACAGATGATTGATGAGGAACGTCAAAAAGCAGTGGTAGAGTCCGTTGATTCGTCACAGGATTCCGCAGGGTCAACGATTGAACATCAGATTACTGAAGTTGAAGTTAGCGATGAAGATCAGCGCTTATTTGACTCGGCAGCCGAAATGTTTTTTTCACAAGCTTTACGAGTGCGAGACTTCCTACAAGCGGAAAAAATTCAACAAGAGCTGTTAAGTAAAATGCCAATGAATACAGAAAGCCAAGTGGGTGCTTTTGATTTTGGCGAATGGTCAGTGTTTTGGCATTATCATGATCAATCACTTGAATATTATGTGGGACGTTACGGTATTTTCTATGCCCATGTCGATTGTGAGGGGATAGAGCATAAAGCTGAGTTTAAAGACGTGATTTAAAAGATAAGGCTTAAAAGGTGTGACTTAAAAGAAATGGTCTGATTTTAAATGACTTAATTTTCGATAAGTGATTTCAATTCTTTTAATCGAAACTCAGTTGAATTGATTTGACAGTCTAGATGGGCAAAGCCAGAGGCTAATCCTAATGTACCATAAGTCAAACTACTCATAAGTTCATCACACTGGGCAATACGATAATTGAGCCAAGCTTTTTGTGATTTTTCTAATAATGCTTTATTTTTCTCATCATATTGATTATAGACTTGTTGGTAAAGTTTGTTCATTTTAGCTTTATCAGTTTTAAGTTGTTGTTCCATGCATTTATAAAGCGACATTTGATCTTGTTGATTGCATTGGGCAAAACTAATAGTAGGTATGAAGCTAAGGCTAAATATTAAAAGATTGAATTTCATTGATTATTTCCAAAGTGGATTATAATGATGAGCACTTTTATTGATCAAGAGTTTGTAAAATTCTAGATTTAATTTGATCTAAATAAAATAAGTCATTGTTTAAACGATACATTAAAATAGCACCTTCATAATCCGCAACACTGATTTTTGCTAGATTTTGCGCCGTATTTTCATTAAGTTTTTGCTTAAAAAGTTGATAAAAAGCGGTTTGCCAATCTTGGAAAATATCTCGAATTTTTTGAAGAATCTGTTCCGAAATTGAGCTGGCTTCGAGTGAGATGATGCCTACCAAACAGCCTTTAATTTCATAGCTAAAAAACTGTATTGCTTTGCGATGCATATTTTCAAATTGTGTGATTGGATCAACTTCATTGAAGTCATCTAGTGTGAACAACTGTTGATTTAAATATTGATGTGTATGTTCTAAGGCTTTGAGTAATAAGGCTTCTTTGTTTGGTGCATAATAATAGAAAGATGCTTTACTCAACCCACAAGCTTTTGCCAACATCTCCATGCTCGTTCCTGCATATCCGTGCGCTTTAAATTGCAATGCGCAGATGTTGAGCATTTGTTCTGAGGAGAGTTTTTGTGGGCGCATAGATATCCTTATGGCAAGCCGAATTGATTAAACATTCAAAATGTTAATCAGCGATTAAGG
The DNA here is from genome assembly GCF_001696605.3 of Acinetobacter wuhouensis. Taxonomy (NCBI): domain Bacteria; kingdom Pseudomonadati; phylum Pseudomonadota; class Gammaproteobacteria; order Moraxellales; family Moraxellaceae; genus Acinetobacter; species Acinetobacter wuhouensis. The sequence goes on along the minus strand of NZ_CP031716.1, from coordinate 2,867,211 downwards.
TGGTGAATGTATTGAGCATTTTATCCCAAATTTGTTCAGAATCTTTACGGAAATAGCCCATATGACCAATTTGTTTTAAGCCAAACTCATCTGCTGAGATGTTGATAAAGTGCATTGGGGCATTTTTATAATGTTGCATAAATGCATAACGAGAACTTGGTAGCGCCCAATCATCATCTAAGGCTGCAACTGCATAAATCGGTGTTTTGACTTGTGCATATTGCTCATGTAATTCATGTTGTTCAGGATCTGCAAAGAAATAGGTTGGGTTTTTACACCATTTTCGCCACTGCTGATAAACCCCTTTAGGGAGATCAGCCCCCATATTGAGTTTGCTCCATGGTAAATAGCCTGTGACAGCAACCATTGGTGGAAAGACGATATTCCAAATGGCTTGGACTTTGATTTTTTCTTTAAAAGGCATATAACCGTGCCAACCTGCACCAGTACCAAAACAATACATCGCTGTGATTTTTTGATGGTTTGGGGTTAAACCCAAAGCCTGCCCACCGTAGGAATGTCCAACTAAAAATAGTGGTGCATGTTCATCATAGAGGTAATCAATCGCACCAGCTAAATCAAGCTTTCCCCAATCCAGATAAGACATTTGAAAGCCTTTTAAATGTCGCGGAGCAGATTTTCCGATTCCACGATAATCAAATGTTAAGACTTCATAACCCAGTTGTGTCGCATATTCAGAGAAACGACGATAAAACGCTTGTGGCACACCTGTTGCACTTGCAAGGACGATTTTAGCTGTACTTGGATGTGTTGGAGAATAGAGTGTTCCATTCAGTTCATATCCATCTAAAGCTTTAAAAGTAACAGACTGTGCATTGAAGCTATTTTCATTAGCAAAGTCTGTTTTACTTGAAGCGTCTGTTCCGGTTTGGTGTTTTACATTTTGCATCATCGTTTCTCTATAGATCTACATCGCTGACTATTTATGAATTTAAAATAATCAATTATTTGCCTTTGAACTGTGGTGCTCTGCGTTCAAGCATTGCCATTACACCTTCTTGTGCATCTTGTGAGGCAAGTAATGGCGTGAGCAAATCTTGTAAATTGGCAAATGCAGTTTCTGGACTTTGTAAAAAGGCTTGATGTGCAGATTTCAGCGCAGCTTGAACAGCAAGCGGTGCTGCCTGAGCGATACGTTCAGCCAATTCAAGTGCTCGAATTAATTGATTGTTACCTTCAACAACTTCTGTTACCAGATTCATTTCATAGGCAGTTTGCGCATAGAATAAGTCGCCAGTCAGTACATATTTCATGGCTTTTGCCCAGCCTGCTGCTTGCACAAAACGAACGGTTGCACCGCCGAAAGGTAAAATGCCACGTTGTACTTCGATTTGAGTAAATTGGGTATTTTCATTGGCAACTACGATGTCGGAATTCAACATCAACTCAATCCCTGCGGTGTAGCAATAACCTTGTACTGCGGTGACAAGCGGTTTGGTTCTTTGGCGTCCAACCGTTCCCCAAGGATTGACAATATCATCTGAGAAATTGAAAACGCCGTCCGCCAGTTTAGGTTGTAACTCAACCAAGTCTAAGCCAGCGGTAAAATGATCGCCATGGGCAAATACAACAGCGCAGCGTAGTTCAGGATTGTTTTCGTATTCTGTTAATGCCATTGATAGATCGTGAATCATGTGACTATCAAAGGCATTGCGTTTATTCGCACGGTCTAAGCCAATGAGGAAAATATGACCACGAATTTCACGACTGACTTTTCCTTGTGTATCTGACATTTTTGGTTCTCACATTCATTTTGGGTTTAAATGATTCGGTGTTATTTAAGTTTTTAAACGATCGTTAGAAAACAGTCAATCTTTAATATGTGACTGTATCGTTTAAGTTGTATAGCACAGAAAAGCGTATGGCTAATTGGCAAACTGTATTGAGTTTTGAAAATGAGATGGCTATTCTTGTGAAAAATTTTTAAATTGAATAATCATGAAATATAAAAAAATGTTTTTGAGTCTTTCGTTATGTGGCAGTTTGTTGCTTGTGGCATGTCAAAAAAATGATCAAAAGGTGAGTGCGAATGAAAGTGGACAGAAACAAGATGTAACGCAACACAACGTAGCACAGAAGAAAGACAATAAAGCATTGATGTTAGAGGCAATCAAAAAATCGAATAAAGAATTACTGGGTGGGACATGTAAGATCGTATCTGATGTCGATGACGATAGTTTAATTATTGGCGATCTTAACCGTGATGGAAAAGCTGACTTTTTATACGGTTATGCAAAAGTTTGGGAGTGCGATGCACAAGTTCCTGCCTATGAATATGCTATATTTTTACAGAATAAAGATGGCAGTTATCGATTAGCTTCAATTTTTGCAGCAGGCATGCAAGACCACTTAGATCGAGTTGAGTTTAATCGCATTGAAAATAATATTATTAAAGGCGTTATCCCATATTCAGAAGAAAAAGTACAGTACATTTATAAAAATACATCTTTAGAAGAAATAGAAGATCCAAATAAGAAAACGATTATTCAACTCGGGAAGCAGATGTATTCTAATAGTAGTCCTTTTTTCGGCGAGCTTGATCGTATGGGCTATGTGGCGGATGAAGTTGAATGCGGTGGCTTTTTTCCTGATGATCAAGCTGAGAAAAGTACGACGATAGACCATTATGATTTACGCATTGCAAATGATCAAATGGTGGTGATGGGGGTATTTGGTTTAACAGCAAAAGATCAAGTACAAGTGATGGGGAAAACAGTCACATCAGCTACGACTTTGAGCCAAGTAAAGCAACTTTTTAAAACAGGTTATAGCCTTGATGAAAGTAAGAACTCAACTGATACGATAGGTGCTGCAAGTGAGGATGCTGCTAAATTGAAATATGATATAATGCTAAGTATAAATACTAAAGATATGGATGATGCTTATCTATTTTATTTTAAGAATAATCAATTGATTGCAGTAAAATATTTTATACCGTGTTGATGATTCAAAATTACGCTTAATATTATTTATAACTAACTAGAGTTGGAAAAGAAGAATAGAACTTTATACGTATTAGCTCAAACCAACAGTTGCCGAAATTTAATTGTACTAGCTCAAATCTCATCTGACAGTTACCGATATTTAATTGAAAGTGTCAGGTTAAATTTGAGCTAAATTCTTTTCAGCCCAAATTCATTTTCTATCCAGTAATGTTGCAAATGGTGTTCGACCATTGCACACCTTGCCCTGATGGGGTTGATCAGTATTATAAAACTTTAACCACTCACCCAGATCAATTTGTAATTCTTCCAATGATAAATAATATACGCCTTCAGCACTTTCAACGTCATGAATAACTATCATTTTAAAGGCAAACGAATAATCTCTTTGAGTGCATTTAACTCTTTGGTTTTGATCTTGTTCTATAAAATAAATTTCTAATGTGTAAACTTATTTCAGGGCGGGACATAACACATGTAGAAAAAGAGTGTAGTCATACACTCTTTTTTTATTGGTTTAAAACGGTCTGTTTATCGTAGTTTTTCACTTGCAATCATTCCATTTTTTTTCATAATAGCCACTTCTATTTTAAGAAGTTTCCTGCATGTCACCATTAGAAATATTCGCCGTGATTATTAGCCTCATTGGGGTAACATTGACCATTAAGCGTAATATGTGGTGCTGGGGTTTTAATTTTTTAGCTTATATTTTATATGTTTATATCTTCTGGGATTTTAAAATCTACGGCCAGTCGATTTTACAAATTTTCTTTATGGTCGTAAATTTTTATGGCTTTTACCATTGGTTGAAAGGTAAGCAGCAAGACCATGAGATTCGAATAGAACCACTTCCTATACCTAAAGTCATATTTCAAATGATTCTTGCTGCGATTGGTGGAGTAATTTTTGGTTTAGCTTTAGAAAATATTCCAGATGCCAATTTACCAATGCTTGATTCTCAGTTGGCAGCATTTAGTTTATTGGCAACTTATTGGACTAGTCGAAAGCATATTGCGACATGGATCCTGTGGATTTTCGTCAATATTATTTATGTCGGTATGTTTATTTCACAGAATTTATATCCTACAGCGGGTTTATATGCGGCATTCGTTGGCTTGGCGATGTATGGATGGATTCACTGGACAGACGTGAAAAAGAAACAATCGAATCATGCTCTGACAGGGATTTAAAATTTTTAATATGTAATAGGTGAGCCATGATTATTGATTTTGTTCAAATACAAAAACAAAAGTTTCAAGTTGTTGTAAATAAAATCATGGTGAACCCTGAACAGTATATTTATTTTGATTCTGTATCTGATTTTTATAAAGCTGAATGGTTAAAAGAACTTCCTCATGGGTCAACATGGGCTGTTTCTGGACTAGATGATGGTGCTGATGAATTTTATATTCAAATTCAATATAAAGACATGTTGTTTAATATTGAAAGTTTTTTAGATAAAATTGTTTTAAAGTTTGAAAATAAAATCATTCAACTCAAAAAGTAAAATTTTAGAGAGATAAAGATTTGAATAACGAAGTATTTATTTTAGATATTCTTGGCTTCAATCAAAGTAAGTTTGAGCAAATTATTTATGGATTATTTGATCATTTTCATGAGTTTTGTCCATCTTATGAGCCACATTATTTTTGTAAGATGGCGATCTTAGATCAATTGCCTAACCGTGCTGAATTTGATATTTTTGGTTTTGATTGGGGGCAATGGGAGGCTAAAATTTACTATTCAGGCATGTATTTTAAAATAGAAGTACGTCATGAGATTAGATTAGAAATAAAAGATCAATCAGGTCAATTTCATTACAAAATTTTATAAAAGGACATTTTGCATATTTTAATTGATCATTTTCTAAAAATATTCTGACCTTTTTTAATTCATAAATGGTTCTAATAAGAGTTTTGATGCAATATAAAGTTTTAAATCGCACAAAATAATTTTGCGTCATACAGCACTCTAAATCGTTCCAATTTAAAATGTCATAAATAGTGTCGCAAAATGTCAATAAAAAATAGTTTTAGCCCTGTATATTAAAAAATCGAGATGAATTAGATAAATCAAAATTAAAGAAAATCACAAGGAATTCTATATGGCTCATCGTTTTACTATCCATGCAACAATTAATGGGGTATCCATTATTGATTTTAAGCGCTTAGCAAAAGATACAACACTTCATGAAGCAGTGTGTAAACGCATCCCTGGTGAAAATTTACAAATTCTCGAATCGGTTATTCAGGGTGATATTTACACTTTAAAGCGTGTTTATAATCTGGATGTGAATATCCCTGAAATTGCAAAGAAGCTTTTAAAAGATGCATTTAGACTAAAAAGAACTGATGTGACAAATTTAGAAACGTTGATTTCAACTGTTGAATTAGGTGCAAACTTGCCCTTAGAAGCGAGTTGCCAACGCTCAATTACAGGAAATGCGCAGCAGCTTAATATTCAATTAGATTGGCAAGTGAAAGTTAAGGTTCCGTTGGTTGGTGGAATGTTAGAAAAACATGCAGAAGGGGAAATTCGTAAGTTTAGTGATATTGAAATAGGTATCGTGGAAGACGAGCTAAAAAAGAATTTAAAATGAATTGATCGTTTAAAAAAAAGATTATAAAAACGATAAGTTTCTGTTAATGTTGTATATTCATATTTTAATTTTTAATCAAAAACAATAAATAAAGTAAGAAATACTGTGTTTGATTGTATTTGGCGGTTTAGGGTGACATGGGACTGAATCTAAGAGAAAGAATGCATCAATTGATTGCCCCTATTATGAAAATAGGATTAATCGTGAATTGGCGTGATATAGACAAATGCTTCCTAGTATTATTACTAGGGGGATTGGATATTTTATCTTGGATTATCTGGTGGTGGATCAGCGGTTCCAATTCAGACTTACATATTTGGATTAATTTAGATTTTTATCCGACCTTAATGACTGCGTATAGCTTGCTTGCATTTGGATTTTTGATCCTTATTTTGCTAACCAAGCTTCTATACCGAAATCCTATTTATAATAAACTCGTTCCGTATATCACCATTGCTTATTTTGGCTCATCATTCATATTTGGTGGATTTTGTGTTGGGATTTTAAGCCCGGCCACGATTGCAGGTTATGTGAGTTTAGTGACAGTCGCTCTAGTATTGTTTGAACGGAAAGTGGTGTATGCAACGGTACTGCCAATTACAAGTTTTATTTTAATCTGTATTTCGATGAGCCTAGCTGGAACGCTTGAATATAGCCCGATTTTTAGTCAGCAATTACAATCAATGCCGTTGTATAAAAATAGTTTTTGGGTTTATTCAATGGTGTATTTTTATGCACCGATTTTCTTTATTAGTATTGTTTTATTTGAAACGCTTTTAATACAGTGGCGTGAGCGAGAAAAAGCGATTCAGCAAGCAAGTATTATCGACTCGCTTACAGGGATATTTAATCGACGCAAAATGGGGGAGCTTTTTGAGTCGTTAAAAGAACAGCAAGGTGCTTTTGCAATTATTTTACTCGATTTAGATCATTTCAAAGTGATTAATGACACCTATGGGCATGATATTGGCGATATTGTTTTAAAACGTGTTGCTCGGCTGCTTACTGAAAACATTGATGCAGAAGATACTGTTGGGCGTTTTGGTGGTGAAGAATTTATTATATTTTTAAAAAGCGATCGTTTAGCGGATGCAATATTGGTTGCGGAACAATGTCGCGAAGCAATTGCATCTGAAATCATTTATTTAGATCATCAACAAAAACTACAAGTTTCCGCTAGTTTTGGGATTACTGTTGCGCGCTATCCAATTCACTCTAAAGAAGAAGTTGTACGTCAAGCTGACCAAGCTTTATATTTAGCTAAAAGAAATGGGCGTAATCAAGTACGCCACTTTTTTGAAATTAAAGCGATAGTACCTAAGGAACGTCGCCAAACGATTTAGTTTTTGTTTGGATTTACTTCAAATTTCTTACGGTAAAATAAACTGGTGATGATCGTGATCATACACAAGGCAAAAATATAGTACATCGCACCAATATCACTATACAAACTCAGCCATTGAACCAGTGGAAGTGTTAAGCCACCTGCAATCGCATAAGCGACGTTATAAGAAAAAGAAATTCCCGAAAATCGGATTTGAGCAGGGAACATTTTCACCATACTATATGACACCACGCCGACAGTACCTGAAAATAATCCCAAGAGCATATATAAGCCAAATATTGTAGATGAATGAACATGCCCTAAGCTGAGATAAAAAATAGCGGCAATCAAGGCAACGCCCAATGAACCCAATCCAAGAATACGTCCTGCACCAAAGCGATCAGCCAATAATCCAGCGAGAATACAGCCTATCATTTGCATAAGAATCGCTGCACTTTGCATTTGAAATGCATCTGCTCGTTGAAAGCCGAATGAACCTGTCAGTAAGTTTGGCATGGCTAAAATAATTACGACCACGCATCCAGTCAAAAACCATGTAAATAGCATGCCGATCATGACAGCTGATTTATGTGAAGCTAAAACTTGTCTAACAGGTAACTCTTTTGAAAGTTGTTTTTTTGCTTGCATCGCTTTGAAAACAGGCGTTTCTTTAAGATAAGTTCTCAGATATAAAGCAATTAATCCAAAAATACCGCCTGCAATAAATGGAATACGCCATGCCCATGCATGTATTTCAGCTTCATTAAATTTGAGTGAAATGAAGAGCGACATGAGTGCTCCGAGTAAAATACCCAAAGATAAACCTGCGGTCAGTAAACCATTGGCAAAACCAATTTTCTTGTCAGGGACATGTTCAGAAACAAAGGTCCACGCTGCGGGAATTTCTCCACCAATTGCAATGCCTTGAACTACGCGCATCAATAATAGAAGCAGTGGGGCGGCTAAACCGATTTCTGCATAAGTGGGCATGACTCCAATCATTAAAGTAGGTAATGCCATGAGTAAAATAGATAAACTAAATAATCGCTTACGTCCGACGAGATCGCCAAAATGTGCCATGACGATTCCGCCTAAGGGTCGGAAGAAATAGCCCGCAGCGAAAATGCCATAGGTATTCAGCATTGCCCAAAAAGGACTTAATGTCGTAGGAAAGAATAGTTCTGCAATGATTTTTGCGTAAAAAACATAAATGACAAAGTCATAAAATTCGAGTGCGCCACCTAATGACGATAAACCTAGTGTACGTTTGTCTTCCGAGGATAGACGCGTTTGTTCGGTCATAGACAGCTTTCCAAAACTTCAATGAATAAAATGATTTAATTCTATAGCTTAAATTTTTAGTTGAATAATTAAACTTTATTGTGATGTATAAAACAATTTATTATCATTTTTGAAATATTTTACCTCAGTTTGATTTATATAAAGAGCTTACTTAAGCTCGAAGCAACCAAGGAATAATAGTGAGAACAATACCGATAGAACTCAGAATCAGCATATTTTCCATAAAATAAGGAAAGATCATCAGTATGATTCCTGCAATGAAAGGGACAGGCATTTTTTGCTTTTCACCATAAATAAAATAGCCTAAGCCAATTGAGCTAAAGATCAATCCTAGAAACAATGCTGTTGTATTCATAAACTTATTTCTCGATGTGATGCGCTTTTTTACCAGATACAGATTAAAGTAAACTGAATAAATACTCTCTAGATGGTGCTCTGTATCATTGGAAAATTTCTCAATATTACGACTTATATTTGCTGTTTAAGTGAATTGGAATGTTGTGTCTGAGTGTTAAACTTTAGCGATTAAATTGAAATATTTAAGAGATCATTATGAGTACGATTTTACCAGTCGCCCAACGTGGTGAAGCTATTTTAAAATTAATTGCTTCACCTGTAGCTGAGACTGAGTTTTCAAGCACGTGGTTATTGGAGCTTTCTAAGGCAATGCATAGCACGATGCGAGAACGCAATGGTGTAGGAATTGCAGCACCGCAAGTTTATGTGTCTAAACGTGTGATTATCGTTGCTTCTCGTCCTAATCCACGTTATCCCGATGCACCTGAAATGGATGCCATTGTCATGGTGAATCCTGAAATTATTCAAAAATCAGTTCAAACCGTGCTTGGTGAAGAAGGTTGTTTAAGTGTGCCCAATGAAAGAGGTGAAGTTGCGCGCGCTGAACAGATTACTGTGAAATATCAAACTTTAAATAGCGATGAGATCACTCAAACATTTCAGGGTTTTCCTGCGCGGATTGTGCAACATGAAGTTGATCATTTGGATGGCGTGTTGTTTGTGGAAAGGGTGTAGTTGGTATTCAATTCGTAATCTTGTGATTTATTTGTAGTCAGATCTAGATATTGCCATGTATTACTCAATATTAGATTCTAATCATTGATATCATACGAGTGAAGAATAGTAGTGAGTTATGTATGCGTTCTTAGAGTGGAAATACAAAACACCACCTTTACGTCGAACAGTAAGCTGGCTTCGACTTTTCATAGATAAGGACTTCATTTTCAATTTGAAAATCAAATTTAAGCAAATTGTAGAAAATTTCAACACAACCAAGCAACAAATTAAACTGTGATCAATCAATTAAAGTGACTTTAAGTTCAGAATAATAAGCAACCTTAAATTTGGGAGCGATAAAAATTTAGCTACAATAAAAAGGCATAACATATCGCTCATATACAAATCTACATAGAGCTTGAAATATTTCTTTTGTATAATTAATCACAGTATTAAGAATTATTACAAAGACCTAAAAATGGCAATCAATATTTACTCTGCCTTAGAGCAACTTGGACTTACTGCGCAAAAACGTGCTATTCATGTCCAGTTTTCAAACTCAGATTTGAATAATAAAGTTTTTTTACAACGTATTGATGGCACACACCAACTCAATGATGGTGTTCATTTGCAACTGATTTGCCTTGCTACAGAGGCGACCATTGCTTTAAAAAACTTTATTGGTAGCCAAGTGGCAATTGATGTTGTCACAGACAAATCGCAACTGACTCGTACCACAGGCATTATTACCCAAGCGGATGTTGGTGCAAGTGATGGTTCATTGACGCTTTATCGTCTCACCGTTGAAGACCCAACCGCACTTTTTAAATACCGAAGAAATTCTCGTGTCTTCATGAATAAGACAGCAATTGAAGTTGTAGAAATACTTTTTAAGGAGTGGCAGTCTAAAAGCCCTTTACTGGCTTCAAGCCTCACTCTAGATAAAAGTGGACTCAGTAAAAGCTACGATATACGCCCATTCATCATGCAGAGTAATGAACTAGACTTTGACTTTATCAAACGGCTTTTAGCATCCGAAGGGGTAAGCACGCTGATAGATGAAGCACAGCACAAAGTATCTAGCTCATCAGAGCAGATTCAACCACAAAAGCTTCGCTTGATTGATAACAATGCTCAATACCAAGCCTTAGACCGTCGTAATATTCGCTTTCATCGTAGTAGCGCAACAGAGAAACAAGACAGTATCACTGCCTTTACAGGACAACGCTCCATACAACCGACCGCAGTTCATGTACAAAGATGGCAAGCCGATGCTTTAGAACAAGAAGAAGGAGCAAGCTCAGTTCTCACCAGCCATAAACATTCAGACAATCAAGATGTTGCAAGTTTAGGTTTAGAACAAGCCTTTCATGTTAGCCCTGCATGGATACAAGACCTCAAAGGCGAAGATGGCGCAACAAAATCAGGCAATAACCAAATTGAAAAGTTGAATGAAAATCTCAGTAAATACTACGATTCACAAGCCAAACAATTTACAGCAACATCCACAGTACGCGATGCACATGTCGGGTATTGGTTTGAGTTCAGTGAGCATCCCGAAATAGATCAACACTCTGGTTCAGATAAAGAGTTCTTGATCACTTCGAAAACCTTTTATAATCAGAATAATTTGCCTAAAGACCTAACAGATCAAGTCACGGCATTACTGCAACAAAGCCATTGGCAACTAGACAACATCAGTACCAATAACAAAGATGAACGCCAAGCCAATAACCTCATTCTACAACGACGTCAAATTGATATCGCTCCTGCGTATAACCCACTTGAAGATCGACCAACTACACATCCACAACGTGCCAAAGTGGTTGGCATTGAAGGTGAAGAAATTCATGTTGATGAATGGGGGCGTATCAAAGTTCGATTCCTCTTCACACGAAATGAAGACCATGAACATGATGGTGGTGCAGGCTCAAATAACAATGATACGGATTCTGCTTGGGTAGATGTACTCACCCCTTGGGCGGGTGAAGGCTATGGTGCAAGATTCTTACCGCGTATAGGCGAAATTGTTGTCATTAACTTCTTTGATGGCAATATTGATCGTCCTTATGTGGTTGGACGCATTCATGAAGCGCAACGAAGTCCAACCAAGTTCGATGCCAAAGGACAACTTCCTGATACCAAAAAACTTTCAGGTATTCGCTCAAAAGAAGTTAAAGGCGAAGGCTTTGGACAACTCCGCTTTGATGACACGACAGGACAAATCAGTAGCCAACTACAAAGCAGTCATGGTGCAACACAAATCAATCTAGGACATCTGAGTCATCCTAAAGACAAAGAAACCAGTGAAAGTCGTGGAGAAGGATTTGAGTTAAGGACTGATCAATGGGGTGCAGTCAGAGCCAAACAAGGCTTATTGCTTTCAACCTATAAACAAGATTCAGCCAGTGGTCATCACTTAGATGCACCAGAAGCTAAATCACAACTTGAATCAAATTTAAATAACTCAAAAGCTTTAAGTGAAGTTGCTAAGAATCAACAAACTGATCCTTTGGAAGTATTGGATAATCTGAAACAGTTCATTGAACAGATCGAACAAGAAAGTGAAACCAAAGCGAAAGCCTTTAAACAAGCTTTAATGATACTGACTTCACCAAACTCAATTGCTCTTACAACGAATGAAGATATTCATTTATCCGCAGATGGACAAATCAGCCATAGTGCTGGAGATAGCATTAACCTGAGTACGCAAAAGAATTTACTTGCACACGCTCAAAGTAAAATCAGTCTATTTGCAGCACAAGAAGGTGTGCGACTATTCGCGGGCAAAGGCAAAGTTGAAATCCAAGCACAAGGTGATGGAGCTGATTTGATTGCACGTAAAGGCATTCAAATCATTTCGACTGAAGATACTGTCTATATTACCAGCCCCAAAGAAATTCGCTTAATCGGCGGTGGTTCAGAACTTAAGATTAATGGTTCAGGTATATTTCCAACGACTGGTGGTTTGTTTGAGGTGAAGTCTGGTCAGCAGAAGTTCATGGGTGGTGCTCAGGTAAACCCTATTGTTCCTCATCTTCCTTTTAATGCAAATCAAAATGACATGGTTTTAGAATATTTACATTCAAATGATGAACCAGTACAAGGAGCGAAATACAAGGCTGAATTTGAGGATGGGACTGTTTTTGAGGGTTACTTAGATGCAAAAGGGAAAGCTTTACTCAAAAATGTACCTCCAAGTGGTAAAGCAAAAATTACCTATGGTGATGATGCGCGAGAACATCCAGTTGGTGAAAGTGAAGATAATCCTGCCCTAAATGGTTTAGATTTTGAGTAATAAAAATGACAACAAAAAATGAAAACTTTTGGAACTATATTGTTTCCTTAAAATATGAAGATGCACAAAAAGGCTTTTGGGATGCTGGTAATAAGTTAGAAACCTTTATTAAGCGAGACAAAGGTTTCTTTGATGATGTTATTGGAATTGCATCCAAAGTTTTTTTATTTCACCCAATCGCCTTAGCTGTAACTATGAATGTAGATTTGATCAAAAATAGAGATAAATCATTCATAGCAGGCGTATTAAAAGGTGATTTCAATCAAAATCCAACAACAGGGCAAATTATTGTTGGGGGAGTAATTAGTCTAATTCCTGTTGTCGATCAAGTTTGCGATGTTCGGGATTTGATCGCTAATATCATTTCGATTCATGATCATAATTATCAGAATGCTGGAGATTGGTTTAATTTATGCATAACTGCTGTCGGATTCATACCTGAATTTGGTTCTGCAATTAAGACCATAGTTAAATTATTAAAAAAAGGTGCAAGTAAACTTAATTTACTCACCCTTTTAAAACATATGGAAAAATTGTTTAAAAACCCACTTATTAATAAAATTAAATCAAAAATTCCTTGGGGCGCATCCCCTCAAACATGGCTAAAGAAATTCGATTGGAAAGCTGCTGCGAAAAGTGCTTATGATTCAACAGTTAAGTTAATGACAAAAATGCGCGATGGATTACAAAAAATCTATCAAAAAGGAGTCAAAGTTGCTGGAGACTTGGTGAATACAATCAATGGAATTTTTAAAAGTTTTAAGAATAAAATTGATGATTTTTTTGCAGATGTTAAACGAGGATTTGATCAGTTGCTGCAGGAGCTTAATCCTAAATATGCGACTGCAAATGGCGCACCTCCTCCAAATGTTTACAATGCAGATAAACGTGGTGAAGGTACAGGTGGTTCAGGATCAACAAATAAGCATACACGCAAAGATGATGATAAAAAGAAAGACAAGAAAAGTGATGTAGATGATGATCCTTGTAAACTTACCCCATATGGGTGGAATGTATGTAAACCATTAAATAAAACAGGGCATCATGTTGTTCCTGATAGATGCTTTAGGCTTGGTCCTAGAAGTGGTCAAGACAGAAGCCAATTGACAGGTGGACTTTCAACAAATGACGGTTTAGCTATTTGCGTCAAAGGTGCCACACCAAAACCATTAAACGAACATGGCAAGATACATAAGAAATTTTCATCATTAGAAAGTACCTTGAAAAATGTGCTACAACCTAAAGGAACAGCACCTATTGCTGAAGTTGAAGTAATTGGAGCTAAAGCTGTCTCATTTGTATTAAAAAAATGTACTGCGGTTAAAATGACTACTGAATTAAGAGTCTATCACCAATCAAAAGGAATTAATGTTAATTACAGAGTCCGAATAGGAGTCTTTGCTACTGATGCGAAAAAAGCAAATCCTGGAATATTCGGTAATCCTAAAACAAAAGGTAATGGTGGGGTAAGAGAATGAAGTTAAAAAATTTGAATGTATCGTATATAGCTGGATGCTTAATCGATGATGATATGTTTTATGTGGCGTCAACTTTTGATAGCCTTGATTCTGAAATAGAATGTTCGAGAATGAGCTTTTATGATCATTTAGATGGTCAATGGCACGACCACGATAATTTTGAATTTAAATCAATATCAGTCGCCTTGGTTCCTAAAACTGAAAGTACTAGGCGTACAATGCTCTCTGTAAGCTTAGATGGACAAATTGAGTTTTACTCATCTCAAAAAATCACATACGAGAAAATTGAAGATGTAGGATTTAGTAACCCTGATTTTTTTTACGGAACATTAAATAAAATTAGAAATATACAATCAAGCTTTTATACGTGTGGAAGTGCAGGTCAAATATACAAAAAGGCAGAAAAAGAATGGTTACATGACGATTTAGGCTTATTACTTCCTAAAGTGGAATATCAAAAGATTAAACCAGAAGAAATATTAAATTTAGACTATGAAGAACCCTCGCGTGAAATATACGATATCAATGGTCATAATTTAAATTGTTTATATGCATGTGGTGAAGATCAAGAAGGAGGATTTGTTGCCTGTAAAACAGAAGGAAAATGGGAAATTAATGATAAGAGAACTCCATCTGGTTTGCACCATATTTGTTTGTGTCCTGATGGTGTAAATATAATAGTAGTTGGAGACTATGGTACTGTATTTTATGGTAATAATGAGTCAGGATTTATAAATTTAAAAGATATTTCAATCAATGATTCTTTTTATCAGTCTTGTTATTTTAAAGAAGACCTTTATATCGCAGCATCAACTGGTTTATATAAATATTCAAATAGTAAGTATGAAATATTAGAAATAATCCCATATGGCACAGAAGTTAGTACAGTCGAGTCTACAAACAATGTTCTTTGGGTATTAACGGACAAAGTAATTTACCGATTCAATGGTAAAAAATGGGATGTTATTTTAAATCCTGATAATACACTAGAGGAAGACTTTTTATCTTCAATGAAAGCTGGTCAAAAATGTCCACACACTGGTTATTGGTTCACTGTAGCTAAAGAAAACTCTCGTCAATATTTTAAACAAGAAGATATATTCCCCGATGTGAAAAGTGATTGGGGTGATGTGTATTGGCAGTTTGATGGTGAAGAATAACTTGATGCCTTTATGGGCATTATTTTTGGAATGAATATGGATTTTGATAATAAGAAAAGACAGCAATTTTTAACGGAAACAAATTTTCATGCGACTAGAGACTTAACCTTACGTGTACTGCAAAGACAAAAGAATAATTTAAGTAAACCAGAAGGTGCTGATGAAGGGTGGCATTTATCTATGTGGTTTGGGATAGCTGAAGGAACTTTTAATAATTTTATTTTATCTTATACCGCAGGTGAATCAATTGAACAATTACGTTATACCCTAGAAAATGTAATTGTTTCTTATGAAAATTATTTACAAGCTTTAGTAGAGCAAAGCAGTGATCCAAATGAAATGGCATTTCCAATAAGATCGTTTGATGGGTATTGCCCTTATATTGGATTGATAAGTCTATGTTTTTTATTACATAGAAAGGATTTATTACCAAGAGTTGCTCGATTGGTAGATGGTGAGGATGAGGAAAATGCAGGTGAAGATGTCTTAATTGAAGAGATGCTTGCTTATGATGATAGTTTGGAACGTTATGAAACAGATGTGATTTTAGGTGTTAAACCTTATAGACCGTTATTTAGAGCATTTTGTACACAAGATAAAAATGAATCGCTAAGCAAAATTAATGAGTTTTTAAAAAGTTGGTATAAAGATTTAGCAGCAGCTCCTTGGCATGATAGTCATTTAAGTGATGATGGATATTTTGGATATTGGGCATTTGAAGCTGGTGCAGCAGTTTATTTATTAGGTATTGAAGATGATAGCAGTCTTTATGAATATCTATATTATCCAAAAGATTTAGTTAAATTTGCTAAAGAATTTGTACCTGAAACTAATGATATAAGTGTATCTAAACAAGAACATTTGCGATGCGAAGCTGGACAAATTTGTCCAAAAACAGGTGAATGGTATAGTCCTGCAAATAACATGGAAAAACGCCATTTCAATCAAGGTGAAGTTATGCCTGAGATTAAAAATAATCCTTGGGGTTTAACGATTTGGTATTTAATTGAATGAATACAAGTGTTTTGGATAAATTTACCATTAAGAGAAAAGACTGAGCATTGCTCAGTCAAAGTATAATATTTCTTTGTAATTTGAAAAGGTTGTTATGAAATTTCATTCATCCAAGATTTAACCTTGTCACTATACCAGTCCATCATCTTTACACGCTCATCCCAATACTGCGCTCTGTTGTAAGCAGATCGAATTCGATTTTGAGGAACATGGGCAAGTTGGCGTTCAATAGCATCGAAATTAAATAAATTTGATTCATTGACTACAGTACTGAATAAAGAGCGGAAGCCATGCGTGGTCATACGTCCAGCGTATCCAGCACGCTTAATTACCTGAAGAATAGATTCACTTCGCATAGGTTCTTTATTATTCAGTCTGTGAGGAAATAAAAGTTCTCGATTATGCGTTAGACGAAGAGCTTGCAGTTCACTGATCATCAAATCTGTTAAAGGTACACGATGAGCTAAACCATTCTTCATCCGATCAGCAGGGATATCCCATTTACGCTCAACTAAATCAAACTCATCCCAACGAGCTTGAAGCAACTCACCAATACGAACACCAGTAAGCATAACCAATATAATTGCATGATGGGTTTGAGCATCACTTGGATAAGCTCTTACTTTAGATAAAAATAGGGGAATTTCGCTAGCAGGCAAAGAAACTAAATTCGTCATACGTTTAGATTTTAAAGCATAGACTAAATCACTCGCTGGATTATCAAGGCGATAACCATGCGCTATTGCATATTTCATCACCATACCACACCGAGATAAAGTACGTTTAGCAACCTCTAAAGAGCCACGCTTTTCGATAACTTTAATATTCTGCAAAATTTCAGGTGCTTGAATCAGATTGATTCGCTTGTCACCAAGCGTTGTATAAAGTTCATCTAAAGAAGCACGTACATTACTAATATGCTTAGTAGACCAAGTTTCCTTTTGATTGTTAAACCACTCTTCAGCAACTTCACGAAAGAGAGGTTTTAACTCCTCATGAATAGAAAAACGAGAAAATTTATACTTAAGTTCATTCGCAAGTTCACGCGCTTTTTTTAAACTTAATTCTGGATAGTGTCCTAAGGATTCAGATTTACGTTGACCATGTACAGTGATTCGTACATTCCAATATTTATTCCCTTTAGGTGTCACGATCAAAGATAAGCCATTCAAATCCGAAAGACGATATTGCTTATCTTTAGGTTGAGCTTTTTTGCATTCGTTATCAGTAAGAGCCATAAGTTTTACCCAATTGTTGTAGTGGTAATTTGTGGGTAAATTTTCCCAATAATTACCCGATGAGGGCAAAGTTTGGGTCAAATAGCTTCGGATACGGTCGGACAGTAGAGCCAATAAAAAAGCCTTTAAACATTGAGTTTAAAGGCTTTTTTATATTCAGTCGAACATCTCTGAATTGATGGCGACAACTGAACTTGATAGCTATTTTATTGTTTTATAATAAATAATTTTATTGCTGTGGTTGATGGGATACACATTGGGATACAAATTATGAGTTGTTAGGCTCTTTTATTAAACATTAATTATAAAATATGTGTTAAAAAATAAACAATTAAACATGATTTGAAAATTAAGAGCCCCAATAGAAGCTCTATTCGTATAAAAACGACTGAAGTGGTCTGTGGGTGATTATCTATTTGTTCGACAACCTGAATAAGGATTGCAATAACCGTTATATGACTTTCCACTACTATCATTACCATTGTAATACTGGGTATTGCCTATTTGATGAGTATTATGGTGCCAAGAATTGCCATTAGCATCTCTACCAGTGGTATATGATTGATTGCCATAAGTTTGCGTATCTTGAGACCAAGATGAACCAGTATTGTAGTTGTTTGCTTGAACGTGAGTATTATTCCCGTATTTTGATACATTATATGTATTGCCTGTTGAAAGATCACGACATGTGTAATATGTATCAGAACCGAAACAATTTGGACTATTATTCGGGGAAGCAAAAGCACTTGAACAGGTCAAAAATAAAGTTATGCAAATGATGGATTTCATCGTTGTTAATTAGAAAGTTATGGAGTGATTATTTTAAGCTAAATTCGTTACTCATGACTTCTAAAGTTATTAGACATTCATCTAAGCCTAAAGCAATTAAACCTGAGAAATATATAAAGTCTGTGTGATTTATAAGTATTTAAATTTGATTAAAATTTAAACATTATATTTGCTAAATTGTAGCTTTTAATCATAGGTAGAAAATAACCCCATGGAGGTCTACACTTTTTGATTTAAAAATATTCAATCATTGTGTTAAAAGCCCACATAAAACCTCTCAATAAACTGTTTTGTTTTATTGAGCAAATCACTAAATACGCTTTCACGTTTAAAGATACCTACCTTGAAATTAGGCAAGTTTGTTAATTCTTCTTGACGGGGCAAACGCTTCGTGAACTCATAATTGTCTAAAACCGCTTTCATTGCCTCTGGTTTTAGATTTTCTTCTTCACATAGACGTTGATAAGCATTTTCTCGTTCAACGTCCCAGAATGCAGAAAAAGCATCTTGTACGCTTTGTCCATTGATCATCTTCGGCATGTTTTCTTCAATGAACTTTTGAATCAAGTCTTGTTTGTTGTGTAGGGAAATATCACCACCGATTAAGTCATGAATCTGCGCTTCATACTTCTTACGTTTTTCGTCAGAGTCTGCATCTACTGCCATTTGTAATAAAGTCAGGATATAACCAACATTGATCCGATCACTGTGGAGCAAATCCAATTGGAAATCGACATCATCTAAAACCGAAGTTTTTTCTTTTTTAGTCGTTTTACGGACTTCACGACATAGGTCTGAATATTTGGATGCAAAATTGGCAAACTCTTGTTTTTTCAATTGAGTTTGATCTTGATCATATTCTACAAAGCTTTGTAGTTGTGCATTGAAACGCATTACTTCACGGAATGCTTTGATAAATTCAAGTTGCTCTTCTTCAGTTTGCAAATCATCGACTGACTGATAATCAGGTGTCAGTGCCAATAGTTTCTCTACGGCGTTCTCATAATCCTGTTTAATTTCTTCATACGCAGGAACAAGTACGACTTTCTTGGCTTCTTTGTTTGAGAAGAGGGCAAGGGCTTCATCGGTTGCACGTTTCAAATTACGGAAACAGATGATATTGCCAAAAGGTTTCTTGTCATTGAAAACACGGTTGGTTCGAGAAAATGCCTGAATCAAACCATGATATTTCAGGTTTTTATCGACATAGAGCGTATTCAACGGTTTTGAGTCAAAGCCTGTCAGGAACATATTGACGACCAGTAAGATATCAATCTGTTTTTTCTTTACTTTGTCGGCAATGTCACGGTAATAGGCATAGAAACGATCACCTGAGTTAAAGTTCGTACCAAACTGTGCATTATAGTTGGCAATATAACGATCTAATTTATCTCGGCTAGACTGATTAATCTGTGCAGGAATATCAGCAGGCTCTTCATCAATCAAACCATTCAGATTGTCAGGTTCAACGGCTTCGTTGGCAGAGTAGGAGAAAATCGTTGCGATAGCCAGTGGTTTAAAAATACGTCCTGCTTCTTCATCTACTATTTTCTTTTCAGCCTGAACTTTTTCAAACAACTCATAATATTGAGTCAAGGTGTCGACTGAACTTACACAAAACATCGCCATGAATTCACGATCTTTGGTTTTGGTGTCGTGGGTATCGACTGATCCTAGACAGTATCGTGGACAATCGATCCCTCTAAATTCTTGAAATATTTCTGTTCAAAGGCTTCTGGACTTAACCAGCCGTTTGCAGAATGCCTTCTGACCCGATTGTAATAAATCTCAATATAATCAAACAAGACCGCATTCGCCTCTTTTCGAGTCGAAAACACACTGCCATGTACCACATGACCTTTTAATGTATGAAAGAAGCTTTCAGTCACTGCATTATCCCAACAGTTTCCACGTCTAGACATACTCTGAGTACAATCATTTTTCAGTAACAGCGCTCTAAAATCACGACTACAGTACTGTGAGCCTTGGTCCGAATGAACCATAACACCAGTTGGATAACCCTGACGAGCCATTGCATAGTTAAACGTATCACACACCAACTGGCGGTCTATTCGATGGCTGGTTTGCCACCCCACGATACGACGGCTAAATAAATCTAGCATCACACATAAATACAACCAACCTTCTTTAGTGCGGATATAGGTAATGTCTGTTGTCCAGACTTTATTAGGCTGAGTAACTGTAAATTGGCGATCCAACAAGTTGGGTGCTGTAGGCAAACGATGGGTTGAATCAGTCGTATGCTTGTATTTACGCGCAATCCTGCTACGTAAACCAAGCTTTTTTAGCATCCTTCCAATAGTACGTTCGCTCATGTTGTAACCTAAATCATGCATGTCATGTACTAATGAAGGTGCACCCAATCGTGCATGATGCTGCCAATATACGGCTTTTAAGTCATTATATTTCTGTGCCGTATTGGCTTGACGTTTTCGCCAGGCATAATAGCCTGAAGTGCTGACACCTAGGTATTTACAGGCAGAAGATACGGTGACTTCATTCATATCTAGATCTTGAATTACCGTGTACTTTTCTTGGCATGATCTGTTAGAAAGTACACATGCGCTTTTTTTAAGATGTCATTGGCTTCCTTGAGCTGTTTGACTTCTTTCTCTAATTCCACGATCCGCTGTTGTTCTGGTGAAAGTTGACGTTTGCTTGAACCTGCCGGATTGGTTTCACGAATCCATTTATCTAATGTTGAATAACCCACACCTAATTTCTGGGCGATTGCAGCTACAGACTCGTGTGAGTTTGAAAGTGCATAATCAATCGCTTGCTGTTTAAATTCGGGACTAAAACGTTTAGCCATTTCTTGAATCTCCAAAGATTAAAGTTACGTTATCTTTAGAGGGACGTGCTGTCCATTATTTTGTCTAGGATCAAACAAGCCTTTTTTCCACATTTTAGCCTGTTCAATTTGCTGTGCCACCACTCCAATTTTTTGGTCAATGGCAGATAAAAAATTAGCGATTTTGGTTTGTTCTTCTAGGCAGGGGGCTTTGATTGGAAGTTGTTTTAAATCACTTAAGCCAATCCGTTTTCTTGTCGAACCTGTACTAACATCGGAAGCGCTTTGTCTAAAATCTTGATAATTTATTTGATAGAACATGAAAAGATGTGAATATCTTTTTTTATCCACTACTAAACGAATACCATCTGAACACATTACATAGCGTTCATGATGATTTGGCACGATACAACAGCGTGCAACTGGGTCACCCATTTTAGAAATTAAAATTTCGTTAGGATAAATATTACAACTCAATAGCTCATCAGCTTTCTTTAATGATGTATAAATTTTATAGTCATTTAAGAATGATCCATCTCCAATATTTTGAAGTTGAATAATTCTGATACCTGATTCAGTGTAATCATCAGATTTCAGATTAGAGCCAAATGGACCACCTGTAAAACTCCACTTAATATTAGTATCAATAGAATCTATTAAAGTTTTTACCTCCCACTCCCCAAACTCACTACCATCATCCGCTTTAAAACGAATCTGCTGACTAAACAGCTTTTGCATCATGCCTTGTTTATATTGGGCAAGTAGCGCATGTTTTTGAGTAAGTTGGCTAATCTTTTGATCAACTGCCGATAAAAAAGAAGCGATTTTGGTTTGTTCTTCTTTTGATGGAAGTTTAAAAGGTGTTGTCTTTGCTTGCTCAATCGTAAAGTGTGAAATTGTACCAGTATGAGAAATACTATTTAAATATTCTCTAAATTTTGAGCTAATGAGAAAATTATAAAGAAAAGAACCTTCGATAATTCCTGATGATTTAAACCAAAGTAAATCAGCATCTTTAAAATATAAAGGTTCATTATTTGGTACTAGATATGGAATCCCAATTGATCCGCCACCTGTAACCAATAAATCGTCTTTTTTAATTTTTCCTGATTTTTTTGCAAGCTCTTCAAATAAATCAAAAGATATATAAGCTTTTTCATTTTCCTTATTTTTAAAAAATGCACTTACATCACTTGTTCTAAAAAATGGCACACCTGAATCTTGCCATTGTTCTTTAAAAACACGAGAAGCTGAAGAAATCCCAATTAATTTCCCTAACTCTGAAGCAGACCAATCCCCATCAAACTCTTTAAATCTTAACTTTGGTGCAGACATTACTTCACCTCCTTAAAAGGCGAATCAATACCTAACTCTTGGCAAAAATCAGCAATCACTTGATCCGTTGCTTGACTGTCTTTTTCCAATGCCTGTAATTGCTTGGCAATGTCATTTAAATCAATCTCTGCCTCAGCTTCAAACGTATCGACATAACGAGGGATATTGAGGTTGTAATCATTATCTTTGACTTCTTGCAAAGTTGCGACTTTGGCATACTTTTCAATATCCTGACGATTTTCAAATGCACCAATAATATTGTCCAAATGTTCAGGCAATAACTTATTTTGATTCTTCTGCTTTTCAAAATCATTGCTCGCATCAATAAACAAAATATTGCCCGTATGCTCACGATTCTTCTTCAATACCAAAATACAGGTCGGAATAGTCGTACCATAAAAGATATTGGCAGGCAGACCAATGATGGTATCAATCACATTCAACTGTTCAATCAAGTACTGACGAATCACGCCCTCACTCGAACCACGGAACAAAACGCCGTGAGGCAATACTACCGCCATCGTGCCGTGATCATCCAACTGGTACAGCATGTGCTGAACAAATGCCATATCTGCCTTAGAACTTGGTGCAAGCTTACCAAAGCTACTAAAACGAGCATCTTGTAAAAATAAAGGATCGGCTGACCATTTTGCAGAAAATGGAGGATTCGCTACAACGGCGTCAAAACGCTTATCAATATGTTGAGGACGGATTAAAGTATCTTCTTGCTTAATGTCGAACTTGGCAAAATGCACATCATGCAGAATCATGTTCATACGTGCCAAGTTATATGTGGTACGGTTCATCTCCTGCCCGAAGATCATATCCACATCTTTCACTTCACGCTTTACACGAAGCAACAACGAACCTGAACCACATGTCGGGTCATACACCGAACGCAAACGCTCTTTGCCTTGCGTGACAATTTTGGCGAGGAGGGTAGACACCGTTTGCGGTGTATAAAATTCGCCTGCTTTTTTCCCTGCACCAGAGGCAAACTCACCAATCAAATATTCATAAGCATCGCCCAATACATCGGACTCAGTATTGGAAATATCAAAATCAATATCATCTAAATGACTGAGAACTTTAGCCACTAGCTCATTACGATCACTGGCAGAATTCCCCAACTTGGTCGAATTCAAATCCAAGTCTTCAAATAGATTGGCAAAGTCATCCGCAGAATCAGAACCTAAAGTACTTTGCTCAATGGCTTTCAAAGTCGCAGATAAGTCATCAAGGATAAACTCACCCTGACGACCACGTTGTGCAAGCGTATGAAATAATTGATCAGGGAGGAGAGCATAACCCACTTCCGCAATAGCTAACTTTTTAATTTCGGAAATATACGGCGCATGTTCATCATTATTTTTATCAAGTTCGGTATAAGTAAAATCTACACCTTCATCGAGCAGTAATTGATTGGCGAAATTGATCGACTTTTCAGACAAATATTTAAAGAAAATAAACCCAAGAATATAGTCACGAAATTCATCTGCACCCATTTTTCCACGTAGGGTGTTGGCAATATTCCATAACTGTTTTTGTAATTGTTGAAGTTGGACTTGGGTCATTTTTACACCAAATTTTTAAAAAATTATGACATAAAAAAAGCTGAACCAAATGGTTCAGCCTTTCTTGAATTTGGTGGAGATGGCGGGAGTTGAACCCGCGTCCGCCAACACTACACTCGAGAATACTACATGCTTAGATATCGTCAATTATTTTAACGCCAAGTGACCCGACGAACAGGGTACAAAACGCGATCCTCTAGATTTAGTACAAAGCCCCGAGGCGTGACTTTAGTACGGACTTGTGTGCGTGCGCTTCGGTCGGGTTCACTGACCACAAGTATTCAGTGAAGCGGACAAGCTGCCCTTAGGCAGCTAGAGCGTAAGATTCGTCGTTTGCGACTAAAATATGCAAATTTGATTTACGAGAGAAAATGCGCTCTCGGCATGCATCTATGAGCTTCATCATCGGCGTCGAAGCCAATAACATCCCCAGATAACAACGCTATCATAACATAACTGTTGCAAATTAATCAGATAATTCACTACATTTATATCAAATGATGCGCTTGTTTCTATAATTGCGTTACTATCACTATTTTTCAAGGGACAAATATAAAAAAGATGAGCTATTTACTCGCACTTGATCAAGGAACAACCTCTAGCCGAGCGATTATCTTCGATGAACACGGAAAAGTTCATGCAACAGCTCAAAGAGAAACACAAATTAAAACCCCGCATTCAGGTTGGGTTGAACAAGATGCAATGGAAATTTGGACCACACAAATTGCCGTGGTACAGCAGGCGATCGCTTCAGCACGATTGCTCGCTAAAGATATTAAAGCATTAGGTTTAACCAATCAGCGAGAAACCACGGTTGTTTGGGATAAACGTACAGGAAAACCACTTGCACCTGCGATCGTATGGCAAGACCGTCGCGCGGCAGAATGGTGTAATCATCTGATTGAAAATAATCACGCAGAGAAAATCCATAAAACTACAGGTTTGCGTATTGATCCATATTTCAGTGCAGGAAAATTAGTTTGGTTGTTGGAAAATGTCGATGGATTAAGAGCGCTTGCAGAACAAGGGCATGTTGCTTTTGGAACCATTGACAGTTGGTTGATCTGGAATTTGACGCAAGGTTCAGAGCATGTGATTGAAGCTAGTAATGCATCACGTACCATGCTTATGAATTTAAGCACTCAACAATGGGATCAAGAACTTCTTCATTTATTTAATATTCCTGAAAATGTATTACCGAAAATTATTCATTCAGATCAATATATTGCCAATACAGCAACAGGATTATTAGGCGCTGAAATTCCGATTTCTGGCGTATTGGGCGATCAACAATCTGCATTATTCGGACAATCTTGTTTTGAAGCGGGTACAGCAAAAAATACCTATGGCACAGGTTGTTTTATGCTATTTAATACTGGCACAAAAATTCAATATAGCCAAAATCAATTATTGACAACACTTGCGTGGAATTGCCAAAACCAGACCAATTATGCACTTGAAGGTAGCGTTTTTATGGCAGGGGCAATTGTCCAATGGCTCAGAGATGGCTTAGGTATTATCAAAAATAGTGCCGAAGTTGAAAAGTTAGCATGCCAAGTCAATGATACCGATGGTGTGGTTTTAGTACCTGCATTTACAGGGTTAGGCGCACCACATTGGGACACCGATGCCAGAGCTTTACTGTGTGGTATGTCACGTGGAACCAATAAATCACATATTGCTCGAGCAGCCTTAGAATCCATTGCATTCCAAGTGTCGGACGTTCTTACCGCCATGCAGTCGGATATTGCACAACCTTTAAAAGAGTTACGTGTCGATGGCGGTGCAAGTCAAAATGACATGCTGATGCAATTCCAAGCCGATATTTTAAATGTACCTGTATTACGTCCTAAGCTTTTAGAATCAACGGCATGGGGTGCAGCCGCGATGGCAGGATTGAAAATTGGAGTATTTTCAACTTTAGAAGAAATTTCTGAATCTTGGCAATTAGATCGGGCTTTTGAACCAAATATGAGTGATGACCAAAGACAACATCATTTAGTTTTATGGAATGAAGCTTTACATCGTGCTAAATCGCACTGATTTGGCTTTTAGATCGCTGAATATTCGTAATTGATGTTACGCACTTCAAAAGAACAGCATGTTTTAAACTGTTTTGAAGCTTACTTAGCGGAGTCTTACATCAAAAGTTTTAATTTCAGGATCAGCCTTCGGCTCGAGGTACTTTTGTTTTGGCAAAAGTACCCAAAACCATTGTCATCCGCAGAACTCGTCCACTACCGTCAAGTTATTGGAGACTTCGCAGAAACATTTATAATTAGAATGAGTCCTGCCTCAAACAATTGCGGATGACGCTTTCGCGTATCCACTTTTTTCGAGACTTTAAAATATGAATTTGATGTTACTGCGTAACACCAGTTTATAATTTATAGCTTTTTCCATTTTACATTTTCATCTGCAAAATTGACTAGAAATGAAAGCCCCGTATCATCACCGACGAGATAAGAAGATTGGTTGACCATGAGAACTTTCAATAATCGACCTGATTCTACAATGATCGGTTGTAATTCTGCTTTCTTCAAAGTCACTGGCTCTAATAATTCAATGATTTCCATTTCTAAGGTTAACCTGTTGTTAAAACATAAAATTGATGAATTGATTATTACATAGAAGATTAGGACTATGCTGAATAGCAACTTAAAATTTGCAAATAATCTTCCAGTTCTTCTATGTATTTTCAATCAAAGAATTAAAGCCAAGCGAAGTTTAAATCCAACTGATTTGAAATCAAAAATCGCTTGGAAGCTGTATTCCTATCTTTTTAAGTCTTTTATGAATTTATAGCGTGATTGTTGCACCGAGTGCTTTGACAAATTGGGCTAACCAAGCAGGGTGAGCTGGCCAAGCCGGTGCTGTAACCAAGTGACCATCGGTAACTGCTTCAGTCACTGCAATATCAGCATATTGTCCGCCAGCAAGTTTTACTTCCGCTGCGCAAGCAGGATAAGCTGAACATAAACGTCCTTTTAAAACATCGGCAGCCGCGAGAATTTGCGCACCATGACAAACTGCTGCAATGGGTTTTTTAACTGCATCAAATTCACGAACAATTTCAATAATCCGTGCATTCATACGTAAATACTCTGGCGCGCGTCCACCTGGAATGACTAAACCGACATAGTCCTCAGTATTCACATTAGCAAAATCATAATTAATCGCAAAGTTATGACCACGCTTTTCACTATAGGTTTGTTCGCCTTCAAAGTCGTGAATTGCTGTTGCAACAGTGTCACCCGCTTTTTTATCTGGGCATACAGTATGTACCGTATAGCCTAATCCAGTGAGGAATTGAAACGGAACCATTGTTTCATAATCTTCAACGTAATCACCAACTAACATGAGAATTTGTTTAGCCATTTTTACACCCTCTATAGAATATTTATTCACGATTAAATGAGATAATCAGATCAGAAAATTAATTAAGAATTAAGTTAAAAATAGCATGCCAAGATTTCAGTTTTAAGTTGAATGTATACGGCTTTAGTCTTAATGAGGAAGACTAAACTGTAATAAAAATTATCCTATTTTAAAGCAAAGCCACTCCAGCACCTGCACCGATCACCATTAGCCAAACAGGGTGGACATTTTTAAATAAGCTGAGTGCAATGGTAAGAATCACAATGGCGATGAGTAGAACATTTTGAACCGATGCTTGTGCAATAATCCAAGCACTGACCAAGACTAAACCGACGGTAATTGGTTTCAGCGCTTTTTCAAATTGCAGTCGTAAGGGATTGTCTTTGAAACGATTCCAAAATTTCAAAGCATAGATGGTAATGATTGAAGAAGGTCCGAACTTCGCCAATGAAGTGACCAATAAACCCATTGGTCCTGCAACATGCCAACCAACAAGAGGGACGATCATCATATTCGGGCCAGGTGCAGCTTGTGCCATCGCAAACATTGAACTGAATTGTTCAGCAGTCATCCATTGGTGTACGACAACCACTTGATGTTGCATTTCAGGCAAGATCGCATTTCCGCCACCAAATGCCAATAATGACAATTGCGTAAATACTAAAGTCAATGCAATGAGTACATACATTTTGATTACTCCTGAATGTTGTTGGCTTGTTCGGAACGTCGTTTAAATGTCAGAACGGACATATTTACGGTCACGAGAATCAGTAAAGTCAGCGCCAAAGGAAGTTTGATCAACAGCATGAAAATAATAGTCAGTAGGATAGTGAAATAAGTCAGTTTCTTTTTCATCAAGGGTTTTAGCATTTTAAAACCTGTGGCAAATAACAAGCCTGCCGCAGCGGCGGCTAAACCTTGAATCATGTGTTGTACCAGTTGAATCTCTTGAAAATTGACATAGATTTGGTAGAGCGAAATCACGATCACAGTTGGGGCGAGCATTAGCCCAAATACAGCACTGAATGCACCTTTAGCACCTGCAAAATCATAACCAATAGCAACTGCCATATTGACAATATTGCCACCTGGGAGGATTTGACAAACGCCGAGTAGATCAGTGAATTTGTCCGAGCTGAGCCATTTTTGCTCCTCAACAATCATGTGGCGAGCAAGGGGTAAAACACCACCAAAGCCCATGAGTCCAAGTTTCATAAAACCTAGAAATAATGCTTTGCAATTTGGTGCTACGAGGTTTTGTTGCATGGAAATAGCATCTGTATTCATTTCGGTCTTAAGTCACTCACATCATTCTGTCTATCTTGAGAATGATTATCTGCTTGTTGAGTTATGATGAAAAATGCTATTTTTGCTCTTATTCATACTTTAAAAGTATGGATTGGTGTGCTGAACAATAATGGCTAATCAAGAGATGGCAGATGATTGATATTCACAAATTGAAAGCTTTTGTAGCAGTGGTTGAAGAAAGTAATATTTCACATGCAGCCGTGCGTTTGAATATGCAGCAACCGCCTTTAACACGTTTAATCAAAAGTCTTGAAGATGAATTAGACACGGCATTGCTGATTCGTTTACCACGTGGTGTAGAAGTCACCGAAGCAGGTAAGGCGTTGTATCAGGAAGCATTAACCATTCTGGCGCATGCACAAGCGATTCCGAAACGAGTACAAAATATTTCCAAAGGTTTAGAAGGACAGATCAATATTGGTTTTACCAACTCCGTTGGATTGCATTCTTTTTTACCGAGTTTATTGCGGAACTTTCGTGAAACCTTTCCAAATGTTTCGATTCATTTGGAAGAAGATGGCAGTAGTGCTTTAATTGACTCTATTCTCAATCAAAAGAATGACATTGTCTTTTTACGCAAGCCTGCACCAATGAGTCTGGGGCTGACGAGTTTGCATGTCCTAGATGAGCCGCTGATTGTTGCTTTACCGAATAATCATCCATTGGCTGAACAAGCAGACCCTATCCATTTATTAGACTTAGAGCCCTATGATTTTGTGTTGTACCGTCGCTTAGCAGGGCAAGATTTGTTTGATAATATTTTGGCGAGTTGTTATCAATCGGGTTTTAGTCCTAACATCGTGCAAGAAGCGCCACGGTTGACTTCAAGTTTGAATTTAATTGCTGCGGGGATTGGCTTGTCGATCGTGCCAGAAGCGATTCAGGATTTTTGGAATAAGCAAATTGTCTATAAAGCACTGGAAGCTGAAACGCCGTGTATTGCGCCAGTTTATGCGATTTATAAAGAAAATTTAGACCGTGTTCATTTAAAGCATATTTTAAAATTATTGATGAAATAGTTTTTTATTCATAAAGTTCATCCAAAAATTTAAGCATTTGGAATAGGGAAAAAATCTATGTCGATGTTGTTGAACATTTCTAGAATATGAATTGGGCTTTATTACACTTTTCTACAATGAAAAGATAAAACTAAGCTTAGTATGAACAACTTAGCATTCATCACTAAAAGAAAATTGAGGATAAAGCATTGAAAAACAGATGGGTAAAAAGTGTCTTAACTGTTGCAATCATGGCAGCATCGGCTTCGCTATGGGCAGAGACTGTGACTCCAGTCAGCCAATCTGTTCAAACTGTCACTAAAGCTCAAATCAAGTCAGGAATAGATAAGCAATACTTTGATCATGAAGTGCGTGCCAATGATGATTTTTTTAAACATACCAATGGCTTGTGGTTGAAAAATACAGAGATTCCAGCAGATAAAGCGGGCTGGGGAATATTCTATCAATTGGCAGAAGAGTCAACTGTAAGACTGCATGGTATTGTCGAAGAGCTTTCAAAGCAAAATAATGCCAAAGGCAGTACAGAGCAGAAAGTTGCAACTTTGTATGCAGATTTTATGAATGAAAAAGCCATTGAAGACTTAGGCATCAAACCTATCCAAGCTGAAATTGATCGTGTTGAACACATGAAATCGAAGCAAGATATTGCTCAAGTGGCAGCACATTTTTCCCGTATTGGCGTGACTAGCCCATTCGATGTGGGGATTGATCAAGATATGAAGCAATCGACGGAAATGATTGCCATGCTTGTACAAAGTGGTTTAGGTCTACCAGACCGTGATTATTATTTAAAAGATGATGCGAAGTTTAAGCAAACGCGTAGCCAATACTTGGCCTATATCGAAAAAACCTTAACACTTGCAGGCGATCAACACGCGAAACAACGTGCGCAAGAGATTCTTAAACTGGAAACGCAAATTGCCAAAGCGCAATGGAGTAATGTTCAGAATCGTGATCTGCCGAAACTCTATAATATTTATAAAGTTGAAGACTTAAGCAAACTTACGTCGAAAGTCGATTGGAAAGCTTATCTCGATGGACAGCAATTAAGCGGTAAAATTAGCAAAATCCAAGTAGCTCAACCGAGTTATTTTAAAAATTTAACGCCGATTATTAACAATACATCACTAGATGCATGGAAAGCTTATTTTAAATTCCATTTGATCAGCGACTTTTCGCCACTACTCAGCAAAGCTTTTGTGGATAATAGTTTCGAGTTTTATAGTCATCAATTACGAGACATTAAAGAACCTAAAGTTCGTTGGAAACGTGGTGTGGCATTGGTGAATGGCACACTCGGTGAAAGCTTGGGGCAAGTCTACGTTGAAAAATATTTCTCTCCTGAGAAAAAGCAACGTATGGAACATTTGGTTCAAAACTTGATGAAAGCCTATTCACAAAGTATTGAACAATTGGATTGGATGAGTCCAACCACCAAAGTACAAGCGCAGAAAAAGCTATCCAGTTTTGCTGTGAAAATTGGCTATCCGAACAAATGGCGTGACTATTCAGCATTAGATATTCAAGAAAATGATTTGGTAGGCAATGTGTTACGGTCACGCGAGTTTGTCCATCAGTTTGAATTGAACAAATTGGGTAAACCCGTAGATCGTGATGAATGGCATATGACCCCGCAAACGGTCAATGCATATTACAATCCATCCCTCAATGAAATTGTATTTCCTGCGGCAATTTTACAACCGCCATTCTTTGATATAGACGCAGATGATGCAGTGAATTATGGGGCGATTGGTGCAATTATCGGACATGAAATCAGTCATGGTTTTGATGATCAAGGAAGCCAGTTTGATGATGTTGGAAATATGAAAAACTGGTGGACTGCGGAAGACAATAAGAAGTTTAAAGAAAAAACCCAAGCATTGGTTCAACAATACAAGAGTTATGAAGTTGTGAAAGGCTACCATGTCGATGGTGAACTGACATTGGGTGAGAATATTGCAGATAACTCAGGACTGGCAATTGCGTATAAAGCTTATCAACTGTCTTTAAATGGTCAAGCTGCGCCTGTATTGGATAATTTAACTGGCGAGCAACGTTTTTACATCGGTTGGGCGCAGGCTTGGCGTGAGAAGATGAAAGATGCACAACAAATTGAGTATTTAAAATCTGATCCACACTCTCCAAGTGCAGTACGTGCCAATGCAACATTGAAAAATCAACAACCGTTCTATGATGCGTTTAAGCTGAAAGAGGGCGATAAAATGTATTTGCCTGCCAATAAACGTGTGACGATTTGGTAAGTTAATTTTATAAGCTGTCGTATTCTTAATGAGTACGACAGCTTGGTTCAGTATTCTTTAATCAAGCCTTCAAAGTTAATTTTCTAGACAAATAAGTGAAAAAATAATCACGACTAAATACAGCTATTTGCAGTTTCAATTGATTGGCTGTCACTCGTATGTTTTTATGTGATTTTCTTATCATTTTATTTAGATAAATAGTGAGTAAATTCAATGCAATAAGTTTGTTATTTTAAGTAATTTCATATATTTTCATTTGAAAAATATCATTGAGAAATGTGTCGTGAACTTAAAAATATTCTTATTGCTAGGTGGGATGGGCTTTGTATTGCATGGCTGTAGCAGTATGAATGCACTGACATCAGATAGTTTGAAAAGTTTTACATCTCCACAGGATGTTATTGATAAGAAAAATATTAATGAAAACAATAGTTCTGCTAAAGAATATGTTTATGATTGGGGCAAAAATTATCCTGAGCGTCAGGTTGAGTCTTTAATCCCTCGAAGTTCACTGAGCAATTACTGTATTTCTCATGGTGGACGATTTTCATTGTTCCAAAAAAGTTCAATGCATTTGGTGAAAGATACAGGCTCAAAAAAAATACTCAACACTTATAGTAGTGTGAAACAAGGTATTGGCACATATTATTGTAAGCAAAGTGATGGTCAGCAATGGTATGTTTCGATTGAACCTTTGTCTGAGCGTAGGATGGATAATGCAAGTCGCGTGGTCAATTTACAGACCAAAATCATGAACTTGGATGAGGTTAAAGCGTTTTATAGTAAAGCGCATACGACGACTACGCTTGCTGAAAAGAAACAAAATATTGTGAATAGTAAAACTCTAAATAATGTAACGTCTAAGACCACCACAGCGAAGGCAATCGAAGAGAAAAAAGTGACTCAGCCTGTGGTCGAAGACACAAAAGTTCAGCAAACGACCAATACGGTGGTATCTACACCACAAACTCAACAGATGCAGTTGTATACCTCTGCACGAAAAGATTTAGGACGAGGTCAGAATCAAATCAACGCCTGTAATACTGCCGAGCGCGCATATAATTATGGACGTTTACGCGGTACAAGCAGTGTTAATGCTTATGCGGAATCAGGTATTTTGGTAGCAAAGTGTTTGACTTCAGTTCCGAGTTATAGCCGTCGTTTTTCCAATCCGAATGATCGTGCTAAACGTATTTTACAAAACTTAGCGACTAATCAGAATCATGCAGTGGCAAAGCATATGTTGAATCAAATGAAGTAGTTTAACTTGATCTTATTCTGTTGATGGTATCTTGCTAGATGCCATCAAATAGACGAAAAATTAAAAGAAAAAAGCCTTTAATCAAGAAGAAAATACCACGAATGATGATATTGAAAATAAGTTCAACGAAAATTTCTGCAATTACTTCTAGAATAAATTTAAGTATTTTAACGGCATAGCGTAAAAGCAGACGAATTAATCGGAATAATAACGCAAATGGGTAAATGATTATACTGATTAATATTCTCAATGGCTCTGCAATAGAAAAACCCCAGATCGATTTTGGAGTAAGTTCATCCCATTGCATATCGAAAATATGCTTTTGATTCGATTTCACTTCATCAGCAGAGGCGGTATTCGGATTTATTTCGGGTGAGTGAAATGTCTTTTTCAGTGGTGGTAAGGATTTTAGTTCTGTATGTGTTGGTATTTCATCTGTTTGTGAAAAGAATAATTTATAAAAAACGATAACTAAAAAAATCGCTAAACATGTGAATAGTATTGCAGTTGTTGTCATTACTTTTATTTTTCATTATGGGTGACTGAAGCATAGCATAAATTTCAAATTGCCATATTTAAAGATGTATTTGCTTTACAGAGACATAAAAGTGATGGAGGTTAATTTGTGCTAAAAAGGATTTAATTTCGAAAGAGTACGATTGTTATGTCTCGCCAAGTTTTTTTATCTATCCCACGTTATTTTTCACGATTTAGCCGCTCTGCATTAATTGCTGTAAGTTTATTGGGGGCGACTCAATTTGCCCAAGCCAGTCAAGCAGGCGACCAGCTCAGCGATTGTTTGGTCAAAGCTACGACTGCAACGGATAAAACCACAGTATTGCAATGGACGTTTGCAGCTTTGTCTGCGCATCCTGATTTAAAAGCACTGAGTAATGTCACAGATGAGCAAAGAACGGCTTTGGATCAGAAGTTTGCACAAGTGGTTCAGCGTGTGATTGTTGAGCAATGTTCAGCTCAGACCAAGGCTGTGATTCAAGCAGATGGGATTCAAGCTGTAGGTGAAAGTTTTCAAGCTTTGGGGCGCAGTACAGGTGAGGATATTTTAAAGAATCCAGACGTGAAAAAGCAGTTACAAGGTGTGATTCGCTATGTGGATATGGGCAAACTTGTGACGACTTTTTTAACGCCTGATATCTGGAATAAATTGGGTGTGACTCGCCAATAACTGAATGTTCATTTAAGCATGGTCTTTCCTGAAAGGCCATTTGTGAGTTGAATGTAAGTTTTTATCGTATTTGAAATGATGCTTTATTTTCGTTGTGAGTTAGAGCATGTGCTTCATCGAATCGTATCCATATTAGAGACTCAAAGAAAATGAATATTTCAGTGTATTTGAATTGAATCGTAAAGCGTTTTTTTATCTGAATATGAGTAGAATAGGACCGTTGTCTTTTAAAAATATTGAGCTATGTCTTTCGAGTTAAAACCCATTCTTCAGCCAGATACAGTGTCCACTCCACAGCAGAAAAAACTGTATCGCCTGATTGAAAAAATTGAACAGCAAAAGCTTGAACTGGCAAAGTGGCAACAGGCAAAAGATGAAGTTTTACAATATACCCGTAAGCATTTAATTCCAGTTTATCAGGAATTACACAACATTTTATTTAGTCAGTTACAACAGCTTTGGGAACATATCAGTCATGGTGATTTTTCCAAAGCAGATGCTCTGTTACTGGATAATAAAATTCAGTCACTTGCACAGTATTTAAAAAGTTCACAATCACTTTCCAGTGAACAGCTAGATAAAGTGAATGGATTATATCAGTACTATCAGCAATCATTTGAATATGAAAAATCTAAAAAAAAGAAAGCATCAGCAGATCAAACTAAAGCTGTTGATCTGAACATTCAAAATGATCCTGAAGCATTTGTTGAAACTGAGAACTGGGATCAGGAACAATATCAGCAACTTCGTGAGCAAGCCAGACTCCAAAGACAGCAGGATAAAAGACAGCAAGCTGAAAAAATGGCAGAGCAGTCTTTAAAAACAGTCTATTTAAAATTAGCTTCAACTATTCACCCTGACCGTGAACCTGATGAAACTAAAAAGCTGGAAAAGACTGAAATTTTTCAACATGTAAACGCTGCCTATGAACAGCAGGATTTGTTTGCTTTACTAAAATTACAAATACAGATTGAGCAGGGTAATGGCTCAAATAAAAAGGGCTTAGGTGATGAACAGCTTAAGTTTTATAAAATGGCATTGGACAGTCAAAGCCAGAAACTAGCAGATCAACTGGCTGAACTGATTGACACTTTGGTCTGGTCTGAAAAGGCTAAAATAAAGGTACAAAAAGCACAGGGAAAACTACAGATTTCTGATCTGTATGGGCAGATTGATGAAGATACTTCTGCGTTGAAGCGACAGGTGAAGTGGGAAAAAGAACGGCTGAAATATATAGGAAAAGTGAAAGGGTTGGAGATGTTGTTGGGGAATGGGTACTTGTAAACTTGTATTGAAATTATTATTTTGATAGTTTAATTTTTTATACAATACTTTACAGTAGTTTATGAGTAGAAAAGAACATATTGAACTATCAAAGATAATTGCTCAACATCCATGGCTAAGTGATAAATCAAAAGAAATTAGAAATCTTTTATTTAGTGAATGCGAAACTGATGAGCATAGACACTTAATAACAGCCATAATTTCTGAACTAGTCCATGTGGATATGTATTCTTACAAAGAGTTAATTAAAAGTGTAGCTGAAAATATTAAAAATACACATCTCACGTCTTCCACAACTTTAATTGTATCTATGACAGGAGATCGTTCCGCTGATAGTGGACAACATGTTCTATATGAGCTTAAGTATTTTTTGAGATATTACAAATGGACAGGTTATACAGCTGTTAATAAATATAATGAATCTCACAAGATTTTTAAAGATAATGGACAACAAGATACTGATTTGATTCTGGTTGATAACTTTATTGGCAGTGGTCGAACGGTACAGACACGAATTAATTGGGTAAAGGAAACTTTCAAAATAAAAAATTATAAAACTCCCAATATTAGTGTAAAAGTTGCTTTATGTACTAAAAGTGGATTTGACTTTCTAAAAAGTGAAGGCGTAGATGTTTATGCTTCTAAAATTATTAACGATAAACTTATTGAGAATTTATTTTCTTCCAATAAAGATCATTATATTGAAATGATGCAGTATCTAGAGAGTAAATTACTAACTGTGTATAAAACTAAGAAAAATATTACAAAGTTATTGCCATCTCTAGGTTACGGTAAAGCTCAAGTTGCATTGTCAATTGAAACAATGAATACACCTAATAATGTATTCCCAATTTTCTGGTGGCAGTATTCTAATAATACAAAGGAAAGAGAAGTATTATTGCTTAGGGATATGGAGGATGCTTAATGAAAGCTTTGGATTACACTGAACAACTTTTACTTGGTGAGCTGTTTTCATCATCTCAAAAAAGACTCCAATCCTATACTTTAATGACTAGATTGGCGCTGGATGAGAATGTATTTTTTAGTACTATTGGTCGTTTACAAACCAAAAATATGATTAATTTTCATGAAATCTATGTAGAAATAAATGAATTAGGAATAGAAACTTTGATGGAACATCAATATATGAAAAAAATTAAAGCTGAGATACCAGAAGAGTTTAAGAATCCATATAGAGTTAAAATTAATTCTTTCTATACACCTAAGAAAAAATTGATTTTTTAGAAAGTTTTTGGTATCAATATATTACCTGTTAGGGATTAGTATATTGAAGTGATGTCGCTTCTCGTGTTTAGGGTTCATTGACCTTGTACCTATATTAATTTTTTCAAAATTAATATAGGTACCGATCAAGCTTTGCTTGGCTCCGTCCTATCAACAAAACCCTTGGTTTTGTTGATAGAAATAGCAAGTATTTTGAGTAATCCCTAATAGGTAATTATTTTATGTTGTATTCTATTGAACCTGTAAAATCTCCACAAGAATGGAGAACATACTTTGATAATATAGGTCTTAAAGAAGAATATATTGAAATTTATCTTCAAATTATTGAAGAGTTATATAGAAAGAAAAATCCAATTATTTTTGAAATTGAACATTTTTCTAAATTGGTTGGTGTAGAAGTAACAGTATTATTAAGTATGATTTTTTCTAAAGAAAAATTTTATAGACAATTTAAGATTCCCAAAAAAAAGGGTGGAGAACGTACTATTACTGTGCCATCTCCCTCGCTCATGTTAGTTCAAAAATGGATTTATAATTATATTTTAATTAATAAAAAAATACATTATTCAGCCCATGGGTTTAATTTTAATAGATCAATTATTACTAATGCTAAAATGCATGTAGGTAATAAAGCTTTTTTAAAAATTGATTTAAAAGATTTTTTCCCGTCGATTCCTATAGGTTGGATTGTCAATTATTTTAAGCAGCAGGGTTATCCACCTAAAATATCATTTTATTTAGCATCATTATGTACATTGAAAGATTCACTACCTCAAGGTGCTCCTACTAGTCCAATTTTGTCTAATATAATTTTTTATAATTTAGATAAAGTTTTGTATAAGTTTTCTAAGAAAAATGCTTTAACTTATACTCGTTATGCTGATGATCTTGTATTTTCAGGCAAGTATATATCTTTAAAATTTAGAAATTTCGTAATTTTTTTAATAAGAAAATATGGTTTTCAAATAAACTCTAAGAAAACTAGTTTGAAAGTTAATGCAGGTCAAAATATCATCACAGGAATTTTAGTTAAGGATACTATTTTTGTTCCTAAAAAATACAAAAGAAAGTTAAGGCAGGAAATGTTCTATATCAAAAAATTTGGTCTTTTATCACATATTGCTACTACTAATATTAGAGATCCTAATTATGTTTATAGCCTAATGGGAAGATTGAATTTTGTACTTACTGTTGAGCCTGAAAATGAAGAGTTTATTGAATACCAAAATTATATCAAGAGAATATTAAAAAAGGCTGATTAATCAGCCTTTTATCTTACATCTAATTTAACAAATTTCAACACCTTACAGCGCCGCAATCTGTTCCATATTCGCCTTAATCTTCGCTAACTGATCAGCAAACTCAGCGAGTTTCACTTTCTCACCTTCAACCACAGCAGCAGGAGCTTTCGCCACAAAACCTTCATTGCCCAGTTTAGTGGCAATCTGGTCATGTTGCTTTTGAACCTTATCAAAGTCTTTTTGTAGACGACCCAATTCAGCTTTAGGATCAATCAAACCTTTCATCGGAACAAATACAGATACATGACCGACTACAGAAGACGATGACAATGGTGGTTGCTCAGCATCTGCAAGGAAAGTAATACTTTCAACTTTCGCCAAAGCTTTAAACAACGGCTCAATACGTGCAATCTGCGCTTTTTCAGCATCAGTGGTATTTTGAAGTAGAACAGGCAACAAACGTGCATTACCTAAGCCCATTTCACCACGGATGTTACGAACCGCACCAATTAAACCTTGAAGCCATTGCATATCAGCTTCCGCTTGCTCATTAATACGTTCAGGATTGGCAACAGGGTATTGCGCCAACATGATAGTATCGCCTTTGATTCCGATCATTGGCGCAAGTGTCTGCCAGATTTCTTCAGTTAAATACGGCATCAACGGATGCGCAAGACGCAACGCAGCTTCCATTACAGATAGAAGCACACGACGAACTTCAGCTTTACGTTCTTCAGCGACATTTTCATCATTCAGAACAGGCTTAGTCAGCTCTACATACCAGTCACAGTATTCATTCCAGATGAATTCATAAATCGCTTGTGCAGCCAGGTCTAAACGATAAGTTGCAAATGCAGTTTGAACCGCAGCTTCCGCTTTTTGTAAACGGCTCACGATCCATTGTTCAGGTAATTCCCAAAGATCAGGACGTGCAGTCTGACCAACAGTCTGACCTTCAACATTCATCAGAACGAAACGTGTACCATTCCAGATTTTATTGGCAAAGTTACGATAACCTTCAACACGTTTCATGTCGAATTTGATGTCACGCCCCGTATTTGCAAGCGCACAGAATGTGAAACGAACCGCATCTGTACCATAAGCCTGAATACCTTCAGGGAATTCTTTACGCGTCGCTTTTTCAATTTTTGGTGCAGTCTTCGGGTTCATCAAACCAGTGGTACGCTTCTGTACCAAAGTTTCAAGATCAACACCGTCAATCAAATCTAATGGGTCAAGGACGTTCCCTTTAGATTTAGACATTTTCTGACCTTCGCCATCACGGACTAAACCATGTACATACACAGTTTTGAACGGAACTTGTGAAGTACCATCTTCATTTTTCATAAAATGAAGCGTCATCATAATCATACGGGCAACCCAGAAGAAAATGATGTCAAAACCAGTCACAAGGACGTCAGTCGGGTGGAAAGTATTTAAGAAATAGTTTTCTTTATCTTTCGCTTTGTCGCCAGTCCATCCTAAAGTTGAGAATGTCCACAGTGCAGATGAGAACCATGTATCCAGAACGTCTTCGTCTTGTTTAAGTTCAACATCAGCAGCGATGTTATTTTTCGCACGAACTTCTTCTTCGTTACGACCGACATAGATATTGCCTTCAGCATCATACCAAGCAGGGATACGGTGACCCCACCACAATTGACGTGAAATACACCAGTCCTGAATGTTGTTCATCCAAGCCATGTACATGTTGCTGTATTGCTCAGGGACAAATTTGATCTCGCCGTCTTTCACCGCTTTGATCGCAGGTTCAGCAAGTGGTGCAATTTTCACATACCATTGGTCTGTCAATAAAGGCTCAACGATCACACCTGAACGGTCACCACGAGGTGGCTTCAAGGTGTACGGTTGGATTTGATCTAACCAACCTTCAGCTTCAGCTTGTTCAACCAGTTTTTTACGTGCAGCAAAACGCTCTAAGCCTACATATTCTGCAGGTGCAGCAATCGTTTTAGAAATCTGTTCGCCTGCTTTCGCGATGTATTCAAACTCAGCCAGAATTTCAGCATTTTTGTTGAAAATGTTGATAATTGGCAATTCACAGCGTTTACCCACTTCATAGTCATTGAAGTCATGTGCAGGGGTGATTTTTACACAGCCTGTACCGAATTCTTTGTCTACATATTCATCTTTTACAATCGCAACCGCACGACCTGTGATTGGCAGGATAATGTTTTTACCCACCAATGGTGCATAGCGTTCATCATCAGGTGCAACAGCAACGGCAGTATCACCGAGTAAAGTTTCAGGACGAGTTGTTGCAACAACGATGTAATCTTTACCATCGTGTGTGCGTAGTGATTTATCTTCAAAGAAATATTTGAAGTGCCACAATGAACCTTGTTCTTCTTTATCTGACTCAACTTCTAAGTCAGAAAGGGCAGTCTGTAATTTCGGATCCCAGTTTACAAGGCGTTTACCACGGTAGATCAAGCCGTCTTCGTGTAATTTAACGAAAACTTCTTTAACGGCATTTGATAAACCTTCATCCATGGTGAAGCGTTCACGTGACCAGTCTACAGAAGAACCCAAACGGCGGATTTGGTTGGTAATGTTGCCACCAGATTGTTCTTTCCATTCCCAGATTTTTTCGATGAATTTTTCACGACCCAAGTCATGACGGCTTACACCTTGCGCACCAAGTTGGCGTTCAACCACCATTTGCGTTGCAATACCCGCATGGTCAGTCCCCGGTTGCCATAAGGTATTTTTACCTGACATACGGTTGTAGCGAGTTAGGGCATCCATGATGGCATTGTTAAAACCATGACCCATGTGCAAGCTACCTGTGACGTTCGGTGGCGGAATCATGATACAGAATGATTCGCCCTCACGAGATGGTTTGAAGTAGCCATTCTCTTCCCAAGTCTTATACCATTTTTTCTCGATCTCAGTCGGATCGTAGGTCGTAGCAATATTTTGCGCTGAATCAGTCATAGTAAAAACAGATCAAAAGTGAGTAAAAATTAGATCTATTGTAGCAAAATATTTATCAGGAATGTTGATTCCTGTAGTGGAGTATTGGTGTTGTTTTAATTTATTTGATCTTGCTCAACAGCTTCATTTTCTGTTTGGGAAATGAGAATTTCAGAAAAATAAAACAAATGTTGGATTTAAGTCATATTATTCAGTTTGAAATGCGAATCAATGATTTTAAGCATTTGTTTTAAATTAAGTATTTATTAATTATAAATAATCATTTGGAGTCATTAAAAGACAATGCATCCATTTTCGAGTTTTGCTAATATCAATTCAATCTCGTTAAAACAACAATAGGGAAAAGTAGGATGCAATATAAAATCGATTTATTGATCAAACAGCAGACTTATCAAGAATTAAAAAACATTACCCAAAGTTTGAATAATGGTGAAAAGAAAGATTTAGCCAAACAATTGGGTACAGCATTTACTGAAATGTCTTGCCAAGTTCTAGATCAAGTCTTTGGTTCTTTGTTAAATGAGCAACGCTCACGCAGTGACTTGGATGCTAACGGCAAGAAAAAGCTTAAAGAAGCGGAACAAATTTTTGACCAGATTGAAGGTGCATTGAAGAAATACATGCCGTGGTCGATTTCATTTTTTAGTAATGACCGTTTAAAACCAGTTGCAAACCATATTCTGAAAAAGTTTGAAGATTCCAATGCCAATGAAGTGGTGATGTATTATCAACTTGACCGTAATTTAGGTGAGCAAGCCAATGCCAATATTCAAAAAGTTATTGACGGTGATGTGCATGCTTTACCAGCAGCGTTGAAAGATCTCGTGAAAGTGATTGATTTAGGTGTTTCTGAGTTTATTCGTGATCCTAAAACATTATTGAAATTCAATTTTGTGGTTGATAAAACCTTGAATGGTGTGATCAATATGATCACCAGTACAGGGTATAAGCGTTTAGAAAAAGCGGGTGAAGAATATGACCCTGCCAATGTTGAAAAAGCGCAGCATTATGCACAGCATTTTAAAAAGTTTTTGATTGTTGCTTAATTGCTTGAAAGCGCAATTGCGTTGCTGATTTCTATGCACTAATCTTGATCAATAATTTTCGATAACAATGGGCAGAGTGACATGGAAAGCTTAGAGGGAAAAGTCGTTTGGATTACTGGTG
Source organism: Acinetobacter wuhouensis (assembly GCF_001696605.3). Lineage (NCBI taxonomy): Bacteria > Pseudomonadati > Pseudomonadota > Gammaproteobacteria > Moraxellales > Moraxellaceae > Acinetobacter > Acinetobacter wuhouensis. The sequence goes on along the minus strand of NZ_CP031716.1, from coordinate 2,825,003 downwards.
CATCTTCTGGGATTGGCAAGGCATTAGTGGCAGAATGTGCTCTGCAAGGGGCACAAGTGATTCTCAGTGCGCGACGTTTAGAAGAACTCGAAAATGTGCGCGTCAGTATTTTAAATCCAGATCGACATATCTCAGTGGCAATGGATATTACTGACGAAGCTCAAATGCGCCGTGCCTACGAACAAGTATTGCAAGAAAAAGGGCGTATTGACTGGTTGATCAATAATGCAGGCTTGAGTCAGCGCGCTTTAATTGCAGATACCACCATGCAAACTGAACGTGCCATCATGGAAATTGACTATTTTTCGCAAGTCTTTTTGACCAAATTGGTTTTACCGACATTCTTAGCACAAAAGTCTGGACGTATCGCTTATGTATCGAGTGTGGCTGGTTTACTCGGTACGCAATATCGTGCGAGCTATTCAGCAGCTAAAGCAGCGATTCACATGTGGGCAAACAGTCTACGTGCAGAAGTGGCACAAGATGGTGTCAATGTTTCTGTGATTTTCCCAGGTTTTGTCAAAACCAATGTGTCTTTTAATGCATTGAATGGCGCAGGTAAACCACAAGCACATCAGGATGAAGCGATTGAAAATGGCTTAGAAGCTGATGATTTTGCAACACAAACTGTTTCAGCTTTGATGAAAGGTCAAGAATACATCGTTGTCGGTGGTCGTAAGGAAAAATTAGGCGTTTTGGTTTCTCGTTTATCGCCATCAACACTGTATAAAATGATTCGTAAAATGAAAGTTAAATAATTGTTTAAAAAAATTTTAAAAATTTATTTACACAATGGTTGCCTCAGGTAAGTAGGAAATGTACGTCTCATTTTATCAATTAAATCGCTGTTTCCTTTTGATGTTATGTGCATCGTTGATTCCGTTTAGCACTTTTGCAAAACAAACAGATCAAGAAGAAGCACGGGCATGGGTAGAACCCTCAGATGAAGAAAAGCAAGGCTGGCGACCACGTGAACATTTTTTTGATTCACAAAACTGGTTAAAGCCTGAGTTTTATAATTTGAAAAGTTCAGCTAAGGCAACCCAAAGTCGTTTACCACTAGCCCAATTAGATACACGTCAAATTCCATATCGCTTTGAAATTTTAAATCATCAACAATATTTAAAGACGCCATCTGCCGATACGAAAAAGTGTCCTGTACGCTGTATTTTATTGAATGGACATATTTTTTCAGATCAATTGACGATTTTGAATAGCAGTTGGTTGAAAGAGCTTGGACGTTTTGTATATGCCGATACGACAGTACATATTATTGATATGCGTAATCATAAGTCACAATATTATGGTGGCATTGGTTTTTTGAGTATTCAAAATAATCAGATTAACTTTGAATATTTTGATGGTTTTAGGAAAGCTTTTGGGAATACGTTATATCGTATTCAAAATCAAGGCTTGGATATTAAAATGGATGATGGAACTTATCAGTCTATGATTCGATTTGATCAAAAGGGCTTTCACTTGACTGAATTGACGACTTATCCTTTAGCGATGGAAACATGTACTGAGAAAAAAGATGGGAAATGGGAATGCGAGATGTCTCGTTAGTCGTGAACCATTTCACTGAACGAGTTAAGCGGTTTCATTTAATTTTAAGCCTAAGCGAGATTTGATTGTAATCTCGTGGGCGAGGTGGTCATGTTAAAAGTAAAATTTCGTCCCTTGATTGCTCCATTGGCTTTATCGAGTTATTTATTGTGCATGAATGAAGCGCGTGCTGATCTTTGTGATAGCACAGAATTGGTTGACAAAGTGATTGCACAGACCGAGATAGCCAATCGAGAGCAAGCCAGAATCGCCTGTAAAATTGACCCAACCAATACTTCAAATGTGATTATGGCGTATGCGCAGTGGATTCCTGTTAAAGATGAACCAGAAAGTGGGACATATTATTTGACTTTGCTTAAGTTTGATCGGAACAACCAACAGGTGAATTATCGTTATCTTACAAGAAAAGCGATAGTTTCCGATGCAATTAGTTTAGATTCGATCGAACTAGATACAGCCAATTATAAAATATCAAATCAGCAACGTGCTTTGGGCGTAAGATTGAATTATTCAGGGCATTCCCAACCTAATCCTTATTCAATGACCTTGTTGAACCTCTATGACTTACAGAATAAACAACAAGTTTTAGATAGCTTGATTGTAGAGCGTTATCGAGCTGAAACGGATACTCGTTGTAATGCTGATGTCGAAGAACGAAAAAGTATTTTAAGAATGCTGAATAGTTCAAGCAAAAATTATTATGATATTCAGGTCAAAACTACAGCACAGAAGTCTAAATTTCGTGGTACTTATGATCACTGTCATGAAACCAAACAAAATCCAACTAAGCAGATTATGACGCTTAAATTTGATGGGAAGCAGTATCAGATTCCTACCCAGTATAAAGATGACTATGTCTATTGATGTAGGTTTTTAAATATTGATTTCGCTAGATAGTGCAGGAGGTTTGATTGACTGGAATGGTGAGCAATGTCGTTCCACTTTCATTTTTATAAATATAATCATATTCCACACCGAATTTAAAAGATGCTTTCATCAGTTCACATAATTCAGCTTTTTTAGTTGCATTGGAAAAAGCAGGGAGTACGGACTGATCAATTTCGTAGGTATATGCGATTTTTAAATCTCGTCGATCAACTGCTGTTAGTGTTGAACTTTGTTCGATCTGCATTGGGATTCGTTGACGTAGCATATTTAATTCAGCATCAAGTGCTTGTGTTATTTCAGTTTGATTGGGTTGTTTATTTTTAAAAATCAAGGGTGAAATCAAGTAGTGGCTAATCAAATAGCCACCAATAATTCCGATAATAGAGCCTAAAATTTTCTTTTTATTCATTTTTCTACTCTGGTTAAGATTGAATCGCTGTACCATAGGCAAAAACTTCAACCATGCCACCTTGCATGCCGAGTTCAGTGGTACTTAAACGTAAGCCCATAATCTGTTTAGCACCGATATTTTCAGCTTGTTGTTTTAATCTGACAATTGCCTCACGCCGTGCGCGTTCAACCACGCTTTCATAGGTGGTGAGTCGTCCGCCAAAAAAGTTTTGGATTTGAGCAATGATATATTTAAAATAATCATGTGAAATCACTACATTGCTACTGATCAGTTGTCCCTCTTTTTCAGAACTCTGAAATTTATGGGTATCAATATGGATATGTGCAAGACGTCGTTCATTTTGCTCAAGTTCAGTTAAATGTTTACGCTCAATATAGCGTCCAAATCCCCATCCAATACAAAACAAAATGAGTGTGATGACGATCTTAAAAACTAATCCATCCATACGCGTCACCTAGTGTGAAAATGGGTCTGGAAGTGGATTTGAATTTGCTTGAACAATGACGGCTGTTCCATAAACAAATAGTTCTGATGCCCCCTGTGCAATATTTGAAGTGGAAAAACGAATTCCGACAATTGCATTAGCCCCTAAAGTGCGTGCTTTTTCAATCATTCTATTCATCGCTTCTTGGCGCGATTCTTCTAATAATTCGGTATAACCTTTGAGTTCTCCCCCGACAATATTTTTTAATCCAGCCATCAAATCACGTCCAACATGTTTACTGCGCACAGTACTGCCATAAACCACATCTAACTGCTGAATAATTTGGTGCCCTGGCACACTTTCAAGGTTGCTTAATTTCATGGCGTGGTTGATTTACTTCGATGAATGAGATGTATTGAACATAGGAAATAATTGATCAAAAAGCAATAAAAAAAGCCCACCGAAGTGAGCTTTCATTTAAAACGATGCAAACTTACTTTTTATCTTTTGAATGGTATTTCAATTCAGAAGAAGAAGCAGGTTGAGCGATTTGATCAGCAGTGTTGGCTTTGATCCCACCACCGAGTGATTTATACACTTCAACTTGGTTGTTTAAGTTTGCTTGTTCTAAAAGTAATAGACCTTGTTCAGCTGCATAAGATGAACGTTGTGCATCTAAAACAGTCAAATAGTTATCAATACCCGCACGGAAGCGAGCATTTGAAAGTTTATAGGTCGTATTGGTTGCATCAACCAAGCGTTTTTGTGCAGTGAGTCGGTCACCGATATTTTGGCGAACCGCTAAAGCATCATTCACTTCACGGAAAGCAGACTGAATTGATTTTTCATAATCAGACAACGCAATTTGTTGATCTGTTTCTGAAATTTTCACATTAGCTTTACGTGTACCCCAGTCCCATAAAGGAATATCGAGGCTAGGACCCAATGACCATACAAATGCGCCTGATTTAAATAAATCACTTAAATCAGTAGATGCATAGCCCGCAGAACCGGTCAAACTGATTGTCGGGAACATGCGTGCTTTTGCTGCGCCAATATTTGCACCCGCAGCTGAAAGTTTATATTCAGCAGCTTTTACATCAGGACGGTTATTCAACAAATCACTTGGTAAACCAGAAGCAAATGCTGAATTTGAGGTAATTTTAGTCACACGCTGTTTAGGCAATAAGTTGTCAGGAACTTGTTGACCGACAAGAAGGTTCAATAAGTTTTGAGCCTGAGCAACTTGTGTCTTATAGCTTGCAACATCATTACGTGCTGTTTCAACAGAAATCTGTGCTTGACGAAGTGGAACTTCACTGTCGATCCCAACATCGAAACGTTTCTTGTTGAGATTGTATGAGTCAAGCTGTGCTTTTAAGGTTTGGTCTGCAAGTTTAAGTTGAGCTGTAGAAAAAGAATAGCTTAACCATGCTTGCGCAACCTGACCAATCAAACTGATTTGTGTTGAATCACGCGCACTACCCGTTGCAAGATAAGTATCTAAAGCATTGTCTTTGAGACTTTTTACACGACCCCAAAAATCAAGTTCGTATGCGGTCACCCCTAAACCAACATTGTAGGTCGTTTGAGCACCAGCACCTTGATCTTGACGAAGTACGCTACCACTTGCACCAATCGTTGGTAATTGATTGTTTGAAGTGATTTGATACGCTTGTTGAGCACGTTGAATGTTCAATGTCGCGGTACGTAAGTCACGGTTATTGGCTAATGCAAGATCAATCACCTGAAGTAGGCGTTGATCTGCAAAGAATTCCTTATAACCTTGTTCTGCGATTGATGTACCAGTGTTATTGTCAATATAACCTGTTGGTATGCTCGCTTGAGCTACGGGTTCTGGGCCACGCATGCTTTGACATGCAGTCAAAGCAAGCGCAAGTGCAGATACCGCAATGCTACGACCTGAGATAGACCATAAGTTTTGCATCACGATTTATGCTCCTGAAGATTTTGATTTTTAGGTTTATATTTAAAGATACTACGTACCCACACGAAGAATACAGGAATAAAGAAAATACCCAATAGTGTTGAGGTGATTACACCACCCAATACACCATAACCAACTGAGTGTTGACTACCTGCACCTGCACCATTTGATAATGCTAATGGTAATACACCAAAACCAAATGCCAATGTGGTCATAATGATTGGACGTAAACGCATTTTTGCTGCATGTAAAGTAGCATCAAATAGACTTTCGCCTTTCTCTTGCAGTTCTTTGGCAAATTCTACAATCAAAATCGCATTTTTTGCTGACAAACCGATCACAGCAATAAGTGCAACTTGGAAATAGATGTTGTTGGATAGATTTGCATCAGGTGCAAAATAAGTCCGACCAAACAAGGTAATTCCACCAAATAAACCTGTGTGCCCAAACATGGTTAATATGATCGCACCAACTACACCTAGAGGTACAACCAATAGGATCGAGAAGGGTACTGACCAGCTTTCATAGAGTGCAGCAAGACAGAGGAATACGATCAATAATGAAAGGGCATATAAGAATGGCGCTTGTGAGCCAGATTCACGTTCTTCTAACGATAGACCTGTCCATTCATAGTCAAAGCCTTGTAAGCCCATTGATGGTAGTTTTGCAACGATTTCTTCCATCGCAAGCATCGCATCACCAGAGCTCGTACCTGGTGCAGGTGAGCCTTGGATGTTCATTGAGGCAATACCATTATAACGCTCTAAACGTGGTGAACCATAAGTCCATGTTCCAGTTGCAAAACTAGAGAATGGAATCATTTCACCTTTGTTATTACGTACATACCACTTGTTCAAGTCTTCAGGCATCATACGTGCATGCGCTTCACCTTGAACATAGACTTTTTTCACACGACCACGATCGATGAAGTCGTTGATATATGAACCACCCCAAGCCATGCTCATGGTTGAGTTGATGTCCGCAATACTGACACCCATTGCTCCAGCTTGCGCTTGATCAATGTTAATTTGGTATTGAGGTGTATCTTCTTGACCATTTGGACGTACACCTGCAAGACGTTTGTCTTGAGCAGCTAGACCTAAAATGGTATTACGTGCAGCGAGAAGTTGTTCATGGCTTTGACCTGCAGATGCTTTTAACTGGAAGTTAAAGCCAGCAGTTACGCCTAATTCAGGCATTGCAGGTAATTGCAGCGGCATAACATACGATGCATCTTTTGCAATCATATTCAGCGCCATACCACGTTGGATCAGGCTACCGATTTGTTGCTCAGGGGTAGTACGTTTTTCCCAGTCTTTTAATTTTACAAACGCAAGACCAGCATTTTGACCAATACCTGTAAATGAGAAACCAGAAACACTAAACACAGATTCCACAGAGGCTTTTTCATTTTCCATGAAATAGTGCGTCATCGTGTTAATGACTTTGTCTGTACGGTCTAAGGTTGCATTTGGTGGTAATTGAACTAGTGTCATCACCACACCTTGGTCTTCTTCTGGTAAGAAAGACGAAGGTAACATTTTAAACAATACAACCAATACGCCAATTACAGCAGCATAAACAATTCCAGAGAACAGTTTATGATGTGTCATGAAATTAACACCCGTTTGATACTTCTCTGCAGTACGATCAAAGGCAGCATTAAACCAACGGAAGAAACGTGCAAAGATATTATTGCTTGGTTTTTTATTTGGATCGTGCTGTTTTAAAATGGTTGCACATAGCGCAGGGGTAAAGGTCACCGCTACAACCAAAGATAAGACCATTGCTGTCACGAGAGTGATCGAGAACTGACGGTAAATAACCCCAGTCGTTCCTCCAAAGAATGACATTGGAACGAATACCGCAGTCAAAACAGATGTCATACCAATCAAGGCACCTGTAATCTGCTTCATCGAAAGTTCTGTTGCTGCAACTGGATCTAAATGATCCTCTTGCATCACCCGTTCAACGTTCTCCACCACAACAATGGCATCGTCCACCAAGAGACCGATCGCCAAGACCATAGCAAACATGGTGAGGGTGTTGATCGAGAAACCAAAAATATTAATGATTGCAAAAGTACCCAATACGACAACAGGTACAGCCATCGTTGGAATAATGGTTGCACGCCAGTTCTGTAAGAACAAGAACATGACAAAGAATACAAGAATAATCGCTTCAATCAGTGTGTGTACCACACTTTCAATTGAAATTTTGATAAATGGTGTTGTATCAAATGCGAGTTTATCTTTCATCCCTGTTGGGTAGTTTTTACGCAATTCAACCATGCGTGCTTCAACAGCTTCTGATGTATCTAAGGCATTGGCACCTGTCGCAAGTTTAATTGCAACACCACCCGCAGGTTTGCCGTTGAATTTAGAATCAAACTGATAGGTATCCGCACCTAATTCAACACGTGCAACATCACCTAAACGGACTTGTGCACCATCACTGGTGTTACGTAGGAAGATGTTTTTGAACTGTTCAGGTGTGGTCAACATACTCTGTGCATTCACAGTTGCATTCAGTACTTGTCCTTCGATAGATGGCGCACCACCTAACTGACCCACAGCAACTTGAGAGTTCTGTGCACGAATTGCAGCTGCAACATCACTTGGAGTGATACCTAAGCTAGTTAATTTGGCAGGATCTAACCAAATACGCATGGCATAAGAACCACCGAATACTTGGACTTCACCTACACCAGCAACACGACTTAAAGGTTCAGAAATATTTGAGTTCACATAATCTTTAATGTCATCTGCAGACAAACTATCTGATTCAGAATAGAACGCTAAGACTTGTAAAAAGCTTGCACCAGACTTAGTTACTTTTACACCTTGACGTTGTACGTCTTCTGGTAAAAGTGCAGTTGCTGATTGCAATTTATTTTGTACTTGAACCTGTGCGATATCTGGATCAACACCTTGTTCAAAGTTTAATTGGATTGAAGCTTGACCGTTCCCCGCACTGTTTGACGAAATATAACGTAAGCCATCCAAACCATTCATTTGCTGTTCAATGATTTGCGTTACTGTGTTTTCAACAGTAGATGCTGATGCACCTGGATAAGTTGCAGAAATTGTAACTGTCGGTGGTGCAATCGTCGGATATTGTGCAATAGGCATTTTCGTCAGCGTGAGAATCCCCGCTAACATAATGACCAGTGCAATCACCCATGCAAAGATCGGGCGATGAATAAAAAATTGAGCCATTGAGTCTACCCCTTATGCATTTGAAGTAGCTTTTTGTTCAGTTGCTTTATCTTGCTGAGCAGGTTGGGCTGCTCCACCTGTTTTTTGTTGAGCCGCAGCTGGTGTTGCCCCTTGAGGTGCAGCAGCTTGTGGCTGATAAGGTTTAGCAACAACTTGTTGTTCAGGTTTAACTTTGGCAATACCGTCAACGATGACTTTATCACCAGTTGCTAGACCTTCAGTTACAATCCAGTTTTGACCTTGAACACCTACAGTTGTCACAGGACGAGCTTCAACAGCACCTTTAGCATTGACGAGCATTGCCATTGCTTGACCTGTAGGCGTACGTGTAATCGCAGCTTGTGGAATCAAATAAGCATTTGGAATCACACCTTGTACGATTTGCGCGTTGGCAAACATACCAGGAAGCAATAAATGGTTCGGGTTAGAAAATACAGCACGTAACGTCACAGAACCTGTATCAGGATTTACACTGGCATCAGAGAATGCGAGGTTGCCTTCTACAGGGTAAGTGCTACCATCTTCAAGTTTTAAGCGAACTTTAGTGTTATTACTACGGTCAATACTGCCTTTTGCAAGCTGTTGACGTAAACGTAATAACTCAGCACTTGATTGGTTAATATCAACATAGATTGGATCAAGTTGTTGAATGGTGACCAATGCGTTACTTTGACTTGCAGTCACTAATGCACCAGCAGTCACACTAGAACGACCAGATTGACCAGAAATCGGTGAGCGAACAGTTGAATAGCCTAAGTCAATTTGTGCATTTTTAACTGCAGCATTTGACGCAGCGATATCTGCTTCTGCCAATTTAATTTGTGCGACTAAATCATCATATTCTTGCTTAGAAACAGCATTGATGCCGACAAGCTGACGATAACGATTTGCCTTAACTTGCAAAGCATTTAAGTTTGCTTGCTGACGTACTAAAGCTGCTTTTGCGCTGTCTAAGTTTGCACGGTTGGTACTTGAGTCAATTTCATAAAGCGGTTGACCTTCACGTACAAAACTGCCTTCACTAAACAAGCGTTTTAAAATCACACCGCTGGTTTGTGGACGAACTTCAGAGATTTGGTACGCAGACGTACGACCTGAAAGTTCTACAGTTTGTTCCACGCTTTGTGGTTGAGCAACAATGACACCAACTTCAGTCGGCGGCATTTTTTGGGCAGCAGCACCACCTTCTTGTGCTGCTTTTGGATCTTTGCTACAACCTACAAGTGCAATACTCGTTGCTAGAGCACAAGCAGTAAGGGCAGGTGCCCAAAGCTTTGCCGACATCATTATTCCACCTCGTTTAGATTTTTATCTAAAAATATTTTGTTCCGACTTAACGTTGCTGAAGATAGGATGAGCCATATCATTGCAGCCCAAATAAAACCTATGCCCCAACCTGCGAATACATCTGTAGGGAAATGTGCTCCCAGATATACACGAGAGATTCCCATACTAAAAAACCACAAAAACCCCATTAAGTATATAAGTTTAACTTGCTGATGTTTTTGAAAAATAAACATAATCGAACAACACAAAACGGCTGCATAAATACTGTGAGCACTGGGAAATGAAGCTCCATAAGTTTTCACTATTTGGAAGACTTCATCTGGTCTTGGTCGGTCGACTAGGTATTTTAAAATCCAACCTATTATTGAAGCACCGAGTAAGCCCAAACTCATCATCAGTATATTTGCGTACTGTTTTTGGCGTATGAAATATATGCTACATAGCCCAGTTATCACGATCATAGACGGTAAGCCGCCTAAATAGGAGAGGGCGAGTGTGATACCATTTAAAGCCTCTAAACGGTGTGTACTCATCCATACAACACTATTGAAATCAAAATGTTGTATTTGGTCAATATTTAAACCAATACCCCCAATAAGAAAACCTACACAGCCAATAAAGAGCAATACATAAGGCATATCACAACCTATGAGTATATTAATCGCGCACGTTAAGTTTAATTAATGCACTAAAGTGTACTAGTCAGTACACTTTTTTTCAAGTGAGTAGATTTAGGTAATTTATACTAATTTCTTTTTGCAAAAAAAATAAGAATTTGAACAAAAAATAACAATTAGTCTCAATGTTTTAGCTTTTTGTGAAAATGGTTCTCATCTTCAAGCTGCAAAGGCTGTTTCGGTGGCCAGAAAAAATCCATTGGGCGAGTTGAGAAATGTGTAAATATCAGTTTTGCAAGAGGTTTCCACTGAGAGAAACGAACTTGGCGTGCACGAAGTGCCACAATGATGGTGAGGGTAAAGCTGACAAATAAGTTAGTAATACCTATAGCAAGCACACCGATAAATGACACAATGATTAAACCAATATCTGGTGAGCCATTGACGCACATCAGACCTTGAATAAAGTTTGCTGAGGCGAAGGCAATATGGCGAATGTCTAAAGGTAATCCTAATATAAATCCGATAGTTCCCATACTTCCGAGCATGATACCGAAGAGAAAATTACCCGCTAAAGCACCTAAATTTCTTTCGATATAATTCGCAAATTTTTCAAGTTTTTCAGGGCCCATGATTTTTTTCAATTTTACATGGGCTTTTAAACGTGCACCAACTTTACGGTACACTGCCATATTGTCGAAATATCCCGCAATTAATCCCGATAAAAATAAACAAATACCTGCAATGGCAGCATGTGGAATCGCCAGTGATGTGAATGGATTTAAACTATGCAATAAGGCATTGGCTTTGGCATGCGTCAATAATGGTTCATGGGTGGTCAGTTGCCATAAAAACGTAATTAATCCTGCTGTTGGAATTGCAATCGAAATATTTCCCAAAATTGCAATGAACTGAGTACGGATAATATTGATAATCAAACCCGCAAGTTCTGCAATTTGCGCAGTTTTAGACCCTTTTTGATGCTGTACAGTGGAAGCAAGTGCAGCAGCAGTCATTGCAGGCTGTTTTGTTGCAACAGTGAAGTGCAAAACATGAATTAGCATGAATCCCAATGAGTAATTCATACTATAAAAAAATGCATGTAAAAATGGGGCGAGTGCTAAACGAGAAAAAAGAATTTTAATGGTAGCCATTGTGGCAATGATGACACCAGCACCCGCTGCTGCCTGAAACATACCTAAAAAGCCTTTTTTATCTGTACTCACATAGTGCTCACCCGTTTTACTCGCATTCTCCGTGACTTGTAAGGCGATCAGTTCACTATTGGTTTTCAGTAAGTCGCGAACACTGGTTTCACTATAGTGGGCATAAACCAATTCAGTGAGTAGTTCACCACAAAGTTGAAAACGAATTAGGTTTTCTTCAACTAGGAGATTTAGCAATAACTCAATGCGGTCTAGACATTGTTCAAGCAGTGACAATAGATAGGTGAGACTTAGACTCACGCCAATACGTTTTGTTGCACGGCGAATTTTTAAAACAACAGCGCGACATTGTTCAATCATGACCAAAGCTTGATCAGCATCAGGGACAAGATTGAAATCAGGATCATGTCGATGTTTTTTCTTATAGGTTTCTATAAATTCGACAATTTCACGGTTTTGTACCAAGAAAGGTGATTCGTATTCTTGAAGTTCAGGATAGGCATTAATAAATTCAGGATATAAGCCAATACCACTGATACGATAGGATAAAACAGTAATCGCTTTGACAATTTCTCTTTTGATACCGAGCTTTTCATTTTCATAGTTCAAGCCTTGATTCAGTAACTTGAAAAATTCAATCCATTGCGAATCTTCAATATTATCGAGCCAGTATTTATCACTACGCTGATAAAAAACTTTACTGACTAAATCTTTAAGTTCAGATTCGTCGACGAGTAGTGGTAGAAAATGAGCGCCAAGCCTTTGTCCGAGCTGATTCCAAAAACCATCTAAAGATAAAATGCCACTGTCAGCATATAAGCTTGCTTGCTTATAATGATTAATGAGTCGCAGTAAGTAACCTTGAAATGCAGATGTTGCATTAGGTGTAATCAATAAGGCTCGGATTAAAGCATTAAATTTATTTTTTATTTCTTCAATATCATGAGTATCACTAGGTCTGATTCGGTTGACCAGTTCAATCAGAATACTGGCTTCAGGAACAGCCTTTAAATTATCAAGCTGTTCCTGCATGAGGAGAAAAAGATCATTAAATTGTATCTGCATAAGCACTTATAAAATGGGAGATATGTATATTTATTGAAGGCGATGTAACGCAAGTTTCGCTAAATTATACAATGCTTGACGGTATGCAGAGTCAGGTAAATGGTTTAAAGCTTGTAACGCAGCCTCAGTTTCTTCGGTTGCACGTTGGCTACAATATTCCAAAGCACCAGAGCTTTGTACAATCTGAATGACACGTTCCAAATCTGCTGTACCGCCTGTCGCAATGCTTTTACGAATGATTTCGTGTTCTTCACCTTGCGTATTGGCTAAAGCAGAGATTAACGGCAAAGTCGGTTTTCCTTCCATCAAATCATCACCGATATTTTTACCTAATGTTTCAGCATCGGAAGTGTAATCTAAAATATCGTCAATAATTTGGAAGGCATTTCCAAAGTGTCCCGCAAACAAACGCATCGGCTCACGATACTCTGGTTTTCCAGCAATGATTGCCGCGCCTTCTGTTGCAAGCTCAAATAAACGAGAAGTTTTACCATGAATAATATCGAGGTAAGTTTGTTCAGTGGTTTCAGGCTGATGTTGGGCTTGAAGTTGTAAAACTTCACCTTCGGCAATTTCACAGGTTCCTGTCGAGAAGTCTTTGAGTAAAACCATATTGTCGAGGTCTACTAAAAGATCGAAAGCACGTGAAATTAAAAAGTCACCGACCAAAACTGCTGTTTGATTGTTCCATGTTGCATTTGCTGTAGGACGACCACGACGTAAACCAGATTCATCGACAACATCATCATGCACCAAAGTTGCGGTGTGTAGCATTTCGATAATCGCAGCCAGCTTACGGTAGGGTTCCATTTGTGCATCAGTTGCGCCACAAGCTTTTGCTGCAAGTAAACACATGATCGGACGCATGCGTTTTCCGCCAGCTTCTACTACATGCTTACTGACTGCCATGACTAAAGCGACTTTTGAAGTGATCCCTTCATTAATAAACTTGTCCATCGCTGCAAAGTCTGTAGCGACAGGCGCGAGAATATCTTGCTTAAAGTCGATGGTCATAGGGTGGGAGCCTCATGCAAATGCGTTTATCTGACTAGTGTAACAATTAACATGGATGAATGTTGCCATAGAAAGCAGACATCGTGCCTGAATCTTAATGATTTGCGTTTTATTTGTCCAAAAAGATAAAACAACAAACATTCAAGTCATCTTTCTTATGCGCTACATAGTAGCGGATTTGATTTAAAAATCTATTTCAATTTAAGCGTGTTTTAAGAATTTTTTTCATATATTCAGTGACTCAATCTTAAAAAATAAATAATATTTAGATTAATTTGCATACAAACGTAATATTTGATGGAAATGACTTGTTGTTTAATTCATTATCACTTAAAATCCTTGCCCTTGTATAACCCCCAGTGGCGTTCGTCTTAAGATCGATATATTCCTTTATCGGCACGACGACACGGGCAAGTTGGAGTACGTTATGTACGCAGTAATCCAAAGCGGTGGTAAACAGCACCGTGTTGTTGAGGGTGAAACCCTTAAAGTAGAATTGTTGAAAGCTGAAACTGGCGCAACTATTACATTTGATGATGTATTAATGGTTGTGAATGGCGAAAGCATTCAAATCGGTGCTCCAGTTGTTGCTGGCGCAAAAGTAACTGCAGAAGTGGTTGGTCATGGTCGTCACGACAAAATCCGTATTGTTAAAATGCGTCGTCGTAAACATTACCGTAAACAACAAGGTCACCGTCAATGGTTCACTGAGTTGAAAATTACTGCGATCGCAGGCTAATCCACTAGGAGTAAATAGACATGGCAACTAAAAAAGCCGGTGGTTCGACTAAAAACGGTCGTGACTCGAATCCTAAAATGTTAGGTGTTAAAATGTACGGTGGTCAAACTGTGACTGCTGGTAACATTATCGTTCGTCAACGTGGTACAGAATTCCACGCTGGTACAAACGTAGGTATGGGTCGTGACCATACTTTGTTTGCTACTGCTGACGGCGTAATCAAATTTGAAGTGAAGGGTCAATTTGGCCGTCGCTATGTATCTGTTGAAGTGTAAGCTTTAAGAGTTCAAAAAAGCCCGCTTAATTGCGGGTTTTTTTATGGTTTTGGAAATTTATTTGCTTCGTTCAATGAAAAATAATCTCCATCATCATGAATATTTTTCTACATTTCTATCCAATAACAATACAAAACTTCTTATTTTCTCAATTATTACCTACCCAATTTGGTTTAAGATAGGTCATCGAATAAATAACAACTGTATCGACTTATTTGGTACAGGTATAGAAAAGGTGAACCTATGAAAATGCTTCGTAAAACGATGGGTGCAGTAGCAATGAGTGCGGCTTTGCTTGCACCAGTCATGATGAGCACAACAGTTTTTGCAGCAACTGCTGCATCGGAGCAACAAGCGACTGCGAACTTGGTGAAACAATTGAGTGGCGTGAAGAGCTTTACTGCAAACTTTGAACAAACAACGAAAGTGACGCAAACAGGTAAAGTCGCTCAGAAGAAAGGTTTAACAGCTCAACATATGAATCAGACTTTTAAAGGTGTGATGAAAGTTGAACGTCCGGGTAAATTCTTTTGGCAAACTACAACACCTGCAAAACAAACCATTGTAACTTCAGGTCGTACGGTGTGGATTTATGATCCAGACTTGCAGCAAGCAGTTCGTCAAAGCTTAGATGAGCAGGTTGCCAATACTCCAGCATTATTATTGAGTGGAAATGCGCAACAAATTCAAAAGGCATATCGTATTACTCAGCCAAATGCAGGCAAAACTTATTACACGCTTTATCCTAAACAAAAAGATGGTGCTTTCCAAAGTTTGACGATTAGTTTTGGGGCAAAAAATGCGCCGACATTGATGATTTTACAAGACTCATTGGGTCAAACAACGACTGTACGTTTTAACAATGTCAATGTAAATGCATCAATTCCAGCATCGACATTTAACTTTGTACCACCAAAAGGTACTGATATTATTGATCAATAATTGATGATTGTTCATTCGCTCATAAAGTGAATGATTTGATTATTTAAAAATTGATTTGGCATGATCAAAAGCAATCTTCGGATTGCTTTTTTTATGTCTAATGAAGTTGAGCAAGGCGAGATTGATTTTTATAGAGGTCTTGAACATGTTTTGTTTTATCTCTATTTTTCAGATATAAAAGAACAAGAATAAGTTCAAAAGCTAAAAGATATTCTCTGAAATAAAAAAAGGTGCTTGAATGTCTTGTCATCAAGGTAAAAAAGAGTTTCCCTATGCAAAGATGACGACTTTTAAATCATTGAAGAATAGGGTTTTCCAGAAAATAATTACAATAATTGGAACATTTTTAAGAAGACGTTCTACATCTACAGAACATAATATTTACCAAAACATAGTCTATCAGCCCGTCGCAGAAACAGAGTTTCGTGATTTCAAAGTTGCTGGTGAAATTCCACAACATTTAAATGGATTATTGCTTCGTATTGGTTCAAACCCTATTCATGTTCAAAATCCCACTTTATTCGATTGGTACTTAGGTGATGGAATGATTCATGGTTTGAAGTTGCAAGACGGTCAAGCCATTTGGTTTAAAAGTACGATGATTGCAACGGATCGCATTCAAAAAATTAAGAATTTACCCCAAATTGCTGGTTATCGCCGTGGTGCACATGATGTGGTCAATACCAATATTTTCCGACATGCAGGCGAATTATGGGCGGTGATTGAAGCAGGTGCATTTCCGATTTGTTTGGATGATGAGTTGAATGCGCAACGTTATCAGTTGTTTAATAGTGATGCAGATTTACCATTTACGGCACATCCAAGAAAAGACAATAAAACAGGGCATTTGCATGCGATTAGTTATGATGCTTTGGATGCTCAAAATGCCTATTATCAAGTGATTGATGAATATGGTGATTTGATTCACCTGACACAAATCCTATTACAGCATGGTCCAATGATTCATGATTGTTTAATCACAGAATTAGATGTGATTATTTTTGATTTCCCACTGACCTATTCATTTAAGCGATTATTACAGGGTAAAAGTGTGCCATATCATTGGAATATGCAGCATACTGCGCAAATAGGCATTTTGAAAAAATATGGCAATGCTCAAGATATTCAATGGATTGAAGTAGATCCTTGTTTTGTCTTTCATGCTGCCAATGCGTATCGAGATCAAACAGGACAAATTGTTTTAGATGTATTGGTGCATGATACTGATTTTGAGCATTCACAACACGCTGCTTACGAACAACAGCGGGCGAAGTTAGAAAGATGGGTTGTTGATTCAGATCTAAAACATTTAAAAAGAACAGTGCTGGATAATCGGATTCAAGAATTTCCAAAAATTGATATGCGCTTTAATGGTCTTGCGTATCGTTATCTCTATACATTAAGTTTTCCCGAAACAGGCTTATTTAACTTTCTGATTATTCATGACTTGGTTTTAAATCAATCTGTGACGTATGATTTTGGTGAAAAATGGGCGATTGGTGAAGTAAGTTTTATTGCAGAGCATGAACACTGCACTGAAGGTCAAGGTTATTTGATGATGTATTTGCATCACTTGGATGGTGAAAGTTCAAAAGTGGTTATTCTCAAAGTAAATGGTTTAGAAATTCAAGAGCAAGCTGAAATTGATTTGGGTGTTCGAGTACCTTTGGGTTTTCATTGTAATTGGGTAAGTTTAATTTAAGGTTTAAATTATGACTGTAGATTTTAGACATCCCTTATATCACGAAAAAGCCGCTTCTAATTTCTTTATAACAGCTGATCTTTTCTTGTGTTTAATCAAAGTTTATGAGGATTTTTCTCAACTTGAACCCAGTTTTGAGCTGACTCGTTACTACGATGTTTATTTAGAGGTAACTCCAAATAAAAAAATATTGAAAGTTTTATTTTCAGTCTGATCCTAGACAAAATAATGGACAGCACGTCCCTCTAAAGATAACGTAACTTTAATCTTTGGAGATTCAAGAAATGGCTAAACGTTTTAGTCCCGAATTTAAACAGCAAGCGATTGATTATGCACTTTCAAACTCACACGAGTCTGTAGCTGCAATCGCCCAGAAATTAGGTGTGGGTTATTCAACATTAGATAAATGGATTCGTGAAACCAATCCGGCAGGTTCAAGCAAACGTCAACTTTCACCAGAACAACAGCGGATCGTGGAATTAGAGAAAGAAGTCAAACAGCTCAAGGAAGCCAATGACATCTTAAAAAAAGCGCATGTGTACTTTCTAACAGATCATGCCAAGAAAAGTACACGGTAATTCAAGATCTAGATATGAATGAAGTCACCGTATCTTCTGCCTGTAAATACCTAGGTGTCAGCACTTCAGGCTATTATGCCTGGCGAAAACGTCAAGCCAATACGGCACAGAAATATAATGACTTAAAAGCCGTATATTGGCAGCATCATGCACGATTGGGTGCACCTTCATTAGTACATGACATGCATGATTTAGGTTACAACATGAGCGAACGTACTATTGGAAGGATGCTAAAAAAGCTTGGTTTACGTAGCAGGATTGCGCGTAAATACAAGCATACGACTGATTCAACCCATCGTTTGCCTACAGCACCCAACTTGTTGGATCGCCAATTTACAGTTACTCAGCCTAATAAAGTCTGGACAACAGACATTACCTATATCCGCACTAAAGAAGGTTGGTTGTATTTATGTGTGATGCTAGATTTATTTAGCCGTCGTATCGTGGGGTGGCAAACCAGCCATCGAATAGACCGCCAGTTGGTGTGTGATACGTTTAACTATGCAATGGCTCGTCAGGGTTATCCAACTGGTGTTATGGTTCATTCGGACCAAGGCTCACAGTACTGTAGTCGTGATTTTAGAGCGCTGTTACTGAAAAATGATTGTACTCAGAGTATGTCTAGACGTGGAAACTGTTGGGATAATGCAGTGACTGAAAGCTTCTTTCATACATTAAAAGGTCATGTGGTACATGGCAGTGTGTTTTCGACTCGAAAAGAGGCGAATGCGGTCTTGTTTGATTATATTGAGATTTATTACAATCGGGTCAGAAGGCATTCTGCAAACGGCTGGTTAAGTCCAGAAGCCTTTGAACAGAAATATTTCAAGAATTTAGAGGGATCGATTGTCCACGATACTGTCTAGGATCATCCACAATAATTATGAGAAATATCTTTTAAACACAATTTCTTATTTCTATGACATAGAAAGGAAAAGGTTACTCTCCGAGAATGATAAGGACGCATTAGAAGAAGAAATTGATATTGTCAGAAGTGATTTTCAAGATAATCTAAATGGGATTGTGTGTCCTGCAATTATACTGAAGATGATAAAACAAGCTTGGAAATACTTCATTCAACATAATGAACGAGGTGCACCACTAAAACTTCATGCTTTTGGCTTTACATTTTTTAGTGATCGCAATTTATTCATTATTTTGGTTCAACCGTGGATTGCCCCAATTGATTGGATGAATGGTACTGTGGATGGTATTGAAAGTTATTTGTTCTTTGATTTGATCACATTAAAAATTATAAAGACTTATCATTCTCCAGCTAAAAGTAGTTATTTTAATCGCAATCATAAAGAGAAAAGGCGGTTAAATGCATGTTTGAATAAAAAGAAGAAGTTAAAAGAAGCAAAAAAACTTAACCCATAGAGAGCTTAGTTGCACCGTGAACTAGGTGATGATTACAATAATACATATGAATCTGAAATATCAGGTTTTATTATAGAAGCTCTTACTTGATCTGTTTGTAAAAGATATGGGAATGAAAGTGAATTTAAAAAATAGTTTGGTGATTTCATCTCTGCTATCTGCAATATTTATGCTGAGTGCATGTCAAGAAAAACCCACTCCACAGACGGAACAGTCAAATACAACGACAGCTCAATCAGAACAAACACCGCTGATTCAAGCCAAAGTTGAACGCGTAGACGTGCTTAAAAAACAGTTCTGCGATGAGGATGGCTGTACTCAGTATGATTTACAAACTATCAAAAGTAATGTGCCGTGGATCGACGAATATTTCTTAAATCGTATTAAAAAAGATGTGCCAAGTGCATTTGAAAAAGAGCAAGCCAATGCGCCAGCTCAGAGTGAAACACAGCCCTCACCAAAAGGTTTAAACCAAAATTCGATTTATGTGCGTTTTATTTCGCAACAAAATAATTTAGCGACATTTGTAATCCAATCTTATACCTACCCAGCAGGTGCAGCACATGGTATGTATCACAATGAATATGTGACCTTTGATTTGACTACGCAAAAACGTTTAGCACTCACCGATATTTTAAAACCCAATGTTGAAGCCAAGGTGGCTGAACAGTTATATGATGCTAATGCCAATTGGTTGATTCAAAAAGATATTACTCGTGATAAATTACAACTGAGCGATAACTATTATTATGGTGTGAATGGTCTAGTCTTTGTTTACCCTTTGTATGAGCTCACTTCCTATGCGGATGGTATGCCAGAATTGAAACTACCGTACCAAGTGGCGAAAGATTTGATTAAAGCTGAGTATTTACCGAGCTTACCGCAAGTTGAGCCCGTTGTAGAAAAACCTGTTGCCCCGTAAATTGCATTCAAATCATACAATTCATAAATGTCACATGCTCTGTCACTGTATTTTTTGCAGTGAAGAGCTTACACTATAGTCAGTTTTTTTCTCTTATTTAGATTGACTATGATCGACCCGAAATTAATCAGAAATAATATCGAGGCTGTAAACTTAGCCTTAGCCAAACGTGGTGTACAACTCAACGTTGAAGAATGGGCATCATTAGAAGCTCGTCGTAAAGACATTCAGTCGAAAACTGAAAACTTACAAGCGGAACGTAATTCGGGTGCGAAGCAAGTTGGTCAAATCAAGAAAGCAGGCGGTGATGCATCTGAAATCATGGCGCGTATGTCTGCGATTGGTGATGAAATCAAAGCTGCAGAAGTTGAACTGAATGAACTTCAAGCTGAACTTGATACAAAACTCATGTCGATTCCAAACATGCCTCATGAGTCTGTGCCAGAAGGTAAAGACGAAAGTGATAATGTTGAAATTTTGAAATGGGGTACACCTCGCCAATTCGATTTTGAGATCAAAGACCATACTGATCTTGGTGAAATGATGGGTGGTTTGGAGTTTGAAACTGCAACCAAACTCACAGGTACACGTTTCAGCGTATTGAAAGGTCCATTGGCGCGTTTACAACGTGCGTTGACTCAATTCATGTTAGATACCCATACGCTTAAAAATGGCTATACCGAAGCCTATGTACCTTATTTGGTGAATGCGGATTCTTTACGTGGTACAGGTCAATTACCTAAATTTGAAGAAGATTTATTCAAATTACAAGGTGAAAAAGAATATTACCTGATCCCAACAGCAGAAGTGCCTGTCACCAATTTCGTGCGTGATGAAATCGTTGATCCTGAGCGTTTACCATTAAAATATGCGGCACATACACCATGTTTCCGTAGTGAAGCGGGTTCTTATGGTCGTGATACGCGTGGTTTGATTCGTCAACATCAATTCGACAAAGTTGAAATGGTGCAAATCGTAAAACCTGAAGATTCTATGCAAGCTTTGGAAGACTTAACAGGTCATGCTGAAGGCATCTTGCAAGCACTTGGTTTGCCATACCGTAAAATCGTGTTATGTGGCGGTGACATGGGCTTTGGCGCTTGCAAAACTTATGATTTAGAAGTTTGGGTACCAAGCCAAGACACTTATCGTGAAATTTCTTCATGTTCAAATATGTGGGATTTCCAAGCACGTCGTATGAAAGCACGTTACCGTGCAGACCAAAAGAAAACTGAGTTTGTGCATACGTTGAATGGTTCAGGCTTGGCTGTAGGTCGTACTTTATTGGCGGTGATGGAAAACTATCAACGTGCTGATGGTTCGATTGAAATTCCTGAAGTATTACGTCCGTATATGGCGGGTGCGACATTTATTGACTAAAC
Source organism: Acinetobacter wuhouensis (assembly GCF_001696605.3). Lineage (NCBI taxonomy): Bacteria > Pseudomonadati > Pseudomonadota > Gammaproteobacteria > Moraxellales > Moraxellaceae > Acinetobacter > Acinetobacter wuhouensis. The sequence continues at coordinate 2,803,478 of NZ_CP031716.1, read as the reverse complement.
ATTTAAAAGTCAAAAAGTCGATGATAGGTAGCGTGTTGTGCATGAATATTGCTGAGTACAATCAGATTTGAACTTTTGAGGAACACAGTGGAAATTTTCCCAATTTCATTAAAGCTACAGGGGCAACCTTGTCTGATTGTTGGTGGTGGGCACATTGCCTATCGCAAGGCAGTATTACTTGCAAAAGCAGGTGCAATTATTCATGTGATTGCACCTGAAATTGAAGAAAGTCTTTTAGATATTGTCCATTCTACACAGGGGCAATATCATCCTGAAAAGTTCAGTTCTGAGCTTAGTCTAAGCAGTTATCGTTTGGTAATTGCTGCAACCAATGATAAAGCCGTCAATCAGTCAGTTTTTGAAGTCTGTGAAGATTTAAATGTCTTGGTCAATAGTGTCGATGATCCACCACATTGTCGATTTATGGTACCCGCAATTATCGACCGTTCACCGTTGGTGGTTTCTATTGCGACCAATGGCGCTTCGCCTGTATTGGCGCGTCAAATTCGCACTCAACTTGAAGCTTCTATTCCGCATGGGATGGGCAAGCTTGCGGATTTTTCAGGAAAATGGCGCAAAGTTGTCAAAGAAAAAATTAGTAATCCTGATGAGCGTCGTATTTTTTGGGAAGACTTGTACGCAAGTCCATTGAAAGAACAAGTGTTTAATGACCATCTTGATGAAGCCGATCGCTTCATTGAACAGGCTTTAACAGCATGGCAAAAACCAAAAGGTGAGGTGTATTTGGTCGGAGCGGGGCCAGGTGATCCTGAATTATTGACCTTAAAAGCACTGCGCCTGATGCAACAAGCTGATGTGATTATTTATGATCGTTTAGTATCACCTGCGATTATGGAGCTTTGTCGCCGTGATGCTGAAAAAATCTACGTCGGTAAAGCACGTTCCAATCACGCTGTGCCACAAGAGGGCATTAATGCGTTATTGGTCAAATATGCGTCGCAAGGCAAACGTGTTTGTCGTCTAAAAGGCGGTGATCCATTTATCTTTGGGCGTGGTGGTGAAGAAATTCAGGAACTCTTTGAGGCAGGCATTGCTTTTCAAGTGGTTCCGGGGATTACCGCAGCATCAGGTTGTTCTGCTTATGCAGGCATTCCACTGACTCATCGTGATTATGCACAAAGTGTTCGTTTTCTCACAGGGCATTTAAAAGAAGGCTCGCCTGAGTTGCCGTGGCAAGAATTGGTTTATGAAAATCAAACCCTTGTGTTGTATATGGGCTTAGTTGGCTTAGAGAAAATTTGCGAGAAACTGATCGCACATGGGCAACGTCCAAATATGCCTGTTGCATTGATTTCCAAAGGGACAACGCCCGATCAAAAAGTGGTGGTCGGTACTTTGGCAGATATTGCGTCGAAAGTGGAAGAACATCAAATTCAAGCACCGACTTTAACCATTATTGGTGAAGTGGTGAGTTTACGTGAACAGTTAAGATGGCGATAAAATCTCTCCCAACCCCTCTTTAAAAAAGAGGGAGTTTCTCCCTTTGAAAGGGGGAGGCTCGGAGGGATTAAGTGCAGTAGAGAAAATTTGTGATACATGTTGTTTTATACGAACCTGAAATTCCTGCAAATACAGGGAATATTATCCGTTTATGTGCCAATACAGGTGCGCAATTACATTTGGTCAAGCCTTTAGGTTTTGAGTTGGATGATAAAAAGTTGCGCCGTGCAGGATTGGATTATCATGAATGGGCGCACATGAAAGTGTGGGAAAATTTTGCTGAATGTCTTGCGCATTTAAAAGCACAGGGTATTGATCAAGATGCAGTTTATCCTTTAACCACCAAAGGCTTTGAAACACCGCATACCTCGAATTTAAATCGTCCTGTGGCTTTGTTGATGGGACCTGAAACTCGTGGTTTACCTGAAAATGTACGTATGATGTTCCCTAAAGAACATTGGATTCGTTTACCGATGGCGCCGAATTCACGTAGTTTGAACTTATCCAATGCGACTGCTGTAATTTTGTATGAAGCATGGCGTCAGCAGGGTTTTCAGGAATTAAAATAATTTTCGATATTCAAATGCTCTCGGATGAGTAATACCTGTCAGTTAAGCAAAATTATTTGAAAAATTCCTAAAATCTCCCCTAATCCTGAACCATATATGGTGCAAGGAAAAAGAGGGGAACTTCTTGTAACTAAAATGATTTTTAGTAACCTTGCGTAGCTGTGCTACTCATCCCTCCTTTGGAAAAGGTGAGGAACATGTTCTGTAAGGGGAGGATTCAAAAAATTCTTAACTGATCAGCATTATCTCGGATGAGAGCATTTTTATGTGCTGTTTCTCTCAATTCAGCATCAAACTATTCAGGATCTTTTAAATAAGTCACTGTTTCTGAAAAAGGTAAGTTGGCATCATCTTTAATCAAGATATTGATTTTAACTACTTGGTCTTTATTGAGTCGAATTCGTTGATTTGAATTTAACGCCTTTTGGATGATTTTACCAATATAATGATCACAGCCTTGATCTGCTCGACCTGCTGCTTTTACGTTTAAAACAGTGCCATGAATGATAGCAGGCTGTGTTTGTTCCTGTTCCAAACCATTACGATTGAAATAAATCGTTTGGCTCGAAGCATCTTCCAAGAGCTGAACTTCAAGATTGCATGAATTGACAAAAGAAGCTAAGGCGGTGCAAGGGAAGATTAAACTTATGAATAAAAGTGCGCGCATAAGCCATTTCCTGTTTTATTCAGGTCGATAAATCTGCCCATCCTGACCATCTGCTACAGTGATGCCCAATTGATTTGCCTGTTGAATAATAAAAGGTAAAACCTGTTCAACTTTGGAATAGACGATTGCCAACATGCCCATGTCATGACTGAAATTATTGATCATTGGACCATCTGCCCATGGCGAGTCATCCATAGCAGGATCATCCTCTGCAAAGTCGCATAGACAAGGATAGCGAGCAGTTAGTTGAGCATGTAATTGTTGTAATTGTGATGCAACAGGGCGTTCATCTTCATAATATACTTCACGCAAGGCTTCAATTTTTTGCTATGCTTGTTGCTGATCAGCAGGTAATTTTTCAATAATTAAGTCAATGCTATAGCTCATAGGAATTCTAATGCTTGGTTGTTGTTGAACGATTTATAGCCTATGGATCGGCTGAGATGGGTAAAGAATTGTATTCCCTGATACTCCCCAATTGCGATCTAAACACTTCAACAGCTTTCGGTGCTTAAGTTGCTTTCAGGGATCGCTTGTGATGCATCAAACAAGCGCTGTGCGCGAATCACATGTTGCATATTCTCCTCTGCCCAATTTTTAAAAACCAAAGCCGTTCCTGCAAATTCAATTCCAAGTGGTGTGAGTGCGTACTCAACTCGAATGACATTATTTTCATGAATTGTGCGGGAAATAAAACCATCGCGTTCCAAAATTTTTAACTTTTGAGATAGCACTTTTGGAGAAATACCTGTGAGGCTTTTTTTTAGCTCATTAAAATGTTGAGATTGACCATGCAGTTGGTAAATGATCAGGAGAATCCATTTATCTGCAAATTTATCAAAAAAAGATCGTGCAGGGCAGTCAGGATGAAAAATATTAAAATTGAATGCCTTAGTCATAATTCAATCCTCTGTAATAACCATAATTCACAATAAATCTTCAGTTGAGTGACCAGTTACCAAGTGGTAACTAATTGATACTTAGTTTCAAAAGTATATCATAAATCTATTCTTTCATATCAGTTCCTGAAATTGATCAGTGCAGCATTTTCATTTGAAACTGAAGAGTCGTTTGAGATGTCGCAGATCAAAATTTACAAGAGTGCAAATACAATGAAAATAACAGATGCTGTGGTTTTTATAACAGGTGCCAATCGTGGCTTAGGGCTTGTACTTGCCAAAGAAGCAGTGCAACGTGGTGCGAAGAAAGTCTATGCAGGTATGCGTAATACAGACAATTTTCATGAGCAAGGCATGATCGCTGTACACGTTGATGTTACCGATCCTGAGTCAATTCAAAAAGCTGTGGCTGAATGTGGTGATGTCAGTATTTTGATTAATAATGCAGGCATTGCACGTCTGAATCAAAGCCCTGTAGATGATGAAATTGTTGCAACTACACGTAAAGTTTTAGAAACCAATCTATATGGCATGATCAATAGCACGCAGCAATTTTCTCCCGTGTTATCCGCTCAGCCTGAAAGTTATATCGTCAATATCTTGTCCGATGTGTCTTGGCAACCTAGTACATTTTTAGCCAGTTATGCCATGTCTAAAGCTGCGGCATGGTCTTTTACCAATAGCACACGACAATGGTTTGCCAAATCTAATCTGCAGGTGATGGGTGTCCATGTTGGTTTTATTGATACCGATCTGACTCAAACCTTAGATATTGAAAAAGTTTCACCCAAAGTCGTTGCCGAACATGTTTTTGATGGCATTGAACAAAATGCCTTTGAGGTTTTGGTCGGTGAGTCAAGTCAGCAATTAAAACAAGGGCTGACTGCAAAGGTTCCAAGCTATATCAGTCTTTAATTTTACATTCTCTATTTTTATTTAACCAATGAAGAGGTTTTCACATGTCTAAAGTCGCAGTGGTTTATTATTCAGGTTATGGGCATACCAAAGTGGTAGCTGAGAATTTTGCCAATGAAATTCAAGCAGATTTAATTGCGATTGATCAACAAGGTAATATTTCAGAACAGCAATGGAGTAATTTGGATCAAGCCGATGCAATTGTTTTTGGTGCACCAACTTATATGGCTTCTACGCCTTGGCAGTTTAAGAAATTTGCAGATGATTCGTCTAAGCGTTGGTTTATTCGTGCTTGGCAAGATAAAATTTTTGCAGGCTTTACCAACAGTGGCAGTATCAATGGTGACAAGCAAATGACACTGATTCAATTACAGGCGCTTGCTTTGCAACATGGTGGTATTTGGGTCAGTTTGGGGATTCTACCCTCCAATAAGAAGTCCGCTGCTCGCAATGATATTAATTATATGGGAAGTTTTGGTGGTGCGATGGTACAAAGCCCAGCGGATGCTTCAGCAGAGGAAATTCCACAAGGTGATTTGGATACGGTACGTGCTTATGCACAACGTGTAAAAACGATTACAGATAAATTTGTGGGTTGATCACAGCAAAGTGATTAAAAAAACAAAAGGCGCATTCAGCGCCTTTTGTAATTTTGAATCATTAAATCAATTTCTTATTCATGTTCATTATGTTGTGGCGCAGGGTAACGGAAGCCTTTGGTTTTATAACCTAAGTACAAGATACCGAACATTGCCCACCATAGACCGAATTTTAATGCAGTTTCTTCAATTTCAAGCCACATCGCAAAGATACTGATAAAACCAAGCAAAGGAATAATCACAAAACTGAGAATATCTTTGAATGATTTAGTACGACCATCACGAAGTGCATAGCGTGAAATCACTGACAAATTCACAAATGTAAATGCTGTTAAAGCACCGAAGCTGATCATAGAAATAACAATATCAAGATCCATGAAACCAGCAGTTAATGCAACAATACCAACGATGAGAATATTGTACGAAGGGGTGAAGTTTTTAGGGCTAATATGACCAAAAATCTTTTTATTGATCACGCCATCACGACCCATCACATACATTAAACGTGATACACCTGCATGTGCTGAGATCCCTGAAGCCATTACCGTCACAATCGCAAAATAAAGCACGACAGTTTTAAATGCGACACCACCAACAGCTTGTAAAATATCAGGCTGTGTTGCTGCGACATCCTCAAAGTAAGTTTTAGGATCGTTCGGGAAGTAAATTTGCATGAAGTAGGTGCTGATAATGAAAATTATCCCTGCAAATAACGCGGTCATGAAAATTGCGCGAGGCAAAGTCTTTTCAGTGTCTTTGGTTTCTTCAGCAAGTGAACTCAACGAGTCAAAACCTGTGAATGAGAAGCAAAGTAAGGTCGCACCTGTAATGAGTGCTCCAACACTGGTCATTTCATTCCAAAATGGTTCTAAACTCCATAATTGGTATTTCGCATTGACGAGCGTGCCGTCTGCGTTTACACCACTTGAAAGTAGTTGATAAACCATCCATGTAAAGTACGCAATTACACCTAACTGTACGAAAACAATGAGACTATTGAAATTCGCAACAAATTTTGCACCACGTAAGTTGACCCCCGTCATCACAGCCGTGAGACCAATCACCCAAACCCAATGGTTAACCTCTGGGAAAAGTGCTTCTAAATAGATCACAGCAAGGATGATGTTCACCATTGGAGAGAGTAAATAATCTAACCAAGATGACCAACCGACCATAAAGCCGACATTGGGATGAATCGATTTTTGTGCATAAGTATAGGCTGAACCTGACGAAGGGTATCGACGGATCATGTGACCATAACTAATAGATGTAAATAAAATTGCAATTAAAGCAACAATATAAGACGTGGGTACATGGAAATGACTTTCTTCTGATACTAAACCAAAGGTATCAAAAAGCGTCATGGGTTGAATATAAGCCAAACCAATAATGATAATGTGCCAGAAGCCTAGCGTTTTTTGCAGTTTAGCTGCCGATTGAGTCCCAGAGTTAATTGTCAACGGCGTTATCCTCTTATCGTTGATCAAGGATCAGTCATATATCTAAGGATCGTTTGAGACGAACGATCCTCCCTAAGAATAAAACAAAAGTGCGCCAATCTACTCCAAATGCAAACTTTTGTCAGTAACTTTACGCTTTTTTTTAGCAGAAAATATGCCACTTGGTATAAAAAAAGCACAGAAATTTTCTTCTATAAATGAAAAGCCCAATGTTCGAAAACATCAGGCTTATTTACAGCTTATATTGGCTTATTTTTCAACAATTACCAAGCTTTTTCTAAAATAGATTTGAGATCTTTAAATGTGGCTTCTTTCGGATTATAAATAATCGAACCATCATTTAACGCTTTGTCCGCAACCTCATCCAATTGTTCTTTAGTGATTTTGCCTGTTTCACTCAAAGTACGTGGCAATTTGGTTAAGGCATAAATACGGTCACGCATGGTATTGATATAGGCAATCGCTTTGTCTGCACGTTGATTGGCAGGGGTTTGCGCATAAATATCCGCACCTGCAAGTGGTAATAATAAATCAGCGATTTTATGACCATTGACTTCTTTGTTGAATTCCAACACATACGGCAAGAATAGGTTCATACATAAACCATGTGGCAAGTGTGCAACTGCACCAAGCGCATGACCCAGTGAATGTACCAAACCGACCATTGCATTGGAGAATGCAATGCCTGCCATTGTTGAGGCTTGAGCCAGTTCTAAACGACCATCAGCATCGGTTGGATTGTCTAAAACATTGAATAAGCTTGCGCTGACTTTTTTAATTGCAGCAGTTGCATAAGCATCTGAAATAGGATTCGCCGCCATACACGTATAAGCTTCAACTGCATGGGTCATTGCATCCATTGCTGTCATCGCTGTGAGATGTGGTGGCAAGGTTTGTGTCATGCGTGGATCTAAAATGGCTGCATTTGGCATGAGATAATTCGATGCAAAAGGCATTTTGACATTTTTTTGATTATCCGAAACCACAGCAACCATGGTCACTTCAGAGCCTGTTCCTGATGTGGTTGGAATCACAAAAAAAGGTTTCAGTGGGCGTGGTAGATTGTGCGCACCTGAGTACTTTGTCAGGTCATCACCACCTTCAGTCACCAAAATATTGGCTGCTTTAGACGTATCAATCACTGAACCACCACCTACAGCGATGATCGCATCACAGTTGTTGGCACGATAAGCTTGCGCAACAGCACGTACGGTTTCTAGACTTGAATCAGGCGGAACATCATCAAAAATAAAACTGATTTCAACATCTGTCGAGGTAAATGCTGCTTCAATTGGTGCAAGTAGATTGTTGGCACGTACACCTTTGTCAGTAATGATCATCGGGCGTTTTGCACCCAGTGATGATAATTCATAAGGAATATGTTCAAGTGCAGCATGACCAGCAATGACTTTTACAGGACAAAAAAATTCGTAATACGGTTTAGCAGCCATGCGTTATGCACTCCTTTTTAAATATGATTGGGCAACTTTGAGATAAATATTCGCTGCACCTGATAATTTTTCTTTTAGGCTGAGTTCAGTTGGATATTCTTTAACTGCAAGTTCTGCAACCATTTTGGGTAAAATTAATGCTTCCATTTTATTTAAGCAACGGACCAAACGAATCGCATTGGATAAATCTCCATCAGCGATCATACGGTCATTGGCAAAAGCTTGTGAGGTGCTTTCCTGAAAGGAAAACACTAAAAATGCATGGTGTATATGTTTAAACGTAATGGTGAGATCTGGTTTGCCTTGCAAAGAAGTCACTAGCTCCAGCTGATGTTTTTCATTCACTTTGGCAATAAAAGATGCTCCGTTTGGAAAAACTTTCATCGAAAGTACAAAGCCGACAGGGAATTTAGATACTTCATGTCTAATTTCATCATCAACTTGGCTCGCCATGACCAAGCCTCTGCCAATCACGTCCATCATGAGTTTGACATAGGCTTGTTCTAAAGCGGGTTTTACAGATTTACTTGAAATCACTCGCTTATCCCTTCATTTGAGTTAATATTTATAATTTAGAGTATTTACTCTAATTTGTTTTTGTACAAAAGGGAAGTGCTTTATTGTGAAATGACTTCTACGTCATTAAAAAAGCCACTTTCTTTAAAATATGTGCTGACATCATCTGCCAATTGATTGAATTTTGGATAATTTTCCATTAAATCACAAATCCGCACCATTTCCAAACCCGCATAGCCACATGGGTTGATGGTATGAAAACCATCCAAGTTACAATCAATATTCAGTGCCAAACCATGATAACTGCGACCTTTACGGATTTTAAATCCCAGTGATCCTATTTTCCGTTCATTGACATAGACCCCAGGTGCATCGGGTTTTGCATAAGCTTCAATGTCGTATTTTTTCAGTAGATCAATCATCAGATTTTCTGCATAAGTGACCAAGCTACGGACATTCCATTTTAAACGATTCAAATCGAACATGAAATAAATCACCATTTGCCCAGGCCCATGCCAAGTGACTTGTCCGCCACGATCTGACTGTACCACAGGAATATCGGTATGCATCAGGATATGTTCAGGTTTTCCTGCTTGTCCTTGAGTTAATACATCATGATGTTGCAAAATCCAAAGTTGATCAGGAGAGTTTTCATCACGCTGTTCCGTAAAACTTTTCATTTCCTGAAAGCGATCAGCATAAGGAGTTAATTCTTGGTATTCGCGGATGATCAGATGGGGTTTTAGAACAGCATCGTTCACGGATTGGTGTCCTTAAAATAGATGTAAATAAAATTCATTATAAAGAAGTTTTATGCGAATGGGGCAGTGCAATGATTATGTAAAGAAATTATCATTCATAAAACAACTTTATATTTTGCAATGTTTTTCTTATCAGAGAATTTAAACATAAAAAAACACGCCATAGCGACGTGTCTTTTTATCATTTCAAATTATAGTGCTGTACGAATATGTTCGCAAGCAGCAAGATCAGCGTAAAGCGCATGAACTTGTTCTAGTTCTTCAAAGCGTAACTGAGCTGTAATCGAATGGTATTTGCCTGTACGTGAAGGTTGTACAGCCAATGATGCCTCATCGAATTCTGGAAAATGTTTTACCAAAATCTCAATCACAGCACCACGCAATTCTTCACCCGCATTACCAATCAGTTTAATTGGATAATCCATTGGAAAAACCCAAAGATCTTCACGGAGTTCACGAGATGGAGTGCGGTCTAACATGTTTCACCTCTAATCTATTAACAATGCCTGCAAGAGTGCAGGCATTGTGTTTCTCTTAAATACTTAATGGGGTTACTCGATAAGTTTTCAAGTCCCCAAAGTATTCGCAGATTGATAATTTAAATTTAAAAATTAATCATTTTCCAAGAATGAACGTAAGTGTTCAGAGCGAGAAGGATGACGTAATTTACGTAATGCTTTCGCCTCAATCTGACGGATACGCTCACGTGTTACGTCAAACTGTTTACCCACTTCTTCTAAAGTATGGTCGGTTGGCATGTCGATACCAAAACGCATTTTCAATACTTTTGCTTCACGTTCAGTCAAGTTTTCAAGAACTTCACGAGTCGCTTCTTTTAAGCCTTCTGAAGTTGCAGCATCGACAGGTGATGTGATGTTGCTGTCTTCAATGAAGTCACCCAAGTGCGAATCTTCATCATCACCAATTGGCGTTTCCATCGAAATCGGTTCTTTGGCGATTTTAAGTACTTTACGAACTTTAACTTCGTCCATTTCCAGACGTTCGCCCAATTCTTCAGGTGTAGGTTCACGACCCATTTCTTGAAGTAATTGACGAGATACACGGTTGATCTTGTTAATGGTTTCGATCATGTGTACTGGAATACGAATAGTACGCGCCTGATCTGCAATCGAACGGGTAATCGCCTGACGAATCCACCAAGTTGCATAAGTTGAGAATTTATAACCACGACGGTACTCAAACTTATCTACGGCTTTCATCAAACCGATGTTACCTTCCTGAATTAAATCAAGGAATTGTAAACCACGGTTGGTGTATTTTTTCGCAATCGAAATAACCAAACGTAAGTTGGCTTCAACCATTTCTTTTTTCGCACGACGTGCTTTGGCTTCACCAATCGCCATACGTTTAGAAATGTCTTTAATTTCTTTAACGTTAAGATCAAGATCTTTTTCAATATCCGCAATCTTTTGTTGGAATGCCAATACATCAGGACGAACTTTTTCTAAATAACCTTTTTGCTCAGCAGGTGCTTTTGCAATTTGTTCATCTAACCAAGCAGGATTTGATTCTTGACCTGGGAATGATGTACGGAATTGCGTACGATCCATACGACCACGACGCACGGCATAACGCATCACTTCACGTTCAGAAGTACGGATTTGCTCATGTGTACCACGAATCATTTCTGAAATAATATCAAATAAGCGTGGTGTGAATTTGAACATCATGAATACAGTTGCAAGCGCTTCCATTGCTTCAACACCTTGCGCACTATTGCGACCATGTTGAGCAATTGTTGATTTTGCTGTATTCCAAACGGTTTCTAATTCTTCAAAACGCATTTTGGCAATTTCAGGGTCTGGACCAGATTCACCTTCAGAATCATCATCGCTATCGCCTGACTCTTCTTCTTCGTCATCATCATCCAACTTCACATCTTTGGTCGGCTTGTTTGAAGACGCTTCTTCCTCATCGATCTCTTCAGATTCTTCTTCTAAAACTTCAGGAATTTCTTCATCAGTTTCAGGGTCAAGATAGCCTGATAAAATATCAGCAAGACGGCGTTCGCCTGTTTCGTAATCTTTATATTCTTGTAAAACAACTTCTACCGCATTTGGCCAGTATGCAATTGAATGTAGAACGTCACGAATCCCTTCTTCGATACGTTTTGCGATGCTAATTTCGCCTTCACGTGTCAAAAGCTCAACTGTACCCATTTCACGCATATACATACGGACAGGGTCAGTGGTACGACCAGGTTCATTTTCTACAGAGGCAAGTACGGCAGCAGCTTCTTCTTCTGCAACTTCATCACCACCTTCATTATTCCCTTCAAACATGGTGTCGTCAGTTTCTGGCGCGCGCTCATGTACAGGAATACCCACGTCTTGAAGCATTTGAATAATGTCTTCAATCTGTTCGCTTTCAGTGATTGAGTCTGGAAGATGATCGTTAACCTCAGCGTAAGTTAAGTAACCTTGTTCTTTGCCTCGGCTAATAAGAGCCGCTACTTGCGAAGTAGGGGAATTCATTTCGCTCATCTTTACTCTCTTTTGGTTGAATCTGTGGCAGTAAAACTATGCAACTCATGCACAATCTATTGAAATATCTTTATGAATAGCGCACTCAATCCATCAGAATAATCAGCTAAAAACTGTTCCGATAAAATTTTGAGTATGTAAATTCAATGAAATAAATGGAGGTGAAATTGTTATTTTCAAGATCATTCCATACGATTAGCTATTCAAAATGACTTTAAAGTGTCATCAAACAGTAAAACGTAAGGTGGATTATATCATGGCATAAAAGTGGGGAATAAAAAAGCCTAATTTCAACTTTATATGTTAAAAATACAAATAAAACTTGACAAGTTTTTATAAGACAGATAAATAGCGCCTAGACCCATTCAATTTTTTTCATTATGAGGTAGTTTTAGTGTCTTCGACAGATTTTGAACTAGATGATAACTACGGTGATGATGATGTGAGTTTCGATGAGTCATCAAGCAAAATTAGCGCCAAAGAATCTTTAGAAAAGCGACGTTTGATCGATGATTTACTTGCACAACGTCGTTTAGAAAAAGACTTAAAAGACTTTGATTATGACATCGACGATGATGATGATTTCGACGACGAAGATTAAAAATGCTTTAGGCATAGTATGTGAAAATGCTATGCTTCAACCCTGATATAGAAATAGTGGAAACAAAATGAGTGCTTTAGATTTAGACCTACTGAGCGATTATCTAGATGGTGACCAAAATGAGTTTGGTCTAGATTTTGCAGCGACACATGGTTTTTTATGTGCAATTGCTGTGGGTCCTCATTTTGATAAATGGCTTGAAGAGCTGTTTGACAACAATCAAAAGAAAGTCCCTGCTGAAATTATTGCTCAAGTAAAAGCTTGGTTAGAAGCGCTTCGTCAAAATTTGGCCAATGAAGAAGGGATTGAGTTTCCTTTTGAAATTGAAGAAGCAGAAGTGGAATCGAGCTTAGGTGACTGGAGCGTTGGTTTTGTTGATGCGATGTTCTTAAATGAAGAAGCTTGGTTTGCTCCTGAATTTGAAGAGCAAATCGTTGATTTGACTTTGCCTATGATGGTATTCAGTGGTATTGATGATGAAGATCCACAAATGGAATCTTTCCGTCGTAATGGTCAGTTGATGGACGAAATCGCGGAAGAAATTCCTGAGAATTTGAACGAAATCTATCTCATGTATCATACGCCTGCTTAAGGATGCATCTTGTGCCGCTTCAGTCGTGGCTCAAGTATCTATACAACTGCGTAAGAAATATCTTGCGCTGTTGTAATCGGTAGCTTATGTATTAGATCGATTGTAAATCAGATTAAAAAAAGCATGCGACTTTAGGTCACATGCTTTTTTTGCTTTTGATTGAAGCATTCTTGTAAATATTAGCTTTATACACCATAAAACTAGATCAATCTTGAACATAACTTAACTTAGTCATCACGGTTGGCGATCTGCGATTTTTTTCAAATTTTCATGGATTCTGAAAATGACAATTAAAAGTTCAGAATAAACACGGACTGCTAAACCACCAAAAACTAAAATAAGTACAGCGCTGATTAGGCGACTAAAAAAGCCAGCGTATGCACCATAACCAAAGCCAAATAAAGTGGATAAAGCTGCAATCACTACACCGATTAAGCCTAACCAGTAAAGTACAGTCACGATTTTCGGGGTAAGCATGTCGTTTAGGGTGAGTAAATTATTCATATGGAATACCTATTTATATTATTAATATGCTGAGATGTGCATTAAGTTTTATAAGTGTTTAAAAAATACACGAGGTGATATTAGTGCAGTTTTTTTGATGAATCAATTTTTATTGATTAGTATAGATTTATTATATTTATATTATTTTATTAAATCTTAATAATATCATATTATTAAGTAGGTTTTTTTGTGATTTTCTAGACGGGGATATATTTGTAATAGCATCTGTGTAAAAGTCATTTGGATTTTAATTTTACTGGAGCTTTAAAAACATGGTCATTCTCTTGGGTGTTAGATAGTGCTCACTGTTGAATTACATATTGAATAAGAGAATGGGCCATTAAACTGAGTGATTGAAACTTTTAGGCGTACATACGGTGTTATTTTAGCAGCATAACTATGCTATTCGGCTCTAAAAGTTTCAATGGTATTTCTAATAAGTGGATAACGATTATTCAAAATTAGACTAGAAATTAAATTGATTCCGCATTTGTGCTACAGCTTCTTGCCATAGTGGGCTAATCGGTTGAATGAGATGTTGGCAATATAAATATGCACCATAAGTGGCGATCACACCGATGATTAATATGATGATATTGACCACATGATTGGCTTTGGCTCTTTGGTTGAGATACCACAGTAGTGCCAAAACTGCACCCATGATCATGCCACCAATATGTGCGGCATTGTTAATTCCAGAAGTGAAAAATCCAAATGCTAAGTTGATTGCCAAGACTGTGAGTAATGAGCGTTTATCGAGAATAAATCGTTGATGCGGCGTTGGTGGAAAGAGTGAAAGTAGGGTCAATGCACCCCCCAGTCCCATTACAGCACCCGATGCACCCGCAGATACGTGAGGAATCAGTTTTTGGTCAAAATTCTGTAGAAGTTCATAGCTGTTACGAATGTCGAGATAACCACTGAGTAAGCTACCCATTAACCCGGCAAGTAAATAAAGTCCCAAAAAGTAAAAGCGTCCAAAGGTTTTTTCTGCAACATCACCAAAGATATAAAGCGCCCACATATTCATCATTAAATGCAGAATGCCGAAGTGAAAAAACATGCTGCTAAATAAACGATATGGTTCCTCTAGGAAAGTTAAAGGTGCATAATCAGCACCCCAACGCAGTGCATCCAATGTTGTTGGATCAGTAATATTTACCCCTGAAAGCACTTGGATGGCAAATAATCCGACATTGATAATAATCAGTAAGAGGGTTATTTTTCCCAGGTTTTTAATCGGGCTAGATGTTGAATAATCTTGTGAATTTGACATGCTATTGCTTAGCTTTTTTATAGATTTATTCAGCTTAACATGAAACATCAGATTTTTCGGAGTAAATGGCTGACATGAAAGCTTTTATTGTTCGTGCTTTGTTAATCATTGTCAGTATTTTGGTGATTATTCAGTTGTGGATTTTTTCAAGTCTAGTCTATTGGCGTACGCATGATGTTGATACCACGATGTTTATGCGTTGGACATATTTATCCGATTTTAAACCGATTAAGCATCAGTGGCGTGATTATGATCAGATCAGTGATAATTTTAAGCATGCAATCGTTGCAGCAGAAGATGCGCGATTCATTGACCATCATGGTTTTGATTGGGACGGGATTGAAAATGCGTTGCAGAAGAATCTGAAAAAAGACAAAGTGGTTGCAGGTGGTTCAACGATTTCGCAACAATTGTCGAAAAACTTATTTTTCTATAATCGCCGTTCATATCTACGTAAAGGGCAGGAAACCATTGCCACAGCAATGATGGAGCGGATGTGGACGAAACGCCGTATTCTCGAGGTCTATATGAACTCTGTTGAGTTTGGTGATCATATTTATGGTGTGGAAGCGGCGGCGCAACATTATTTTGGGAAAAGTTCGAAGTCATTAACACGGGAACAAGCTGCATTTTTAGCAGTGTTATTGCCAAATCCGAAGTATTATCAAGATCATCATAATGATTCAAAATTACTTTATCGTAAACGTATGGTTTTAAAATATATGCGTTATACGCGGATTCCAGATTGAAATTAAAGCGCAAAATGATGTTTTTAAAATAGTTTTGTAAAAGGTAGATCAAAGCACATTTTTTTGTGCTTTTTTTAGGAATAAAAGTTATTTTTATGAAATTGTCACAAAATTGAAGCATACTAGAATTATGACATTTTTTTGATGCAGGTTGATTGCATGAACACCGCAGTGACGACAACAACACCTACAGAATATTCTTATAATGAACGATATATCAATCGTGAACTGTCGATTTTGGATTTCCATTTACGCGTATTAGAACAAGCTGTAGACCCAATCCATCCTTTGCTTGAGCGTATGAATTTCCTATTGATTTTCTCTCGTAATATGGATGAATTTTTTGAAATTCGTGTTGCTGGAATGATGGAGCAATTAACGCTCGGCAATGAAAGTCGCTCTCCAGATGGTCTAACACCAAAACAAGTCTTGGATCAAATTTCAAAAACTGCGCATGAGGCGATTGAGCGTCAGTATCGTATTCTCAATGATGAAATTTTTCCAAAGCTTCGTGAAGAAGATATTTGCTTCTTGCGTCGTGGTGAATTAACCCCTGCGCAATCAGTGTGGATTAAAAAGTATTTTCAAGAGCAAGTTGCACCTGTTTTAACCCCGATTAGTCTAGACCCAGCGCATCCGTTCCCGCGTTTGGTGAATAAAAGTCTAAATTTCATTGTAACCTTAGAAGGTAAAGATGCCTTTGGTCGTCAAATTGATTTAGCAGTTGTTCCTGCGCCTCGTTCACTACCACGTGTGGTTCGCCTACCTGATGAATTGACAGGTGGTAAAGAGCATTTTGTGATGCTTTCAGCGATTATTCACGAACATGTTTCTGACTTGTTCCCTGGAATGACAGCGACAGGTTGTTATCAGTTCCGTGTAACACGTAATGCTGATTTGGCTTTAAATGAAGATGTTGAAGACTTAGCCAAGGCACTTAAAGGCGAATTAAGTTCACGTCGTTTTGGTCGTGCTGTGCGTTTGGAAGTGACGCAGAATTGTCCTGAACATATTTATGATTATTTATTGGATGAATTCGATTTAGAAGAAACTCAACTTTATAAGGTTGATGGTCCAGTGAATTTGGCTCGTTTGGTCTCTAACTTCAAACGTCCTCATATGCGTTATGACTCGCATGTACCTGCAATTCCAAAAGTTTTGAAAAAGTCTGAAAATATTTTTTCAGCTATGCAGAAGCAAGACATTCTACTACACCATCCGTTTGAATCTTTTGCACCAGTTATTAATTTATTACGTGAAGCGGCTCGTGATCCGCAAGTCTTAGCGATTAAACAAACCTTATACCGTAGTGGCGCAGACTCTGAAATTGTTCAGGTGCTTGCAGAAGCAGCGCGTAATGGTAAAGAAGTTACCGCAGTGATTGAGCTACGTGCGCGTTTTGATGAAGAGTCAAATATTGCGGTGGCTAATGTTTTGCAAGAAGCGGGTGCAGTCGTTGTTTACGGGATCGTGGGATATAAAACCCATGCAAAAATGATCCTTGTGGTACGCCGTGAGAATAATAAATTGGTTCGTTATGTGCACTTAGGTACAGGTAACTATCATGCGACCAATGCACGAATCTATACTGACTACGGTTTGATGACTACTGACAAAGAGTTGTGTGAAGATGTACATCGTATTTTCCAAGAACTTACGGGTATGGGGAAAATGCCGAAGTTGAAAAAACTTCTACATGCACCGTTCACTTTGCATGCGCAATTGGTTGCGTTTATCGATGAAGAAATTGCCAATGCTAAAGCGGGTAAACCTGCGCAAATTATTGTCAAAGTGAATGCATTAACAGAAGTGCAGTTGATCAATAAGTTATATGAAGCATCGCAAGCAGGTGTACAAATTGATTTACTGATTCGTTCAATTTGTTGCTTGCGTCCAGGCTTGCCGAACCTCTCTGAAAATATTCGAGTCCGTTCGATAGTGGGACGTTTCCTTGAACATACCCGTGTTTATTATTTTGGGAATAATGGTAATGCGCGAATTTATTGTTCAAGTGCGGATTGGATGGATCGTAACTTATTCAATCGTGTAGAGGTCTGCTTCCCGATTGAAGATCCTGCGTTGAAGAAGCGTATTTATCAACAAGGTTTAGTGAATTATCTCAAAGATAATACGCAAGCATGGTTACTCCAAGGTGACGGTACGTGGTTGCGCGCTCAACTGAAAGATGGTGAAACACCGTATAATGCGCAACAAACGCTGGTTGAGCATTTTGCAGGTTAATTTAATGTGTTTACAAATGCACTTTGGATAAATAATGCAGATTAATTAAGCAAAATTATTGTATGAACTTTTAAAATCTCCCCTAACCCCTCTTTAAAAAAGAGGGGAACTACGTGTAACTAAAATAGTTTTTAGTAATGAAAAGCTCCCTCCTTTGGAAAAGGAGGGTTGGGGAGGATTCAAAACTGCTTAACTGACTGGCATTACTTTAGATAAGGACATCTGTAAATTTAAAATGTGCGTTGCATTTATTCCACGCATCTAACTTGATTCAGCTACAAAAAATAAAGGAGCTATAAAGCTCCTTTGTTTTTGCAGTTTTCACTAAATCTTTAAAATTAGTGCAAATTCGCCATAATTTTTTGTAGAATTTGTACCAAGACATCAAATTCACTTTGTAATGGTGTACTTTTACGTGTCACCAAAGCTAGCGTACGTGATGGAGCATTCTCAATTGGTTTAACCACAATCTGATCATTGTTCTTCAACATGTGTGCATGAATCGCAATTTCAGGAAGTAGGGTATAGCCTAAATTTGAGCTGACCATTTCCACCAGTGTAGGTAAAGAACTTGCTTTTAAACGGTGATCATTTTTGCGTTCACCGATTGGGCAAACACTTAAAGTGTGATCACGTAAGCAATGACCTTCTTCCAATAACATTAAATGAGAAAGATCTAGATCATCTAAACTACGCGCATTGATCGCATTCTGATCTGCTCTGTTGCAGACCAAGAAAAGGTCTTCTTTGGCAATTTCAGCAACTTTTAAACCACGCGTGTCGAATGGTAAAGCCAACATGATTACATCGAGATTACCGTGCTCAAGTTTTTCAACAATCTTTTCACTTTGTGCTTCATGCAAATGCAATTGAATCTTTGGAAGTTGCTTATGCACTTCTTCCAAAAGTTGCGACAAAATAAATGGTGCAATCGTCGGGATAATCCCTAAATGCAAATCACCCGTTAAAGGTTCACTCATTTCACGACTTAAACGCATTAAGTCTTGTGCATCGGCGAGGAGAACACGAGCTCGGGCAACAACTTGCTCACC
The DNA here is from genome assembly GCF_001696605.3 of Acinetobacter wuhouensis. Taxonomy (NCBI): domain Bacteria; kingdom Pseudomonadati; phylum Pseudomonadota; class Gammaproteobacteria; order Moraxellales; family Moraxellaceae; genus Acinetobacter; species Acinetobacter wuhouensis. The sequence goes on along the minus strand of NZ_CP031716.1, from coordinate 2,784,661 downwards.
AAGTGGAGTTAAACGTACGTTTTGGCGATCACGTTCTACGAGTACGCCACCCAATAAACGTTCTAACTCCATAATACCACCAGATAAAGTGGACTGAGTGACGAACGAACGGCGCGCTGCTTCAGTAAAGTGCAACGTCTCAGACAATGTCACTAAGTATGACAGCTGTCGTAGGGATGGTAATGCAGCCATAGTGTCCTAATGCTTATGATTTAAAGTGGTGTGCAAACAAGCCGCTAATTTGAGGAACAAAATGCGGTGGAATATCATGCCCCATTCCTTCAATTAATTCAAATTTTGCGTCTTTAATTGCTCTTGCAACAGCCTTACCGTGACTTGGAGGTAATAAGCGATCTTTAGAGCCGTGAAGCACTAAAGTAGGCTTGATAATCTGTTTATCCAATTTTAGTAAGGAACCTGTACATAATATTGCTAAAAACTGTTGAAGTACACCCGCTGGATGATAACTACGACGATATAATTTTCTTGCTGTCTGAATTGCATCAACTTGATTGATGTAGCCAGGTGAACCAATTGTTTGAAATATCTTGAGTGAGTGGTTCACGATCCCATCTTCATCTCGTGAAGGTGGTTTGCCTATTAGACTAAAGAGTTGCTTTGGAAATGGTGGAGGAAGCAAAGGTTGGTTATTACTGGTAAATAACAAACCGACTTTTTCAATTTTTTCTGGATATTTGGCAGCGACAATTTGCGAAATCATCCCACCCATTGAAGCACCTAAAATACTAACTTTGCTTAAACCTAGACGATCAATCAAGAGTGCAACATCATCTGCCATATCGAAAAGGTTATATGGCGCACCATCATTGGGTAAACCTAAAGCAAAACGGCTCATCAGTTTGTAAGAATTTAAACGAGGGCCTTTGTGGCGAATTTTAGAAGATAAGCCAATATCACGATTATCAAAGCGAATCACATGGAAGCCTTGATCAATTAGAGATTTACAGAAAAAATCAGGCCAAAATAACATTTGCGCACCCAACCCCATGATCAATAAAATCGTCGGATGTTCAGGATTACCACCTGTTTCAATATGGAGTTGGATACCATTGCCTAAATCGACTTTGGTTTCTTTCATAAAAGAAGCATACGGTGAAACTTGAAATTGAAGTGCGCTATTCATTTTTATTTTCCTAAGCGAGGATATTTTTTAGTAGATAAATTTCTTGATTAAAAAATATCCTTGCTATTTAAACCTTAAACTGCTGCAGGAATCAAGTCTGGAACAAGTTTAGTTAATGTTAGACGTTGTTTGCCTGCAGTTGCGCCTAAAAGTACAAAACCGCGTAAGGTACCTTCAGCATCGGTTGCTTTAGACAACATACCGTCATCAAATTCTTCATTTTCCCAAGTTACTTCAACGTCAATTGGAGCAGGGAGAACTGTTAATGGTGCAGCTGGCGTTTTCACAGCAACAGGCATTGCAGGGTAGTGTACCTGAGTGGTTTGACCACTGAGTGTTTTCGCCAAAGCACGTGCTTGTTGCATGATTGGCATGACAAATGGAAGAAGCGTTCCATTGACTTCAGCACAGTCACCAATGGCAAATACATCTGCTTGATTGGTTTCGAGTAAAGTATTGGTAATTACACCGCGACTGGTATTAATTTCGGCTTCTTTGGCTAAAGCAATATTGGGCTGTAAACCGACCGCTGAAAGTACGACATCTGCGGGTAATGATTGACCACTTGCCAATGATACGATGTAACTTTGAGCTGCTTTAGATACTTTTTCTACAGTCGTACCCAGTACAAATTTAATGCCTGATTCTTCAAGATTTTGTTTAAAGGCTTGTGCTACATGGCTTGGCAATAAACGGCCGAGTGGTTGTGGTGCGAGATCAATCACGGTGACTTGATGCCCCGTATTTTGTAAGTCATTGGCAAATTCACAACCAATTAAGCCTGCGCCCAAGATCACAACTCGTTTATTACCACACTCACCTGTACTACAGTTTTCTAGCGTTTCACGGAAAGCGCGGTAGTCGATTAATGAGTTAACTACATGAATGTCATCGCTTCCATCACCTGCGATTGCAAGATGAATTGGATTTGCACCTACAGCAAGGATCAATTTCGAATAGGCTTGGGTTGAAACTAGTCCATCTTTTTCGATGCTGAGTTCATGTTTTGCTGCATCAATATTTTTCACCCAAGTTTCTTTTTCAATACGTATATTGAGTTGCGTACTCATTTTTTCAGCATCACCTAAGCCAATTTGCTCGGGTGCTTTTTTACCAACAAGGGCATTTGAAAGTGTTGGTTTTGCATAATTCACCGCATCGTCTGCGCAAATCATTACCAATTCTTGTTCAGTATCTAATTTACGAAATTCTCTTGCAAGGGTATAACCCGCCATGCCAGAACCGATGATGACGATTGGTTGCATATCTTTCTCCATACACATTTAAATAAGAGTGAATATTAATTGATTATTATTGTAGAAATACACGTAAAAAAGACCATGTAAACATGGTCTTTACGTAATCTGTTAGATCTCTACCATTTCAAAGTCTGCTTTAGAAACACCGCAGTCTGGGCAAGTCCAGTCATCTGGGATGTCTTCCCATTTGGTACCTGCTACGATGCCATCTTGTGGCCAACCTTCTGCTTCGTCATAAATCCAACCACAAACGATGCATTGATACTTCTTCATCTGATTCTCCAATTTCTGACAGGCGATTTTTTATACTCTGTCAGTAAAATTCCATCTACTGCTTTGACTCAATGAATATGCAAAAAGGTACATATTTGTTTAAATTTTTACGCAGTTCTATACCTAATGTAAAGTAATATCGCAGTTTATATGACTTATTTAAAAGCTGTATGGCAGTAAAGGCCAAAAGCGCTGTTGAATAAGCTAATTTTTTGATAAATTGTCTAACAATTCAAATAGTACGAGTTTAGACTTTTTTATTCTAAATTTTATGATTGCTTAAAATATATGCTAAATCATGGTGTTTCGACTAAGGTCTAGCAGAAAATATGTGCTTAAAAGCTTAAAATATAATGGCTATTTTTCTATACCCATTATTTTGTATAAAAATGGCATCAATAATATCAATAACTTACATTTATGAAATATTTAAGTGTCTGAGTCAAACTGTCTTTTTTGGTTAAAAAGTAGTAAAATTCACGTATTCCTTTTCTTTTACAGCTCTCCCTTATTATGAACATGTCTACTGTTTTGTGGTCAAGTATCCGTACTGTCCAAGATTTTCCAAAACCAGGTATTTGTTTTTATGATTTAACTCCATTGTTTATGAACAATTTGGTTGAATTGACTGATGCGCTCATTGCAAGTATTCCAGCAGAGCAATTAGCGGAAGTAGATAGTTTTGTTGCTGTAGAAGCGCGTGGTTTTGTATTGGCAAGTTTGTTGGCGCAACGTACTGGCAAAAGTTTATTGCTCGTTCGTAAAGCAGGTAAGTTACCACCTCCAGTGATTGGTGTGGGTTATAGCTTAGAATATGGTTTAGATCGTTTGGAAATGTCTGCTGACATCGAACCACAAAAAGTGATTATTGTGGATGATGTTTTGGCAACTGGTGGTACATTGAAAGCGGTTAAACAGTTGATGAACAAATGTGAACATACTGTGCTAGGTGCGAGTATTTTCCTTGATCTTCCAGATTTGCATAAAGATTTGGGTATGACAGTTTGGTCTGTGTTAGATGAAACGTCTAAACCTGTTGAAGAAGCGGTTGCTTAATTGTTGTTTTGATACGGAAAAGCCTTGTTGATACAAGGCTTTTTTATACGCTTAATTTCAGTCTTGATGATTTGAAATTATTATAATCAATAGACTTCTTGCGAAAGTTAATTTCGGCAAGATTTAAATCAATATTGAATGTTCCCTCTCCTTTCAGGAGATGAGCAGTACTACTGCGCAAGGGAGAGGTTTTCTACTTTAAAACCCTCATCCTAGCCTTCTCCCAAAGGGAGAAGGAACTCCCAATATTCTTTTTGATATGTTTTGATTCTAAAATTTGAACATTTTCCAACTTACGCAAGAGATCTAATAAAAATTAATCAATAAACGTATGTTGCATATAGTCAATTAAACGATTGAGGTTTTCAGGTTGAGCAAGGCGATGGTGTCCGCCTTCAATGGTTTCAACTTGCATATAAGGTTCGAGTTGTTCAGCAACTTGATACATGTCGAGAACTTCATCACCCAATTCAATATATGCGATCTGCGGAATATCATGCTCTAAATCATGTTCATTAATCGCAGGGTAATCTGTGCGGAAGTCAGGGCTCAGACTTGGATTGGCAATAATGGTTGGGATGCGGTGACTTTGAGACATTTTTAATGCCCAATACGCACCTAAACTATGTCCGATCAATAAATCAGGCTTAATTTTTTCGATAATATCGTGATAGAGATTTTCGACAGTTTTATAATTTAAATTACGGTAGTCGATCTCGATACAGTATTTTTTTCCAGACTGAATGGCATGAAACTTTGTTGATTCTTTTGAAGAATCAAGTCCATGTAGAAATAGAATTTTAGTATTTTCACAGTTCATTGTTATCGCATTCATACTGTCTTTATTCACAAAGATAGAAATAGTGTTAAGGAAATATAAAACGTTCCATTTCCACTAAATTTGTATTCTTGTAGTGTAATCAGCTCTGTTGTTTTTATAACTTAGCTATTGGTCTAAGGTGTGCTGAAGTAAATATTATTTATTTCATTGAAAATTATTTACTATATTGATTTTAAAGTAAAATTTTAATCATCGTTTTAAGCTTGATCAGAAAAAAGCGTCAAAATTAGACTTATGAATATTTTATTCAATGGCATTGAATGATCAGTGGTTGTTCAATGGAAAATGACTTTAGAACTCCATATTCATTGCGTGGGTAAAAACGAATTTTTTTAACTAAAGGTTCGAGGATATTGCTAATTTTAGGTGCAATCGCTGGAATATATTGAATATTTTGAATTTGACCTTGAGTATTTACAAACAGTTTGGCATTGATTTGAATATCACCTTGCTCATCAAATCTCAGTTTGTTGTCTTGTTGGCGATTACAGAAGGGTTCAAGTGTACTTTGTAAATGTGAAAAATTAGGTTTTACCGCATACTGCACTGATTCAGGGAATTTAATAAATAAAGTGTATTTCCCATAATAGTATTGCGTTCTGGCAATCGTATTTTCATCTGAGTTAAGCACTCTATTTTGAAAATCATTATTGACCTGCGGTAACTGATCTAAGGTGATTTTTTTAGCAATTTCCAATGCTCTCGTATTGAGCATACTTTTGTTGGGATTTGGATTTAAGAGTTTGGCTTGTACTTGGCGGGTATTTTGATTCGGTATGATTTCAAATTGCCAAACATACCCTTGGTTAGAGATATTCGTTGTTTCGATCTTCATTGGAAGATCTTTGCGCGTATTACTCATGACGATGATCTGTTCTGCAGTAACCACTGTTGAACAGAATAAAACACCAAGAATAATCATACTTCGGGCGAATCCATGCCAGTATTTATTCATATTTTTTAATTTTTAAATGCTTCGTTGAGTTATATTCATACGCATTATGTTGTAAATCTGCTATGCTATGCAACTTCCGTTTTTTAATATAATCGAGGCAGAGATGACGCAACATAACGCTCAATCGACTTCTGAACAACACATTTCCGAAAACGATTTAATTGCACAGCGTCATGCCAAGTTAAAGCAAATCCAAGATCACGCCAAGGAAACTGGTGTTAGCCCATGGCCTAACGCATTCAAACGTGAACATTATGCGCAAGATTTGCAAGATCAATTCGCTGAAAAATCAAAAGAAGAAATTGAAGCTGGTGAACAAGTTCATGTTTCTGTAGCGGGTCGCGTGATGTTGAACCGTGGTTCATTCATCGTGATTCAAGATATGACTGGTCGTATTCAACTTTATGTACCACGTAAAGAACTTGCTCCTGAAGTTTTAGAAACTGTAAAAAGTTTAGACTTGGGTGACATTATCGCTGTTTCAGGCTATATCGGTCGTTCAGGTAAAGGCGATTTATATGTGCATATTGAACATTTTGAATTGTTGACCAAATCACTTCGTCCGCTTCCAGATAAATTCCATGGCTTAACAGATACAGAAGTAAAGTATCGTAAACGTTATTTAGACTTAATTGTGAATGAAGAAACACGTAAAACTTTTGAAGTTCGTGCGAAAGTGATTTCTGGCATTCGTAATTACCTAATCAATGAACGTTTCATGGAAGTTGAAACCCCTATGATGCATGTGATTCCAGGTGGTGCGTCTGCACGTCCATTTGAAACACATCACAATGCATTGGATATGCCTTTATTCTTACGTATTGCACCTGAACTTTATTTAAAACGTTTAGTGGTTGGTGGTTTTGAGCGTGTATTTGAAATTAACCGTAACTTCCGTAATGAAGGTGTTTCTACACGTCATAACCCAGAATTCACCATGATCGAATTCTACCAAGCTTATGCAGACTACAAAGACTTAATGGCTTTGACTGAAAGTATGCTTGAAAAATTGGCAATCGATATCTTAGGTTCAACTGATGTGCCTTATGGTGAAGAAGTCTATAGCTTCAAAGGCCCATTCAAGAAGATTTCAATGTTTGATGCGATTCTTGAACATAACCCAAGCTTCACCCCTGAAAATGTTGCAGATCGTGAGTTCCTTGCAAACTTCGTTCGTGAAGAATTGAAAGAGCAAGTAAAACCAGGTTTTGGTTTAGGTAAACTTCAAACCATCGTATTTGAAGAAACAGTTGAAACTCAATTACGTCAACCAACATTCATTACTGAATATCCAGCGGAAACTTCTCCATTGGCACGCCGTAATGATGATAATCCGCACATTACGGATCGTTTTGAATTCTTCATCGGTGGTCGTGAGTTGGCAAATGGCTTCTCAGAGTTAAATGATCCAATTGATCAAGCTGAACGTTTCCAAGCGCAAGTTGCGGAAAAGGATGCGGGTGATGATGAAGCGATGCATTTCGATGCGGACTTTATTGAAGCTTTAGAATATGGTTTACCTCCTACAGCTGGTGAGGGTATTGGTATTGACCGTTTGGTTATGCTGTTTGCCAATGCGCCAAGTATTCGTGATGTGATTTTATTCCCGCACATGCGTATTAAATCAAACTAATTATTGATTAATACCTAGTATGTGAAAAGTAAAAAGCCACTGAATTCAGTGGCTTTTTTAATGAATAATTTTAGATAGTTAATCAAATTATTGGTATTGAGCCTTTATATAGGTTAAATCGTAATAATACCATTCATAAAAAGTTAGACAATATCAATAGAAGATTTGCGCAGACACGATATACATTGAATGGTTTAAATTGCTTTGCGTAGTCGATGCCTAACTTTTGAAGGATGAGGAATATATTCCGCAAGGTTACAAAAATCCTTTGTTGGGCGAGGGGTATGTCCTATACCCCCGCCCAACGGTGACATCCATGTCGCCTTAGCGCGTAGCATCATGCTGTTTAAAAAGCCTAAAATTACATAGATACGTTTATTTAAATTGCTAAAAATAAAAAGCCACTAAATTTAGTGGCTTTTTATTCATTCAAAATGTATTTGCTGGATCACTTAAAAATGAAACACGCCTAAACCATTTTTGATTTCATCTAAAGTATCTTGAGTAATGATACGGCATTTATCTGTACCTGTTTTCAAGATGTCCATGATGTAATCAGGATCTTTTGCAAGTTCCATACGACGTTCGCGAATCGGTGTAATCAATTCTTTTAACACACCCTCAAGACGTTTTTTCACCGTACCATCGCCTAAACCACCACGACGATAATGTTCTTTCAGTTCTTCAACTTCTTCTTTGTTTGGATCAAAAGCATCTAAGTAAGTAAATACAATATTGCCTTCCACCTGACCTGGGTCTTCAATACGAAGATGGTTCGGATCGGTATACATTGCATTCACTGCTTTTTTGATGTCTTTGTCTGTCGCATCTAGAACGATGGTATTACCCAAAGACTTCGACATTTTTGCTTTACCATCAAAACCTGGTAAGCGACTCATATTTGAAAGTAAGACTTTACATTCAGGTAGTACATCGTGCCCAATTTGACGGTTCAAACGACGAACGATTTCGTTGGTTTGTTCAATCATTGGAATTTGATCATCACCGACAGGAACGACAGTTGCTTTAAATGCAGTGATATCCGCTGCTTGAGCAACAGGGTAGCAGAGGAAGCCCGCAGGAATGTCACGTTCAAAACCACGCAATTGAATTTCTGCTTTAATGGTTGGGTTACGTTCTAAACGTGAAACAGTCACAAAGTTTAGATACAACATAGTCAGTTCATTCAGTGCGGGTAAGCATGATTGAACACAAATCGTTGTTTTGGTTGGGTCAATACCTACAGCCAAATAATCAGTTGCGACTTCAATAATATTACGACGAACTTTTTCAAAGTTATCGGCATTATCTGTTAAAGCCTGTGCATCAGCGAGTAGAAGATGTTGATGATGAGAATCTTGTAAGCCTACTCGTGAGCGTAAAGAACCTACAAAATGTCCCAAGTGTAGTTGTCCTGTAGGACGGTCACCTGTCAAAATCACAGGACGATTATCTTGATTCGTCATTATCGCTTCCAAAGTCTTCGTTTAAGACAGTCGTGTTTTATGAATGGGAAGTATTGTACGAGATAATTAATTTTAATGTCAGCGAAAATTGATATAGAACTTGTTTTGTAATGATTCACGATCCGATTAGGCTAAAAATCTACAAAAAAATCTATAGAAAAATAATTTTTCAATTTAAAATGGGTCAAATTTATTGGCAATACTTTGTTGAAAGGTGAGCCGTTTCTATATAACTAAAAACTTCGGATAAAATAATGGCGAGTAGTTTATTAATATTATTAGATGATATTGCGGCAGTATTAGATGATGTTGCAGTCATGAGTAAAATGGCGGCAAAGAAAACAGCAGGTGTTTTGGGGGATGATTTAGCCCTCAATGCGCAACAAGTCAGTGGTGTAAGATCTGAGCGTGAACTGCCAGTGGTATGGGGCGTTGCCAAAGGCTCTTTTGTCAATAAATTAATTCTTGTTCCCTTGGCATTATTGATCAGTGTGGTTGCACCATGGTTAATCAATCCTTTGCTAATGATCGGTGGTTTATTCCTGTGCTATGAAGGTGTGGAAAAAGTTTTACATAGCCTACATCATAAAAAAGCCAAAACTGAAGAAGCAGCGCAGGAGGAATTGGAGCAAATTGAAACAGATTTAGCGACTTTTGAAAAAGATAAAATCAAAGGAGCAATTCGTACAGATTTTATTCTTTCAGCTGAAATTGTAGTGATTTCTTTAGGTACTGTCGCTGCCGCAACTTTCGGTACGAAAGTTATGGTTTTATCTGTGATCGCGATTTTCATGACAGTGGGCGTTTATGGCTTTGTCGCAATGATTGTTAAAATTGATGATCTTGGTTTGTATTTAACCCAACAAGCTTCAAGTTTAAAACAAACAATTGGTCGTGGATTATTGGCATTTGCACCAAAGTTGATGAAGACATTGACGATTGTTGGAACGATTGCAATGTTCTTAGTTGGTGGCGGGATTATTACCCATGCTGTTTCATCTTTACATCACTGGACTGAAGAAACCGTTGATCATATTGAGCATATTCCGACTGTGGGCAGTATTATTGGAGCGCTCGCACCGACTTTGATTAATATGGTGATTGGTATTGTCGCTGGACTTATTGTATTGTTAGTGGTCAATCTTATTCAAAAAATTCGTGGTAAATCAACCACTGCATAATTGAATAAAACATCGTAAACTACAAGCAATTTAAAATAAAAAGGACAGAACTATGCGTTGGAAAGGACGTCGTGTCAGTGACAATGTAGAAGATCGCCGTGGCGGTGGGGGAGCTAAAGCGGGTGGTATTAGTATCATCGGTTTGATCGTTGCATTTGTTGCTTGGAAGTTTTTCGGTGTAGATCCACAACAAGCGTATCAGGCAACCAAGCAAGTAACTTCATCTGGTGCGACTCAAGGCGCAGCACCAGCGAATTTGACTGCTGAGCAAAAAGAAGTATCCGATTTTGTTGGAACAATTTTGGCGGATACAGAAGACACGTGGACGCCTATTTTAAGGGCGAAAGGTGTGCAATATGTTTCACCTAAATTGGTGATGTTTAGTGGGGCTATTCAGTCAGGCTGTGGTGCTGCACAATCTGCTATGGGACCTTTTTATTGTCCAGCAGATCAAAAAGTATATATTGATACCCAGTTCTTTAAAGATATGCGTCAGCAGATGGGCATCTCTGGTGAGCAGAATCAAACAGAGCTTTCTGCCAGAGATGAAGCAGGTGATTTTGCGCAAGCTTATGTGATTGCACATGAAGTTGGGCACCATATCCAAAATATATTGGGTATTTCTGGACAAGTCCAACAACAACGCCAACGTGTAAGTGAAGCTCAGGGTAACCAGTTATCTGTGCGTTTAGAATTACAAGCGGATTGTTTGGCAGGCGTTTGGGCAAATAGCACACATCAACGGACTCAGTTCCTTGAACAAGGTGATATTGAAGAAGCAATGGATGCAGCTGAAAAAATTGGCGATGACTTTTTACAGAAAAAAGCACGTGGCTATGCCGTACCAGACAGTTTTACGCATGGGACGAGTCAACAGCGTATGCAATGGTTTAACACAGGCTTAAAATCAGGTGATATTGATCGTTGCGATACCTTTAATTAATCCGAGTATAAGAAAGAAAAAAGAGCTAAGATTAGCTCTTTTTTCTTTTAAATTAGCGCTTAGTTCAAATTTTTATGTTAAAAAATATAACTAGCAAAAGGCAGATTTAAAGTTTTTTTGTACAATTATAGCGTTTGTTAAATGGTCTATTATTTTATATTTTACTAAGAAATGATTGAGTGTTTGATGTGTAGTTATATCTAAATAGAAAAAGGTTTCAAATGGGCAATTATTTTTTTCTTCAGGTCTTTACGGTCGTATTTGCACTCTCTATCGCAACAACAATTTTTAATAAGCGAATATTAGGTTTCCCGCAGGCAATTGGCGTACCCATCGTTTCAGCAATTTTTGTCTTCATATTGCAATGGGGAGCAAGTTTGCTGAATGGCAACCAATTTATTTCTATTAATATTCACAATATTGAAGAAGCCGTTCGTCATATTGATTTTTATGATTTTTTAGTCAATGGCGTGATCTGCTTCATTCTGACCTCATCAGCATTAAAATTTAAAGTTTCTGACTTAAAAGTATATTGGAAACCGATCAGTATTTTAGCGACGATTGCTTTGTTGCTATGTGCTGTGTTTTTTGCTGGTTTGGTTTTTGGATTCCAATATTTAATTGGCAATCCTGTTCCAATTCTCGTGTTATTACTTTTAGGTTCTGCACTTGGGGCGACTGACCCGATTGGGATTAAAGGCGTACTCAGTTCTGTGCGTGCTCCACACCATTTGATGGTTAAACTTGAAGGCGAATCACTGTTTAACGATGCAATGTGTATCGCAGTCTTTATGACTTTATTGAATGTACTTGAAGGTGAGCACTTCAGCTTGATGGCAACCTTACAAACCTTCCTTTATGAAATTGTCGTTGCAGTAATTATCGGTTGGGCATTTGGTTTAGGGATTCTGCGTCTTATGCGTGGTAAGCATGAAATGGAATCACTTATTTTGACTACTGCTTTATTAGCATGTGGTTCTTACTTGGTTGCATTATTTGCACATGCTTCCGCACCAATTGCCTGTGTGATCGGTGGTTTGATTGTTGGTAATAAATGGAAAGAAATTTTACAAGATCGTGAAATTCGTGAAGTGAATCATTTCTGGCATACTGTTGAAGGGATTATCAACTCATTCTTATTTACGCTAATCGGTCTGGAAATCTTTATTTTAGATTTAAGTACTAGTTTGATTCTTGGTGGTATATTTGCTTTCTTTGCTTTGCATTTATCACGTTTCGCCGCAAACTTTTTATCATTCGCATTTTTCCCATCATTCCGTAAAAAAAGCTATAACGGCAGCTTGGCGATTCTTTCATGGGGTGGTGTACGAGGAGGGATCTCTTTAGCATTGATCCTAGCTGTTGCCAACGTGCCTGAGCTACGTGATTACAGCAGTATCTTAATTGGTTATACATTTATTAGCGTATTGTTATCTGGCGTGGTCTGTGGCTTAGGCTTGCCTGCGGTGATGAATGCGTTCTATTACAACCCAAATGAAGAAACACAAGGATTCAAAGGGTGGTATCAGAGAATGTGTAATAAAATGAACCGTAAAGGAATTAAATATATTGTTGGTGAAGATGCTGAAGGACATGAGACGATTACCATTTATAATCCTGAAGCCTTAGTCGATAAAAAGTCTTCAGATGGTGTTGCATCTGTACATCATCCTGAAAAAGCACAAGAGGTTAAGCGATTGGAAAACCCTGCAAACTTTTAAACAAACAGCCACTTTTAAGTGGCTTTTTTATTGCCGAATGGATTGCAAAGAAAGAATTTAAGTTTGGGAAAAATAAACTTACAAACTTACTATGTCCATGACTCTATAAATATGGGTCTTAAATGTCTGGATTAAGGAGAAATTACATACTGTAATTCAAGTAAAAAAATGTGAATAAATAAACAATTTTTATTAAATACCCCTTTATTTTATAACAATATATTTAAGTCTAATTAAATAAATAACATGAATTGTAGTGTAAGTTTGCACGCTATTTATAAAAAGTGTGATAATGGTCATATTTTTAAGATATAGCGGTTGCTGTACTATCTTTTATTAAAAATAAAAGCAATGTCCAGAACACATCAAAAATAAACTTTAAAGGCTAAAATTATGACAAATATAACGATCATTGGAAAAGAAAGTCACCAAGTATTAGAGCTTGTTGGTGTAAATAAAATTAGTTTACAAGACAATTCAGTCGTCATTCTAAAAATTCCAAAAGACGATGTAAAATCAATGGTTCGAGAAGGCAATTCATTGGTCATCACACTAAAAAATGGCGAAACAATAACAATAGAGAATTATTATAATAATCAAAATAATGCGGATAACACAGTTGTTTTCCAAGAGAATGATGGATCATTATTTGTTCCAGGGGAAACGACACCTGAAGGGGTTATTGTAAATTATAATCCAATCGATTCTATAGAGCCGCTACTTTATCATGATGGTATTGCTCCTGTCGTACCTTGGATATTGGGGGCAGTTGGTGCTGGAGCGGTTGCTGCTATTGCGGGTAGTAGTGATGGTGATGATAATAAAGACACTACAGCACCAGTAAAGCCAGTAATTGACCCAATTGAAGCAGGCTCAAAAGACCCAATTAAAGGTACGGGAGAGGCAGGTGCGGAAGTCACTGTAACTTATCCGGATGGCAGTACGGTAACGGCTACCGTTGGTACAGATGGTAAATGGTCAGTGCCGAATCCAGGTTTAAAAGATGGTGATAAAGTCACTGCGGTAGTCACTGATCCAGCGGGTAATAAGTCTGATCCTGTCACTGCTGAAGTTAATGATACAACTCCACCAGATCAACCAGTGCTAAATCCAATTGAAGCGGGTTCAAAAGATCCAATTACAGGTACAGCGGAGCCTGGTTCAGAAGTTACAGTGACTTATCCAGATAAAACCACAGCCACTGTTACAGCAGGTACAGATGGTAAATGGTCGGTTGTAAACCCTGGCTTGGAAGAGGGTGAAAAAGTAACCGCAGTAGCGACTGACCCAGCAGGCAATAAGTCTGATCCTGTAACTACAGAGGTTAAAGATACAACTCCACCAGATCAGCCTGAGCTAAATCCAATTGAAGCGGGTTCAAAAGATCCAATTACTGGTACAGCAGAGCCTGGTTCAGAAGTTACAGTGACTTATCCAGATAAAACTACTGCCACTGTTACAGCGGGTACAGATGGTAAATGGAGTGTGCCGAATCCTGGTCTAAAAGAAGGTGGAGAAGTCATTGCAACAGCGACAGATCCGTCAGGTAATGAATCAAAACCAGCCACAGAAATTGTAGGAAAAGATGTTACAGCCCCTGAAACCCCAGCAGCCCCGACACAGTACTTGGACAATACCGATCCCGTACAAGGCACATTCGGTACAGGTACAAGTACCAACGATAGCACCCCAGGCTTAATCATCCCTGCACCAGCCGCGGGTGAAACACCAAAATTATATGTAGATGGCGCAGCAGTCGCTGCGACGTATGATGCAGCGACAGGCACCTTGACACCAACGACTCCGTTGTCTGAAGGTGAACATAAGCTGAGCTACACCTTGACGGATGCCGCGGGTAATGAAAGCGATCCAAGCCCAGCCTTAACATTGACTGTGGACACCCAAGCACCAGATGCACCCGTGGTGAATCCAGCCAATACACATGACCCAATTACAGGTACAGCAGAAGCAGGCAGTACGGTTAGCGTGAGCTATCCAGATGGACAAGGCGGAACGACGACTGTGACCACCACAGCAGATGCGGATGGTCACTGGAGTGTGCCAAATCCAGGCTTAAAAGACGGTGATGAAGTTACAGCGACAGCAACAGATGCCGCGGGTAACGTTTCACAGCCAGGCAATACAGTGATTGATGGTACAGCACCCACAGCGCCAGCAGCCCCGACACAGTACTTGGACAATACCGATCCCGTACAAGGCACATTCGGTACAGGTACAAGTACCAACGATAGCACCCCAGGCTTAATCATCCCTGCACCAGCCGCGGGTGAAACACCAAAATTATATGTAGATGGCGCAGCAGTCGCTGCGACGTATGATGCAGCGACAGGCACCTTGACACCAACGACTCCGTTGTCTGAAGGTGAACATAAGCTGAGCTACACCTTGACGGATGCCGCGGGTAATGAAAGCGATCCAAGCCCAGCCTTAACATTGACTGTGGACACCCAAGCACCAGATGCACCCGTGGTGAATCCAGCCAATACACATGACCCAATTACAGGTACAGCAGAAGCAGGCAGTACGGTTAGCGTGAGCTATCCAGATGGACAAGGCGGAACGACGACTGTGACCACCACAGCAGATGCGGATGGTCACTGGAGTGTGCCAAATCCAGGCTTAAAAGACGGTGATGAAGTTACAGCGACAGCAACAGATGCCGCGGGTAACGTTTCACAGCCAGGCAATACAGTGATTGATGGTACAGCACCCACAGCGCCAGCAGCCCCGACACAGTACTTGGACAATACCGATCCCGTACAAGGCACATTCGGTACAGGTACAAGTACCAACGATAGCACCCCAGGCTTAATCATCCCTGCACCAGCCGCGGGTGAAACACCAAAATTATATGTAGATGGCGCAGCAGTCGCTGCGACGTATGATGCAGCGACAGGCACCTTGACACCAACGACCCCATTGTCTGAAGGTGAACATAAGCTGAGCTACACCTTGACGGATGCCGCGGGTAATGAAAGCGATCCAAGCCCAGCCTTAACATTGACTGTGGACACCCAAGCACCAGATGCACCCGTGGTGAATCCAGCCAATACACATGACCCAATTACAGGTACAGCAGAAGCAGGCAGTACGGTTAGCGTGAGCTATCCAGATGGACAAGGCGGAACGACGACTGTGACCACCACAGCAGATGCGGATGGTCACTGGAGTGTGCCAAATCCAGGCTTAAAAGACGGTGATGAAGTTACAGCGACAGCAACAGATGCCGCGGGTAACGTTTCACAGCCAGGCAATACAGTGATTGATGGTACAGCACCCACAGCGCCAGCAGCCCCGACACAGTACTTGGACAATACCGATCCCGTACAAGGCACATTCGGTACAGGTACAAGTACCAACGATAGCACCCCAGGCTTAATCATCCCTGCACCAGCCGCGGGTGAAACACCAAAATTATATGTAGATGGCGCAGCAGTCGCTGCGACGTATGATGCAGCGACAGGCACCTTGACACCAACGACCCCGTTGTCTGAAGGTGAACATAAGCTGAGCTACACCTTGACGGATGCCGCGGGTAATGAAAGCGATCCAAGCCCAGCCTTAACATTGACTGTGGACACCCAAGCACCAGATGCACCCGTGGTGAATCCAGCCAATACACATGACCCAATTACAGGTACAGCAGAAGCAGGCAGTACGGTTAGCGTGAGCTATCCAGATGGACAAGGCGGAACGACGACTGTGACCACCACAGCAGATGCGGATGGTCACTGGAGTGTGCCAAATCCAGGCTTAAAAGACGGTGATGAAGTTACAGCGACAGCAACAGATGCCGCGGGTAACGTTTCACAGCCAGGCAATACAGTGATTGATGGTACAGCACCCACAGCGCCAGCAGCCCCGACACAGTACTTGGACAATACCGATCCCGTACAAGGCACATTCGGTACAGGTACAAGTACCAACGATAGCACCCCAGGCTTAATCATCCCTGCACCAGCCGCGGGTGAAACACCAAAATTATATGTAGATGGCGCAGCAGTCGCTGCGACGTATGATGCAGCGACAGGCACCTTGACACCAACGACTCCGTTGTCTGAAGGTGAACATAAGCTGAGCTACACCTTGACGGATGCCGCGGGTAATGAAAGCGATCCAAGCCCAGCCTTAACATTGACTGTGGACACCCAAGCACCAGATGCACCCGTGGTGAATCCAGCCAATACACATGACCCAATTACAGGTACAGCAGAAGCAGGCAGTACGGTTAGCGTGAGCTATCCAGATGGACAAGGCGGAACGACGACTGTGACCACCACAGCAGATGCGGATGGTCACTGGAGTGTGCCAAATCCAGGCTTAAAAGACGGTGATGAAGTTACAGCGACAGCAACAGATGCCGCGGGTAACGTTTCACAGCCAGGCAATACAGTGATTGATGGTACAGCACCCACAGCGCCAGCAGCCCCGACACAGTACTTGGACAATACCGATCCCGTACAAGGCACATTCGGTACAGGTACAAGTACCAACGATAGCACCCCAGGCTTAATCATCCCTGCACCAGCCGCGGGTGAAACACCAAAATTATATGTAGATGGCGCAGCAGTCGCTGCGACGTATGATGCAGCGACAGGCACCTTGACACCAACGACCCCGTTGTCTGAAGGTGAACATAAGCTGAGCTACACCTTGACGGATGCCGCGGGTAATGAAAGCGATCCAAGCCCAGCCTTAACATTGACTGTGGACACCCAAGCACCAGATGCACCCGTGGTGAATCCAGCCAATACACATGACCCAATTACAGGTACAGCAGAAGCAGGCAGTACGGTTAGCGTGAGCTATCCAGATGGACAAGGCGGAACGACGACTGTGACCACCACAGCAGATGCGGATGGTCACTGGAGTGTGCCAAATCCAGGCTTAAAAGACGGTGATGAAGTTACAGCGACAGCAACAGATGCCGCGGGTAACGTTTCACAGCCAGGCAATACAGTGATTGATGGTACAGCACCCACAGCGCCAGCAGCCCCGACACAGTACTTGGACAATACCGATCCCGTACAAGGCACATTCGGTACAGGTACAAGTACCAACGATAGCACCCCAGGCTTAATCATCCCTGCACCAGCCGCGGGTGAAACACCAAAATTATATGTAGATGGCGCAGCAGTCGCTGCGACGTATGATGCAGCGACAGGCACCTTGACACCAACGACCCCGTTGTCTGAAGGTGAACATAAGCTGAGCTACACCTTGACGGATGCCGCGGGTAATGAAAGCGATCCAAGCCCAGCCTTAACATTGACTGTGGACACCCAAGCACCAGATGCACCCGTGGTGAATCCAGCCAATACACATGACCCAATTACAGGTACAGCAGAAGCAGGCAGTACGGTTAGCGTGAGCTATCCAGATGGACAAGGCGGAACGACGACTGTGACCACCACAGCAGATGCGGATGGTCACTGGAGTGTGCCAAATCCAGGCTTAAAAGACGGTGATGAAGTTACAGCGACAGCAACAGATGCCGCGGGTAACGTTTCACAGCCAGGCAATACAGTGATTGATGGTACAGCACCCACAGCGCCAGCAGCCCCGACACAGTACTTGGACAATACCGATCCCGTACAAGGCACATTCGGTACAGGTACAAGTACCAACGATAGCACCCCAGGCTTAATCATCCCTGCACCAGCCGCGGGTGAAACACCAAAATTATATGTAGATGGCGCAGCAGTCGCTGCGACGTATGATGCAGCGACAGGCACCTTGACACCAACGACCCCATTGTCTGAAGGTGAACATAAGCTGAGCTACACCTTGACGGATGCCGCGGGTAATGAAAGCGATCCAAGCCCAGCCTTAACATTGACTGTGGACACCCAAGCACCAGATGCACCCGTGGTGAATCCAGCCAATACACATGACCCAATTACAGGTACAGCAGAAGCAGGCAGTACGGTTAGCGTGAGCTATCCAGATGGACAAGGCGGAACGACGACTGTGACCACCACAGCAGATGCGGATGGTCACTGGAGTGTGCCAAATCCAGGCTTAAAAGACGGTGATGAAGTTACAGCGACAGCAACAGATGCCGCGGGTAACGTTTCACAGCCAGGCAATACAGTGATTGATGGTACAGCACCCACAGCGCCAGCAGCCCCGACACAGTACTTGGACAATACCGATCCCGTACAAGGCACATTCGGTACAGGTACAAGTACCAACGATAGCACCCCAGGCTTAATCATCCCTGCACCAGCCGCGGGTGAAACACCAAAATTATATGTAGATGGCGCAGCAGTCGCTGCGACGTATGATGCAGCGACAGGCACCTTGACACCAACGACCCCATTGTCTGAAGGTGAACATAAGCTGAGCTACACCTTGACGGATGCCGCGGGTAATGAAAGCGATCCAAGCCCAGCCTTAACATTGACTGTGGACACCCAAGCACCAGATGCACCCGTGGTGAATCCAGCCAATACACATGACCCAATTACAGGTACAGCAGAAGCAGGCAGTACGGTTAGCGTGAGCTATCCAGATGGACAAGGCGGAACGACGACTGTGACCACCACAGCAGATGCGGATGGTCACTGGAGTGTGCCAAATCCAGGCTTAAAAGACGGTGATGAAGTTACAGCGACAGCAACAGATGCCGCGGGTAACGTTTCACAGCCAGGCAATACAGTGATTGATGGTACAGCACCCACAGCGCCAGCAGCCCCGACACAGTACTTGGACAATACCGATCCCGTACAAGGCACATTCGGTACAGGTACAAGTACCAACGATAGCACCCCAGGCTTAATCATCCCTGCACCAGCCGCGGGTGAAACACCAAAATTATATGTAGATGGCGCAGCAGTCGCTGCGACGTATGATGCAGCGACAGGCACCTTGACACCAACGACCCCATTGTCTGAAGGTGAACATAAGCTGAGCTACACCTTGACGGATGCCGCGGGTAATGAAAGCGATCCAAGCCCAGCCTTAACATTGACTGTGGACACCCAAGCACCAGATGCACCCGTGGTGAATCCAGCCAATACACATGACCCAATTACAGGTACAGCAGAAGCAGGCAGTACGGTTAGCGTGAGCTATCCAGATGGACAAGGCGGAACGACGACTGTGACCACCACAGCAGATGCGGATGGTCACTGGAGTGTGCCAAATCCAGGCTTAAAAGACGGTGATGAAGTTACAGCGACAGCAACAGATGCCGCGGGTAACGTTTCACAGCCAGGCAATACAGTGATTGATGGTACAGCACCCACAGCGCCAGCAGCCCCGACACAGTACTTGGACAATACCGATCCCGTACAAGGCACATTCGGTACAGGTACAAGTACCAACGATAGCACCCCAGGCTTAATCATCCCTGCACCAGCCGCGGGTGAAACACCAAAATTATATGTAGATGGCGCAGCAGTCGCTGCGACGTATGATGCAGCGACAGGCACCTTGACACCAACGACCCCGTTGTCTGAAGGTGAACATAAGCTGAGCTACACCTTGACGGATGCCGCGGGTAATGAAAGCGATCCAAGCCCAGCCTTAACATTGACTGTGGACACCCAAGCACCAGATGCACCCGTGGTGAATCCAGCCAATACACATGACCCAATTACAGGTACAGCAGAAGCAGGCAGTACGGTTAGCGTGAGCTATCCAGATGGACAAGGCGGAACGACGACTGTGACCACCACAGCAGATGCGGATGGTCACTGGAGTGTGCCAAATCCAGGCTTAAAAGACGGTGATGAAGTTACAGCGACAGCAACAGATGCCGCGGGTAACGTTTCACAGCCAGGCAATACAGTGATTGATGGTACAGCACCCACAGCGCCAGCAGCCCCGACACAGTACTTGGACAATACCGATCCCGTACAAGGCACATTCGGTACAGGTACAAGCACCAACGATAGCACCCCAGGCTTGATCATCCCTGCACCAGCCGCGGGTGAAACACCAAAATTATATGTAGATGGCGCAGCAGTCGCTGCGACGTATGATGCAGCGACAGGCACCTTGACACCAACGACCCCATTGTCTGAAGGTGAACATAAGCTGAGCTACACCTTGACGGATGCCGCGGGTAATGAAAGCGATCCAAGCCCAGCCTTAACATTGACTGTGGACACCCAAGCACCAGATGCACCCGTGGTGAATCCAGCCAATACACATGACCCAATTACAGGTACAGCAGAAGCAGGCAGTACGGTTAGCGTGAGCTATCCAGATGGACAAGGCGGAACGACGACTGTGACCACCACAGCAGATGCGGATGGTCACTGGAGTGTGCCAAATCCAGGCTTAAAAGACGGTGATGAAGTTACAGCGACAGCAACAGATGCCGCGGGTAACGTTTCACAGCCAGGCAATACAGTGATTGATGGTACAGCACCCACAGCGCCAGCAGCCCCGACACAGTACTTGGACAATACCGATCCCGTACAAGGCACATTCGGTACAGGTACAAGCACCAACGATAGCACCCCAGGCTTGATCATCCCTGCACCAGCCGCGGGTGAAACACCAAAATTATATGTAGATGGCGCAGCAGTCGCTGCGACGTATGATGCAGCGACAGGCACCTTGACACCAACGACCCCATTGTCTGAAGGTGAACATAAGCTGAGCTACACCTTGACGGATGCCGCGGGTAATGAAAGCGATCCAAGCCCAGCCTTAACATTGACTGTGGACACCCAAGCACCAGATGCACCCGTGGTGAATCCAGCCAATACACATGACCCAATTACAGGTACAGCAGAAGCAGGCAGTACGGTTAGCGTGAGCTATCCAGATGGACAAGGCGGAACGACGACTGTGACCACCACAGCAGATGCGGATGGTCACTGGAGTGTGCCAAATCCAGGCTTAAAAGACGGTGATGAAGTTACAGCGACAGCAACAGATGCCGCGGGTAACGTTTCACAGCCAGGCAATACAGTGATTGATGGTACAGCACCCACAGCGCCAGCAGCCCCGACACAGTACTTGGACAATACCGATCCCGTACAAGGCACATTCGGTACAGGTACAAGTACCAACGATAGCACCCCAGGCTTAATCATCCCTGCACCAGCCGCGGGTGAAACACCAAAATTGTATGTAGATGGCGCAGCAGTCGCTGCGACCTATGATGCAGCGACAGGCACCTTGACACCAACGACCCCATTGTCTGAAGGTGAACATAAGCTGAGCTACACCTTGACGGATGCAGCGGGTAATGAAAGCGATCCAAGCTCAGCATTAACATTGACTGTGGACACCATAGCGCCAACAGCGCCAGCAGCCCCGACACAGTACTTGGACAATACCGATCCCGTACAAGGCACATTCGGTACAGGTACAAGTACCAACGATAGCACCCCAGGCTTGATCATCCCTGCACCAGCCGCGGGTGAAACACCAAAATTGTATGTAGATGGCGCAGCAGTCGCTGCGACCTATGATGCAGCGACAGGCACCTTGACACCAACGACTCCGTTGTCTGAAGGTGAACATAAGCTGAGCTACACCTTGACGGATGCAGCGGGTAATGAAAGCGATCCAAGCTCAGCATTAACATTGACTGTGGACACCATAGCGCCAACAGCGCCAGCAGCCCCGACACAGTACTTGGACAATACCGATCCCGTACAAGGCACATTCGGTACAGGTACAAGTACCAACGATAGCACCCCAGGCTTGATCATCCCTGCACCAGCCGCGGGTGAAACACCAAAATTGTATGTAGATGGCGCAGCAGTCGCTGCGACCTATGATGCAGCGACAGGCACCTTGACACCAACGACTCCGTTGTCTGAAGGTGAACATAAGCTGAGCTACACCTTGACGGATGCAGCGGGTAATGAAAGCGATCCAAGCCCAGCATTAACATTGACTGTGGACACCATAGCGCCAACAGCGCCAGCAGCTCCGACACAGTACTTGGACAATACCGATCCCGTACAAGGCACATTCGGTACAGGTACAAGCACCAACGATAGCACCCCAGGCTTGATCATCCCTGCACCAGCCGCGGGTGAAACACCAAAATTGTATGTGGATGGCATCGAAGTCCCTGCAACCTATGATCCAGTTGCGGGAACCTTGACCCCAACGACTGCGTTGTCTGAAGGCGAACATGACTTAAGCTACACCTTGACGGATGCAGCGGGTAATGAAAGCGATCCAAGCCCAGCATTAACATTGACTGTGGACACCATAGCACCAACAGCGCCAGCAGCCCCGACACAGTACTTGGACAATACCGATCCCGTACAAGGCACATTCGGTACAGGTACAAGCACCAACGATAGCACCCCAGGCTTGATCATCCCTACACCAGCCGCGGGTGAAACACCAAAATTGTATGTAGATGGCGCAGCAGTCGCTGCGACGTATGATGCAGCGACAGGCACCTTGACACCAACGACTCCGTTGTCTGAAGGTGAACATAAGCTGAGCTACACCTTGACGGATGCCGCGGGTAATGAAAGCGATCCAAGCTCAGCATTAACATTGACTGTGGACACCATAGCGCCAACAGCGCCAGCAGCTCCGACACAGTACTTGGACAATACCGATCCCGTACAAGGCACATTCGGTACAGGTACAAGCACCAACGATAGCACCCCAGGCTTGATCATCCCTGCACCAGCCGCGGGTGAAACACCAAAATTGTATGTAGATGGCGCAGCAGTCGCTGCGACCTATGATGCAGCGACAGGCACCTTGACACCAACGACTCCGTTGTCTGAAGGTGAACATAAGCTGAGCTACACCTTGACGGATGCAGCGGGTAATGAAAGCGATCCAAGCCCAGCATTAACATTGACTGTGGACACCATAGCGCCAACAGCGCCAGCAGCTCCGACACAGTACTTGGACAATACCGATCCCGTACAAGGCACATTCGGTACAGGTACAAGTACCAACGATAGCACCCCAGGCTTGATCATCCCTGCACCAGCCGCGGGTGAAACACCAAAATTGTATGTGGATGGCGCAGCAGTCGCTGCGACGTATGATGCAGCGACAGGCACCTTGACACCAACGACTCCGTTGTCTGAAGGCGAACATGACTTAAGCTACACCTTGACGGATGCAGCGGGTAATGAAAGCGATCCAAGCCCAGCATTAACCTTGACGGTGGACACCATAGCGCCAACAGCGCCAGCAGCCCCGACACAGTACTTGGATAATACCGATCCCGTACAAGGCACATTCGGTACAGGTACAAGCACCAACGATAGCACCCCAGGCTTGATCATCCCTGCACCAGCCGCGGGTGAAACACCGAAATTGTATGTGGATGGCATCGAAGTCCCTGCAACCTATGATCCAGTTGCGGGAACCTTGACCCCAACGACTGCGTTGTCTGAAGGCGAACATGACTTAAGCTACACCTTGACGGATGTCGCGGGTAATGAAAGCGATCCAAGCCCAGCATTAACCTTGACTGTGGACACCATAGCGCCAACAGCGCCAGTAGCCCCGAGTCAGTACTTGGACAATACCGATCCCGTACAAGGCACATTCGGTACAGGTACAAGTACCAACGATAGCACCCCAGGCTTGATCATCCCTGCACCAGCCGCGGGTGAAACACCAAAATTGTATGTGGATGGCGCAGCAGTCGCTGCGACGTATGATGCAGCGACAGGCACCTTGACACCAACGACTCCGTTGTCTGAAGGTGAACATGACTTAAGCTACACCTTGACGGATGCAGCGGGTAATGAAAGCGATCCAAGCCCAGCATTAACCTTGACGGTGGACACCATAGCGCCAACAGCGCCAGTAGCCCCGAGTCAGTACTTGGACAATACCGATCCCGTACAAGGCACATTCGGTACAGGTACTACAACCAACGATAGCACCCCAGGCTTGATCATCCCTGCACCAGCCGCGGGTGAAACACCAAAATTGTATGTGGATGGCGCAGCAGTCGCTGCGACGTATGATGCAGCGACAGGCACCTTGACACCAACGACTGCGTTGTCTGAAGGTGAACATAAGCTGAGCTACACCTTGACGGATGCAGCGGGTAATGAAAGCGATCCAAGCCCAGCATTAACCTTGACGGTGGACACCATAGCGCCAACAGCGCCAGTAGCCCCGAGTCAGTACTTGGACAATACCGATCCCGTACAAGGCACATTCGGTACAGGTACAAGCACCAACGATAGCACCCCAGGCTTGATCATCCCTGCACCAGCCGCGGGTGAAACACCAAAATTGTATGTAGATGGCGCAGCAGTCGATGCGACCTATGATGCAGCGACAGGCACCTTGACCCCAACGACTCCGTTGTCTGAAGGTGAACATAAGCTGAGCTACACCTTGACGGATGCAGCGGGTAATGAAAGCGATCCAAGCCCAGCATTAACATTGACTGTGGACACCATAGCGCCAACAGCGCCAGCAGCCCCGACACAGTACTTGGACAATACCGATCCCGTACAAGGCACATTCGGTACAGGTACAAGCACCAACGATAGCACCCCAGGCTTGATCATCCCTGCACCAGCCGCGGGTGAAACACCAAAATTGTATGTAGATGGCGCAGCAGTCGCTGCGACCTATGATGCAACGACAGGCACCTTGACACCAACGACTCCGTTGTCTGAAGGTGAACATAAGCTGAGCTACACCTTGACGGATGCAGCGGGTAATGAAAGCGATCCAAGCCCAGCATTAACATTGACTGTGAACACAACAGCGCCAACAGCCCCAATATTAACGCTAGCTGAAGATACAGGTCTTGCAGATGGTATTACTTCTAATGACACCGTAAATGTAACTGGTTTAGAGCCAGGTGCTACATGGGAATACAGAACCGATGGTGGTGCTTGGTTGCCAGGAGGCAGTAGTACAAGTTTTAACTTACCTGAAGGAAAATACACTGCCGGACAAGTAGAAGTTCGACAAACTGATGCTGCGGGTAATGTAAGCCAAGTAGGTCAATTACCAGCGACTACAATAGATAAAACAATTGCAACTCCAGTGATCATCGTTCAAGAAACTGGTAAGTCTAGTACTGATAACATCACTATGAATACAACTTTGCTTGTGTCAAACATCGAAGAAGGTGCGATGTGGGAATATAGTTTAGATGGAGGTACTAGCTGGACTACTGGTACGAGTAGTAATAGCTTTAAAGCTGCATCAGATACCACATATGATGCTGGTAAAATTCAAGTCAGACAGACAGATGTGGCTGGAAATACTGCAACAGGTATGAATGCTACAAAGATTGTATTTGACAACAGTATACTTACTCCTTTCTTGGAATTCGAAGAAGATACAGCTCGTTTGGGTGGCACTAATGATGATGGAGTGACAAAAAATGGAAAAGTCATATTGTCGAATCTAGATCCAGATCTTGATTATTGGGAATATACAATCGATGGTGGTGATACTTGGATTGGTGGAGAAGGTAATTCATTTGTACTACCACAAGGAACTTATACTGATTATGACCTTCTAGTAAGAGTGGTAAATATTGCTGGTCAATCAAGTGAGGGATATTTTTACCAAACAGTTACTGTCGATACAACGATTGCAACTCCAGTGATCATCGTTCAAGAAACTGGTAAGTCTAGTACTGATAACATCACTATGAATACAACTTTGCTTGTGTCAAACATCGAAGAAGGTGCGATGTGGGAATATAGTTTAGATGGAGGTACTAGCTGGACTACTGGTACGAGTAGCAATAGCTTTAAAGCGGCATCAGATACCACATATGATGCTGGTAAAATTCAAGTCAGACAGACAGATGTGGCTGGAAATACTGCAACAGGTATGAATGCTACAAAGATTGTATTTGACAATAGTATACTTACTCCTTTCCTTGAATTTGAAGAAGACACTGCTCGTTTGGGTGGCACTAATGATGATGGAGTGACAAAAAATGGAAAAGTCATATTGTCGAATCTAGATCCAGATCTTGATTATTGGGAATATACAATCGATGGTGGTGATACTTGGATTGGTGGAGAAGGTAATTCATTTGTACTACCACAAGGAACTTATACTGATTATGACCTTCTAGTAAGAGTGGTAAATATTGCTGGTCAATCGAGTGAGGGATATTTTTATGAAACAGTTACAGTCGATACTACGATTCCAGATGTTGCAATTGATCCTATTGTAGATTCGACGAGTCCGATTACAGGTACAGCAGAAGGAAACTCTGTGGTAATTGTCAACGTAATCGTAAATGGTGTAAAAGGTTCAGATCAATATGTCTCTGCTGATCCAGCTGGAAATTGGTCTATTTCGATTCCAGGCTTAATGCCAGGACAAAGTGTATCAGCAGTTTCAGTGGATCAAGCAGGGAATAGAAGTATTGTTGCGACTGAGACAGTACCAGATGCTACGCCATCAACTTCATTTGCATCTAAACAATATGTAGATAATGTTGCTTCAGATACAGGAACGGATGGTGCAACTGCGAAGAGCAATGATGCGACACCAAATAGCTCACTCGCTGATGATAGCGGAACCTCTAGTTCGGAAAATTCATCAGATGTGGCAAGTACCCCATCAACTTTTAATGGAAGTAGCACAGATGAAGTCTTCCAAGGTAATGCGGGTAACGATACTTATAATATGGGTACTACAGGTGGCAGTGATACGATCTACTTCGCGTTATTAAATGCAAGTCACGACACCGGTGGTAATGGTATTGACCAAGCAAATAACTTCAAAATTGGTAAAATAGAAACGGATGCCAATGCAGATGTTATAGATATTCATGAATTATTGAATGATAAAATTTCTAATGCTCTACATACAGACAGCACAGGTAAAGTAACATTAGATCCATCATCTAACCTTACTGAATACGTCAATGTAACTTATGATGGTACGAATACTCATGTTCAAATTGACCGTGATGGTAAAGCTGGTACAACACATACATTTACAGATGTGCTTATTTTGAATGATGTGAAAACAGACCTATTAACATTGATCCAAAACAACCAATTAATCATTTAATTTAAACGGTTTTAAAGAAAAGGATGCTTCGGCATCCTTTTTTATTTTTAGCAGTAATTGATACACTTTATGGCTTATTTATATACAAGTTTAATATGCTATAGGGTGAACCTAAATTGAAATGATTAATCATTCATAGTGTATAAGAGGATTAATCTATCCAAATGAATCAAAATGGAAAATTATTAATTTAGAGAACATTGATTTAAAAATAATCAACTTAACAATCAAAAATCATGATTGCTTCATGCCTTAAATAATTACAATGGGTGCTGATAGAGATGGATCCGTAAATTTGAACAACTCCTATAAGTGATATTCTGCTCCTCAAATGATGTTATAAACATCAATATATGGAGTATTTTATGGCACGTAGACCAAGAAGAAATCATTCAAATGATTTTAAAGCTAAGGTAGCACTTGCTGCGATTAAAGCAGAAAAAACACTTGCTGAATTGAGTGCTGAGTTTGATGTTCATCAAAACCAAATTATTGACTGGAAAAATCAATTGATCTCAGCTTCCTCGCAAGCTTTCGATCAATCAAAAGCTCCAACAGAACCACCCATCGATCTAAAAAAACTACATGCAAAAATCGGTGAGCAGGCATTAGAAATTGATTTTTTAGAAGGTGTGTTGAAGAAACTGGGCCGCTTCAACCACAAAAGTTAATCGACGACTCACTTCAGATTTCAGTATCTAAGCAAGCTAAGCTGCTGAAAGTCTCCCGTGGTTGTTATTACTATCGCCCAAAACCTGTGAGTGCATCAGATCTGAAGCTGATGCGATGTATTGATGAATTACATATGCAATATCCTTTTGCAGGCAGTCGTATGATGCGTGATTTGTTGAATCGTCAAGGACATCATATAGGACGACGTCATACACGTACTTTAATGAAGAAAATGGGTATTCAGGCGTTATATTGCAAACCAAATTTAAGCCAGGCTAATCAAGCTCACCGTAAATATCCATATCTGCTCAAAGGGTTGGCTATTCAGCGCAGTAATCAAGTGTGGTCTACGGATATAACGTATATCCCTATGGCAAAAGGCTTTGTTTATTTATGTGCTGTGATTGATTGGCATAGCCGCAAGGTACTTGCGCATAGGGTATCGATTAGTATGGAGGTGGATTTTTGTATTTCGGCTTTAAATGAAGCGATTGAAAAATATGGTCGACCTGAAATATTTAATACAGACCAAGGCAGCCAGTTTACCAGTGATGCATTTATTGATGTATTGAAATCAAATGGCATTCAAATCAGTATGGATGGTAAAGGTCGATGGGTAGATAATGTGATGGTTGAACGATTATGGCGGAGCGTTAAATATGAAGAGGTGTATCTCAAAGCTTATAGCAGTGTCACAGATGCGAAAAAGCAATTAAGTGCATATTTTGAGTTTTATAATTTGAAACGACCTCATTCGAGTCTAGACAAAATGACACCAAATGAGTTTTACTATGATCAGCTACCCCAACAAAACAAGGTGGCTTAACTAGAGCGGAATATCACTTATAAATACGCTTTTAGTTGTTCAAACAAGTGGGACCACCTCTGATGTTGATTTAATACTGGAGAAATATAATTTTGAACATAGTTAAGTCTTATTAAGCACTCAAAATATTGTTAAATTATTGAAGAAAGATTATCTATGCAGAGTTGCTTTATTGATTATGCTTATATTTCTGTTGATTAAAAGATCTTATGTAAATAAAGCTATGGGTTTTCAATGAAAAATTTAACAGCAGAACCTACGTATAGGCTCTGTTGGTGATCATGAAAGTACAGTCAGTTCTTAAATGATTAACGATTGTATTTTGCTAGAAAATCCAAATACGGTTTAATCAAAAGCTGCTCTTGCTCTAAAATCGGCATATGTCCAACACCTTTTAAAATAATAGGGTCTTGGGCATTCTTCAATAAACCTTTCAACTCTGCTGCCGCTTCTACATTGATAATTTGATCTTTTTCTCCCCATGCAATGAGAACAGGTTGATCAATAGAACGCGCTGCAATGGCAAATGAATCAGGGGTAAATAATTTCGACATTACGATGAGTTGTTCAACCAATTTTGTGGTATTTCCAGCTTGGCTGATCATGAGTTTTTCTTGCGCATCTTTGAGCTCTTTCGGAATGAAAGGTTGTTGATTCATGGCAATTTTCATTAAGCGATCAAAATCCCCTGGCTTGCTCACGATCATATTGCGCAATGTTGTTGGATCTTTGAGATAAGGGGTATTGGCAGATTTAAATACACCAGCGCTGTCGACTAAAAAGAGTGATTTCGCATCAACAGGGTATTGCGCAGCATATAGTAAAGCAATTGAACCACCCATTGAGTGACCTGCGATATTTAAATCTTTTTCAATTTTTACAGCTTCGGCAAAACGTCGTAATTTTTCAGTCAAATTCGGTAGAGAATAGTCAAAATCTGCGGGGACTTTACTGCCACCTTGACCTGGTAGATCTGGAATAATCACATGATAATACGGTGTTAAATAGCGTGCGACACGATTCCAGTTATCACGACTACCAGCAAGACCATGAACCAATAGAATCGTAGGCTTACCAGCAGGGCCACCTTCACTATATGCCCAATCAATGTCACCGACTTTGACACGTTTAGTTTCCATGCCTGCCCAAGCTCGTTCTTGTTGTAGCACGCTTTGGATATCAATGGCAGGTGCAGCATAGGTTGTACTAGAAATACCGATTGCTGTCACTGACCCCATGACCAGTGCAGTAGATAAAACTATTTTGTTCAAGATTCCTTTCATGATGAATACTCTTGTTGTTTTAGTTTAGAAACGTTTTTACATTAGAATATGCATGATAAAAATGCATTTGCCTAAAACGCAAAAAGCCAATTTAAAATGTCAATTTAGCATAATTCCAGCAGGTTTATCCAAGTTCTATGTCAAATCCAGAATTAGCACAGATGATTCTCAATGTCATCGTTCAAATACCGAAAAGCAAAGTGGCGAGCTATGGACAAATAGCCAGCTTGGCAGGTTTGCCTAAACATGCACGACTGGTGGGAAAAGTTTTGGGTCAACTTCCATCTGACCATGATATTCCTTGGTATCGCGTCATTAATTCACAAGGTCGAATCAGCTTGAATAAATTAGACGAAATGGGAATGTGTGTGCAGACAGCAAAATTATTGGAAGAAGGCGTTGTTGTGATCAATGGAAAGGTGAATTTGAAACAATTTCAATGGAAACCATAAGCAAAACAAAAAACCTGTCGCATTAAGAACAACAGGTTTTAGGAAAAGCAGAAATTTAAGCAGAAAAATCAGTTTAAATGCTTATTTAACCACTAAAACTGGAATTTGTAGCTCAGTTAATAAACCTTGTGCGACACTGCCCATGATGAGTTTTTTCAGACCCGTACGACCATGTGAGCTGAGTACGACAAGATCTATTTTCAAATCATTGACTGCTTGCGCCAATGTATGGGTAATGCTTTCACCTTCTAAGAGGCGGGTTTCAACTTGTAGACCTTCTGCAACAAATTGTTCTTTGGCAGCATTGATATTGTCCTGAATAAACTCACGCGCACGTTCAATAAGTTGATTTGTTTGTCCATTGCTTAGATATTCCGCTGCAATATAAGGGTCTAAAGTCATAACTTGGACAACGGTGATTTTACTATTGAATGCTTTGGCAATATCAGCCGCGTGTTTAACGACAGATAAAGAAGTTTCAGAGCCATCGACTGGAACGAGGATATTTTGATAAGTCATGCGTATTTTCCTTATTTGCACTTAGATTTAAGTTCAAGTTGTTATAACAATTGCTAGTTTCTCACTCGATCATAACGTGAATATGAAATGAATAAAACCTAGTAAATTTATAGACATAATTTATTGCTGTCCGCACAAAATTAGACATCAATTAAAATGTCTAAATTTGCATGAATACTTATTTTTTAAGATTAATGAGCAGTTTACGAGCACTATAAATTTATAATCCGCATGATTTAGCGTGTTTTTTCATCAGATAAAATAGATCAATGTTTGCTGAATAATTTTTAAGGATTGATAGAATCTGCCAGCTTATGTAGAGATTCTTCAATTACAATAAATTGAATACAGAGAAGACATGAATGAAAATGTAGCTAAATTTTAAAACTAAATTTCAAAACTATAATTGAAGAGGAAATGGATAATGGATTATCAAACTATCATTGTAGAAGAAAAAAATCATGTGGGTTATTTGATGTTGAATCGCCCTCAACAGCTTAATAGTTTAACGCTATCAATGAGTGAAGAAATTATTTCTGCACTTAAAGCATTTGAACAAAATCCTGAAGTGAAAGTTATTGTTCTGGGGGCAACTGGAAAAGCCTTTTGTACAGGGATGGAACTGAGTCCAAGCCTATTTCAAGACGTTGATAATATTGATTTGGGGTTGGTGATCGAAAAGTATTTTAAACCAATGATTGATCTGATCTTGAATATTCCGAAAATCATTATTTGTGCGGTGAATGGTACCGCAGCAGGTGCGGGCGCAAGTATTCCATTATTATGTGATATTACTATTGCTGCAAAGTCTGCAAGTTTTACGCAAATTTTTAGCAAAATGGGTTTAATTCCAGATGGTGGCGCGACATGGTTTTTACCGAGAATGATTGGTTTTGCTAAAGCAAAGGCATTGATGCTTACTGCAGAAAAAGTTTCAGCCGAAGAAGCTGAACGTCTAGGCATGATTTATAAAGTAGTTGATGATGATCTATTACAACAGGAAGTGGAAAAACTTGCAGAATATATGGCAACTCAAGCGACCTTGAGTTATGCCATGATCAAACAAGCATTGAATGTGTCTTTGCAAAATGATTTGGAAACTCAGTTAAAATTAGAGCGTGATTTGCAGTTAAAAGCAGGGCGGAGTGAAGATTTTATTGAAGCCGCTCGTGCATTTTTAATGAAAGATAAGCCAAACTTTAAAGGGCGGTGATGATTTCATGACTTTGAATGTATATAAGTTAACTATACTTTTAGGCTTCTACTGTTTTTCAACATTGGTTGTAGCTGAGGAAATAAAAGTAACACCTTGGGTAAAAGTAAAAGCTGAAACAGGCCATGTGAAGTACATTTGTAATACTTTAAGTTTAAAGTGCGGAAATCATGTAGATGTTTGGAAAAAGAAAGCATCTACAGAGGATAAATTGTATTTAACGGATGAAACACCTCAGTTATTTGAATTATCAAAAGTAAATAATCAATATAAATTGATAAATTCATGGCGTTTTGATCATTATCGGCATAGTAGTCAACATTCCCCTGATGATGAAATGGCGGATTATGGCACCGAAATTTTTCCTGCTTTTTATCCTTTAAATCAAAAAAACTTTTCTATTGCTTTGGTGAAGAAATGGGGCACAAGTTATGCAGGTGGAGGAAGAGGAGAGCAAATTGCTGATTTTTTAATGTTAGAACCAAATGGAAAGTATAAAGTCGCTTTGAATGATGTTGCTTTTTATGCTTATGAAATGATTCGAGCTTGTTTTTCTGAACGTGATTATAAAATTTCACCACACTGCCATGACGAAAGTGGTTCAACGCTGTCGATTCAATTTAAAGATGTTGGAAAACCGTACTATCAATGGACGTTGAATTATACCGATTTTACATGGGAATCATTTAAACCTGAGAAAGCAAAGAAAATTGAAAAGTATCGTGAAGTGGTGATGCCGGTTGGACAAAAGGCTAAATGAGTTTTAAATGTACTGAAACTCAGTCATAATGTTTTTAACTTTATGATAATGAATAACTAATGTCTGAACTGAATCAATTACCATGGCAACGTACAAATCTAGAAAATATTGAACAAGCTTGGGATGGTGATCTTTGGGATCGAGAGCGTTTAGGTATCCAACTGACCAATTATGTAGATCGCTTAAATTGCGGTGCTGTACTTGCTTTAGATGCGCGTTGGGGTGAGGGGAAAACGTGGTTTGTACGCAATTGGAAAAGGCACTTAGAAAATAAAAATCATCACGTCATTTATCTAGATGCTTTTGCAAATGATTATTTAGAAGATCCATTTTTAACAATAGCAGCTGAAATAAGTGAAGCATTTAAAACAGCTGAAAATATTGATGAAAGTGAAGTCGAAAGTTTTAATGAAAAAACTGCATCAGTTTTAATTTCATTAGCAGCGATTCTTCCTGTTATCGCAACCAAAGCTGCTCTACATTGGGTCGGGCTTGGAGGTGCTGGAGAAGCGATTCAAGAAGTTTATAAGGATGGAAAAGATGTATATGACTCTTTAAGTGATGAAATTACAGGAAAACTCAAAGAACATATTGAAAAGAAAATTGAAAATCATCATTTAGAAAAGCAAACAATAGTTGATTTTAAAAATGAATTGAAAGAATTAGCAAGTAAGTTAGAAAAGCCACTTGTTTTTATCATTGATGAACTTGATCGTTGTCGCCCTGACTTTGCGATTCGCTTGATTGAACGCATTAAACATTTTTTGATATACCTAAAATAGTTTTTGTTTTAGTGATGAATAAGCCACAGTTATTACAATCAATCAAAAGTTTTTATGGATATGATTCAGAGTCAAATGGCGATTATTTAGAAAAATTTGTAGATTTTACAATAAAATTTCCAGAAATAATTAACTCAAAAATATATCAACATATCATTAAAGAACAGCTATTTAGAATTAATGAGTTAAAAAGTACTGAGACTGTCAATCAACTTTATTATTTAGTACTTGGATTACAATTATTAAAAAAATTCAATTCTCGAGAATTAAGTAAAAAAATTAATCAGTTTGCTCTATTAAGGACTGATGATAATAAGATGAATATGATATTAATGGCATTATTATTCGATCAATCAGTAAGTACTAATTTATTTAATTTTAAACAGATAGTTGATGTTCTTTTCACATATCTTGGAGGGGGGGATACTGGTTATATGACAAAAGAGCATTTTATCCATACAAAACTTGCTACAGAATTTAATATTGATAACTTTTTTATCATAGACCATATAGCAAAGATAGAGAATATTAATAAGCGTTATAGCACAGCGGGACAAATAGATGCTAAAGAAATTATTTTGAAAGAATATCTTGAAAAATTTGCAATCAATAAATTAAGTCATACTGATTATTTTATTCGTGATTGGAAGTCGTATATCCAAACAGGTATTTTTAGCGAAAATTAATTAAGCTTGAAATAATTCCTGTCTGCAACTCTTCCCGCATCTTTAAAAACTGCTTTTCATCCATCTCATAGAGTTTAAGGGAAAGCAGTTTTTCGATATCTTCCTCAGAAAAACGATACTTAATCACTTTGGCAGGAACACCACCAACAATGGCATAAGGCGGCACATCCTGCGTAACCACAGCACCTGTAGCAACCACGGCACCTTCACCTAAAGTCACCCCTTGCATGATCATGGCACGACTACCAATCCAACAACCATCACCAATGACCGTATCACCCGCAGGTAAAAAGCTACGCGTATCAAAAGGAAAGGTCGAAATCCAGTCAGGACGATGCAACTGATTGCCACCCATCATGATGACGCATTCAGCCCCAAAACAAACAAAATTGCCAATATAAAGCTGATCAATCGGCTTTTCAGGTGTAGATGGTTTATCATGTAAATAACGCACCACACAACGCTCAAAACCTTGATCCCAATAAGCTGAATAATAAGAATAATTTCCTTTGATGTGAATATTTGGATTGTTCACAGTTTTAGAAATAAACTCAAATTCACACCAGTGTTTCACAGGTGAGTTAATGGAATCAGTCATATAAAAAGCAAAAGGCTAGTGGTTTCACCATTTTATATGACTTCGTCCAAAAGATGAATTAAATAGCCTAAGCAATTTTTAAATGAATCAAATGTGATCCATGCGTATGACGAATATGATCAGCACGATCATGGAAATAGCGTTCAGTAATATCAACTCCAGATAAATCTTCGTCAACGATATAACCCATATTCTCAACAGCTTGATGCAAGTCTTGAGAAGCAAAAGCACCAATCAAAGGTTCTTTTAAGAAGCGAGTGAAATGCGTTAAAGCAAAAGCGCCATAACGTTCAATGCCTTGTAATTCTTTATAATCAATTGAATAGTCCATCACCAATTCACTACCAGAAGGCGCAATAGAGGCGATATTTTGTAAAGTCCCAAGTGTGGTTTGTGGTGTTAAATAATGTGTTGTGCCTAACCAAGAAAAGAACGCTTTTTCAGTCGCTTGATACTGACTGCGCAGCAGGGCATCAGACAGTTTTTCTTTTTCAAAATCAATGCTGACAAATTCAACATTACTAGGCAGTTGTTTAGATTTTAAAACAGATTTGAGTTGCTGAATTTTGGTTTTTTGCGTATCAGGATGATCGACTTCAAATATTTTTATGTTTGGATATTGTTCAGCCAAACGTAATACAAAAGAATCTAATCCTGCACCGACTAAGACATATTGTTGAATATGATTCTGTTCAATGGCTTGTATTAAAAGGTCTTCGGTATAACGAGAACGCCCAACCACTTGTCCTGTGAGTTTGCCAAAAGTTTGATTCATAAAAGTGGAATTTAAGGTTTTACGAAATAAGCCATTTTTGAGCAAAAAACGCCAACGTGCATTGGTCATTTCAAAAGCATAAGGATCTGAAAATACAGGGTCATTTGCATAAAGATAGTGATTGGCACGAAGCGCAGCAGCAGCTTCGGCAGTTCGACTGACTCGTCCTGCTTTCATAATATATCCACTTAAAATTTTATTTTCTAACACTTTAAAAGAAAAAAGCATTTAAACAATGGCGATTTGATACGCAAGAGATGGACTATATTGTGAGTTAAATTTTTTATGAAATGAGCGATAAGTCTTAGTTAATCAAGTTGATCATCCCAAATTCCATATTTAGGACCATAAAGTTCTTTATATTTAGTTTCATACATACTTTCCTGAGAGGAGTCACAGTAATACACAATATCTGAGGCGGGTACACTTTTACAAACCTTGTTTTCACATTTAGATACCGTATATTTATATCTCTTTTTGGTGCTTTCACATTGATGTTGTTGTAAATATGTTTCAAAATTTCGACTGGTTAATGATGTCATTTGAGCCCATATTCCTAAGAACAAAATGGGAGCAACAAAGGCAAAAGATGATATTATATTTGTAGATAAATCAGCAGGTCTTTTTTTATTTTGGCTATAAAAGAAAATACTATAACTACAAAAGCACAAAAATAATCCGAAGCTAAAAGTAATAATGCCTTCTCTCAACACTGTAAAATAGAGTGCTGTAGGTAATAATAGACAAAGTAGTAACGTGGAATTAAACAAATTTTTAATTTTCATTATTTAAATCAAAGAAAAAGGGCTGAATGATCAGCCCTAATTTTATCAAATATTTCTAGTTAAATAACTATGAAAGATACTCAACACTGACAACTTCGTATTCTACTTCACCTTGTGGTGTTACGATTTTAACTTCATCGCCTTCGTTTTTACCGAGAAGACCACGTGCAATCGGTGAATTTACAGAAATTTTGTGAATTTTAAAGTCAGCTTCATCATCACCAACGATACGATAAGTCTTTTGCTCTTCTGTATCTAAGTTTTCGATGGTTACAGTCACACCGAAAACCACACGACCTGTTTGCTCAAGTTCTTTTACATCGATCACTTGGCAAGCACCGAGTTTACCTTCGATGTCCTGAATACGACCCTCACAGAAACCTTGTTGCTCACGTGCTGCATGGTATTCCGCATTTTCTTTTAAATCCCCATGTTCACGAGCTTCCGCAATTGCCGCAGTGATACGTGGACGGTCAACAGTTTTTAACTGCTGTAATTCTTTCTCCAAAGCAACCTTGCCTTCAGGAGTCATAGGATAACGTTGCATTGTTGTCCCTCAGTTTTGTATTTAAAAAATACAGGTTTATAAAATGAAAAAAGCCCGCCACCGAGAGGTGACGGGACTTCTCGGAAACGAATTAACCTAGTGTTTGCAAATCTTGCAAGCGATATACATCCATTGGCAATTTAATTGCTAAAGCTTGGCATACAGCATCAGCACCATTCAAGGTCGTTGTGTAATACACTTTACCTTGAAGCGCAGAGCGACGGATTGAGAATGAATCCTGCTGAGCTTGTTTACCTTCAGTTGTATTGATAATGAGGTGAATTTCGCCATTTTTCAAGCGGTCGACGATATTTGGGCGACCCTCAGTAACTTTATTCACACGTTCAACTTCAATACCCGCTTGTTGAATAACATCAAAAGTACCACCAGTTGCGATAATTTTAAAGCCTAGATCAACAAGTTGTTGTGCGATAGGAACAACACGAGGTTTATCTGAATCACGTACAGAAATAAATACGTGTTTGATTTCACCTTCAGTTGGTTTACCTGGTAAACGATCATTTGAGCCTAAAACAGCTTTATAGAACGCTTCACCAAAAGTAGTACCTACACCCATCACTTCGCCTGTAGATTTCATCTCTGGGCCAAGGATCGGGTCAACACCTGGGAATTTGTTGAATGGGAATACCGCTTCTTTCACTGCGAAGTGAGTCGGGATAATTTCTTTTGTGAATCCTTGAGATTCTAAAGATTGACCCGCCATACAACGTGCAGCAACTTTCGCTAAAGATTCACCGATACATTTAGAAACAAACGGCACTGTACGCGATGCACGTGGGTTCACTTCTAAGATATAAACGTCATTACCTTTTACAGCATATTGAACGTTCATCAAACCAACAACGCCAAGTTCTTTCGCCATAGCGATGGTTTGACGACGCATTTCGTCCTGAATTTCTTTAGATAAAGAATAAGGAGGAATAGAACATGCTGAGTCACCTGAGTGAATACCTGCTTGTTCGATGTGCTGCATGATACCGCCGATTACAACGTCTTTACCGTCAGATACGCAGTCCACGTCAACTTCGATGGCATCATCAAGGAAATGGTCAAGAAGTACAGGTGCTTCGTTTGATGCTTGAACCGCATCACGTAAGTAGCGTTTCAATTCGTCATCGTTATAGACGATTTCCATCGCACGACCACCCAGTACATAAGATGGACGTACAACCAATGGATAACCCACTTTTGCAGCTTCAGCCATACCTTCTTCAGCAGATTTAACAATGCTGTTGTTTGGTTGACGAAGTTGCAGGCGTTGAATCATTTGCTGGAAACGTTCACGGTCTTCTGCACGGTCGATTGCATCAGGAGATGTACCGATAATTGGCGCACCAGCTTCTTCTAAAGCACGAGCCAGTTTAAGCGGAGTCTGACCGCCGTACTGTACGATAATACCTTTTGGCTTCTCGATACGTACGATTTCTAAAACATCTTCAAGTGTAATCGGTTCGAAGTACAAACGATCTGAAGTGTCATAATCTGTTGAAACAGTTTCAGGGTTACAGTTCACCATGATTGTTTCATAACCGTCATCACGCATTGCAAGGGCAGCGTGTACACAGCAGTAATCGAATTCGATCCCTTGACCAATACGGTTAGGACCACCACCGATCACCATGATCTTGTCACGGCTAGATGGATTCGCTTCACATTCTTCATCGTAAGTTGAGTACATATACGCTGTATCTGATTCAAACTCAGCAGCACAAGTATCAACACGTTTGTAAACAGGCGTTACACCCAAGTTCCAACGATGTTTACGGAATTGTTTTTGTGAAATGCCCATCAAGTTCGCAATGCGAAGATCTGACAAACCTTTACGTTTGAATGAACGGATATTGTCCGCATTCAAATCACCAAAACCTAAAGTTTTGATTTGGTTTTCAGTTTTGATAATGTCTTCGATTTGAATCAAGAACCAACGGTCAATCTTAGTCGCTTCAAACACTTCGTCTAATGTGAAACCGTGACGGAATGCATCACCTACAAACCAAATACGCTCTGGACCTGGAACTTTAAGTTCAACAAGGATCTTTTCACGTGCGCCTTCAGTACCCACAGCGATTTTTTCGTCAAAACCACATGCACCCACTTCAAGACCACGAAGTGCTTTAGATACAGATTCCTGGAAGTTACGACCAATCGCCATCACTTCACCCACAGATTTCATCTGTGTCGTCAAAGTTGCATCAGCTTGTGGGAATTTCTCGAAGTTAAAACGAGGAATCTTAGTTACAACGTAGTCGATTGCTGGTTCGAAAGACGCAGGCGTTGTACCGCCAGTGATGTCGTTTTTCAACTCATCAAGGGTATAACCTACAGCCAATTTCGCAGCAATTTTCGCAATTGGGAAACCAGTTGCTTTAGAAGCAAGTGCAGATGAACGAGAAACACGTGGGTTCATCTCGATCACAACCATACGACCGTCTTTCGGGTTAATACCGAATTGAACGTTCGAACCACCAGTTTCTACACCAATTTCACGAAGAACCGCTAAAGATGCATTACGAAGTAACTGGAATTCTTTGTCTGTCAATGTTTGTGCAGGCGCAACTGTGATTGAGTCACCAGTGTGCACGCCCATTGGGTCAAAGTTTTCGATTGTACATACGATGATACAGTTGTCGTTTTTGTCACGAACAACTTCCATTTCGTATTCTTTCCAACCAATTAAAGATTCATCAATCAATAATTGTTTAGTTGGAGAAAGATCGAAACCACGTTCACAGATTTCAATGAATTCTTCACGGTTGTAAGCGATACCACCGCCTGAACCACCCATGGTGAATGATGGACGGATAATCACAGGGAAACCGAAACGAGCTTGAATTTCAAGCGCGTGTTCCATGCTTTCTGCAACGTCAGCACGTGGACATTCCAGACCGATTTTGCGCATTGCGATATCGAAAAGTTTACGGTCTTCTGCTTTTTCGATCGCTTCTTTGGTCGCGCCAATCAATTCAACATTGTATTTTTTCAAAATACCGTTGGCATCAAGTGCAAGTGCACAGTTCAATGCTGTTTGACCACCCATTGTAGGAAGAACAGCGTCTGGGCGTTCTTTCTCAATGATTGCCGCAACAGTCTGCCAGGTAATCGGTTCGATATACGTTGCATCTGCCATTGCAGGGTCAGTCATAATGGTCGCTGGGTTAGAGTTCACCAAAATAACACGGTAGCCTTCTTCACGAAGGGCTTTACACGCTTGTGCACCTGAGTAGTCAAACTCACATGCCTGACCGATCACAATCGGACCTGCACCAATAATTAGGATGCTTTTAATGTCTGTACGTTTAGCCATGATCGCTCCTCAATTACTTCTTAGATGCTTCAATAAGTTCGATGAAATGATCGAACAAAGGTGCGCAGTCGTGTGGACCAGGACTAGCTTCAGGGTGACCCTGGAAGCTGAACGCTGGTTTGTCTGTACGATGAATGCCTTGAAGCGTTTGATCGAACAATGACTTGTGCGTTGCTTTTAGATTTGCAGGCAAAGTGTCTGCATCTACAGCGAAGCCGTGGTTTTGAGAAGTAATCATCACAGTCCCTGTTTCAATGTTCTGAACAGGGTGGTTTGCACCGTGGTGACCATGTGGCATTTTAACTGTTTTAGCGCCTGATGCTAAAGCAAGAATTTGGTGACCTAAACAGATACCAAATACAGGAACATTACGCGCATCTTCAACAATAGTTTTCACTGCTTCAATTGCATAATCACATGCAGCTGGATCGCCAGGACCATTTGACAAGAATACGCCATCTGGATTCAATGCAAGTACTTTTTCAGCAGGAGTTTGAGCAGGAACAACTGTTAGTTTGCAACCACGGTCTGCGAGCATACGTAAGATGTTGGTTTTGACACCATAGTCATATGCAACAACATGGAACTTCGCTTCAGGCTGAGAGAAACCTTGACCAAGTGTCCATGAACCTTCAGTCCATTCGAAACCTTCAGGATCGCAACACTCTTTAGCAAGGTCTAAACCGTTTAAGCCACCGAATGCACGTGCTTTTGCAATCGCTTCTTCTTCAGTGATGTTCTCACCTGCAAGGATGCAACCGTTTTGCGCGCCTTTGTCACGAAGAATACGTGTCAAACGTCGAGTATCAATATCTGCAATGGCAACGACATTATGTTGTTGTAAATATTCGCCAAGAGATTGAGTAGCTCGGAAATTGCTGTGTAATAAAGGCAAGTCACGAATGATTAAACCATTCGCCCAGACTTTGTGAATGCGACCAGACTCAGCGTCTTCGTCATTACAACCAGTATTACCGATATGAGGATAAGTTAAAGTTACAAGTTGCTGTGCATAACTAGGATCGGTCAAGATTTCTTGATAACCAGTCATGGCAGTGTTAAAAACGACTTCACCAGTCGTACTTCCCGTAGCGCCGATCGATGTACCTTTGAATACAGTACCGTCAGCAAGGGCTAAAATGGCGGGGGTGCTCAAACCATAGCTCCTGAACTAAAACCACAAAAATAGGGCTGTAAAAAAGCGAGTAGACGAAAAAAAAGGAAGGTTAATTAAATCCTACCCTCCTCATGTCTGCTCGCTTGTAACTTAACAGCGTATTATACGCATGATGCCCCCGAAAGTCCATTTTATTTGAGATGTATTTTTCAAGATAATGATAGATAAATCCCTTGCTATTTATGATTAAATCTGATTTTTAAATGAACTTATTGAAATTGTAAGTATTTAAGAATTGTCTGACAAATCAAACTCTAAAATTTAACATTTCACGTTATCTTTATGTCTCACATTCCAG
This sequence comes from Acinetobacter wuhouensis, assembly GCF_001696605.3. Lineage (NCBI taxonomy): Bacteria > Pseudomonadati > Pseudomonadota > Gammaproteobacteria > Moraxellales > Moraxellaceae > Acinetobacter > Acinetobacter wuhouensis. The sequence goes on along the minus strand of NZ_CP031716.1, from coordinate 2,742,497 downwards.
GGGGAATTAATGATGACGATTTCAAAAGAAACTGTGAAAGATGCAGTGAAAGACAATATCGAAACTGTGAAAGAAAATGTTGAGACTGTAAAAGAAGCAGTCGATACAGCCAAAGATACTGTCGCTAAAAAAGTAGCAAAAGACACCGCTGCGATTAAAGAAGTTGTGGCTGAAACGACTGAGAGTTTAGAGAAAATCAGTGCTGAAACAAAGCAGAAAGTGACTGAAGCTGTGACGGAAACTAAAGCGAATTTGCAAGCAGAAGCTGAACAGTTAAATGCACAAGTTCAAGATCAAGTGCAAAGCTTTAAACAAGAGCTGTTGATGCGTTTGGATATTATTAAAAATCAATTCTCAACATCACCAAAAGATTTAGTTGGTCTTGCAGAGTTGATTAAAACTGAATTGACAGTTTTATTAAAAGATTTAACTGAAGTGGGTAAGGAAATTCGTACAGATGTTTCGCAAATTTCTTCAAAACACAAAGAACATTTAAATGAAACATTTAAGCGTTCTAAAGACAGTACCTTAGATGCTTGGAAAAAAGTGGTGAATAAGGTTGAAGATGAAAGTTCTTCAAAAAGTTAATTTTTAAAATGAAGTATTCAGCATTTTGATTATCATCGAGCAATGCTGATGACTGATTTTAACAATAACTTTGAAATAGACTTTAAAACTGCTTGATAAAAAGGTAGTGATCAATGTCACTGCCTTTTTTATTGAATGCTGTTTGAAAAATATTTGAAAATAGAAAACAAAAAACGAGGCATATCGCCTCGAATCTTATCTTTGCGCATAAGTGAATGTGCATCAATTAAAAAGTATGCAACCAATCACGCTTATTGTGAAAGTCAGCTTGTTGACCACTATGTTGCATTGCAAAATAATGTTGCCCTTGGGTTGTATTCAAGACAGCAGTTAAACCCAGAAATAAGTCAGACCATTTCAATTTATTTGCCAACATGAACTCGGTTAAATCAATACTGACATTTAAGCCATAATGAGTACGCTTTAATTGATTGAGTTCAATATCATAGGCAACAACGGGCGGCATATTTTCAGGATAGCGATATTCTTCAAACTGATAGGCTTGCCACGCTTGAGAAGGGGAAAGATTGATCTCACGATAATAATCTTCACCTTGTACGCCAATAAAAATCTCGAAGCAGGTATTTTCCCAAAGAAAATCTTGGCGAGGATTTGATGCAACTTGCTCAGGGTATTGAATAAACTGATTTGGATCTCTGAGCCAATAACCCACATTCAATGTATATGGGCTGACTTGCTCAATCGCACCTACAAGAGAAATGCTTTGAAAACGACGATCAAAAGCACTAAGTTCGTAACTTGCCATAGTATTGCCAGTAAAATTTAAGCTTAATTAGACAAATGTGCGTGGCGAACTAAGTTAGATAGCTTAGGATTTTGTTTAGGCGCTTTTTTGTAAAGTAATGCAATTTTACCGATGGTTTGTACTACTTCAGAACCTGAAACTTCAGCGATTTCAGCAATTGTTGCTGCACGTGCTTCACGATCTTCACCTGCAATTTTCACTTTAATCAATTCGTGATCATTTAAAGCGCGGCTTAATTCTTCAACGACACTTTCAGTCAAGCCTTTATCCCCAAGCATTACAACTGGGTTTAATGCATGTCCGATTTGACGTAAACGTTTACGTTCTTGGATAGAGAGAGTCGCCATAAAAAATAACCTAAATTTAAAAACGACCTAGTATAACAAAAGCCATTCCACTGCGCTGTAAATTCTGTAGAAATAATCGATCAAGATGATTTAAAAAAACACACCAATATTGGGTGATTTAAATGCAGATCAATACTGCATTGAAAATGTTTTTAACGTACAATCAGAGGTTAGTTATCGTTTATATCAAGAGAGTTATGGCTACACGCATTACCAACCAGAAGTTATCGAAAAGTAGTCGTGCGTGGATGAGAGAGCATTTGGATGATCCTTTTGTGAAAAAAGCACAAAAAGAAGGTTATCGCGCTCGCGCAGCATATAAGCTACTTGAAATTCAAGAAAAACATAAAATGATTAAGCCTGGTATGACCGTGGTTGACTTGGGAGCTGCGCCTGGAAGTTGGTCGCAAATCGCAGGAAAGCTCGTTGGTGATAAGGGTTTGGTTATTGCTTCTGATATTTTAGAAATGGATGCTTTACCCGATGTAACCTTCTTACAAGGTGACTTCCGTGAAGAAGAAGTTTTCGAAAAATTGTTAAATATTTTAAATGGACGCACTGTAGACGTTGTAATTTCGGATATGGCCCCCAATACATCAGGTAATAAGGCTGTAGATCAACCTCGCCAGATTTACTTGTGTGAACTTGCACTTGATTTTGCCAATAAGGTTTTAGGACCAAAAGGGCAGTTTGTGGTAAAAGTTTTCCAAGGGACTGGTTTTGATGAGTTTCGAAAGCAAGTTGTAGACAGTTTTGATGTGTTAAAAACAGCAAAACCCGCTGCTTCACGTGCACGTTCCAAAGAAGTTTTTTTAATTGGACAGGGCCGTAAAAAAGTATCGCAATAGGTTGGGTATTTAAGGTATGTTCATTGTTGGTAATGAATCGCCAACAAATACTTGCCAAGTTGTTAAAAATTGTGCATTTTGTACGTTTTTAATAATAATTGCGAAATTCATTACTCGCTTTTTGTTACGATCAAGCAAGATTGAGCCTGATCAAAATAGTTATATATGGGAATAAAGCTTTGAGCGATTACTTCAAAAATGCCGTATTGTGGCTGGTCATACTAGGTGTGCTGATCCTTATCTTCAGTAACCTGAGTGACCGCAGTAAGCCTTCTGCAATGAATTATTCAGAATTCATTACAGCGGTGAATGCTGGTCAAATCAGTAAAGTCACAATTGATGGCGAAAGAATAAGTGGCGAAAAAAAGAATGGTTCGGACTTTGAAAGTATTCGCCCAGCAGTTCAAGATCCTGAACTGATGCCAACACTCATCAAAAATAACGTTGTTGTTGAAGGTACTGCACCTCAACGCCAAGGTTTGTTGATGCAACTTCTGATCGCAAGCTTCCCTGTACTATTGATTATTTTATTGTTCATGTTCTTTATGCGTAACATGGGTGGTGGTGCAGGTGGTAAAAACGGTCCAATGAGCTTTGGTAAGTCGAAAGCAAAAATGCTTTCAGAAGACCAAATCAAAGTGACATTTACAGATGTTGCGGGCTGTGATGAAGCGAAACAAGAAGTTGTCGAAATTGTCGATTTCTTAAAAGATCCTGCTAAATTCAAACGTCTAGGTGCAACTATTCCGAAAGGCGTATTGATGGTCGGTCCTCCAGGTACAGGTAAAACTTTACTTGCGAAAGCGATTGCAGGTGAAGCGAAAGTTCCATTCTTTAGTATCTCAGGTTCTGACTTCGTTGAAATGTTTGTCGGTGTTGGTGCATCTCGTGTACGTGACATGTTTGAACAAGCAAAACGCCATGCGCCATGTATCATCTTTATTGATGAGATTGATGCGGTAGGTCGTCATCGTGGTTCAGGTACAGGTGGTGGTCACGATGAACGTGAACAAACCCTTAACCAAATGCTTGTAGAAATGGACGGCTTTGAAGGTAATGAAGGCATTATCGTGATTGCTGCAACAAACCGTGCAGATGTACTCGATAAAGCTTTACTTCGTCCAGGTCGTTTTGACCGTCAAGTAATGGTTGGACTTCCAGACATTAAAGGTCGTGAGCAAATTCTTAATGTTCACTTGAAGAAACTTCCTTCGACTACAGGCGTGGACGTTAAAGTCCTTGCACGTGGTACGCCTGGTTTCTCTGGTGCGCAACTTGCAAACCTTGTCAATGAAGCAGCATTGTTTGCAGCACGTCGTAATAAAAACACTGTTGATATGCATGATTTTGAAGATGCAAAAGACAAGTTGTATATGGGGCCAGAACGTAAGTCGATGGTCATCCGTGATGAAGAGCGTCGTGCGACTGCTTATCATGAAGCGGGTCATGCGATTGTTGCTGAAATCCTTCCAGGTACAGACCCAGTGCATAAAGTTACAATTATGCCGCGTGGTTGGGCTTTGGGTGTGACTTGGCAGTTACCTGAACAAGATGCGATTAGTCATTACAAATCAAAAATGTTGAATGAACTTTCAATCTTATTTGGTGGCCGTATTGCAGAAGAAGTTTTCATTAACCAAATGTCGACAGGTGCTTCAAACGACTTCGAGCGTGCAACGAAAATGGCACGTGCGATGGTAACCAAATACGGTATGTCTGACAAAATGGGCGTGATGGTTTATGAAGAAGAGAACCAAAATGGTTTCTTTGGAAATATGGGCAATCGCACGATTTCAGAAGCAACGCAACAACAAGTTGACCAAGAAGTTCGCCGCATCTTAGATGAGCAATATAAGGTTGCACGTGATATTCTTGAAAATAACAAAGATATTGCACATGCAATGGTAAAAGCTTTGATGGAATGGGAAACTATTGACCGTGATCAAATCCGTGACATCATGGAAGGTCGCGAGCCTCAACCACCGAAAGTTTATGTAGCTGATAATCCAGTGATTGATGTTGTTCCAACTGATGGTCCATCAACACCACCGCCATTACCAGCGACCTGAGCAAACTTAAAGCATGGCTTTAAGTGAAGCGCAAGACATAGTGCGGAGCGATTTTAAAGCAAAGCTTTAAAAAACTTAGCTTAAAAAATGAGAGTCTCGAAAGAGGCTCTTTTTTTATGTTTGATGAATTTTAACAATGATTAAAATTGATCATTTGACAGATCATTCAAACAGAAATCATAGAAGGTTATAAATAGCCTAAGCAAATTTCATATTCATAAATTGCTCAAATAAAGCTTTAATTAAAAATGATTTAACTTATTTGTTTAATGAATTGCTAAAATATTGTGAATATGAAATTGGAGCGATGACATGCAACTACAACCACTGCCTAAAAAGATCTTGCAGTGTGGGCGATTATCATTAGATTTATCGCAACCGCATGTCATGGGAATTCTCAATGTCACCCCTGATTCATTTAGTGATGGCGGAAAGCATAACCAGAAAGATCAAGCGGTAGCGCATGCCTTACAAATGGTAGCTGATGGTGCAACAGTGATTGATATTGGTGGTGAGTCTACACGTCCAGGCGCATCACCCGTTGAGCTTGAAGAAGAAATCCGCCGTGTTGTTCCTGTGGTTGAAGCGCTGTCAAAGCATGATGTTGTGATCTCGATTGATACTTCTGAACCTGAAGTGATTCGAGCTGCCGTACAAGCGGGTGCACATATCTGGAATGATGTACGTGCCTTGACCCGTCCAAATGCATTGCAAACAGCAGCTGAATTGGATATTCCAATTATTATCATGCACATGCGTGGTGAGCCAACGACCATGAATAATCTTGATCAATATCAGGATGTGACATTGGATGTGATGGCAGAGTTACAACAACGTGTCGATGTTGCATTGTCCGCAGGTGTCCGTGCTGAAAATATCATGATTGACCCAGGTTTTGGTTTTGCAAAAAATGCACAGCAGAATTTAAAACTCTTAAATGAATTTTATAAACTCAATGAAATGGGTTATCCGATTCTTTCTGCTTTATCACGTAAGCGTTTTATCGGTGAAGCTTTGAATGGTGCAGATGCGCAACATCGTGCAGTAGGCAGTGTAACGGCACATTTACTCAGTATTCAGCAGGGGGCGAGTATGGTGCGTGCGCATGATGTAAAAGCCATGTCGGATGCGATTAAAGTGTGGCAAGCGATGAATCTGGCAAGCTAATTGTTATTCTGAATTTAAATTTCTACTTATTCACGAATCAAGCATGTCTATAGGCATGCTTTTTTTTAATTTACTAAATGTAATGGTATTACATAACATATACAAAATCATGTCAACCAAACTGGTTTTGCATATTGTGAAAAAATAGCAATGTAATAATATAACAATTAGCTTATATCGATATAACTATAAAAACTGACAATAATTTGAGGGATGAGTGATGAAATCCAAACAAAGTTTACTTGCACTATCATTATTTGCTGTAATGATTGCAGGATGTAGTAAAAAATCAGAAGAAGCTGCGAGTGATGCCGCTGTTTCTGCTGAATATTCAACTGAACAGGTTGCTGTAGATGCGAGTACTGACATGGAAGCTGCTGCTACAGCTGATGTTGCAGCAACTAGTCCTGTAGTGGGTTCTGCTGAAAATATGGAAAATTATCAAAAGGTTGAAACCAATTCTGTTAAAAGTGTTGCGCAACAACCCATTTCTACATTCAGTGCGGATGTGGATACAGGTAGTTATACCAATGTGCGTCGCTTCCTTGTGCAAGATCGAAGTTTACCTCCTGTTGATGCGGTGCGTGTTGAGGAAATGATCAATTATTTTGATTATCAATATCCTCAGGCTACAGGTGTGCATCCTTTTGCTGTGAGTAGTGAAACAGTAGACTCTCCTTGGCAGCCTAATGCTAAAGTGATCAAAATTGGTATTAAAGCCAAAGACATTGACCAACAAAATTTACCTGCTGCAAATCTAGTCTTCTTGGTCGATGTATCAGGCAGTATGAATGAGCCGAACAAATTGCCATTGGTGAAAAAGACTTTAAAAATCCTAACCAAACAGCTACGTCCACAAGATAAGGTCACGTTAATTACTTATTCAGATGGTGATAAAGTGGTTTTACCACCAACCAGCGGCGACCAAAAAAATAAGATTCTCAAGGCAATTGATCAGCTTGTTGCAGGCGGTGGTACAGCCGGTGAGCAAGCGATCCAAATGGCATATAAGTCAGCTCAACAGGGCTTTGTTAAAGGTGGGATTAACCGCATTTTAATTACCACTGATGGTGATTTTAATGTCGGTATAACTGACTTTGATACCCTGAAAAATATGATCGCAGAAAAACGTAAAACTGGTGTTTCATTTTCAACCTTAGGTTTTGGCTCAGGTAATTATGATGAGCAGTTGATGGAGCAACTTGCCGATGCGGGCAATGGAAATTACAGTTACATTGATAATGAAAATGAAGCAAAAAAAGTCTTACAGCGTCAAATGTCATCCACTTTGGCAACCGTTGCGCAAGATTTAAAATTACAGGTGGAATTTAATCCTGCAACGGTGAAAGAGTACCGTTTAATTGGCTATGAAAATCGCATGTTAAAAGAGGAGGATTTTAATAACGATAAAGTCGATGCGGGAGATGTGGGTGCAGGGCATACCGTGACTGCGTTGTATGAAATTATTCCAGTAGGGCAAAAGGGTTGGTTGGCAGATTCACGCTATACGAAAAATGATGCGAGTTCGGGTAAAAAATCTGAATATGCCTATTTAAATATCCGTTATAAATTGCCGAATCAGAGCAAAAGTATTTTACTGACACAACCGATTTCTGCTTCAAGTAAACCTTTGAGTCAAGCCAATGCAGACACACGTTTTGCTATTGCTGTTGCTGCTTATGGTCAACAGTTAAAAGGTGGTCAATACAATGCTTCGATGGGTTGGAATGACATTCTAAACTTGGCGCAAAGTGCTAAACAGGATGATGCTTATGGTTTAAAAGCTGAATTTATTGATTTGGTAAAAAGAGCCAAAAGTTTAAGTTCGAGTGTGACGAAGACTGCACAGATCAATAAAGCTTCTTAAATTCTAAAAGTTCTTAAATTTAAAAGGCTATAAAAAACTGAATCATTGATCTTCCTTATTCATGACACAGGCGTTTTGCAATAAAGCGCCTTTTTTGCTCAAAAAATTACAAATTATTCATTATAAATACTGTTTTAATTGACAATATAGCATTCTAAATTCGTCATTATTTATTTTATGATGTTAATAATCAGAAATTTAAGAATAAGGAAATACAATGAACTTTCATTTGAAGACCCAATTTACGATATTAAGTTTGGCTATAGTGAGTTTGGCTGGTTGTACTCAGATGCAACATCAACAATCGGCTACAGTTGTTGAAGTTGCACCAGTCGCACCGATGCCTGTGTCAGCAGCACCGCTGTCTGATGCTAAAGCTTTAGCAAAGCAAGCGGCTTATGCAGCACATAATCGAAAATTAGTTCAGAGTTCTGCTACTTCTGGTTCTCGTGTCAGTATAAGACAGCCTGAAATGATTGTTCGAGAAAAACCACAACCTGTACAGAACACCGAAAAATATCAAGAAAATGAGATCAATCCTGTAAAAAGTGTGACTCAAGAAGCGGTGTCAACTTTTAGTATTGATGTGGATACAGGAAGTTATTCTAATGTTAGACGTTTTTTAAATAGCAATGGTCAATTACCACCTGTGGATGCAGTACGTATAGAGGAATTGATCAATTACTTTAATTATGATTATCCATTGCCGACAGGGCAGCATCCATTTTCAGTCACCACTGAAACTGTAGATTCACCTTGGAAAAATAATGCAAAAGTAATCAAAATCGGTATTAAAGCTAAAGATATTGACCCTAAAAATCTTCCTTCTGCAAATTTAGTATTCTTGGTCGATGTTTCAGGCAGTATGGATCATGAAAATAAACTGCCTTTGGTGAAAACCACACTGAGAACATTGACCGAACAGCTACGTCCACAAGATAAAGTTACGATTATTACCTATGCAAGTGGTGAGAAATTGGTACTTGAACCAACATCAGGTAAAGACAAAGATAAAATTCTTAGAGCCATTAATCAATTAAAAGCAGATGGTGCAACTTCTGGAGAACGTGCGATTCGTATGGCGTATGAAGAAGCTGAAAAATCCATGATCAAGGGCGGGATTAATCGTATTTTAATCGCGACAGATGGTGATTTTAATGTCGGTATTACCGATTTCAACACCTTAAAAGGCATGGTGGCGGAAAAGCGTAAAACGGGTATTTCATTTACAACTTTAGGCTTTGGAACGGACAATTATAATGAACAGTTGATGGAACAATTGGCAGATGCAGGGGACGGCAACTATAGTTATATTGATAATGAAAAAGAAGCCAAGAAAGTCTTACAACGTCAATTGTCATCGACACTTGCAACAGTCGCACAAGATGTAAAAATTCAAGTTGAATTTAATCCGCATACAGTCAAAGAATATCGCTTAATTGGTTATGAAAATCGTCTATTAAACCAAGAAGATTTTAATAATGATCAAGTGGATGCAGGTGATATAGGTGCAGGGCATACTGTGACGGCACTATACGAAATCATTCCTACAGGTCAGGCTGGATGGTTAAATGAATCACGCTATCAAGCAGCTGCAAAATCTACAGATGCCAATAAGAATGGTGAATATGCATTTTTAAAGCTACGTTATAAACAACCGAATGAAAAAACCAGTATTTTGCTCAATCAACCGATCAAAGTACAAAGTAAAGCCTTGCCACAAGCCAGTACAGACACCCAATTTGCAATAGCGGTTGCAAGTTATGGGCAAAAGTTGCAGGGTGGAAAATATAGTGCAAATCAGACATGGAATGATATTCAAAAACTAGCGAAACAGTCAGATCAACCAGATCCTTTTCAAATACGCTCTGAATTTATTGATTTAATTGGGATTGCAAAAAGTTTAAGCGCAAATGCGAAAGAGTGATTTGTAAATTCGATCATGAAAAGCGGCATATCAATTTGGTGAATTGTATCGTTTGTGTTATATAAGCAGGTCAATTGCTGTCAGATTTTTTTGGTCGCTATGTTTAATGATTTACTCCTCCCAATGTTCGATGATGAATATTATCCAGATATTCTGGTTGCTGAAGTCAAGCAACTGATCGAACAATTTGCTAAGAAATTAGCGAAAACCAGTTTTAGTGATGCTGAGGTGTATGCTTTAGCAAACTCAACTGTGCTTGATATTAATGAAATGAAGCCACAGTTTGAAGACCTTGATTCTTCACTGGATGATACTGCTGCGGATTATATTGCAGAAGCGATGATGATGGTGGTGCAAGATCAAGGCTATCTTGATATTGAAATGGAAGAACTTGTTGCAAATAGAGAGTGGTAAGTCACTCTCTATTTTTCTTTTGAGTATCAGAAAAAATAAAAAGAACGAAATCCATCATTCGCACTGAATGGCATTTACGTCCAATTTTAACTTTGGAAATTTTTGATCATAGATGTCTAAAATTCTTTGTTTATCGTCACCAAAAATTTGCTGTTGTAGTTGACTGATTTGAGATTCAGTTAAATGTTGTTGTGCGCAATGCATGGCAATACTATTGTCTTTGGCAATTTCTAATTTCTGTGTTTCTGGAATATTGTTAATACGTTGAAGTTGTTGTTGAGCTTTGCTCAGTTGCACCATGCTTCGTTTTTGTTGCATGTTGAGAAGTTGATGCTGATTAATCCATTTTGCTACATCCATTCGCACACCGTTGTAGTCTACAAAGATTGGACTGATCGTCTGGCAAGCAGTTAGTAGCGTTAATGATAAAATGAGAACTAAACTTTTGATTTTCATAGAGGGCTCAAAGAAAAATTTCTTCTATTTTGCCTCAATAATTTTATAAATATGTATTAATTTTAAACATTTAATTATCAATTGTTTAAAGCGTGATCATTAGCGCTTTTCGGTGCTTGACGCATGCCAGATAAATCTAGATAATGCCCACACAGTTTAAGGCTATGTAGCTCAGTTGGTTAGAGCACCGCACTCATAATGCGGGGGTCACAGGTTCAAGTCCCGTCATAGCCACCATTTTTATAGACCATGCTCACCGCATGGTCTCTTTTTTTGTATTTTTGAAAATAAATAAAATTTAAGCAAATTTAATAACTTAATTATTTTATTGAAAATATAGAACGAAGTGATGCAAAAGTAAAACTAAGCTTTTTCAGCCAAATAATTTTCAATAAAGCGCTGGGTTTGTGTATCTAAATAGAAAGGTGCAATTAGAGATTTGATGATGTCATCAAGTAACTGATGTTGATCTAAAGCGCCTAGGCAATGTGGCACAAAGCGATCTGCTTCTGCGAATAAATCATTTTCATCTAAACCGACTGAGTGAAGTAATTCTTGTAAGCTGTATGCACTAAAATATTCGTAAAAGGCTTCAACGATATTTAAAATCACTTGTTGCATGAATTCAGTTTGGCGAAGCTCTTTCCAAGATTCATAAACAAGAATAAAGAATTCTTCAAAATCAATGGATTGTACTTGTGAGAAAGTCTCTTTTAATGTGCGTTGTTTAATCTCTGACCAAATATGTGTTGCTATATCTGCCAAATCTTCATTGGGTAAAAGAATGATCTGACTTAGTTGTTTACGAATCGCATGAGCCAGTTGGTGTTCTAGCTTTAACTCTATATTTTGTTGCTGGTCTTGGATAAAGCTGATGACTTTTGAGCTGAGCTTATTCTGTTTAACTGTGTATTGACGTAACTGATTGAGCCAAGGTGTATTGCTTTCCAAAATTTGATTGGCAAGTTGTAAGCTGACCTGTTGGATTTGAGGATTATGTTGTAAATTTTCCTGAATATAATTTTTGAGTTGTTCTAATTCTAAAATTTTAAATAGCCATAATTCAAATGCTTCATCAGACAAAAGATCATTGAAAATCGTATGGCTATGAATCGCTTCACGGTGAATTTTTTGTGCCGCAACGCCAATAAACTCAAGAATGTCTGCACCTAAATTTAATTCAAATGCATATTTTTGAACAACAGATTGTAGTTGTTCGAGTTGGATGACATCTTTTAAAAGGATTTTATCGGCATTTTGATAACTTTGAGAAATAAAATTGCGAATATATTGAGGATTATTTTGATCTAAAAGTTGTTGTTTAATAAAGCGAACTTGCTCAAGCAACAAGGCTTGAGCAAATTCCTGAGCAAAGCTCGAAGGTGGAAGTGAATTATTCACATTCACGAGGCTTATACACCTGCTTTCCAACCGTTCACAATTGGGTAACGGCGTTCACGGCTGAATGCACGTGAGCTGATGCGTGGACCAATTGCACCTTGACGACGTTTATATTCATTACGATCAACCAGACGAATGATTTTTTCAACAACGTCTTTTTCAAAACCTTTGGCAATGATGTCATCTTGGCTTTGATCTTCTTCAATATAAGCATAAAGAATTGCATCAAGTACGTCATAAGCAGGTAACGAGTCTTGGTCTTTTTGATCTGGACGAAGTTCTGCTGATGGTGGGCGCGTAATCACACGTTCTGGAATCACTGGTGCGTCTGCAATGCTGTTACGGTATTTTGCTAGTTCAAATACGATGGTTTTATACACGTCTTTCAGCACAGCATAACCACCGACCATGTCACCGTAGAGTGTGCAATAGCCGACAGCAAGTTCAGATTTATTTCCTGTCGAAAGGACTAAGTTACCAAATTTATTCGACAAGCCCATGAGTAAAGTACCACGTGCACGTGCTTGAAGATTTTCCTCAGTCGCATCCGCAGGTGAGTTACCAAAGAATGGGAACAGTGTTTGCATGAAACTGTTCACGATAGGATGAATTTCAGCAATACCGAAAGTTACACCCATACGTTTAGCTTGTTCTGTGGCATCTTCAACACTGATTTGTGATGTATAAGTATAAGGCATCATTACAGCTTGAACTTTATCTGCACCAATTGCATCAACTGCAATCGCCAGTGTCAAAGCAGAGTCAATACCACCTGAAAGACCTAAAATCACGCCAGGGAAACCTGAACGTTGAACATAGTCACGCGTTCCAAGAACCAAGCTTTGGTAAATTTCAGCCATCGTATCTAATGCAGGAGCAGCTTCTACAACTTCATAAGCTTTATTTTCAAGTTGATAATTGGCAATCAGTAGCTCTTCTTTAAAACTTGATGCTTGAGATGCTACATCGCCAGAATTGTTAATGACAAAGCTTGTACCATCAAAGATCAAATCATCTTGACCACCAACTTGGTTCACGTAAACCAAGTTGATATTCATTTGTTTTGCCAACTCTTTAAGTGTCGTTACGCGATGTTGAGGTTTGCCTACTTCATACGGTGAAGCATTCAATACAAGAATAGTCTCAACATTCAATTGAGCAACTTGTTGAACGGTATTGAGTGACCAAATATCTTCACAAATCAAGACGCCAAATTTATGACCAAGGTATTCAAATACAAGGTGTTGATGACCTTCATTAAAATAACGCTTTTCATCAAATACGCTGTAGTTTGGTAAGTTTTGTTTATTATAAATACCCAAAACTTGCCCGTCTTTCATTACAGCCGCTGCGTTATAGCGTTGACCATCTTCAGTATGATTGGCAAAACCGAAAACAAGAACAATATCTTTAACTTCTGCTAATTTTTCAAAAGCTTGGGCTGTACGTTTTGTTAAGCTTGGACGTAATAATAAATCTTCGGCAGGGTAACCAATAGTAGATAGTTCTGGAAAAACAATAATTTCAGCATTCTGTTTTTTTGCTTCATTGGCTTGTTCAATCATCTTTTGAACATTTGACTCAATATCACCAATGAATGGAGAGAATTGCGAGAGAGCAATTTTAAAACTTTTCATTTAAATCAAATCCTATTCCAATAGGTTAATTTATATATATTCTGTTGATTTTTAAAATATAGTTATTCAACAAAGCATATATAGTTACAACGTCATATTGCCAAATGGCGAATCTATAAAATCATCAAATAATGATCAAAAATCTCTATGTTCTTGCAAGGCAAAAATTTTAGACAATGCGTATTTTAACTAAAAAAACGTTAGAAGCTAGTGATTCATTCGGTTTATTCAGTATTGCGTCAAAATACACTTGAATTTAGTCGATTTTTTTAATAGAAACCAGTGATTTTTCAATATTTTTTGTATTTGTATCATAATAGAAAAACTTTAGGATATTTCTGTGAGTTTAGTCACTTTATAAGTATTTTTCATAGTTGAATAAGCTAGTTTGATGAGTTTTTATTCAAAATGATGTTTTCGATTCGATTTAAATAAATGTCTTTGGCAATATCGCCTTGTTGTTCAATATTATAATCAAAATAAGCTTTGCCTTTGATAAAGGTATAACGGTAGGGATTGTACTTGCCAAAAGTAAGATACATAGTGGATTGTAAAATTGCACCTTTGAGCAATACATTTTCATGCCGTTGATGCTGATAAACATGCGCCATCTCATGGATAAAGACTGCTTGATAACCCAGACTCAGGCATGAAAAATCTTCACAATAGTCAGCATCTTTTAAATGAATATAGCCATTGGGTGCCATCAAAATACCCACAGGTTGCCAAGGCAAATAGGGATGATTCATGACTTTAACCTTTTGATAATCAATTAGATCACCAAAAACAGTTTTACTGATCAGAATTTCACCCTCAGTGAGACTTCGATATTTAAATTGATCGAGTCGAAGCAATTTGGCTAAAAGTCTGGTGAATATCGGCATCATTGAAAATTTCTAATGAGTATATGTGATCAATATTAACATTGATCAATATGCTATATGTATTTTTAGCTTTTCATTCGCTTAGCTTTTCATTCGCGATGTCATTTGTATTTTCACAATGTCATGATGAAATAATGGCACTATTCACGATTTAGATGCATCAAACGATCTGCTGATTAAATAAGAATTTAAGCAATATTAAGGGAATTAAGAAAACCTTGGATTAAGCTTAAAACCAATTCAGGTTGTTCTTTATGTGGCATATGATGCGCCCCCAAAATAATTTCTTGCTGACTTTTCCCTTGAGTATGATCAATAAATCGTTGAGGCTGTGCTAAAGAGCCGTATTCATCCAGCTCACCATGAATAACCAATAAAGGGCTATGCACCTGATGGAGGAATGAGTCTAAAGACCAGTCTTTAAATTCAGGTGATAACCATGTTTCAGTCCATGCATCTAATACCCATTGGGCTTTTTCTCCGTGATATTTCTTTAAGCGATCCAGTTGTCCTGCTTGCTGAAACATTGCTTTGGCTTCGCGGATTCCAAAAAGGGTAAGCTCTTCCACCATTGCTTGTGCAGACATGGTTATTAAGGCTTTACAACGGTTTTGATAATGTGCCGCACAACAGCTTGACATACCTCCGCCAACACTATGTCCCATCACAATAAAATCTTGAATATTGAAATGTTCGAGTACTTTTGCAAAATGAGTTGTTGCTTCAGTCGAAACAAAATCGACTTTTAATGTTTCAGGATTTGCAGAAGATTGACCAAAGCCAAGTCGATCATAAGCAATCACTTTTCGCCCAGTCATTTGTGCAAGTTGCTCAGGAAAATCACGCCATAACTGCACTGAACCGAGCGAGTCATGTAATAAAATAATCGGTATTTGATGCTGAAGCTGCTCAGGTGTCCATGATTTTACATAGAGTTGTAAATGAGCGGTGAGATCAATCCATGATTCAGCAGTTTGCATATTCATTCCAACAGGTATTGTTATAGTTCAATGTACCTACCATAACGATTTTTTAAACAACTATTCAAGTAATGTCAGTTTAAATCCACTGTCCTCATGGGTCATGATTTATTTTGAAATATTCAATAGATGAATAACGAAGAGCGATTTGTCAGACAATTTTAACGAATAGTCATGTATTGCTAATCAATTGACCTAAATTGCTAACGGTATTTTGAAAGGAATCCTTTATTTTTTGTGCATAAAACATGGTTTTTGCTGAATTTGTGAAATTGTTCCGCTTAAGCAATCAAACTCATGATCCATGAATGAATCCAGAGCGTACTCTCTATGTTATTAGCAAAGCCAGTCAAAAAAGTATTTACCAAAATATTTCCACAAGCAATGCCTGATCTTACAGGTCGTTTAGCCAATATTCCGATTCGTCATTTCAACTTCAAATTTGAATCGAAAGACATCGATGCGAAGTTCTTTATGCAAAAGGAATGGGGTACGGCTTATTTTGCTGCACTGTCTATTTTCTTAACTTATGGTGAAGAGTTGGTGATCGAGACGGCACGTTATCACCGTGATTTCATCAAAGATCCTATACTCAAACAGCGTTTAACCAGTTTGATTGGGCAAGAAGCAATTCATTCAAAAATTCATGAAGAATATAACGATGCGATGATCCCTCGTAATTTTCCTGTGCAATTTTACCGTTTCCTTGCAGAACAAGTGTTTAATCATACTTTCTTGAAGTTTCCACAACCCTTAAAACTTTCAATGATGGCAGGAATTGAGCATTTCACTGCGGTATTTGCACAGTATGCGATGAACCATGAAGACATTTTTAATCATTCTTTAGATGAAAAGACACGTGCGCTGTGGATGTGGCATATGTTGGAAGAATCTGAGCATAAAGATATTGCTTATGATACTTATCAGGTGCTTTCAGGTGATTATCCGCTACGTATCGCAGGTTTCTTTATTGCTTTAGCAACTTTGGGGCTTGGGGTAGGCGCTGGTGCTTTATTCCTCCCATTTTTACGCCGTCCAAAGAATGCCTTAAGCCTTGATTTTTGGAAAGAAGCCAAAGGCAGTTGGGACTTATTATTTGGTTTAAAAGAGGGCGTATTTGGCAGTAGCTTAGGTCATATTTTTGATTATTTACGGACAGATTTTCATCCAAATGATCATGATACCAATGCGCTTTTAGAACATTACAAAAAAGAGTTACTCGATCCTGTGACAGGGACTTTAACCCCATTCTTTGTTAAAGAATTTACCCCTGCTTTACGTGTGTAATGTGCATAGATCGATGGCTAGAAAGTGGCTGAATTGACTTTGCGATTGAGCCACTTTTAAAACATTAGATTTGTCCAATAAAAAATGCTGTGAGATACGTTTCTATGTGCTTTTAGGGGCAAAATTAAAATGTCATTTCAGCCAATTTTGTTGTGAAAATGAAAATCAAATATTGTCTTTATAGGACATTTTCTATCAGTTGAAACCATTCTCAAATATTTTGTCTAACAAAGCAGTGATGTTGTCATAATTTGCTAATCAAAAGAAGAAATGTGCCAATGGTAATTGATAAAGCATGGCGTAATTTTCATGCATAATCTGGAGTTTTTACTCTAAAAAATAAATCTTTTAGCTTCAACAGAAATTGGATTTCCATTTTCATGAATAAAGGGTATTTGCAATGATCTTAGCTAAACCAATCAAAAAAGCATTTTCAAAAGTTTTTTCAGCGGCACCTTTTAGTCTGGAAAATCAAACACCAATTATTCCTATTCGTCATATGAAGTTTGATTTTGAACCTGAAAAATTGGATCACAGATTTTATATGGATGCGGAATTAGCCAGTGCATATTTTGCATCTTTATCTATTTTTCTGACACTCGGCGAAGACTTGGTGATTGATACAGCACGTTATCATCGTGATTTTATTAAAGATCCATTGTTAAAACAGCGTGTGACCTCTTTGATTGGGCAAGAAGCAATTCATTCTAAAATGCATGAAGAATTAAATGATGCGTATATGGAACGTGATTTGCCAGTGAAATTATTTCGCTTTTTAGCAGGTTATGTTTTTGAGTATGGTTTTAACCGTTTACCACAACCAATGAAATTATCCTTAATGGCAGGTATTGAGCATTTTACTGCGGTTCTGGCTGAATACATGATGAATCATGAGTCGGTCTTCTTCCGCTCTACAGATGAAAAACAACGTGCGATTTGGATGTGGCATATGTTAGAAGAGTCTGAGCATAAAGATATTGCTTTCGACGTTTTCCAAACTTTATCAAATAATTATGCATTGCGTATTGCAGGATTTTTCCCTGCATTGATCACGATTCTTGTGTTGATCTCGGCTGCATCGACGATTGTACCGTTCTATCGTGATCCTAAAAACCTGATCCGTTGGAGTTATTGGAAAGAGATTCCACATAGTTTCCGTTTGATTTTCGGTTTAAAAGATGGTGTTTATGGTAGTTCTTTAAAGCATATATTTGATTATTTGCGTCCAGACTTTCATCCAAATGACCACGATACCAGTGAGTTTTTGGCATATTACAAAGAAACTTTGTTGAATCCTGAAAATGGTGTTCTGACGCCATATTTGACCAAAGAATTTATTCCAGCACTACGTTCTTAAAACGTCCTTACAATAATAAATGGATTGAAATACATGGGAATTTTTTCTAAAAAATTAAAACCGAGCCAACATGCTTATGCTGTGGTGACGGGCGCTGGCAGTGGGATCGGTCGTAGCTTTGCGATGGAACTGGCAAAGCGTGGTGGTACGATTGTTTGTGCGGATATTAATCTTGCAGCAGCTGAAGAAACAGTGAATTTAATTCAATCTCAAACCACAGGCAAAGCATTTGCTGTGCAATGTGACGTGACGGATAAAACACAGGTCAAAGCGTTGTCAGAGCAAGCTGAAAAGTTAATGAACCATTCAGTGACTTTAGTGATTAATAATGCGGGCGTAGGGCTCGGTGGTAAGTTTGACGAAGTATCACTCGAAGATTGGCAATGGTGTGTCAACATCAATCTT
This sequence comes from Acinetobacter wuhouensis, assembly GCF_001696605.3. Lineage (NCBI taxonomy): Bacteria > Pseudomonadati > Pseudomonadota > Gammaproteobacteria > Moraxellales > Moraxellaceae > Acinetobacter > Acinetobacter wuhouensis. Next base: position 2,724,097 of record NZ_CP031716.1, on the reverse strand, counting down.
TGGGGAGTGATTTATGGTTGCCATTATTTTGTACCGAAGTTTAAACAACAAGGTTATGGTGCAATCATTAATGTTGCATCGGCAGCTGGCTTTACGGCAGCGCCTGAAATGACTGCATACAACGTCACAAAGTCTAGCGTCTTGGCTTTATCTGAAACACTTTCAGCAGAGTTACGCAAAGATAAAATTAGTGTCAATGTACTTTGTCCAACACTTGTTCCAACCAATATCATGAAAAATGGTCGCTTGCCAAAACAGTATGCAGGATTGGCTGATGATTTATTGATGAATTATGCTTTCACAACCAGTGAAAAAGTCGTGATTAAAACATTGAATAATTTAGATGCTGGCAAACTTTATACCGTACCTCAACCTGATGCGAAATTATTCTGGTTAATGAAGCGCGCTTCACCTGCCTTATACGCAAAAATGTTGGGTATCGGTTATCCATTATTTAATAAATATGTAAAATAATTGTAGAGTGAATCAAGATGACAACTGAACAGACTGTAGATACGCTTCTTGAAGATAAAAGCGAAAAAAAGACCAATAAACAAACTACTGTTGAAGAAATTAAACAGGTGATCCAGCCTGCAGAAGCGAAAAAAGCTGAAGTAAAGACTGAGCCAAAAGTTGAAGCAAAAGTCGAAATAAAAGCACCAACTAAGGTTGCGATTTCTAAAACCACTGCGACGAAAGCAGTTAAAACTGAAAAAGTGGATCAAGCTCAAGAAAGTAAAAAGCCGGTTTCAAGTACTAAAAAGCCTGAATCTGTACATGTGTACGATACGATTGTGATCGGTGCAGGGATTTCAGGAATCGCTGCTGCCTATAAAATGAATCAAGCGGGTTATCACGATTATATCGTCCTTGAAAAAGCAAGCCGTGTTGGTGGGACTTGGCGTGATAATAATTACCCTGGCTGTGGATGTGATGTACCATCGGCATTGTATTCATTTTCATTTTCACCGAGTCATAAGTGGAGTCACTTATTTGCCAAACAACCTGAGATTTTAACTTACTTAGAAGAAGTGGTTGAGAAGTATAACTTAGGTGGCAAGATTGACTTTAATAATGAATTGACCAGTGCTAAGTGGGATGAGTCGCAACATATTTGGAATTTAGAAACATCAAAAGGCAAATATCAAGCCAAAACGGTTGTATTTACCACAGGTCCAATCACTGAACCATCGATGCCAAAATTAAAAGGGATTGAAAGTTTCAAAGGTGAAATGTTCCATTCAGCACGTTGGAATCATGACTATGATTTAACGGGTAAGCGTGTTGCTGTGATCGGAACTGGCGCTTCAGCGATTCAGTTTATCCCACAAGTTCAACCTTTAGCAAAATCAGTCGTGGTATTCCAACGTACTGCGCCGTGGGTATTGCCAAAAGCAGATATGGAATTGAGTGATACAGCAAAAGGTATTATTTCTAAATTCCCAGTGATTCAACAAACATGGCGTAACAGTATTGCGCAAATTTTAAATGGTATTAATTTCGGTTTGCGTAATCCAAAAGTATTGAAACCAATTAATTTCCTCAGTAAGCAATTGCTTAAATTGCAAATTCAAGATGATCAATTACGTAAAGATGTTACGCCAAACTTTGATATTGGTTGTAAGCGTCTTTTGTTCGCCAACAACTATTATCCAGCACTGCAACAAGACAATGTTAGTTTAGTGCCACATGGTTTGGTGGAGATAGATGGTAATACTGTTGTTGCGGCCAATGGTGAACGTCACGAAGTTGATGTGATTATTTGGGGGACTGGTTTTGAAGTATCACATCCACCGATTGGTAAGCGAGTTTATGATGCCAATGGTCAGGTTTTAGCAGATCGTTGGAAGAATAGTTCACCTGAAGCATACTTGGGTGCAAGTATTGAGAATGTTCCAAATGCATTCTTGGTACTAGGTCCAAATATCTTGGTTTACGATTCATTTATTGGTATTGCTGAAGCCCAAGTGGGTTATATTGTAGATGCCTTAGTGAAAATGCGTAATCAGAAGTTCACTCGTTTTGAAATTAAAGGTGATGTGGTTGAAGCACACAATAAGCGTTTACAAAAGCATTTAAAAACAACGGTATTTAATGCGGGTGGTTGTAAGTCTTATTATTTGGATGAAAATGGTCGTAACTTTGCTGCTTGGCCGTGGTCTTTACAAGAACTGCGTAACCAGTTAAAAGTTTGGAATACTGATCATTATTCAGTTGAAACAAAGAAAACGACTGTGAATTGATGGTTATTCTACTTCATCATTCAGCTATAATTTAATCAGCAAAGCCCTAAAAGATTTAGGGCTTTGTTTTATTCGTGGATAAATTATTTAGATCGCCTGAGTATTTTCAATTAACCAATTTAAAATCTCACCTTGTAAAAGTGGCGATAAACGCTCACGTACAGTCTGGTGGTATTGATTGAGCCATGCTTTTTCATCATTCGTCATCAAATCCAGAACAATACATTGGGTATTGATTGGACAAAGCGTTAAAGTTTCAAACTCTAAAAAAACACCATAGGTTTTGTCTGCAAAAACTTTAGATTGATTGACCACTAAATTTTCAATACGAATGCCATATTTACCTTCATGGTATAAGCCAGGTTCATTCGATGTGATCATGCCTACGCGCATCTTGGTATTTGCTGTTGGTGGTGCATAGTATGAAATCACTTGTGGACCTTCATGCACATTCAGCGCAAAGCCCACACCGTGACCAGTACCATGACGATAATCTAAACCATATTTCCATAAAGTTTGGCGCGTAATACTGTCTAATAAAGGTGATGCAATTCCCTCAGGGAAAACAGTTTGTGCTAAGGCAATATGACATTTTAAAACCAAGGTATAGTCACGTTTTTGTTCATTACTTGTTGTACCGATAGGAACAACGCGTGTGATGTCAGTGGTGCCATCTGCATATTGTGCACCTGAATCAATTAGTAATAAGCCATCACCTACAATTTGACTAAAATGATCTGGAGTTGCACGGTAATGCGGAAGTGCGCCATTGGCATTAAAACCCGCAATTGTTGAGAAACTTAAATCAATAAAACCTTGTTGTTGTTTACGAAAAGCTGTGGCTTTTTCATCAATGCTTAGTTCATTGATGCTTTCACCATTCTTAAGCGCAGTATCTAACCAATGAAAGAAATGACACAGTGCAACACCATCTTTGATCATGGCATTTCTGACATGTGCAATCTCAGATGGATGTTTACATGATTTAAATAAAGTGCTTGGGTTGATGTCTTGAATCACTGGATTGTGCAGGGTAATTGCTTGAGCATGTAATATTGAAACTTTTGCAGGATCAATGAGTACAACTTGATTTTGAATTTGTTTTAGAAACTCAGCACTCTGCGCATAAGCAATAATTTTAATATGATCTGCTTCTAAGTTTTCCCGTAATTCAGAAGAAAGTTTTGCATCATCAATAAAAAGCACAGTACGAGAGTGATCAATATATAAATGTGCTAAGAACACAGGATTGTATTCAACATCGCGACCACGGCAGTTAGTGATCCATGAAATATCATCTACCGAAGAAACAAAATGAGCAGATGCATTTTTTGTTGATAAAGCATCACGAATTGCGGAAATTTTTTCTACACGTGTGAATGCATTTAAACCATCTGCCATTTGCCACACTGTTTGTAGAGGTAAGGCAGGGCGATCGTACCAAATTTCACTGATCAGATCTAAATGGGTTTCGAGTTTAAATTGCTGTTGTTTCGCAATATCCTCTAAAGCATTATATTGCTGTACAGAAATATTTTGTCCATTCACAGAAATTTTTGCATCTTTGCTTAAATGCTGTGCCAACCAAGCAAGGTGCGTTGAAGCTGGATCATGGCTTTGTTTCTGCAAGATATAGCCCGTATTGTTTAGTTGTTGTTCAGCTTGTACCCAATAACGCCCATCGACCCAAAGTCCAGCGAAGTCTTGAGTCACCACCACAGTTCCGACTGAACCCGTAAATCCCGTGAGCCAAAGTCGAACTTGCCAATATTCGGGTAAATACTCAGACATGTGCGGATCTGCACTCATGGCAATGAAAGCATCAATCTGATGCTGCTGCATATGGCTTCTCAATAAGCTAAGTTTTTCATTTGGCGTTTGAGTGTTCATTAGGTTTCCACTTGAGAATTTTGTATAGGTGTAGGTTTAGTTGATGCAGTTTGATCAAGAAGTTTACGAATAGGCGTCCTTAATAACCATAAAATCACAGCACCAATAAGTAATGCAATCACACAGCGCATGAATAAGGTTGGTAATTGATTAATTTCATCAGCAGAAACATGCCCACCAATTAACCCTGCCATTAAATTACCGAGTGCAGATGCAGTAAACCATAAACCCATGATTTGTCCACGTAGAACATTTGGTGCAAGTTTAGTCATTGCGGAGAGACCAACAGGGCTTAAGCATAGTTCACCTAAGGTTAAAAATAACATTGCACCAATGAGCCACAGTGGTGAAACTGTATTTCCGTGATTTTGGATCACAGAATGGCTTGCAAGAACCATTAACCCAAAGCCACAAGCTGCCAATACCAATGCAATAATAAATTTGCTGATATAACTTGGGTCACGATTGGATTTGCCTAATTTCATCCATAACCACGCAGCGATGGGTGCAAAAATTACAATAAGAATTGGATTGACAGACTGGAACCAAACCGCAGGAATTTCAAATCCTAAAAATTGTCGATTGGTAAAATCCTGAGCAAATAGGTTGAATGAGGTTGGTTTTTGTTCAAAAGCAGACCAAAACAGCGCTGCAGTCATGAGAAGTACAAAACAAATAATAATTTTCTTTTTTTCAGTCGTATTTAGATTTGCAAACAGAAGTAGGTAAGCAAAATATGCAATGATCGCAATACAGATTGAAACGGTTAAATATTTTACGATGATAACTGGATTGATGTGTAAATAACCTATGGAGGTTAAAGTAACAACCACAGCGACCAAGACAAGGAATAGAGTTACGACTTTTGGTGCATTTTTATCATAATGTACTGCTTTGTCCCATGTTGTCTCTGCACCTTGTAAAGCATTGAACTTTTTTAGTTGAGGCACAGTCATGGCGCGGAAAATAATCAATGAAATGAGCATGCCTATTCCACCAATTCCAAAACCCCAATGCCAACCATAATCTTTAACCAAAAGCCCAGTAACTAAAGGGGCGAGGACCGAACCTAGGTTAATTCCCATATAAAAGATTGAAAAGCCTGCATCGCGTCGAGTGTCTTGTGCTTTATACAATGTACCCACAATGACTGAAATACAGGTTTTGAATAGACCAGATCCGATCACAATCAAAACCAAGCCAAAGTAAAAAAAGAAATGGCTAAACAGTGCGGTCAAAGCAATAGAGATATGTCCACAAGCAATAATCAGAGAGCCGTACCAAACAGCTTTTTCTTGCCCCAGCCATCGGTCAGCGACCCAGCCACCTAGAACAGTCATGAGATACATCGAACCAGCAAATAAACCTACGATTGCAGATGCTGAAGGGCGGTCTAGTCCAAGTCCACCATCTGCAATCATTGCTGCCATGTAGAGAATAAGTAGTGGTCGAATGCCATAATAGGAGAAGCGTTCCCATAATTCTGTGAAAAATAAGCCTTTTAGTGGTTTGGGGTGTCCCATAAAGGCCTGATCATATTGTTTTAAATCTTGTGACATCTTCAATTCCTTTGAAAATGATTAATAAATATAAGTTATGCAATATATAAAAATATTTTAATTTAAAGTGTTTCTATTGGTGTTTATTTGTAATTCTTATAATTCATGAAATTAAACTTAAACTATTACTATTCACAATAGGGCGTAAAAAAAACCACCCCAAAGGGTGGTTTCTTGTTCGATCTGAACGCGTAACGAATTAACGTTGGATATCGCGTTGAGTTTCGCCAGTATAAAGCTGACGAGGACGACCGATTTTGTAAGGTCCGCTGTGCATTTCTAACCAGTGGCTGATCCAACCAACAGTACGTGCAAGCGCGAAGATTACAGTAAACATTTCTGTTGGGATACCAATCGCTTTAAGGATGATACCTGAGTAGAAGTCTACGTTCGGGTAAAGTTTACGTTCGATGAAGTACGGGTCGCTTAACGCAATACGCTCAAGTTCCATCGCAAGTTCTAATTGAGGATCGTTGATACCAAGTGCGCTTAACACTTCGTCACAAGTCTCTTTCATTACTTTCGCACGTGGATCGAAGTTTTTATAAACTCGGTGACCGAAGCCCATAAGTTTAACTTCTTTAGTTTTTACTTTTTCCATGAACGGAGCAACGTTTTCTACAGAGCCGATTTCATCAAGCATCTTAAGAACAGCTTCGTTCGCACCACCGTGAGCAGGTCCCCAAAGTGCAGCAATACCCGCAGCGATACAAGCGTATGGGTTAGCACCAGTAGAACCCGCTAAACGTACTGTAGACGTAGACGCGTTTTGCTCATGGTCAGCATGAAGCGTAAAGATACGATCCATTGCTTTCGCAAGAATAGGGTTAACTTTGTAGTCACGATCTGCTGGAGTAGCAAACATCATGTACAAGAAGTTTTCAGCATAGCTTAAATCGTTACGTGGATATACGAACGGTTGACCGATTGTATATTTGTAAGTCCAAGCAGCCAAAGTAGGAATCTTAGCAACTAAACGAACTGCAGTGATTTCACGGTGATCAACATTTTCAACATCAAAACCATTGTGATAGAACGCAGATAACGCACCAACTACACCACACATAACAGCCATAGGGTGAGCATCACGACGGAAACCATTGAAGAAACGGCTAACTTGGTCGTGAACCATAGTGTGATTGCGGACTTTGTTTTCGAAGTCTGTTTTTTGTTCAGCAGTTGGAAGCTCACCGCTTAACAATAAATAGCAAGTTTCTAAGTAAGAAGCTTGAGTTGCAAGTTGTGCAATTGGATAACCACGGTGTAAAAGAACGCCTTTGTCACCATCGATGAAAGTGATTTTAGACTCGCAAGAAGCAGTAGCCATAAAACCAGGATCAAAAGTAAAGTGACCTGAAGCCAACACATCCTTAACGTCGATTACATCTGGGCCCAATGTGCCGCTGTAAATTGGTAATTCAATTTTTTTGCCATCAAGCTCTAGAACGGCTTTCTTGCCAGTTGCTGCAGACATTCAATAGATCTCCTGTCCTGGTGGATATTTTATCTAACTTGCATAGTCATCTTGTAATGCACAAGTCAGACGGATCAAAAATTGCTATTAAGCTTAGTGAGTACTGAAATTTTGTCAATTATACTTATGGATGAACAGATAATGTTTTCGTAAGTATTTTAGTCAAAATGTGATGATGAATAAATATTGATCATTGAATTTCAGAGTCGGTCAGTATAATAAGGCAAATTCTGAGGAAGTTGCATAAAAATAATTATGATTGCGAGGCGGGGAATGGCATTTTTAACCAATATTTTGTTGCTTTTGTAATTAAGCCCTGTTTTTTTTATGTTTTAAAATCATCTAAATTTCATGACTTACATAGCTTTGGGTGTTGTTGCTGTATGAAAAATATGCAAATAAATTGATGAAATATTTATTTTCATTTTTGTGCTTAATTGATTAAAAAATAATATTTAATGTGCAAAAAACATTCAAATAATGCGATAAATTTGTATTTAAATGTTTTATAAATAATCAATTGACATCAAAATTAAATAAAAATCGAGAATTATTCACACACTAAGTTGTTCTTTCTTATTGTAAAGCTTTAAGTCAAATCAAGGATTTGAATGACAACCATTTAAAATATAAATAAAGGTTTATTTAGAAAGAACATAATGACTATCTTATAAATGCTTAAATCATTTCAAAGTAAAATAAGAGGTAGTTATCATTTATGGAACATTATTGTCCGTAATCTTGTGCTTTAGTCTAAATTTAAAAAATATTATAAGTTGTAAATATGTATAAGTGGCTTAAAGTTAATTTTCTTATAAAATAGATAGATAGCTTAGGTTGTGTGGTTGGAATTATCGAGTTTAGCTTTTAAGTTGATGTAAATGATTCTTATTTGAGTGATTTTTAAAGGAAAAGCCAATTTCGATGGTTTGTATTTTGACAGTTCACGTTTTATAATTCAGTGTCGTTTAAAGTTCAGGCAAATGAATTTGTCTGACAATGCTAGCTTTCCTTCGAATTAATTCCAACAAACTCCGGATGGAGTTTTTACTTACAGGATGCCCGCTGTGAAAAGCAACAGACCTGTCAATTTGTCCATGGGTCAAGTTTTAGATGTAAACTTAAAATCCCCTGTGGCTATTGCATCAATTCTACACCGTCTTTCTGGTGTCATCGTATTTTTACTCGTACCGGTACTTTTGTGGCTTTTAGACAAATCATTGTCTTCACCAGAAGGTTTTGCTCAAGTTCAAGCAATCTTTGGTGGCTTCGTTGTACGTTTCATCGTATGGGTGTTTGTAGCAGGCTTATTATTCCATTTCATTATGGGTATTAAACACTTATTTGCAGACCTTGGTTTTGCTGAAGAACTTCAAAGTGGTCGCGTTGTAGCTACAATTGCATTAATTTTGGCTGCGATTTCTGTAATCGCATCATTTGTATGGATTGTTCTCTAATGAAAAGTGCTACAGGTTTAACGGGTTCAGGTTCTCGTGATTGGTATATCCAACGTGTGAGTGCTGTTGTGCTTGCTGTTTATACTGTTGTGGTTTTGGGTTGGATTCTCTGCAATGGCGGATTTAACTATGAGCAATGGTTTGGCTTCATGATGACACTTCCGATGAAGATTTTATCTTTATTGGCTGTTTTGTCTTTAGTTGCACACGCTTGGATTGGTATGTGGCAAGTATTCACTGACTATGTGACTACACGTCAAATGGGTCCTTCGGCTTCAGGTTTGCGTTTGGTATTGACTTCTGCAGTGATTATTGCAGTTTTTGCATACGCGATTTGGGCAATCCAGATTTTTTGGGCGAATTGATAGGAAACAATCATGGGCGCTATAATCCCTAAAGAAGATTACACAAATATTCCACACGAAACTTTCGATGCAGTCATCGTTGGTGGTGGTGGTTCAGGTATGCGTGCTTCTTATCAGCTTGCTCAAGCAGGTTTGAAAGTTGCTGTGCTAACCAAAGTATTCCCAACTCGTTCTCATACAGTTGCGGCTCAAGGTGGTATTGGTGCATCTCTTGGTAATATGCAAGAAGATAACTGGCACTATCACTTCTATGACACTGTTAAAGGTTCAGACTGGTTAGGTGACCAAGACGCAATCGAGTTTATGACTCGTGAAGCGCCTCAAGTTGTTTATGAACTTGAACACCTTGGTATGCCATTTGACCGTAACGCTGACGGTACAATTTACCAACGTCCTTTCGGTGGTCATGCTGCGAACTATGGTGAAAAACCAGTTCCACGTGCTTGTGCTGCTGCTGACCGTACAGGTCACGCACTTCTTCACACGCTTTATCAAAGCAACGTGAAAATGGGTACTCAATTCTTTGTTGAATGGATTGCATTAGATTTAATCCGTAATGAAGAAGGTGATGTGCTTGGTGTAACTGCGATTGACCAAGAAACGGGTAAAATTGCAGTATTCCAAGGTAAAGCAACATTGTTTGCTACTGGTGGTGCGGGTCGTGTTTACCGTGCATCTACTAACGCATATATCAACACTGGTGACGGTCTTGGTATGGCGGCTCGTGCAGGTATTCCATTACAAGATATGGAATTCTGGCAGTTCCACCCTACAGGTGTAGCGGGCGCAGGCGTATTGTTGACTGAAGGTTGTCGTGGTGAAGGTGCAATCCTTCGTAACAAAGACGGCGAACCGTTCATGGAACGTTATGCACCAACTTTGAAAGATTTGGCTCCACGTGACTTCGTATCACGTTCTATGGACCAAGAGATCAAAGAAGGTCGTGGTTGTGGTCCTAAAGGTGATTATATCCTTCTTGATATGACTCACTTGGGTGCGGACACGATCATGAAGCGTTTACCATCTGTATTTGAGATCGGTAAAAAATTCGCGAACGTTGACATCACTAAAGAAGCGATTCCTGTAGTACCAACAATCCATTATCAAATGGGTGGTATTCCAACGAATATTCATGGTCAAGTTGTTCTTCCTGAAAGTGCTGAAACTCAAGAACTTGTTGCGAACTACAACAAAGAAACTGGTGTGTATTCACACAATGGTGGTGAACGTAACTTCACTAAACCTGTAAAAGGTTTCTATGCAATTGGTGAATGTTCTTGCGTATCTGTACATGGTGCAAACCGTTTAGGTACGAACTCACTTCTTGACTTGGTTGTATTTGGTAAAGCTGCAGGTGAACACATCATTGATTACGTGACTAAACATCACGGTGATGAGTACACACCATTACCTACAACTGTGCTTGTAAATACAGTAAATCGTATCAAACACCTTGATGATTCAACTTCAGGTGAAAATGCACAAGAAGTCGCTGATGCAATCCGTGACATCGTTCAAGATCACGCGGGTGTATTCCGTACTCAAGCATTACTTGACGAAGGTGTTAAACAGATTCTTGCAATCGAACCTCGTGTACGTAACATTCACTTGAAAGACAAATCTAAAGTATTCAACACAGCACGTATTGAAGCTTTGGAAGTTGAAAACTTATACGAAGTAGCGAAAGCAACCTTGATTTCTGCTGCTGCACGTAAAGAATGTCGTGGTGCGCATACGGTTGTAGATTACGAGTTACCACCTGATCATGCAGATTACCCATATGGTCGTCGTGATGATGAGTGGATGAAACACACGTTGTGGTTCTCTACAGACAATCACTTGGAATATAAGCCAGTACGCTATAATCCATTGAAAGTTGATCCAATTCCACCTAAACCACGTACATTCTAATTGGGAGAAATAAGATGAGTAGAGGTACCCGTACATTCGAAATCTACCGCTATGATCCTGATAAGGATAAAGCACCGTACATGCAAACTTTTAAACTTGAATTGACTGATAAGCACCGTATGTTGCTTGATGCTCTTCTTGCATTAAAAGTAGAAGATGAGTCTTTGACTTTCCGTCGCTCTTGCCGTGAAGGTATTTGTGGTTCGGATGGTGTGAACATCAACGGTAAAAATGGTTTGGCTTGTCTTTGGAACTTGAACGATTTACCAGAAAAAATCGTGATTCGTCCATTGCCTGGTTTGCCAGTGGTTAAAGATTTAGTTGTGGATATGAATCAGTTCTACGATCAGTATGACAAAATTCAACCATTCCTAATCAATAATCAACCTGCGCCACCGAAAGAGCGTTTACAGTCTCCTGAAGATCGTGAACATCTTGATGGTTTGTATGAATGTATTCTTTGTGCATGTTGTTCAACTTCATGCCCATCATTCTGGTGGAACCCTGATAAATTCTTAGGCCCATCTGCATTGTTGAATGCATATCGTTTTATCATCGATTCTCGTGATACAGCGACTCAAGATCGTTTAAGTCGTCTTGATGACCCATTCTCATTGTTCCGTTGTAAAGGGATTATGAACTGTGTGTCTGTATGTCCTAAAGGTTTGAACCCAACAAAAGCAATCGGTCATATCCGTAGCATGTTGCTCGACCAAGCTGGTTAATACGACGTGAAAAGGAGGGCGCGCATCTTTAGATGTGCGCTCTTTTTTATTGATTTTTGAAAAGCATTGAAAAATACGATCTTCGCCATCATTATTTTATATAAATGGGCTGATGATAATAGATTATTCTTTGTATGTATTTAGCTAATTTATGGATGGTATGTGTCAAAAAAATCAATTGGACCGACAGTTCATGTTAGGATTTAACAAACCACTATATGTGAAAAACGGACTGCTTTTTTAGTACATTTTATCTACATAAGTGTGATTCATAACGGTTTATAAATATTTTTATAAACTAAGCTTAGAACCGCTTTAGAAAAAGCAAATTTACGCTTTGTTTTTTCTAAGTCGATTTGCAAAAAATTGCTCAGCTGCGGTTGAGTATATAGATGAGTGATGATGCCAATGAAGGCGTTATGATTCATTGTCTGCATTGGTTATTAGCCAATGTTGTTAACGCCCCTTGGTCATTAGCGCCTGATGGGTGAATGTCAATTTACCGATTTGGCATTATCAATCATGGGAGTGCTTAAAAAGCACCCTCTAATGTTTTTGCAATAGGAAATGGGTCCACAAATGCAAGAAGTTGCTGACGCACTGCGTCTTGACACTGAACTTTCCGCTGATAGTGCAGCGTATATTGAAGAGCTTTACGAACAGTACCTTTCTTCTCCAACCTCAGTAGGTGAGGACTGGCAGCAATATTTCGATAAATTCCCTAAAGGTGATCAACCACACGGAAATATTCGTGAGCAATTCTTATTATTAGGTCGCAATTCGAACCGTGTTCAGCCTGTTGTGCAAAGTGAAGTAAGTACTGAGCATGAACGTCGTCAAATTGGTGTATTGCAATTAATCGCGGCGTATCGTAACCGTGGGCATCAAAAAGCAAAATTAGATCCACTTGGTTTGGCAAAACGCGAAGATGTGCCAGATTTGGATCTTGCTGCACACGGTTTAACAAAGTCTGATTTAGATACAGTTTTCAATGCTGGTAATTTAGCAATTGGTAAAACTGAAGCGACTTTGGGTGAATTGGTAAATGCCATGGAAGCGACATATTGTGCTTCTATCGGTGTTGAATACATGCACATTGTTGATACCAAAGAAAAACGTTGGATTCAACAACGCCTTGAAGGTGCGCGTGGTCAATTCAATTTCTCTGCTGATCAAAAGAAACATGTACTTGAGCGTTTAACAGCGGCTGAAGGTCTTGAAAAATTCCTCGGTAATAAATATGTAGGTGCTAAACGTTTCGGTGTTGAAGGTGGTGAATCTTTCATTCCTATGGTCAACGAACTGATTCAACGTGCAGGTTCTGTAGGTTGTAAAGAAGTTGTGATCGGGATGCCACACCGTGGTCGTTTGAACTTACTTGTCAACATCATGGGTAAAAACCCAGCTGACTTGTTTGGTGAGTTTGAAGGTAAAGCACTCAACAAAAAAGGTTCTGGTGACGTTAAATATCACCAAGGTTTCTCTTCAAACGTAATGACTCCAGGTGGTGAAGTTCACTTGGCATTGGCGTTTAACCCATCACACTTGGAAATTGTTGGACCTGTAGTTGAAGGTTCTGTACGTGCACGTCAAGTCCGTCGTAAAGACATTGGTGGTGATGATGTATTGCCAATCATTGTTCACGGTGATGCTGCATTTGCAGGTCAAGGTGTAAACCAAGAAACTTTCCAAATGTCACAAACTCGTGGTTACACAGTCGGTGGTACAGTTCACATCGTGGTCAACAACCAAGTGGGCTTTACAACTTCTGATCCACGTGATGCGCGTTCTACAGAATACTGTACTGACATTGCGAAAATGATCCAAGCACCGATCTTCCATGTAAATGGTGATGATCCAGAAGCTGTATTATTTGTTTCTCAATTGGCTCATGATTTCCGTCACACATTCCGTAAAGATGTTGTGATTGATATGTTCTGTTACCGTCGTCGTGGTCATAACGAAGCAGACGAACCAGCAGCAACTCAACCAATGATGTATCAAGTAATTAGCAAAAAAGCGACAACTCGTACGCTTTATGCAGATCAATTGGTACAAGAAAAAGTATTAGATCGCGCGGCGGCAGATGCTTTGGTTGAAAAATATCGTGAAGATCTTGAAGCAGGTAACCATGTTGCAAACGCACTGGTACTTGAACCAAACAAAAAAATGTTTGTCGATTGGTCTCCATACTTGGGTCATGACTATACAGACGAATGGGATACACGTTTCCCAATCGAACGCTTAAAAGAGCTTGGTCAAAAAATGCGTCAATTGCCTGAAGGCTTTGTGATGCAACGTCAAGTTTCTAAAGTGATTGATGACCGTTTGAAAATGCAAACAGGCGAAATGCCATTGAACTGGGGTGCTGCTGAAACTTTAGCGTATGCGTCTTTGCTTGATGATGGTTTCCTTGTTCGTTTAACTGGTGAAGACGTAGGTCGTGGTACATTCTCACACCGTCATGCGAAACTTCATAACCAAGTTGATGGTTCGGTTTATATTCCACTTTGTCATATCAAAGAAAACCAACCACGTACTGCAATTTATGACTCATTATTGTCAGAATTGGCTGTACTTGCATTTGAATATGGTTATTCAACTACATTGCCGAAAAGCTTGATCGTTTGGGAAGCTCAGTTCGGTGACTTTGCAAACTGTGCGCAAATGGTGATTGACCAATTCATCGCTTCTGGTGAAACCAAATGGGAGCGTGTTTGTGGTTTGACAATGTTGCTTCCACACGGCTTTGAAGGTCAAGGTCCAGAGCATTCATCTGCACGTTTAGAACGTTATCTACAGCTTTGTGCTGAAGAAAACATGCAAGTGATTACACCGACTACACCTGCACAGATCTATCATGTTTTACGTCGTCAAGCGATTCGTCCTTTACGTAAACCATTGATCGTAATGTCACCTAAATCATTACTTCGTCACAAGCTTGCAACGTCTACTTTAGATGAGCTTGCTACTGGTACATTCCAGACTGTGATTGATGAAGTGGATAACATCAACAAACAAGATGTAACACGTGTTGTGCTTTGTGGTGGTAAAGTTTATTACGACTTACTTGAAAAACGTCGTGAAGAGAACTTGAACATCGCAATCGTGCGTGTTGAACAATTGTATCCATACCCAGAACAACGCCTTGCAGAAGTTCTTGCAGCATATCCAAACGTGAAAGAACTCGTTTGGTGTCAAGAAGAACCGAAGAACCAAGGCGCTTGGTTATTCATCGCTCCACGTTTATACGAAGGCGTGATGAAGTCTGGTCAACAAGTTCAAATCAGCTACGCAGGACGTGAAGCTTCAGCTGCACCTGCATGTGGCTCACCTTATTTGCATGCAAAACAACAAGCTCAGCTCGTAAATGACGCTTTAGCGATCGTCGCTGAACAATCAGGAGAATCTAAATAATGGCAACCGAAATTAAAGCACCGGTGTTCCCAGAGTCAGTTGCTGACGGAACAGTTGCAACTTGGCACAAACAACCAGGTGAAGCAGTATCACGTGATGAAGTGATTTGTGATATTGAAACGGATAAAGTTGTTTTAGAAGTTGTTGCTCCTGCTGACGGTACAATTGCATCTATCGTTAAAAATGAAGGCGATACAGTTCTTTCTGCTGAAGTGATTGCAACGTTTGAAGAAGGTGCTGTTTCTGGCGCTGCTCAAACTGAAGCAGTTCAATCAGAAGAGAAAGTTGAACAAGCTGCTTCACAAACTCAAGCAGGTAATGCGCCTGTAGTTGAACGCGTTCAAGTTGCTGATCAAGCGCCTGCAGTTCGTAAAGCGTTAACTGAAACTGGTATTGCTGCATCTGATGTAGATGGTACTGGTCGCGGTGGTCGTATCACTAAAGAAGATGTTGCAAATCATCAAGCTAAACCAGCTGCTTCTGCAACTCCATTGAGCGTTGCTGTTGGTGAACGTATCGAAAAACGTGTTCCTATGACTCGTCTTCGTAAACGTGTTGCTGAACGTTTACTTGCTGCGACTCAAAGCACTGCAATGTTAACAACGTTCAACGAAGTCAACATGAAGCCAATCATGGAAATGCGTGCGCAATACAAAGATGCGTTCGAAAAACGTCATGGTGCTCGTTTAGGCTTTATGTCTTTCTTTGTTAAAGCGGCTACTGAAGCGCTTAAACGCTACCCAGCTGTAAATGCGTCAATTGATGGTGATGATATTGTTTATCACGGTTACTATGACATCGGTGTAGCTGTTTCTTCTGAGCGTGGCTTGGTTGTTCCTGTACTCCGTGATACAGACCGCATGAACTATGCTGAAGTTGAAAATGGTATCCGTGCATATGCTGGTAAAGCGCGTGACGGTAAACTTGGTATTGAAGATATGACTGGCGGTACGTTCACTATTACTAATGGTGGTACTTTCGGTTCATTACTTTCTACACCTATTTTAAATACACCACAGACTGCAATTTTGGGTATGCATAAAATCCAAGAGCGTCCAATGGCTGTAAATGGTCAAGTAGAAATTTTGCCAATGATGTATTTGGCTCTTTCTTATGATCACCGTTTAATCGATGGTAAAGAAGCTGTAGGTTTCCTTGTAGCAATTAAAGAATTGCTTGAAGAGCCAGCACGTTTAATCCTTGATCTTTAATTCTTAAGAATAACAATACGAGCTTAGGGTGATCCTCTAAGCTCGTTTTTGGAGATAACATGTCTCAGTTTGATTTAGTTGTAATCGGCGGTGGACCAGGTGGTTATGAAGCAGCGATTCGTGCTGCACAGCTTGGTTTCAAAGTTGCGTGTATCGAAAAACGTGTACACAAAGGTAAGCCATCTTTGGGTGGTACTTGCTTAAACGTGGGTTGTATCCCATCTAAAGCACTTTTAGATTCTTCACATCACTATGAAGATACGCTTCATGGCTTAGATGTACACGGGATCTCTGTTGAAAATGTTCAACTAGACCTTCAAAAGCTTCTTGCGCGTAAAGATAAAGTTGTTGATAACCTGACTGGTGGTGTTGCTCAATTATTAAAAGGCAACGGCATTGAATGGTTACAAGGTACTGGTAAATTACTTGCTGGTAAAAAAGTTGAATTCACACCATTAGAAGGCGATGATGTTCAAGTTTTAGAACCTAAATTTGTCATCCTTGCGACGGGTTCTGTACCTGTAAACATTCCTGTAGCAAAAGTTGATGAAGACTTAATTGTTGATTCAACTGGTGCGTTGGAATTCCAAGAAGTACCTAAACGTCTTGGCGTAATCGGTGCGGGTGTTATTGGTCTTGAACTTGGTTCAGTATGGCGTCGTCTAGGTTCTGAAGTTGTTGTGTTTGAAGCATTAGATGCATTCTTACCAATGGCAGACAAAGCTTTGGCTAAAGACTACCAAAAACTTTTGACTAAACAAGGTTTAGACATTCGTGTAGGCGCTAAAGTTGCGGGTACTGAGATTAACGGTCGTGAAGTGACTGTTCAATATACTCAAGGCGGCGAAGACAAAACTCAAACTTTCGATAAATTGATTGTTTGTGTAGGTCGTAAAGCGTATGCAGAAGGTTTATTGGCTGAAGATTCAGGCATTAAACTCACTGAACGTGGTCTTGTTGAAGTCAACGATTGGTGTGCAACTTCTGTTGAAGGCGTATATGCAATTGGTGACTTGGTTCGTGGTCCAATGCTTGCACATAAAGCAATGGAAGAAGGTGTAATGGCTGTTGAGCGTATGCATGGTCATGCGGCTCAAATCAATTACGACACGATCATCAGTGTAATTTACACACACCCAGAAGCGGCGTGGGTAGGTTTGACTGAAGAACAAGCTAAAGAAAAAGGTCATGAAGTTAAAACTGGTCAATTCCCATTTGCGGTGAATGGTCGTGCTTTAGCTGCTAATGAATCTGCTGGTTTCGTGAAGTTTGTTGCTGATGCGAAAACTGATCGTTTATTGGGTATGCATATCATTGGTCCTGGTGCTTCTGACATCGTTCACCAAGGTATGATTGCTCTTGAGTTTGTATCTTCTGTTGAAGACTTACAGTTGATGACTTTTGGTCACCCAACCTATTCAGAAGTGGTTCATGAAGCTGCACTTGCAGTCGATGGGCGTGCGATTCACGCGATTCAGCGTAAACGTAAATAACACAAAAAAGAGCGGTTTCGACCGCTCTTTTTACATTTGGTGGTTGTTTTTAAGTGAATAATCATCTAAAAATAAAAGAACAAATTTAATAAATGCCAATAGTTATTGCGATGGAAGTTTAACTATTAGTGTGTCATAACAACGTGAAAAGTAGTAAAAGGTAAAAAATGAATCTACATGAGTATCAATCGAAAGCGCTGTTAAAAAAATATGGTATGCCAGTTCAAGAAGGCATCTTAATTACAACTCCTGATGAAGCTTCTAAAGCATTTGCCCAAATTGGTGGCAAATTTGCAGTCATGAAAGCTCAGGTTCACGCAGGTGGACGTGGTAAAGCAGGTGGCGTTAAAGTTGTTAAATCTGCCGAAGAAGCAGCAGAATATGCAAAAAATCTATTGGGCACGAATTTAGTGACCTATCAAACCGATGCGAATGGTCAACCTGTAAATAGTATTCTTGTTTGTGAAGATGTCTATCCTGTAGAGCGTGAGCTTTATTTGGGTGCTGTGGTTGATCGTTCAAGTCGTCGTGTAACTTTCATGGCATCGACTGAAGGCGGTGTTGAAATTGAGAAAGTTGCAGAAGAAACCCCTGAAAAAATTATCAAAGTTGAAGTAGACCCATTAGTCGGTTTATTGCCATTCCAAGCGCGTGATGTGGCATTCCAATTGGGCTTGAAAGATAAGCAGATTGCTCAATTCGTGACGATTATGACAGGTGCTTATCAAGCATTTGTAGAAAATGATTTTGCCTTATTCGAAATTAACCCATTATCTGTTCGTGAAAATGGTGAAATTTTATGTGTCGATGCCAAAATTGGTATTGACTCAAATGCGTTATACCGTCTTCCTGAAATTTCGGCGATGCGTGATAAATCTCAGGAAAATGAACGTGAGTTGAAAGCATCTGAATTTGATCTAAACTATGTTGCACTTGAAGGTAACATTGGCTGTATGGTGAATGGTGCTGGTCTTGCAATGGCAACCATGGACATTATCAAACTGTATGGTGGTCAACCTGCCAACTTCCTCGATGTTGGTGGTGGTGCAACCAAAGATCGCGTGATTGAAGCATTCAAAATTATTCTTTCAGACTCGTCTGTGCAAGGTGTTTTGATCAATATTTTCGGTGGAATCGTACGTTGTGACATGATTGCTGAAGCAATTATTGCAGCGGTTCAAGAAGTAAATGTAACTGTACCTGTAGTTGTTCGCTTAGAAGGGAACAATGCAGAATTAGGTGCAAAATTACTTGATGAATCAGGTTTAAAATTAATTTCTGCGAACGGTTTAGCTGATGCCGCAGAAAAAGTTGTTGCTGCAGTGAAAGCGTAAGGAGTATCAATCATGAGCGTATTAGTAAATAAAGACACAAAAGTATTGGTACAAGGTTTTACAGGTAAAAATGGTACTTTTCATTCTGAGCAATCAATTGCCTATGGTACGAAAGTGGTGGGTGGTGTAACACCAGGCAAAGGCGGTCAAACACATATTGGTTTACCTGTATTTAACACCATGCGTGAAGCTGTAAAAGAGACAGGTGCAAATGCAACTTCGATTTACGTGCCTGCACCATTTGTTTTAGATTCAATTATTGAATCGATTGATTCAGGTATTGAACTGATTGTGGTGATCACTGAAGGTGTACCTACTTTAGACATGCTGAAAGCAAAACGTTACCTTGAAACTTATGGTAATGGCGCACGTTTAATTGGTCCGAACTGTCCAGGGATTATCACACCAGGTGAATGTAAGATCGGGATCATGCCTGGTCATATTCACCAACCTGGTAAAATCGGGATTATTTCACGTTCAGGTACACTGACTTATGAAGCGGTTGCGCAAACGACTAAGCTTGGTTTAGGTCAGTCAACTTGTATCGGGATCGGTGGTGACCCAATTCCAGGGATGAACCAAATTGACTGCTTGAAATTGTTCCAAGAAGATCCACAAACTGAAGCGATCATTATGATTGGTGAAATTGGCGGTACTGCGGAAGAAGAAGCAGCTGAATATATTCAATCGAATGTAACGAAGCCAGTTGTGGGTTATATCGCAGGTGTGACTGCGCCGAAAGGTAAACGTATGGGTCACGCAGGTGCAATTATTTCTGGTGGTAAAGGTACAGCAGAAGAAAAATTTGCGGCATTTGAAAAAGCGGGTATGGCATATACACGTAGCCCAGCAGAATTGGGTTCTACCATGTTAGAAGTTTTGAAAAAGCAAGGTTTGGCTTAATTTTGAATTGATTTTGAATTGATTTTGAATAATTTAATTCAAATAACTTTATCTAAATAGCTTAACTGAGTTGAAAAATGGGCATTATAAAATGCCCATTTTTTATGATCGTTAATTGATGAAAAATAAATGATTAGCCTTTAACTAATCCTCCATCAACAATCAAATTTTGTCCTGTCACGGCACGTGACCATGGTGATAAGAACATTAAAATTGCATCTGCAAATTGTTCAGGTGTAGTCACTTCTTGGAGTGGTGTAGACGCTGCAATCAAATCAAAGACTTGATCTGGAGTTGCACTGCTGGCATCAGTTTTACGTAGTAAACCACCAGACAGCATATTGACATTGATACCGTATTGTCCCAAGTCATGAGATGTAGTGCGTGTAAAAGCCAAAAGAGCCGCTTTGGCAGCTGTATAGTCATGATAAGGTACGACAGGATTTTGGACTAAATTGGTTCCAATATTTACTATGCGCCCAAAATACGCTGCTTTCATATCGTCTAAAGCTGCTTGTGTAGTATTTAGTGCAGCTTTAACAGCACTGTCCAATTGCTGTTGCATCGTATTCCAACTCAAAGTTTCAACTTTAGGGCGAGCATCACCATTAAATTGAAAAGACAATAGAGCATTGTTGATCACAGATGTAATTGCATGACCAAAGTGTGTTTTGGCTTGAGTGAACATGGTCTTGACTTGTTCAGCATCAGTAATATCGGCTTTATAGATAAAAACTTGATCAGCATATTTTTGCATAAGCTGTTGAGCAGACGCTTCACTACTGAAATAATTCACCACGACACGTGCGCCTTCACGAATTAAGGCGTGTGTAATCGCCAGACCTAAGCCTCTAGCCCCACCTGTAACTAAGACAATTTGATCACGTATTTCCATGGTTTATGCCTAAATTTGAATGATTGAAGATAGTAGCATTATTCTTAAGTTGAATGATAAATTGGAAGGGTTTAATAGGGTCTGTTGACAATTCTTCTATGTTTGCGACTTTGTGTATTTTTTAACTGATACTAGGCGTGAAATACGAAACTTAGTCATTCTAAGTGAGTAATATTTTAACGCATGGTTATGCTATATTTTGTGTGAAGAAAATCGTAAAAATAAAGTAAAATTTTTGAATGAGACAACCAAGCATCACATTATGCATTTTGAGTGGACTAAGCTTATTATTGAGCGTGATGAGCTATGCTGATTCATCTATTCCA
The DNA here is from genome assembly GCF_001696605.3 of Acinetobacter wuhouensis. Taxonomy (NCBI): domain Bacteria; kingdom Pseudomonadati; phylum Pseudomonadota; class Gammaproteobacteria; order Moraxellales; family Moraxellaceae; genus Acinetobacter; species Acinetobacter wuhouensis. Next base: position 2,702,894 of record NZ_CP031716.1, on the reverse strand, counting down.
GTGGCGCTGATGCAATTAGAACGGCAAACAGGATCTTCGGATTCATCGTCAGAAGATGTGCGTATTGATGAAAACCAAATAGAAAACCAAGCAGAAGATTCTGTCGAGAATTTAGCACAAGAGATTCTTGAGCCTGAGCCTATTTTTCAAATAGAGCCTGAAAATCAAAATATACCAGAAGTTGAAGATCTGCAAACACAAGTTTTTGAGACACAAGAAGACATCCAAAAGAAAATTGCTGTAGAGCATGAACAGCAGGCAACGGATTATTCAATTTTAAATAATAACTTTTATCAAAATGATCGTTTCCGCATTTTTAACTACACTGCTTATAATGTTGAACAATTAAAGAGCTCTTTAGTAAATCCTACTGTAGCTGGCTCAGGCTCAAATGAGTTTTATATTTCATTTGGTTATGGTATGGAGTTTAAAATCAATGATGACAACAGAATTGGTTATGAATACCTCTCCTCATTTCCCTATGATCGTGGGCAGATTATTCGTTTTTTTTGGGCGAGACGATTAAAGTATTGATTATAATTAAATGATGATGAACAGCGATCAAAAAAGAATAAATAATGTTGAAATAAATACAACTTGAAACATGACCTGACGTCAAAACACATATTAAATCGATATGTTTATCGCAATGAGATAAAAAATGGTGATGAACATGTTACAGAAAATTCTTTTATTAGGTGTTCTTGGTGTATCCCTTACAGGGTGTATTGTTGCACCGTATGATGATGGCTATGATCGCGGCGGTTATGGACACCGTCATGATTCTGATAGACGTTGGGATCAACGTCGTGATGATAAACGCGGTGACTATCATCGTTGGGATAAGCGTCAAGGAAATCAAAATAATCAAGATGATCGACGGAATCGACCAGATTGGAATTGGAATGGTCGTTGATAATATTGCGATGCTGAAAATCAAAATAGGCTGAATGAGTTCAGCCTATTTTTTTACAGTGAGTGATTCAGTTAAGATCTTCTTAGATTTTTTTAAATAAGCCTGCTTGTACAACACCAGCTTTGGTTTGTTTTTGCAATTGCCATGTCGTAGGTAGCTTTAACTGATGTAAGGGGCAATCTGCTTCAACATAAATCAAAGCATCATTTGCCAACAAAGGATCAACTTTTTCAGCCAATTCATTCCACAGATTTAAACTATATGGTGGATCTAAAAATACTAAATCAAATTGTTCATTCAAACTAGATAATGCTTGTTGTGCAGTTTGAACTTTTAACTGACAATTTTCAGCTTTGAGTAAAGTGATATTGTCTTTTAAAAATTTAGCCTGAGTTGCATTGGGTTCAATCATCACCACATGACGAGCGCCACGAGAAAGTGCTTCAAAGCTTAAGGCGCCGGAACCAGCACATAAGTCTAGCACTTTCGCATTTTGCACATCCCACATTAACCAGTTAAATAAAGTTTCACGTACACGGTCAGGGGTAGGGCGTAACCCTTCAATATCTGCAAAGGGAAGCATGCGACGTTTCCATTCTCCACCAATAATACGTAATTGATTTTTTCCTCTATTATTCACTGATGTCTGCCTGTGTTGCTGGGGCTGTATGGGTTTGTGGTGCAGGACGATTTGTGGTCGTATTGCGTTGATTGTTCGCAGTCGGTTGAGAACCTTGCGCATTTGGCTTCGGTTTAGGCATGGCATTTGGATCTGCTGAAAGTGATATATCACCACTTGGTAATTCACCAGGTTTAATACCTGCTGTCATTAGACCACCGCTTAAGTGATGGTTTTGTGGAACAATTGGTTTTTTCTTACGTGTTAACATCCAGTAATCAAATACTGGACGGGCAATCTGCGCTGCCGAGCCACCATGCTTACCATTTTCCCAAATCACAGCAATGGCTATTTCTGGATTATCAGCGGGTGCAAACCCGACGAATAAACCATGATCGAGCTGACGGTCTGTGAGCAAGGCTTCATTATAGCGCTTGCCTTGGGCAATACTTTTAACCTGTGCTGTACCTGTTTTACCTGCAATTTTATAGGCATTGGTACGAATACCACGACCTGTACCACTTTGAATTACATCTACCATGGCATCCTTCATTTTGACCCAGTCTTCATCCGTGCCATTAAATTGAATTTTACCTGTTGGTGCATTCAATACAGGATGGTGTTTTGCACCTTTGGATTCACGTAATACATGCGGGATAACATGCGCACCATGATTGGCTGTAATCGCAGTTGCCATCGCGAGTTGCAGAGGTGTTGCGGTAAATGCCCCCTGACCAATACTCACTGAAATGGTTTCACCTTTCAGCCATTTGGATTTTCGAGTACGCATTTTCCATTCAGGGCTTGGATATAAACCTGTACTTTCACTTGGCAAATCCACACCTGTTTTTTCACCAAAGCCAAACTGACGCATCCAAGCGTTCATTTTATCAATACCCATTTGATAAGACAGGATATAGAAATAAGTATCACAGGATACAATCTGTGCTTTGTGCATATTGACAGAACCGTGCCCAGTTTTTTTATGGTCACGGAATTTGTGTGAGTCACCAGGTAAGTGAAAATAACCTGGGTCAGAGATTGCAGTATTCCAATCTACTGTTTTGTAATGAATTCCACCCATACCAAACATTGGTTTAATAGTAGAGCCAGGTGGATATGTACCTTGCACAGCGCGGTTATATAAGGGCTGATCTAAATTGTCCCTTAAACCACTATAATCCTTTGAACTGATGCCTGTAACAAATAAATTCGGGTTAAAACTTGGACTTGAAACCAATGCCAAGATTTCACCTGTACGAGGGTCTATGGCAACAACAGCACCACGACGACCAATTAACTGTTCAGCAGCAACAGTTTGTAAGCCAAAATCTAATGATAAATAAAGATCATTACCGCGAATGGCTTCCTTACGACCAAGATGACGCAATACATTACCATGTGCATCCGCTTCGATTGACTCATAACCCGGAACGCCATGTAGCAAATCTTCATAAGATTTTTCTACACCGATTTTCCCGATTAAGTTGGTTCCTGCGTAACTGTCTTTATCAATTTCTTTGAGTTCTTTATCATTAATACGTCCTACATAGCCAATAACATGGGCAAATAATTCACCATGTGGATAATAACGGGTCATCTGCGTTTCAATATCAACCCCAGGAAATTGAAACTTCACTTCACTAAAACGAGCAATATCTTGTTCGGTCAAATTCAGCTTTAAGGTCACACGTTCCGTTTTTTTAGAAGTTTTGATTCGGCTATTAAAACGATCAATATCTTCTTGGTTTAGACTTAAGATCGGAACTAAACGTTGTACTGTCCCATCGATATCTTCAACATCGGCTTTACTTAATGTTGCTGTAAAGACAGGGTAATTATCGGCTAGTAAAATCCCATTGCGGTCATAAATATAACCGCGAGCAGGTGCAATGGGTTGTAAGCGTATACGGTTTTTATCAGAAGCTTCACTAAACTCTTGGTGATGAAAAATTTGCAAATAGGCATAGCGTGCAATCAATAAGCACATAAAAAATGAAACAATACCGATAGCAAAAAAGACACGACTACGAAAGATGCGTTTTTCTTGTTGAACATTTTTAAGAGGAAACTGCTGCTTCATACGTGGTCGGCTTTTAAAACTTAAAGATTGCTGAATTTAAGGCGAAATATTTTAACCTAGATTTGAAGTTAAATATTAAAAAACATAAATAACCTCTCAAAATATATTCTAACCAAAAATATCACTTAAATATGTTGTAACTCGTTGACCAAATTTGACCATAGCGACAATAAATTTATAGTGATTTGTATATGAGTGAAAAAATAATTCTGTTAAAGTCGGACTTTAAGGATAAATAAATTCGACCTAAGTCAAACTTTAGGGGTAATGGAGAAAATAATGAAAACAATCTTTCCCTTATTAATGTTAGTTGCAATTGGGAATGTTGCACATGCTGACGTTAAAGATTATTTACCAGATTTAAAGGGAATTTTACCAGAAGCGAAATTTAAACCTGAAGATGCTTCTAAGTTGAACTTTGGTGCAGGTGTTACCCAACAAATGGTTCATGGTAATGCTGAATGGGTCAATCCTTATGGAATTGCCTATGCGAAATTAGGTGCTTTCTACAATGGTGATCATTCATTTGCAGGGCAAGTCGGTTATAGAATACCTGTTGCATTGAATGGAAAAGACAAAAATGGTTTCTACTTAGGTGTCTATGGTGGATCACTAAAAAGCCGAGTCATCGACGGTAAAGATGAGGTTCAATACGGTGCAGGTGCAGACTTAGCCTATGTTTTATTAGACAAAGAGCGAATTAGTACTTTTAGTGTGGGTATGGGCGCGGGTAGTGAATTGCATGATAAAAATGGCAATATGGTGCTTGAAACACGACCACAGATACAGATTTCCTATACCTTAAGTGTAGGCTTCTAAAATACTATGATGATGAATTTATATTTATACACATTTTTCGACCGCGAATAGAAATAATTACGAGAGTCATGCATGTTGGAATACGTTATTGGTTTGTGGCACGCTTTTTTTGATCGCCCCGATCATCTCGCGATATTGAGTATTGTCCCGGTGACTGCGTTCGTTACATGGGCGCATGTATGGATGGCACTCAAAATGGTGTTCTATCCACTTACGTTTTGGGGTTTTCATATCGGTCCATTGCCTGTGGGATGGCAGGGTATCGTGCCGCGTAAAGCAGGGCGAATCTCAGGCATTATCACAGATAATACATTGTCTAAACTCGGTTCTTTGCGTGAATTCCTTGATGCAATGGATCCTGAAGATATGGCGCGTATCATCGGTGAACAAGTTGGTTTTGAACTTGAGCACCTCATAGATGAAGTCATGTTAGATCGTAATGCGGTGTTATGGGAAAACCTACCTTATTCGATTAAGCGTCGTATTTATGGGCAAGCGCACAAACAATTGCCGGGTACTTTAAAGGAACTTGTGACCGAACTGACCATGAACGTCGAGTCACTTGTAAATATGCGTGATATGGTCGTGAACCAAATGGAAGGTGACCGCCGTTTGATGGTGCGCATGTTTTTGAAAGTTGGTCAAAAAGAGATCAATTTTATTTGGCATATTAGTGCATTAATCGGAATATTTTTCGGTATTATTCAAATGTTTGTGTATGTTTTCATCCCACAACATTGGACAGTACCATTCTTTGCAGCGATTTGGGGCTTTTTAACCAACTGGATTGCTATTTGGATGGTATTCAATCCTGTTGAACCACATTATGTCCGTTATCCGCAATTCTTTGAATTGACAAAAGATCGAAAATTTCCGTGGATTAAGCCTGTTATTCCGCGCATAGGGACTTATAATGTGCAAGGCGCGTTTATGAAACGCCAAGAAGAAGTCTCTGAAGTTTTTGCGAGTGTAGTCACTGAAGACCTAATTACGTTAAAATCCATCATGACCGAAATGATGTATGGTCCAAAGAAAGACAAAACCCGCCGTATTGTAAAACGTCATGTGAATGAAATAATGGAAACTCCATTGGTTCGTACTTCTTTACAATTGTCGTTAGGTCCAAAAGAGTATGCAAAACTCAAGACAGACTTGATTGATCGGTCGATTGAAATTACGATGGTGCCAGTAAGCGACCCTGCTTTTAACGCAAGTCGAGCGCAGAAAATCTTTTCTATGTTCAAAGAGCGTATTCGCGAATTAACACCTAAAGAGTTTCAGAACTTATTACGTCCTGCGTTTCAGGAAGACGAATGGATTCTGATTGTGCTGGGTGGTGTCACGGGCTTTTTTGCTGGTTTAATACATTTATTTTTGGTTTTTATAGAATAGATACCAACGCAGTGCCAGTGGTCTAGCTGACAAATACAAGGTATCAAATACATAGTTTTAAATGAGGATGTTTTTTTATGCGCATTATATTACTCGGACCACCTGGAGCAGGTAAAGGTACACAAGCTCAGTTGATCTGTAAGCGCTACAATGTCCCACAAATTTCAACCGGTGATATGCTCCGTGCTGCGATTCGTGAAGGTACTGAATTAGGTCTTAAAGCTAAAAGCGTGATGGAGTCAGGTGGCTTAGTCTCTGATGAGCTGATCATTGGTTTAGTGAAAGAACGTATTGCACAACCTGATTGTGTCAATGGATGTATCTTTGATGGTTTTCCACGTACCATTCCTCAAGCTGAAGCTCTAGAGAACGAAGGGATTACAATTGATCACGTGATCGAAATTGATGTACCTGACGAAGAAATCGTAAAACGTCTTTCTGGTCGCCGTCAGCACCCTGCATCTGGTCGTATTTATCATACGATCTACAATCCACCGAAAGTGGAAGGTAAAGATGATGAAACTGGTGAAGACCTTGTTCAACGTCCAGATGATTTAGAAGCAACCATTCGTAAACGTTTAGGTTCTTATCATACTGAAACTGAGCAACTTGTAGGTTTCTATCAAGGTCGTGCAGCTTCTGGTGAAAATGCACCTACCTATGACAAATTGAACGGTTTACGTCCAATCGAAGAAGTTCAAAAAGACTTATTTGCTATTTTAGATAAATAAGATCGAACTCAAAGTTTTTAAACTTTGACAAAAAAAGAGACCTGATCCATATTAGGTCTCTTTTTTTATGGGCGATAGACGATGAAAATTGCACTTATTGGGTTGGTTATTTTAAGCGTAATTGTTTTGCTTGGTTTATTGTTTATGAGTTTCAAGTTGTTACGTAAAACACAAAAAGAAGAGTCTGCTGTGCGTAAAGAAATGCGTAAATCTGGCAATTATCAAGTGCATCCGCAAGTGGCTGAAGAGTTAAAACGCTTAGATCAGTTAAAAAAAGATTTAGAGAATAAAAATAAAGAACATCAGAATAAATAGAGATGATGTGTATTAAGTTCAGTTCTTATGTAGATCACTTGTCATATGAGGGCGGGAATAAATGAAAAACATGCCAATTTCATTGTTTTCTATTGTATCTATGTCGATTTGAAAGCCTAATTTTTTATAGAGCTGAATAGCAGAAGCATTTACTGCAATCACAGAGAGTACAATTTTATCTACATACTGCTGACCATACTGAATAGCTGCGTGTAGAAGCTGTGTAGCAATGCCTTGATGTCTAAATGCGGTTTCGACATAGAATCCATATAAGTGCGCTTGAGGCTTCGCTCCTAAATCATCGTCTATATGAAATATTAGTACGCCAATAATTTGTTTTTGTGAATAAGCCGCAAAAATATTATTGTTGGAAATAGCTTCTGAAAAGACACTCAATGGTCGTTCAATTTCAATCGCATAGATTGCACCAAACATTTCAGGTGAATTTTTGAGTGCAGACAAACGGATGGTTCTGAAGTCATGTACATCATCGATACTCAGCTGTCGAATTATAATTTCAGTCATTTTTAGTAATTTATTATTGAACTGGATTATGATACTCAATGAAATTTTATTTCAATACTTATCTTTGTATCTATAAAAGTCGAGTATATAGAACAAAATTTCTCCGATTTTAGTCTACGATTCTACATTTTTCACTTTAATTTCTCTAACAGCACCAAACTCATATTTATCATTCCAATTACATACATCGGACACGATACATTCACCACATTTAGGTTTGCGCGCAATACAGCAATAACGTCCGTGTAAAATAAGCCAATGATGTGAGTCAATAATAAATTCTTTAGGAATCACTTTAATTAAGCGTTGTTCCACTTCAAGCACATCTTTACCAACAGCCAAGCCTGTACGGTTCCCCAAGCGGAAAATATGCGTATCTACTGCCATTGTCGGCTGCCCGAAGGCAGTATTGAGTACCACATTAGCTGTTTTACGTCCCACACCAGGTAAAGCTTCCAAATCCTTACGATTGTCAGGAACTTGGCTGTTATGCAGCTCGATCAGCATTTTGCAGGCTTTAATGACATTTTCAGCCTTAGAATTATATAAGCCGATGGTCTTAATATATTCCTTCAAGCCATCGACACCGAGTGCATAAATCGCTTCAGGCGTATGGGCAATCGGGAAAAGTTTATCGGTTGCCTTATTCACACTGACGTCAGTCGCTTGCGCAGATAAAGTCACTGCAATTAAAAGCTCAAAAGGATTTGAATAATTCAGCTCAGTTTCAGGATGCGGACGTTGTTCACGTAATCTTTCAAAGAAAATTTGAATTTGTTTTTTGGTCATGTTTTTTGTCGGTTTTTCTACTGCCATTATTCAGCATCTCCTTGTAAAACAGACAATTTTTTTTGTAACTCATTCAATTGGTTTTGTTTGTTTTGATCAGCTCGAACGCTGAGTTGTTTTTCTAATTTTTTAATTTGTGTACGGATTTTTGCCAATTCAATGGTGGTTTTTGCATCATGAATCACAGGGTTTTTGATAGGAGTTTCTACAACTTCAATGGTAGGCAAAGCTTGAGATTGTTGGGTGATTTGCGCAAATAATTCAGTATCAATTTCTGCACGGACGACAGGGCCTTTACGGTGAATACGTCGTTTTTCCTCACGTTGAATATGTGCGTAATAACGATTACGTAGATCCTCTTGCTCTGAAATTCGTTGCTCATCATTTGGAATCGGTTGAATATCTTCAACTAAATCAATGCAATCTACAGGACAAGGTGGAATACACAGTTCGCACCCTGTACATAAATCGGTCAAAATTGTATGCATCAATTTACCTGAGCCGATAATGGCATCGACAGGGCAGGCACTGATACATTTGGTACAGCCAATACATTCATCTTCACGAATGATGGCTTTCATCCGTTGTGGACGACCATCACTTTGAATATCCCATACACTCGGTTCAGCAGTTAATTTTGGACGTGCCAATAACTCTGCTAAAGCATCTGCTACAGGTTGCCCGCCAGGTACACATTTATTGGCATCCTCGCCTTCAACAATTGATTTTGCATAAGGTAAGCACCCATCACGATGACCACAGAGTCCACATTGGGTTTGAGGCAAAATTGCGTCAATTTGCTGGATGAGAGAGAGGGACGAATTCATGTGAAACAACTTCAAAGAAATAAAAACGCATTTCAAAAATGAAATGAGAGGGGGATTTTATCATGAATTATCAATAAAATCTTTGCTCCATTTCTGCACTATTTCTGCTCTAATATTGTGCTAATTATGCCTTAAATTAAGTCAAATTTAACAATAATTGATAAATAATATTAATAATTTATAAAATAATAAGTTATAGGTTGTTTTAATTATATTATTGAATAAAAGTATAAAATTAAAATAATGAAAAAAAATGTTGTGGATTTGAAATAAAAGGGCTTAAATACTTTGCGCCAAAATAATTCATTAATTGAACTATTTGAACCATTTTGAATCATTTTCTGCTGAGGAATGAACGTTGAAATATACTAGCCTGAATGACTTCTTAAATTACGTAAAAGCACGTGATCCAAATCAACCTGAATTTCTGCAAGCTGTAGAAGAAGTAATGACCAGCTTATGGCCATTTATTGAAAAAAATCCACAATATGCAGATTATGGTTTGCTTGAGCGTCTTGTAGAGCCTGAACGTGCTATTCAATTTCGCGTTTCTTGGTTAGATGACCAAGGTCAAACTCAAGTTAACCGTGCTTTCCGTGTCCAATACAACTCTGCGATTGGTCCATTCAAGGGCGGTATGCGTTTCCATCCATCTGTAAACCTTTCGATTTTAAAATTCTTAGGTTTCGAACAAACATTTAAAAATGCCTTAACAACACTTCCTATGGGTGGTGGTAAAGGTGGTTCTGACTTTAACCCGAAAGGTAAGTCAGAAGGCGAAATCATGCGTTTCTGTCAAGCCTTGATGGTTGAGTTATATCGTCACCTTGGTTCTAACACAGATATTCCTGCGGGCGATATCGGTGTTGGTGGTCGTGAAGTCGGCTACATGGCAGGTATGATGAAGAAGCTCAGCAATGACACTTCATGCGTATTCACAGGTAAAGGTCTATCTTTCGGTGGTTCTTTGGCTCGTCCTGAAGCGACTGGTTTCGGTACTGTGTATTTCGCTGAAGAAATGCTAAAAACTCGCAGTGACAGCTTTAAAGATAAAGTTGTAACAATTTCAGGTTCTGGTAACGTTGCACAATATGCTGCTGAAAAAGCAATGTATTTGGGTGCGAAAGTGGTTTCACTTTCTGACTCAAACGGTACTGTTTACGTGAAAGATGGTTTCACGACTGAACTTCTTTGTGAAGTGATGGAACTTAAAAACGTAAAACGTGGTCGTATTTCTGAGTTCGCGTCTAAACACGGTTTTGAATATCGTGAAGGCAAACGCCCTTGGGGTATCAAGTGTGACATCGCGCTTCCATGTGCAACTCAAAATGAGTTAACAGAAGAAGATGCGGTTGCATTACTTGCAAACGGCGTGATCTGTGTGGCTGAAGGTGCAAATATGCCTTCTACACTTGAAGCTGTTGAGAAATTCGTTGAAGCGAAAATCCTTTATGCACCAGGTAAAGCGTCAAATGCAGGTGGTGTAGCAACTTCAGGTCTTGAAATGTCACAAAACTCAATCCGTTTGGGTTGGACATTTGAAGAAGTGGATGAGCGCTTACATGCGATCATGAAAGAAATTCACCGTAACTGTGTGAAATACGGTACTGAAGAAGATGGTACTGTGAACTATGTAAATGGTGCAAATATTGCAGGTTTCGTAAAAGTAGCTGATGCAATGTTAGCGCAAGGTGTATTCTAAGGTTTAATTTAGAATCATTGAGAACCGATGCTTTTGCATCGGTTTTTTATGTCTGGTATTTAAGTTTAGGGTTGAACGGACTATTTACCCATTTCAATGATTTTAAAAAATATCAGCCAATTCGATTTATGCAGAATGTGATTAAGGTAGAGTGACAACAAAAAGGAAAAAATAAAGTGTCCAGCTATCAATCTCACATTGCGATGTTGTTATTTAAGCAACAAAAAAGAATGTTGCTTTTGCATAAAAATAATACTCAATTTTTACGTAGTTTTTTTGAGAAAGGTACACAACTTGCGCCATTGCCGGCGTTTTTTAAGGCTAAAAAAGTGCAGTTTGGCAATGTTCCTACCATGCAAATTGAAAACCTGCGCCCCAATAAAAATCCAAAACGAATCTTGGTCTATATTCATGGCGGTGGTTTTGTCGTGGGTAGCCCGAAAAGTTATAAGGGTTATGTGGCAAGTCTATGTCAGTTGGCGCAAGCGAGTTTTGCTTATTTACCTGATTATCGGTTAGCACCTGAGGCACGATTTCCTGCTGCAATTGATGATGTATTTGCAGCATGGCAAGGCATTATTGAAAAATATCAAGGTTATGAAATTGTCTTAGGTGGTGATTCGGCGGGTGGAAACTTAGCACTCGCTTTGTGTGTTCGAGCACGTGATGCAGGTGTTGCTTTGCCACAGCGTGTTTATCTGTTGTCACCGTGGTTGGATTTAACCCTGACTTTGCCAAGTCATAAGAAACAAGATCATCGTGATCCATTTTTAGGGACATATTTCTTGGAAAGAGATTTTGTACGACATTATGTACAGGAGCAAGATCGTAAAAATCCTCAAATTTCGCCTTTGTTTGCCGATTTTACAGGTTTGCCACCTTTTTATGTGCAAGTGGGTTCAAAGGAAGTTTTGTTGGATGACAGCCGTGAGTTTGCCCGTAAAGCCAAGCTACAAGGTGTTGATGTGCAACTCGATATTTGGACAGGCATGTGGCATGCATGGACAGTTGTGCCTTTTGTTCCTGAAAGTAAAACCGCTTTGAAAAAAGCAGGTTATTGGTTGGGGCAAAGAAGTTTATAAAATTTTAGGCGTTACAATTGTGTATTTTGATCAAGTATCAGGGTAATTTAAGGTCTTCTTTTAGAAGAGTCACTTGAGAATATTCGTTTACATAATGTGATTTCACTTTTTGTATGATCAAAATAGAGTACTAAAAAAACCGATGCCTAAACATCGGTTCTTCTCAAAACTATTCGCAATTTAAAGCTATTCGCATTTTAAAATTACAATGAGCCTTTGATCGCTTCACGTTCAATGATCATGTCTTGAACATAGGCATATTTAGATTGATCTGCCGCAGGATTTTTAATTTCGTAGCGTTTGATGCGAACCACTTGACGCTCATTTGCTGTGTGCTTAAAGCCATCAATATTGTCATAGAACAAAGTCCAATCTTTATCGACTTGGGTTTTCACACCATTTTCAGCATATTTAATCTCACGAACTTGCAAACAAGTTTGTGGACCTACACCAGTACATTGTTTGGTTTCAGGGCTGATTTCTAAAAAGATGGTTTCGCCTTGAGTATTGTATTTTGTTTCAGGTGTCATTTTACCTGTAAATACAACTTTACCTGCAGTCGGGCTAATCAATGTTAATGTCGGCGCTTCAGTATTGGCAGTATCTAAAACAAATGCTGTTTTACCACCTTGGAATAATGAACCTGCAAAAGCTTCTTGCTTCATGAGTTCAGGCGTACACATCATATTGGTCGCTGCTAAATTACCTGTAGTAATAGTACTATTTGCAATCGTTACAGCACCAAACATATTATTACAACCCGTTTCAATGCTCATCTTTTGATCTTTAAAACTAAGAACAATCGGCTGTTTTGTACCCGCTGGCTGATATGACCATTGATAAGCATTCAATGTTTGTTCAGCATTACCTTGTTGTTGTAAAACTTTCACAGCAGTATCCCCCAATTTTTGAACATCACTTGTTTGGCAAGCTGCAAGGGCTAATGGAAGTAGAGATAAAGCTAAATATTTGAATTTCATGTTTTATTCACTTTTGGAGGAATAGCTATAGGATACTGGATTGGTGTACAAAAACTATGGACGCAATTTATCATTTACGTATCATTATGTATCAATATAACCAAAACTTAAATATTGCTTAACAATTTGTTATAAGTTGTGTGAAATGTGAAGGAAAGTTGGGGGCAGTAAAACTGTTTAGGACTATATTTTAGTCAAAACGATAAATATCCATTCCTAATGCACCCATCGAAAAACTACTATGTACAAGGCTAAAGCGTTGTCCTGTGCCCATAGCAAAGAAAATTGGTGCAAAATGTTCAAGTGTCGGATGATTTTTATTGAGAAACGGAATGCTATCCCAGTCCAATATTGCATCATAATTGCTATGCGTGAGTTTGCTTACAACATAGTTTCTAAATGATGAAGCCCATTCAGGGACTTGATTATTTTGGTTATTCCAAGAAAGTTCTTTTAAATTATGAGTAATACTACCTGAGCCAATGAGCAAAATTTGTCTATCACGTAATGGCGCAAGTGTCTGACCGATTTTATAGATTTGATCGGCATTCATATTCATAGGCAGAGAAATTTCAATAACAGCAATATCAGCTTCTGGATACATGTGTAATAAAGGCATCCAAACACCATGATCACGAGGACGAGTACTATTGGCGTGAGCAGTGAGTTGGGCTTCGGCTAAAAGCTGGAGAATTTCTTCAGCCAGTTCAGGGCTTCCAGGAGCAGGGTAACGGATTTCATAGAGTTCTTTAGGGAAACCACGAAAATCATGCCAAGTTTCAGGACGTACCCCAGTATTCACTTCCAATGCATTACTTTCCCAATGTGCAGACATAACAACGATGGCTTGAGGTCGGGGCAAGTTATGACCTAAGCGTTGTAGAGCAGGGCCCACTTGCTCAGGATCTAGTGCAAGCATGGGGGAACCATGTGAAATAAAGAGTCCTGGAAGTGTTTGTAAATTCATACCTTTTGCCTAAATAGTCATTGGTGGGAAAGCCGTGCTTTTCAAATTAATCTGAGGCAGTTAGCCTGCACGGTGATAAGGATGATTATGGTTAATGGTCATGGCTCGGTAGAGCTGTTCGATTAACATTACACGTACCATTGGATGTGGTAGGGTAAGTTTTGACAATGACCAATGCCAAGCTGCAGCTTTACGTACCGCTTCAGAATGCCCATCAGGTCCACCGATGGCTAAAGCCACATCATTGCCTTCCAACATCCACCCTTTCATGGTTTCAGCAAGTTTTTCAGTACTAAACTCACGCCCACCGACCTCTAGGGCAATCAACACTTCATTTTGTTTGAGTTGCGCCAAAATACTATCACCTTCAATTTGGCGATATTTTAAAATGTCTGCTTCAGAATCATTTTTGCCACGTTTCGCCATTGGAAGCTCAATGATTTGAGTTTGAACAAAGGGTTGAATTCTTTTGAAATAATCTTCAAAGCCAGTCAGCACCCATGCAGGCATTTTTTGACCGATGGTCAGAATGCGGATTTTCATATTAACAATTTCAAACGTGGTAATTGAACTATTATAACGTGTTATTGGTTATTCTCAGTCCTAGAACAACAATTGAATTTTTAACTGCTGATTTTTTACAGCACGCAGTAGGATAAAACCAAAATTAGGATAAATATGCGCTCCGTACAATTTTTAAAAAAAATGCCACATGTTCTCTTATTCACCCTTGCTTTAAACTTTCCGATGCTGGGTATTGCTTCGGATACTAACTTGTATCGACAAGCAGAACCTGATCGGTTAAAGGAATATTTAAATAATGTCATTCAGCCAACAGCTTTTAGAAATTATGAAAATATTCAAGAACTCGACCGTGTAGCGACGTATCTTAAAAAGCAAGTTGAATCATTTTCCATCCCATGTGAATACCAGAGTTATCCTATAGATGGGAAAAACTATAAAAATGTGGTGTGTCGTATTCAAACAGGCAATGCGAAGAAAGTCATAATTGGTGCGCATTATGATGTCTATGGAGATTTTCAAGGTGCAGATGACAATGCTTCGGGTGTAGTTGGGTTGATTGAAACAGCAAGAATACTTGCAAACAATAAAACTGATTTAAAACATAATGTTGAGTTGGTTTTTTATACTTTAGAAGAACCCCCATATTTCCGTACTGAACATATGGGAAGCTATGTCCACGCACAATCGGTGGCAAAACAGAAAGATCAAATTCAAGCGGTATATATTCTAGAAATGATCGGATATTTTGACCATAAAAATGTGCAAGATTATCCGACTGGACTTGGTTTGTTTTATCCCAAACATGGCAATTTTATTGGTGCTGTGAGTAATTTTAGTTCGCGTGCTTTGGGTGAAAACTATTGTGATGCAATGAAAGCGATGAATCGTTTGGATTGTCAGCGTCTGATTGCACCTTCATTTATTCAAGGTGTCGATTTTTCTGATCATTTGAATTATTGGAACCTTGATATTCCTGCAATCATGATCACAGATACTGCTTTTTTTAGAAATAAGCATTATCACACGGCTGAAGATACGATAGAAAAACTCAACTTAAATAAAATGGCAGATGTCGTCAATGGAGTGGTTTATACCATTTTAAAAAAATAAAATATGTAGTCGAAGTTAACACACTAATTGTTGAAATAATTTGTATAAAATATCCCTATTTTTATGTATGTTGCAAATAAAATCTATCATGTATAAACAATTGATCATTCAAGTAGATCATTCATTTATTAAACAGTAAAACAGGCAAGATCATGGATGATCGTGGCACTCTGTTTAATCTTATTCTATGGATAGAGGAAGGCTTTAATTAAAAGCAAATGTGGGGGGTGTTAAATGTATAACAAATCATTAGAAATTACATTGGAAGAACTTTTAGAGAAAGCATTTGAACAGGTGACTTATCGTCGTCAATTTTTACAACAACTCTTGGATTCCTACATTTATATTCTAGGAACAAGTGCAGAAAGCATTAGTGAACATATTGAACATACCTTGAAAGAGGGAAGTGAAGTTCAAATCAAACAATGGCAAAAGAAAGATGGGACATTTTTTTTCCCGTTTTTTACGTCATTGGAAAGATTACAAAAGACAATCCGCAATAATGAAAACTATTTACGAATCAATACGCGAAGTTTTTTTGAGTTAACATTTGGCTCGCATGTTGTTTTAAATCCTTATTCTGAAATAGGTAAGGAATTTCTACCTGCTGAAATCGCTGGATTATTGAATGGAGATTTTGGTTTAAGACCTGATGCTGAGGAGCTATCTATCGACCCAAATACACAATTGAGTCATCCTAGCCCGTATCCAATCAATATGGTTGAACAAATTAAAATTTTATTACAGGTCAATCATGCAGTTTCTTTTGCTTATTTAGCACAAGTCATGGATGAAAAGCATGCAACAAAATCTTCTTTGGTGATTGGTTTGCAATTGTCGCAAGTGCTCACAGAGCATGAAAAGCAACAGCTGTATCGGCAAGTGAAGCAAACAGCAACTGATTCATTATTGCAGAAAAAAACCGTCGAATTGGTCTTTGTGGATGCGAATGATCAGACTGCATTGGGTCAATATCTCTTGCATCAAACACAACCCTTTTATTTACGACAAGATGACAAGAAAAAAGGATTCTTTGCTACACTGTTTAACTAAAGCTTACGTGAACTCAAGGAGGGCGTATGCAATACGGTGCAATGCAATTGCTCTCTATGTGGATTAAAGATCGAAAAATACAAAATCAATCTGAACATACTTTAGATGCTTATTTTCGTGATGTTTCGAATTTTATTGATTTTTGTTATGCCAAACAGATTGAATTAACCGAAGTGGAAGCCTCTGATTTAAGAGAATACATTGCATTTCGTGTGGAAAATGATCAACTGACGACCAGCAGTTTACAACGTCACTTAACCTCGATTCGTCAGTTTATGAAATGGGCGAAAGAGGGGCATTATTTAGAGATTAATGCTGCGGATGATTTTCAACTAAAAAGACAAGCACGTCCATTGCCAGGTATGATCGATATTGAAACCGTGAATCAAATCATGGATCAGCCCGAGCCTGAAAAGCCATTGGAAAAACAACTATGGATTCGTGATAAGGCGATTTTAGAACTTTTATATTCCAGTGGTTTACGATTGGCTGAGATTCAAGGTTTAGCCATTAAAGATATTGATTTTAATCGTCATTTATTACGAATTACAGGTAAAGGGAATAAAACACGTATCGTACCTTTTGGTTCTAAAGCGCGTGAAAGTTTAATCGCATGGTTGAAAATTTATCGTATTTGGCAAGAGGAATTTAACCCAGAATCTTTGGTCTTTATTACCCAACGTGGGACGAGTATTACACCGCGTCAGATTGAAAATCGAGTGAAATATCAGGCACTTCGTGCAGGTGTCAATGTTGATTTGCATCCGCACTTATTACGTCATTGTTTTGCCAGCCATATGTTGTCTAATAGTGGTGACTTACGTGCAGTTCAAGAAATGTTAGGGCATAGTAATTTGACCACTACGCAGATTTATACTCATGTCGATTTTGATCAATTGGCGCAAGTCTATGATCGTGCGCATCCTCGCGCATCACGTGCAAAAGTAAATGATGAGTAGCATTAGTCCGACGCATTAAGACCATTTTTTGTACGTTTTGAATAGATTTTAATCACATTAAGTTAAACATTTTATTCACAGAATAGACATAAATTGCATATAAAAAAGCCGAAAGGATAATTGTTTTTAGTAGTGCTCTGCTGTATATCTAGTCGCTGTATTCGTGCAATACTTTTTATTGATTCAATTTTGCAAAACTTTAGGTCTTCCCATGATCCCTGAACTTGAACAAAAATATAAGCAACTGACGCAAGCCCAAAAAGACATTTTTAAGGGCTATGGCTTAAGACAAATTAAACATTTTGTTGAATTTAGCTTACCGAAGATTGAGGCAACTTTACCGCAGGCAGGTAAAATACTGGGTATTAATGCAGAGGGTAAAGTTCAAGCGATTAATACCAATACCAATCAAGTTTATCTATGGATTTCTGATCAACAATGGCAAGCGGCAAAAGCTGTTTCAAATCATATTGATGCCAAAGAAGACTTTATCGAAATTTGGAAAAGTTTAGATTTAGAACATCAAGACTTGATTGATTTAAGTCATATTCATCGTGATTTTTTAGCTTCTTTTGCTGAATAAGCGGATTTATTTACAGGTTAAAACGAAAAATCCTGTTTTTTGATTCGATACAATTTCTCCTCTCGTAAGGGATGTTCATCATCAAAATCTGGATGCAAAAAGTCATGTGAAAATGTCATTCCAATTTTTTCCATGACCTTTTGCGATACGAGATTGTCTTTCGCGGTAAATGCGACAATTTCTTCCAATTTCAACTCTTCAAATGCAAACCTTAAACATGCTTCAGCGCCTTCAGTGGCATAACCTTGATTCCAAAATTTAGGATCAATGCGCCAACCGATTTCGATGCAAGGCGAAAACTCAAACTTTGAAGGTTGGGGATGTAAGCCGATACAACCGATAAATTCTTGCGTTTCCAATAACTCTACAGCCCAAACACCCCATCCCTTGACATCAATGATAAATTTGATTTGTTCTGCTAAAGCATTACTTTCATATTCATCAAGTAATTTGGGGAAATATTTCATCACTTCAGGATTTGAAGTGATTTGCGCAAAAGGGACGTAGTCAGAATCTTTCCATTGTCGAAGTAAAAGTCGTTCAGTACATAACTCGTAAATCATTTTAGTTTTCAATCCCTTTAATGCACATTCAACTTGGAAAATATCGTTTGAATGTGTAGCTCAATGATGTCAAAAGATCAAATTTTATTCAGTAGGACGTTCGATACTATAAAGTAAGTGTTCTGCCAAAGGGTGTTCAGAATCAACTTTTGGATGAATAAAATTTTTTACATAATGCATCCCGATGCGTTGCATGACTTTTTCAGAAGGGGTATTTGTCGTTGCTGTAAAAGCGACAACCTCATTTAAATCCAATTGCTGAAAAGCAAAATCTAAGCAAGCTTGCGCAGCTTCTGTTGCATAACCTTGATGCCAATGCTGTTTTGCATATCGCCAACCGATTTCGGTACAGGGTGAAAAATCAAATTGTTCAGGCTGATGATGTAACCCTGTAAAACCAATAAATTGCTGATTTTGTTTTAATTCAACAGCCCAAAATCCCCAGCCATCTTTAGAAATAAACGATTGAATACGTTCAGCTAAAGCATCACTTTCAATTTTTGATAATGGTGAAGGGAAGTGGCGCATCACATCATGATCAGCATTGAGCTGTGCAAAGGGTTCTAAATCAGATGCTTTCCATGGTCTGAGAATTAACCGAGCCGTTTCTAATTGAATGGGTGGGTGGAATTGCTTCATCGTTTAACTCCATATATGCGCATTACACGTTATAAATCTTCAAGAGGAAGCTGAAAACTTTGTTTAATGATCTGACTTGGTACATCAGTTTTTACACTGGTGATGCCATTTTTCTTTGTAAGATGAGTTGACTGAAATTTACGGTAACTTTCTAAGTCTGGTACGACGACTTTTAACATTGCATCACATTCACCCAAAATAATATAGCATTCCATCACTTGAGGAAGTTCTTTCATTGCTTCAATAAATAAGTCGATAGTTTCCGCATCTTGTCCTAACAGCCAAATCCGTGAAAATAAAATCAGCTGGAAGCCAATTTTCTGAGGATCAACCACGGTGGTGTAGTTTTGAATCACGCCAGCTTCTTCTAAAAGCCTAACCCGTCTTAAACATGAGGATGGTGATAGACCAATTTCACGCGCTAGATCATTGTTTTGAATACGCCCATTGGCTTGTAAGGCACGAATGATATTTTTATCAATACGATCTAACTTTATTAGAATAGTCTTTGATGAAATTTTCATAAATTAGAATTTAATTCGAAAAATAATCATTATTATAGAATATTTGCAATCCTATTTTAAACATTTTCACAGATACTATTTTCACTCTCTAAACATACAGAAAAAGGAAAGATGATGTCTGTATTCGTTGTTTTTGCCTTAACGGTATTGCCGTTAATTTTCACACCAGGACCAGATATGTTATTTATCCTGTCACAAGTGATGGGTAAAGATGCGAAATCAGGCATGATGGCTACGCTTGGCGTATGTTCTGGTTATTTAGTGCATTCTATTCTTGTGGCACTTGGAATTGCCGCGATTATTGTTTCATTTCCTGTTCTATTTGAAACGATTCGCTATCTAGGTATCACTTATTTGTTGTATTTGGCATTTCATTTGTTGAAATCTGTGCTAAGTACTAAAAATTTACATATTGAGAAAAATGCTGAGGCACATCCAATCCGTAAAGGGTTTTTTACAGCTTTATTGAATCCAAAAGGCATGTTGATTTATTTTGCAATTTTGCCGCAGTTTATTGATAAAACTGGGAATACGATTGCTCAAGGATTTGCATTGTCATTTATTTTTATCGGTTTAATTTTTATTGTTTACTGTGCTTTAAGCTTAGTTGTGGCAAAAATTTCACAGAAGAAACAAATTGATGAACGTAAACAAAAGTGGATTGATGGCGGTTCTGGTGCATTATTAGCACTTGCAGCCGCGTGGCTTATGGCTAACTAAATAAAAGAAACAGAGATAAAGGAACTTGAAATGAGTTCCTTTTTTATTTTGTTACAAGTTTGATCTGCATTATTCACAAAAATTATCAATAAACATACTCAGTAAAATTGCTTATTCTGTCTAAACTGACAAACTCTACAAGCATCGTTTTATGGATAGTATAATTGTTTTGATTGATTCAAAATATTTTTAAAAGCGATTGAAAAAATATCTAAGCGCTATATAAATAATGTTATTTATCAATATTTAGATATTGTTTAAATAGTAAACTTATAGCGTTGGATAGAAATATTTAGAAAAAATGTGAACTGTCCGTTCAAGCTTTTTTAGAACTTTTATTGCTGTTTTGTGAATTGTGACTTGACCGAAATGCCAAACACATTGCAAGATAGGACACCTAAATAATTTTAAATGAAGCGTTATTATAACTCTTCTTAACATTTACTTTTGCTAAAACAGCCGAGGATTACATGAAGGCTCTTGTTGCTGTAAAACGTGTGGTTGATGCCAACGTTAAAGTTCGCGTTAAACCGGACAATAGTGGGGTAGACCTTACTAACGTTAAAATGTCAATTAACCCATTCGATGAAATCGCAGTGGAAGAAGCGGTTCGCTTAAAAGAAAAAGGAACTGTTTCAGAAATCGTTGTTGTTTCTATTGGTCCTAAAGAAGCCCAAGAACAAATTCGTTCTGCTATGGCGCTTGGTGCAGATCGCGGTATCTTAGTTGAAGCTGATGACAGCCAACTGGGTGCTTTAGAAGTTGCTAAAATCCTGAAAGGTGTTGTTGAACAAGAACAACCACAACTTGTACTTTTAGGTAAACAAGCGATCGATGACGACTCTAACCAAGTTGGTCAGATGCTTGGTGCTTTGCTTGGCGCAGGTCAAGGTACATTCGCTTCAGTTGTGACTGTAAATGGCGACAAAGTACAAGTGACTCGTGAAGTTGACGGTGGTTTACAAACTGTTGAGTTGAACACGCCAGCGATCATCACAACTGACTTACGTTTGAATGAACCACGTTATGCTGCATTGCCTAACATCATGAAAGCACGTAAGAAACCGCTTGATACTAAATCTCCTGTGGACTACGGTGTGACTGCAACTTCTAAACTTAAAACAGTTAAAGTTGAGCCACCTGCTGAGCGTAAAGCGGGCGTACAAGTGAAGTCTGTAGACGAGCTTGTTGAAAAACTTAAAAATGAAGCGAAAGTGATCTAATACAGAAGGATAAAAATCATGAGTATTTTAGTTATCGCTGAGCACGACAATAAAGCACTTAACGGTGCAACATTAAACGTTGTTGCTGCGGCTCAAAAAATCGGTGGTGATATCACTGTATTGGTTGCAGGTTCTGGTGCACAGGCTGTTGCTGACCAAGCTGCTAAAGTTGCTGGTGTAAGCAAAGTATTACTTGCTGATGATGCTGCTTATGCAAATCAATTGGCTGAAAACGTTGCAAAATTAGTTGCTTCAATCGGTGCGGGTTATTCTCACATCCTTGCTGCTTCTACTACTACAGGTAAAAACATTTTACCGCGCGCTGCTGCACTTTTAGATGTAAGCATGATCACTGACATCATTGCTGTTGAAGGTCCTAAAACTTTCAAACGTCCAATCTATGCAGGTAACGCGATTGCAACTGTAGAATCTGGCGAATCAGTTGTTGTTGCAACTGTTCGTGGTACTGCATTTGATGCGGTTGCTGCTGAAGGTGGTTCTGCTGCTGTTGAAGCTGCGACTTCTACAGGTGATGCTGGTATTTCTAAGTTCATTTCTGAAGAAATCGTGAAATCTGAACGTCCAGAATTAACTGCTGCGCGTATTGTTGTTTCAGGTGGTCGTGGTGTAGGTTCTGGTGAGAATTACCATAAAGTACTTGATCCACTTGCTGACAAGCTTGGTGCTGCTCAAGGTGCTTCACGTGCTGCGGTAGATGCTGGCTTCGTTCCAAACGATATGCAAGTTGGTCAAACTGGTAAAATTGTTGCACCTGATCTATACATCGCTGTCGGTATTTCTGGTGCGATTCAGCACTTGGCGGGTATGAAAGATTCTAAAGTGATCGTTGCGATCAACAAAGATGAAGAAGCGCCAATCAATGCTGTAGCTGACTACTGGTTAGTGGGTGATTTGAATACTGTAGTTCCAGAATTGGTTTCTAAAATCTAATTTTGTAATTTCAGTTTAAAAAACGCTCCTTTTTAGGGGCGTTTTTTAATGAATGATCTAAGATATAGATATGATAGGAATTATGTTACTGAGTTTGTTCGAATTTTAGCTTTTTGTAGAGTTTTAATTTTTACTAAAAACACTTGTTATAATAATGAATGATAAATAATAATGAACGATTAAAAAAATGATTTGTCAAAAATGTCATACACCGAATATTGAGGAGGCAATTCGCTGTGCGAGTTGTGGGATCGCTCTAAAAATCATAACAGTGCGTTCTGTTAAGCCAGAACCTAGTTTTTTTATTCGATGGCTGAAAGCTTTTATTGGAAATATTCTCCGACCAAAAGGATTGAAGTTATGGATCATCATCGGCTGTACTTTAATGTTTCTCGTTCCTGCATTAATTGGGACATTTTTTACTTTTATTGCAAAACCCTATTTACTTGAACAACATACAGCTTCGAGTTCATCTAAAAATACGGCCTCTGTACCACACGATTTGAATTTGATAGAACAATCTCGTCATGACTTAACTGCTATTAAGAGTGAGATCGCAGGTTATTACGCTATACATCATCGTTACCCACGCAGTCTAAGTGAACTAAAAAATAAGCCTTGGCAAAATGATCAAATTTCAATGAATGGCAAAGGTTATTTGATTACCGATATACAAGGTTCACAACCCATGACGATGATTTTTGTCCCTTTTTTGAACCAGCATAAACAATTGGTATGGGATTGTTATCTTTCGGGGTTTGATTCGAGCCTAGCGGATACAGGGTGTATTGAAATGAGCCAGATTCAAGATATTCCGATTAAAGGTGTGTCTATTTATAAAAACTAATTATAAAAACTAAAATTTTAGTAAGTTGCAGGGAATAACACTATTTAATCAAGGATAAAAAGAGCATTAAAAGAAGAATGAAAAGGTGAGAAATAAAAATGCAATGTCAGAAGTGTGGTGCAGAAAATATTCTAGAAGCTGTGCGATGTTTAAACTGTCGTGCACGGCTAAATCCTATTCAAAAACATCAAGATCAGCACTTTGAAAATAAAATTATTCAGTTAGATATACAAGAGAATGAGCAGAAGGAAATCGCCCGAACTGAAGTTGAAGATATTGTCGCTACGCCAAAAAATTCTGTTTTTAGTACGATCAAAAAAATGAATGAGCTTAAATTTAAAGTATCTATCATTATACTTTGCGTACTGCCATTTCTGGGTTTATTTCTTGTCTTACTGTTAAAGTTTTATCTTCAACCTAAATATGAAGCAGAAAAATTAACTTATGCGGAAAAAATAGGTAAGTTACCCAAAATAAAACATCAGAATAGTCAAGGTGATCCAAATCGTGTGCAGGATGATTGGGAATTAAGACAAATCTCCTTATCCATTTTAAATATGCAAATGACCATGATTCAAGCGAGTCAATATTTTCAACAACACCAAAAATTAGCGACTACACAGGTGACAATCCAGAAAACATTTACCCAAATTTACTTTGACCAATATGGAAATATTATCGGGAAACCCACGGATGATCCTAAGAAAATGTTGATCTATCATCCTATTATTACCCGAGATCAACATTTAGAATGGCAATGTATTGCAGTGAATATTATTGAGAATAAATATTTAAAAAATTGCTTGTTTAGTCATCAGCACCCTTTTGGTGAAAAGTAGCTATGTTTTTTGATCTATGCTATAGAAGTACATGATAACAACAAGCAAGTTGAATAATTAAAATGAAATGCCAAAAGTGTCATGCTGAAAATATTAGTGAAGCCGTTAAATGTGGAATATGTGGTGCGCGTTTAAAGCATCCGAAGAGTTCTGATGACTTTACGGGCAATCAACATGTTCAGTCATCAATTCGCCGTGAAAATAACAAACAGGATATTTTCAATCCAGATCCAAGTATTCAGCCAAATACCAAGCCAAGCCAGAATAGTCATTCAAATCAAAATCAATCAATTACGGATACAATTTTAGATAAAAATACAAAGATTGAAGATAAGGCGAGAATCCTACTTGATTCGTGGCAAGACAAAGCAAAAGGTGCTTGGGAAAATGCTCAAAATCAACCAAAGAAAAAACCGAAATATAACAAATGGTTTTTTATCATTATTGCGGTATTCATTTTTGCATCACCTGTAATTACGCTGATTACAAGTGTGATTATTCCTGAAATTCAATATCAAATACGTGAGCATCTACGCATTCAGAGTGAAAATGATGAGGCTGCTGTTGAAGATGTGATTATGGAAGATATTGTGACAACTGATGCTGTAGTTGATGCAAACGAGTATGAGCAACGTTATGCCGAGATGCGATCCTATCAGCAAAATATAGAAAGGGTGTTCGGTGAAACCCGTGTTCTACCAGAGAATTTACAAGAGATTGAAAAATTTGATCAAGTAGAATTTGATCAATCCATTCATGATGTAATTGAAATACGGAATGGTATGATTATTGGTTCATTCGCAGCGTTTCCGAACGAACATATTTATTTAAAACCTGAAATAAAAAATAAGAAAATCATAGGATGGTCTTGCTATAAAGTTGGCATTTCTGAGGGGGAAATGTCTGAATGCGAGCCAGAGTCGAGTGAGCCTACAGCACCAATTGTCGAGTAGCACAATGGATGTGAAAACGTTACACATCCATTTTGATTGCTTTTTATAATTTGCCAATTTTGCAGATTGGGCTTCAGTTTTTCTAACAGGAAATATCTAACTTAGACGATGGGAGTTTTCGTTAATATTTCACTTTATTTATGTATTGGGTTGATTTCTGATCATGTTGAATTTTTGACAGGTGATTTCTTAGTGGTTTCTCATTATATTTACATGATAATTTTAAAGAATAATCACATATAAATTTAGCCTTGGTTATCAACTTAAGCCTTAAAAATATAATAATAATTTTGAATTTATAAAATACACAGTCACTTTTAGGTGTAATTATTTAGGAATATTCATTGTAATATTATGGTAATATTCCATTTTATAGCCTATTTTTTGGGCGGAGTTCTCCCACATGTTAATTTCCAAAAAGCTGACAAGCCCTACAATAGGGCTTGTGGTTCTGTGTTTTTTTATTCCTTTTCTTGCAAACTCTCACGTACCATTGATGGATGGCTTCGTTGTGTTGTCAATCGAGAATATTCAAGCTTTAATGTTATTGAGCTTTGTGGTTTATAGTTATTACTATATGCGACCGCTTGATTGTCCAGAAGGTAAGAAACAGTTTTGGTTGTGGGCGGTGTTTTGGTGGATTTTATTGTTTGGACGCAGTATTAGTTGGGGGCGTGATTTTTTCCCTGATGTTCCGCACATTTACTTCCGTATATTGTCTATTTTCTTTATTGCACCTGTTGTATTGATGCTATTTTCTAAAAAACTGCGTGAAGAAATTGCACTAAAGTTTAAAACAATAAGCTTTCCTATTTTTAGCTTTTTATTGGCAGTGATTGGACTGATCATTTCAGATGCGGTTGAACATAGTCGGATGATTGCGCCACTTTTCTTGCATGATCTTGCGTATAAAGATTTGATTGAAGAAATGTATGAATTCCCAGTGATTTGGGGTTTATTCGAAGTCACTTATTTACTGATGAAACAAGATAAAAAAAATGTAAAAAAGGCGATTCTCGTACCGCAAGAAGCGGAATCAAATGAGCTTTCTGACTATAAAAATGCCCATTAATTTTCTAATATTTTATAAAAAAATTAGCCTCCATTGTTGGAGGTTTTTTATTGGAAATAAATCGTTAAATTTGTTCAAAATAAAGACAAAAAATCCTCATTTTCAAGCATGCTGTTTGGCACAAAATCGAATGGATTTGTGCTATACTGTGCGACTGAATTTTAGATTTTGGCTCAACTTTTTTTGAGCTAAATTTTGATTAGCTTGATCATATAAATCAGCAGTTGCAGTCTGCGCTGTTTGAAATAAGGAGTATGCATGAGCGTATCGGAAACTAGACCGATTGCCATTGAGGATGAACTCAAGAACTCATATCTTGATTATGCCATGAGTGTGATTGTATCTCGTGCATTACCAGACGTGAGAGATGGTCTAAAACCTGTTCATCGTCGTGTGCTTTTCGCTATGCACGAGTTGGGCAACGACTATAACAAAGCTTATAAAAAATCTGCCCGTGTCGTCGGGGATGTGATCGGTAAATATCACCCACATGGTGATTTAGCTGTATACGAAACGATTGTTCGTATGGCACAAGATTTCAGCCTACGTTATCAATTGGTTGATGGTCAAGGTAACTTCGGTTCTGTCGATGGTGATAGCGCGGCGGCAATGCGTTATACCGAAGTCCGTATGCGTAAGTTAACCCATGAAATGTTGGCTGATTTAGAAAAAGATACAGTCGAATGGGAAGATAACTACGACGGTTCTGAACGCATTCCTCAAGTGATGCCGACCCGTATTCCAAACTTATTGATCAATGGTGTGACAGGTATTGCGGTCGGTATGGCGACCAATATGGCGCCACACAACATGACTGAAGTGATCAATGCATGTTTGGCTTATGCTGAAAATCCACAAATTTCAATTGAAGGGTTGATGGAACACGTATCTGGTCCAGATTTCCCTACAGGCGGTATTATTTATGGTAAATCAGGAATTGTAGACGCGTACCGTACAGGTAAAGGTCGTTTGCATATTCGTGGTAAATACCATATCGAAGAAGATCAAAAAACAGGTCGTAATACGATTGTATTCACTGAGATTCCTTATCAAGTCAACAAAGCGAAGACCATTGAACGTATCGCTGAATTGGTGAAAGAGAAAAAACTCGAAGGTATTTCAGAATTACGTGATGAGTCTGATAAAGAAGGAATGCGTATTGCAATTGACTTGAAGCGTGGTGAAAACGCTGAAGTGATTGTGAATAATCTATTCCTCAATACTCAATTAGAAAACTCGTTCAGCATTAACATGGTTTGCCTAGACAATGGTCAGCCGAAGTTAATGAATTTGAAAGATATTGTTGCTGCGTTTATTCGTCATCGTCAAGAAGTGGTCACACGTCGTACGATGTTTGAATTGCGTAAAGCACGTGAGCGTGGTCATATCTTAGAAGGTTTAACCGTTGCTTTAGCGAATATTGATGAAATTATTGAAACCATCAAAACGTCTGCAAATCCACAAGAAGCGCGTGAGCGTTTACAAGCGGGTGAGTGGGCTGGCGGTGGTGTTGTTGCATTGCTTGAAAAAGCAGGTGCAATTTCTGTTCGCCCTGATGAGATTGAAGGCGAAGACCCGAATCGTCCATTTGGTTTAGATGGCAATATTTATCGTTTATCACCTGCGCAAGTCGGTGCGATTTTAGAATTACGTCTACACCGTTTGACAGGTCTTGAACAAGACAAATTACAAGCGGAATACTCTGAAATTTTAGGTCAAATTGCTGAACTTACAGCGATTTTAAATGACTTTAATTTATTGATGGGCGTCATTAAAGAAGAACTGGCATTGATTCTTCAACAATATGGCGATGCGCGTAAAACGGAAATTGTAGAATCACGTATCGACTTCTCTCGTGAAGATTTAATCCCAGAAGAGCAAGTTGTATTGACTGTTTCTAAAACAGGTTATGCAAAAACTCAACCATTGTCTGACTATGCCGCACAACGCCGTGGTGGACGTGGTAAATCTGCAACGTCGATGAAAGAAGATGATTATATTCAACATCTCATCGTGACTTCGAACCATGCAACCGTACTTTGCTTCACCAATGTCGGTAAAGTTTATCGCTTGAAAGTGTTTGAAGTACCACAAGCATCGCGTGGTGCGAAAGGTCGTCCGATGGTGAACTTGTTGCCATTGGATGCAACTGAAACGATTACAGCGATTCTTCCTGTGATTGATGCACCGAAGAAATTTACAGAACGTTTAACTGAGTTTAGAACTTTTGTGCGTTCGAATGTGGCTAAACTTCGTGAAAATGAAATCATAGATGGTCATTACGAAGCACTAAAATCTGCATTTGCAGAATTGGGTGAAAATCCAGATGATTTATCACCTGCATTACGTGTTCAGTTAAAAGAGCTCAGTGCAGAATTAACAGCGTCTGATTGTGATGACGAGCTGGTTGCTGAGTTTGCTGAACGTGCTGAAAATGTTCGTAAAAACTTCTATGTCTTCATGGCAACAGCTTCAGGTACAGTTAAACGTGTTGAATTAGAACAATTTAGTAATGTTCGTTCAAATGGTTTACGTGCAATTGAGTTGAAAGAAGAAGATACCTTGATTGGTGTTGCAATTACCGATGGCGAGCAGCAAATCATGTTGTTCTCGAATGAAGGTAAAGCAATTCGCTTCTCTGAAACGGATGCGCGTGTGATGGGTCGTACTGCGAAAGGTGTTCGTGGTATGCGTGTAACACTTGCTGCGGCTCAAGCGGATGAAGAAACTGAAACTGATGTAGATTCAGATGATGAGGATTCTTCAGATTCGAACTTTATCAGTCGTATCGTTTCATTGGTAGTAGTTCCTGAAACTGGTGAAGTGTTGTGTGCTTCTGCAAATGGTTATGGTAAACGTACTCCTGTGGATGACTTCCCAACCAAGAAACGTGGTGGTAAAGGCATCATCGCCATTAAGACCTCTGAACGTAATGGTGAATTGGTTGGTGCAGTTGCGATTGATGTGACCAAAGAAGTGATGTTGATTTCTGATGGTGGTACTTTAGTCCGTACTCGTGCTTCTGAAATTGCACAAACAGGTCGTAATGCACAAGGTGTTCGTTTGATCCGTTTGGGTAATGAAGAAATCTTAGTTGGTGTTGTGGCTGTAGATGCCGTTGAAGAAGATGAAGTTTTAGATGCACCTGAAGTGGTTGATGGTGCAGCTTTAGTGGATAATGAAACGCTCGTTGGTGATGAAACAATCATGGAAGAAGGTGACACTGATTCTATGGATAATGAGTCTGACGAGTAGTGTTATAGACAGTTTTTTATATATAATAAAAGGGCGCTTAGGCACCCTTTTATTATTGGTAATGGCTTTGTTGCACAAAGCTATTCTTGAGGGCTTCTTTAGCAATATAATTTCCAGATGAAGAAGCCTGCACCTAAAACTTACCGTACAACCAATTGGTCCTCGTATAACCAAGCTTTAATCAAGCGAGGAAATATTTCAATCTGGTTTGATCCTAAGACGCAATGGTATGCACAACCACAAGGCAAGCAAGGACGAAATCAAACTTATTCCGATACAGCGATTCAATGCTGTTTAATGATCAAATCTCTATTCCGTCTTTCTTTACGTATGGTTACTGGCTTTGTTCAAAGCCTGATTAAACTCTGTGGCTTGAATTGGACAGCACCAGATTACTCCACCCTTTGTAGACGACAAAAGCATATTGATATTGCGATAAGCTATCAGAAAAGTCATGATGGGTTACACCTACTTGTCGACTCTACGGGTTTAAAGTTTTTAGGTGAAGGCGAATGGAAGCGTAAAAAACATCAGCCTGAATACCGTCGGCAATGGCGTAAACTGCATATTGGTATAGATGCTGAAACACTGCAAATACGTGCCGTTCAGCTTACTACAAATAATGTCAGTGATTCACAAGTACTAGGTGATTTACTGGATCAAATTCCACTAGATGAGCGAATAGATTCTGTCTATACCGATGGCGCGTACGACACGAAGTGCTGCAGAAAAGTGATTTCAGATCGTCAAGCACATGCAGTAATTCCACCCAGAAAGAATGCCAAGCCCTGGAAAGATTCTAAAATAAGTTCAATAGAACGAAATGAGTTACTTCAAACGGTTAAACATTTAGGCAGAACCCTATGGAAAAAATGGTCGGGTTATCACCGTCGTAGTTTGGTGGAAACCAAGATGCATTGCATCAAATTATTAGGAGATAAGCTGACGGCAAGACATTTTCAAAGTCAGGTCAATGAAATTCATGCGCGTGTGGCAGTTCTGAATAGATTTACGGAATTAGGTAGACCTCACACCCAAGTTGTCACTTAAATTTGAATGGATTGGGGAAAACTCAGCTTTTGAATGTTTATGCAACAAAGCCGAGTAAAATTAAAACATATATTTAAATTGAGCGATTTCCCTGATTTAGATAAAGAGCACCTTAAACGTTTGCAATATCGAAATTCATATTTTGAAAAGATTAGAAATATTTATCATGCGAAAATAATATTAGAATTGAAAAATAATAATTCTTTAGAACTTGTGAAAAAGCAATTAGATGAAAAAATAAATAAGAAATATGAAACTAATGTGACAGAGTTGGATGCTCAACAATTCGAAATCGAAGAAGTTATAGGCATAATAAAGCGAGTTCAAAAAATACGATTAAAAAAGGATCAATATAATACAAATCCTTTTATTGAAGTGAAAGCAATGATAAAAGATAAGGAGGTTTATGGATATTTTGACGAGTTTGAAATTAAAAATGGTAAAAAGGTTAAAGCTGTAATTTCTAAAAATTCAGATCTTAATGGTTTTTATATTTGGGCAATTTTATGTGATCATCATATTTTATATTTAGATGAAGATCATCCATACATAGGAGGATTGAACTTAAAGTTTAAAGATAATTTTGTTTTATATTTTATTATACTGGTCTCTATTTTAGTTTTAATGTTCATAGTATCTATTGCTTCAAGTTATGATTCA
The DNA here is from genome assembly GCF_001696605.3 of Acinetobacter wuhouensis. Taxonomy (NCBI): domain Bacteria; kingdom Pseudomonadati; phylum Pseudomonadota; class Gammaproteobacteria; order Moraxellales; family Moraxellaceae; genus Acinetobacter; species Acinetobacter wuhouensis. The sequence goes on along the minus strand of NZ_CP031716.1, from coordinate 2,671,621 downwards.
GGTATAGATTTTGAATTTAAGTATTTTTACTTATTATCTTTAATGTTAATAATACCTATTTCAATTTTATATTGGGCGGTATTTATTTACCATATATTTTTCTATGATAAAATTGATGTTGAATATATTGTTGAGCAGCAATTAAAAGATTTGGGAGTATATAAAATTTTTGGTGGTCATAAAAATTTAAATAAATATTCAATTTATTATGAATTTCTAGGCAGAAAAAGCAGAACAGGATACGATTTAAAAGAAAAATAAGGTGAATTAAATGTTCGTAGAATCAGACCTTCGAATGATAGAAGGAAAAATAGAAAAAATCATCCTAAATGAAAGATCTTATAAAATTACGCTTATTGTCAATCAAACTAATTATACATTATATTTGAAAAATAACGTTTATTTTAAATTCGGTGATAGAGTTGAAATTATATTTCATGGAAAGCATGATCAAATTGATGCTGTACTGAATTTAGAAAATGGCTATTTGTATTTAGATCCATTGATTTATGAAGTGAATCCGAATTCTTTAAAAGAAAAATTGCGTAAACTTGTATATTATACGACAGCATTAATCGTGATTCTGATTGCAGAATTAGCACTTTATCAATTGGTTATGGATGGAACGATCTATTATTTTGATATTGCTAAATATGCTTTATTTATCATGATTTTTTCAATGCTTCTCGCATTCTATTTTAGTTTTAAAAATCTAAGTAAAACTAAGCATAGATTTTCAAAAAAAGTATTCGAACTGCTTAATCTTCCGAATATGGAGCAAGAACAATTAAAATATCTAAGAATGACAAACTCTTATTTTGAGGTTATTCCAAATTTATATTTTATGGAGCATGTGATTAATATTGCTAAGAAACATAGTTCAAATCAAACAAAAGAAATTGTTGACCGAATGTGTAGCAATAGAAATGCTGAAAGCTTAACCGAGTTTCAAGAGCTTAAATTTAAGTTGCAACTTCAAAAGGGTATGATCCAAGAGATTAAAAAAATACAAATACCCAAAGATGATATTCATACAGATCCATTTACAGAGGTCACTGCAACACTGAATGGGCTCTCAATTTATGGTTATTTTGATGAATTTCATTTAAAAAATAAGCAAGAAGTTAATGTTATATTGACACAATTTCCAGATGATAAAGGCTATTACATTTGGTATATGTACGATGGTGAAAAATATTTGTACTTAGATGAAGATCAGCCCACGACGATCAGTGAAAAATTTGGGTGGACTGAAGCCATTATTACAATGATTTTTATTGGTGTATTTATACTTTTATTTTGGTTTGTATTTGCTTTATTTGACGACTTTATATTTTTTACATATGTATCTATAGTATTGATGCAAATTACTGTTTTTTATCAGGTTGCTAAAGTTTATTTTACTCGAAAATTTGATCATGAATCTAGAACTAAAATATATGTATTTCAACAAATTAAAGCGTTAGTATCATTGCCTAAGCATGTTTATTGGCATGATCTTGGTTTATATGGATTATACCGCGAAAATCAAGTTGAACCATCAAAAAGCAGAACAGGTTATGATCTAAGTAAGCCTTTAGAATAGTGTATTTGGGAGAATTATAATCATGTTAAAACTCATCTATTATGTCCCTGAATCGCACCTAGAAACTACAAAAGTAGCAATATTTTCAGCAGGCGCAGGTGGGATCGGAAATTATGAACACTGTGCATGGCAAGTTTTAGGCACAGGGCAATTTAAACCTGTTAAAGATGCAAAGCCATTTATTGGTGAATTGAATACTTTGGAGCAAATTCCAGAATGGCGTGTGGAAACCATTGTTCCAGAGGATCAAGCAAAATTAGTGGCACAGGCTTTAAAGGCAAGCCATCCTTATGAAGAACCTGCCTTTGAGTTTATTCAGATGATTGAAATCGAGTAAGCTAAAATATTGAGAAAAAACCATTGTTTTATGCGTTTAAAAATGAGAATTTAACAAAATATATTTTATAAAAATTGATGCAATGGATTTTTTTTATCAGCTTTTAAAACCTAAAAATAGAACTAAAGTTGTTGATATTGGTGCAAATCCAATTGATGGAGAGCCACCGTATAAAACAATGCTTGATCTGAAAATTTGTGAAGTGGTGGGTTTTGAACCACAAACACATGCTTTAGCAATATTAAATCAACAAAAAAGCGAACTGGAAAATTATTTGCCCTATGTGGTGGGGGATGGGGCAGAGCATCAGCTACGTATTTGTCGCTCATCGGGGATGACCAGTTTATTTGAACCCAATCCAGAGGTACTCCAAGTATTTGATTTCTATTTACCTCTTGGTGAAGTATTAGAGCGAGTGAATGTTCCAACCATTCGATTTGATGATATTCATGAAATACAGCACGTGGATTATTTAAAAATTGATATACAAGGTGGTGAACTCAATGTTTTTAAGCATGGACATCAACAATTAAAAACTGCAGTCGCGATTCAAACTGAAGTGTCTTTTATGACGTTGTATCAAAACCAAGCAGGCTTTGGGGAAATTGATATTGAGTTGAGATCACAAGGTTTTGTGCCACATTGTTTTGCTGCGGTAAAACATTGGCCTATATCTCCGATGGTATTGAATCAGAATCCAGCACAGCCACTAAATCAGCTTTTGGAAGCAGATTTAGTTTATGTACGTGACTTCTCAAAACCTGAATTAATGAATAATGAACAACTTAAGCAATTGGCTGTGATTGCTCATTATGCCTATCGTTCTTATGATTTGGCTTTGCGTTGTGTGATCTTACTTGAGGAGCGTCAGGTTTTATCCGAATCTGCCAAGCATGAATATGTTGAGTATTTACAAACAAATTTTTAATGATTAAATCCAAAAATAAGTCATAAATAAACTTACCAAAATCAAAGCTTAAATTAGCTAATCGCATAGACAAGTTAAAACTTATTACTTGTCTATGATGATCAATTTAAATATTCACAATGACTTAAACTCTCTGGATAAACAAATCACGATCAAAGCGATATTGTGGAAAGAACACACCATCTTCAGCACGTTCACCTGCACCAATCACCATCACAGGATATTCGAGATCACCAAGATTGAGAATTTTACGTACCAAAGGCTCGTCAAATCCTTCCATCATACAGCTATCAAAACCATAAGCACGTAAAGCCAAGACTAAATTTTCACAGGCTAAGGCAGTGGTTTTAGTTGCCCACAATACCGCATCAGCTTGATTAAAAGCGGTCACAGGCATTTGTTTATCTAAAGTTCGTGCCACTTTAAAGGCAACTTTTTTGAAATTACCCAATGCATTGAAATAGCCCGTTTTATAATTGTATGGAATAAATTTATAATATTTTTTGACCAAAGGTGGAATTTCTGGAAAAGGGAATTCAGAAATATTCTTTTTCGCCATTTCGTCAACACGGTCAGTACGAGCGACACAGACAATTAACTCAGCCGCGGTACGTGCAGACCACTGACTCATACACGCTTTGACCAATTGCTTTTTCTTGGCAGGATTTTGAACCACATAAAACGTCCAAGGTTGTAGATTTGAAGAGTTTGGAGCAAGTAATGCCAGATCTAAACATGCATCTAAAATTTCAGCAGGAATCGCTTTATCGGTAAATTTACGTACAGAACGACGACTTTCTACAACCTTGCGGAAATTATTGACATCAAAGAGGTGGTCCCACTTGTTTGAACAACTAAAAGCGTATTTATAAGTGATATTCCGCTCTAGTTAAGCCACCTTGTTTTGTTGGGGTAGCTGATCATAGTAAAACTCATTTGGTGTCATTTTGTCTAGACTCGAATGAGGTCGTTTCAAATTATAAAACTCAAAATATGCACTTAATTGCTTTTTCGCATCTGTGACACTGCTATAAGCTTTGAGATACACCTCTTCATATTTAACGCTCCGCCATAATCGTTCAACCATCACATTATCTACCCATCGACCTTTACCATCCATACTGATTTGAATGCCATTTGATTTCAATACATCAATAAATGCATCACTGGTAAACTGGCTGCCTTGGTCTGTATTAAATATTTCAGGTCGACCATATTTTTCAATCGCTTCATTTAAAGCCGAAATACAAAAATCCACCTCCATACTAATCGATACCCTATGCGCAAGTACCTTGCGGCTATGCCAATCAATCACAGCACATAAATAAACAAAGCCTTTTGCCATAGGGATATACGTTATATCCGTAGACCACACTTGATTACTGCGCTGAATAGCCAACCCTTTGAGCAGATATGGATATTTACGGTGAGCTTGATTAGCCTGGCTTAAATTTGGTTTGCAATATAACGCCTGAATACCCATTTTCTTCATTAAAGTACGTGTATGACGTCGTCCTATATGATGTCCTTGACGATTCAACAAATCACGCATCATACGACTGCCTGCAAAAGGATATTGCATATGTAATTCATCAATACATCGCATCAGCTTCAGATCTGATGCACTCACAGGTTTTGGGCGATAGTAATAACAACCACGGGAGACTTTCAGCAGCTTAGCTTGCTTAGATACTGAAATCTGAAGTGAGTCGTCGATTAACTTTTGTGGTTGAAGCGGCCCAGTTTCTTCAACACACCTTCTAAAAAATCAATTTCTAATGCCTGCTCACCGATTTTTGCATGTAGTTTTTTTAGATCGATGGGTGGTTCTGTTGGAGCTTTTGATTGATCGAAAGCTTGCGAGGAAGCTGAGATCAATTGATTTTTCCAGTCAATAATTTGGTTTTGATGAACATCAAACTCAGCACTCAATTCAGCAAGTGTTTTTTCTGCTTTAATCGCAGCAAGTGCTACCTTAGCTTTAAAATCATTTGAATGATTTCTTCTTGGTCTACGTGCCATAAAATACTCCATATATTGATGTTTATAACATCATTTGAGGAGCAGAATATCACTTATAGGAGTTGTTCAAATTTACGGATCCATCTCTTCAATATCTTGTGGTGCAGGTTCGTAATAACGCTTCTTTTCAGTAGAGTCTTGTGGCATTGGTTTAACCTTATTGAAATTTTTTATGAAGATTTAAAATGGTTTTGTAGTTTTTGACGGAGTCTTACATCAAAAGTTTTAATTTAGGGATTAGCCTTCGGCTCGACCTCCTTTTCTTTCGGGAAAAGGAGGCAAAACCATTGTCATCCGCAAAACTCGTCCACTTCCGTCAAACTATTGAATACATCGCAGAAACATATCTGATTAAAAGTAGTCCTGCCTCAAACACGTTGCGGATGACGTTATCGCGTATCCATATTGATCGAGAAGCAAAAACTGCTTTTATGTTACTGTGTAACGTTAGTTAAATTGAGCAAAATCAGGTTTACGCTTTTGCATAAATGCTGCAACAGCTTCAGCCATTTCAGGTGATTTTACACGTTGCATAAAGACCACGGCTTCATCATCTACACATTGAATAATTTCTTCAAGATTGTGTTTCATCAAGGCTTTAGTTTGTTTAATTGAAGCCAAAGGCAATGCCGCAAGCGTTTGGGCTTGGTGTAAAGCATGACCATAGACATCATCTTCAATACTATTGATTAAACCAGCACTTAAAGCTTTTTCACTGTTAAACTTCTGAGCGGTTAAAAGCAATTCAGCCGCTTTATGATAGCCCGCTTGTTGAATAAGCAGTTTGCTCGAAGCACCTTCAGGAGAAAGTCCTAAGCTGACAAATGGAATTTGGAAGAGGGCTGTATTGTCTGCATAGACGAGATCTGCATGCAGAAGAATCGTTACACCAATCCCAATTGCAACACCGCGCACTGCACAAATCAAAGGCTTAGAAAAACGTGCTGCTGATTTTAATAACACAAAAGGAGGTCCATCACCTTCTTTACCTTCTTGTTTATTCTGTAAAGACTGTAGAAAGTCTTTCATGTCATTGCCAGCACTAAAGTCAGCACCTGCACCACGTAAAATCACAACACGGACACTGTTATCTTGATCTGCTTCATCTAAAGCTGACGCAATCCAAAGATACAATTCACCGTACAAGGCATTTTTTGCTTCTGGTCGGTTAATTGATAAAGTCAGTACACCATTTTCTAAATTTGCGTTTAAATGTTGATGCGGTTGTTGAATACAACGAAATGTCATCGTACTATCCTTGCTTTAAAATTTAATTGGATTTTATGCCCTCATTATGTCGCATATTTGAAAATATGTTGCAACTGGTGAGTTCATAAAAAATGATTTTTATGACTTATAAATTTGATGATCTTGTCTATATTGGACGTTTTCAGCCTTTTCATTTGGCACATATGCAAACCGTGAGTATTGCATTACAACAAAGCCAATACGTGATTTTGGCACTCGGTTCAGCACAGAATGAGCGAAATACCAAAAATCCTTTTCTAGCCCAAGAAAGGGAACAGATGATTTTATCGAATTTTTCTGAAGCCGATCAAAAACGCATTAAATTCGTGCATGTGATTGATGTTTATAATGATGTGAAATGGGTTAAATTGGTAAAATCATTGGTCAATGAAGTCGTCAAACCTCAAGATAAAATCGGATTAATCGGTCATTTCAAAGATGATTCATCTTATTATTTAAAATTATTTCCTGAATGGGAAATGGTTGAATTAGACAGCTTAGTTGGTTCAATTTCTGCTACACCATTACGAGAAGCATACTATCGAGGTGAAATTAAACACACGGAATTTCCACAAGGAACGATAGAATTTTTACAAAACTTTAAAAAAAGTGATATGTATCAACAATTGCAACACAAATTCGACACTCAGGACAAATCGAATCTCTAACTTTATTGCATAGAATGAAGCTTTGCAGGCAGTAAACCAGACCTTGTACTGCTAAGGCTAAAACAAAGTTAAGGATATATCATGCAATTGAATCAAAAACGATTGAATCAAAAGATTGCCAAAGCTGTTATTTTTTCGACTGCTGTATTGAGTACAAGCGCATTTGCCACAAACTGGACTTTAACGCCATCGAGTCGGGTTGGGTTCAATATAGATTCAATGGGAATAAGCATTGTCAAAGGGCAGTTTAAGCGTGTGCAATCTTCACTTAACTTTGATGTAAAAGCACCACAAAAAGCATCGACTGAATTTGTAATGGATGTAAATAGCCTAAGCATCAATAAATCTTCCTTGAAGAATATGATCTTTGGTGAGGATTTATTTTATGCGGCTAAGTATCCTTCAGTATCTTTTAAAAGTACAAGTTTTAAAGCACTTTCAAACAATAAGTATCAAATTATTGGCAATTTAACGCTACGTAATGTGACTAAATCAGTCATATTTGATGCGACGATTAAACCGAATACGAGTAATCCGAAACTTTTGGATTTTAATTCATCTACGACGATTAACCGTAGTGATTTTGGGATGAAAAAAGCTGTGGGTGGTGTCGGAGAAAAAGTGAATATTCAAGTGAATGGACAATGGAAAGCACAATAGAGCATTGTGTTGCATGTGATTTATAAATCTGAATGTTGCTACTCTAATACATTATTGCCCCTATACATCCTTATTGCAAAACACTTTGTGCCGTTGTTTTTAGCACTTGGGTAATTTGATCAAGTTGCTTGGATTGTTGTTTCCAATGATGCCAATAGAGTGGTAAATCAATTTGAAGTGCTGGAGAAACTTCGATCAAAGTACCATTAGTAAAAAAATCTTTGGCTTGATAATAAGGTAACCAGCCATAACCTAAGCCCATAGCAATCGCATCGACAAAACCATGTGATGAGGGAATAAAGTGATGTGGATATTGTGCGACATTTAAACCAAAATTCTTTTGTATATAATCAGTATGCATACCATCTTTGGGATTGAAAATAAGGGCAGGTGCGAGCCGAATTGATTCACGATTGACACCATTTTTAAACCATTGCTGACAAAACGCAGAGGTCGCGACAAAATGATAATGCATAGTGCCAATATACGCTGCACTGCAACCTTTCATGGCTTGGGCTTCTGTGGTCACACACGCATTGACTAATCCGGCTTCAAGTAAATGATGCGTCTGTGACTGATCATCGACCTGAAAATGTACCACAATCTGATTTTCAACCAGACACGATTTTAAAACAGGCAATAGCCATGTTGCTAAAGAATCAGCATTGGTTGCGATATTGACCTGATAAAAAGAAGAAGCTGTTTGCCCTGTCAAATTTTGCAAAAAGTTCTGCTCAAGCAATTTGCTGTGTTGTAAATAATGCAACAGTGACTGTCCAACCTGTGTCGGTTTGCAGGGGCGTTCTCTAACAATAAGTAGATGCCCTAGACTTTTTTCCAAGCTCTGTAAGCGTAATGTCACTGCAGACGCTGTGATGTTTAGACGCTGTGCAGCCTGTTCAAAACTTCCTGTTTCTGCGACAGCCAAGAAAGCTTCACTATGTTTACTTTGTAACATCTTCCAATCGACTCTATTGCAAAGGTGGATATATTAATTGCTAAAGATCATTAATTTATCGAAGAATTAAAGATCTCTGACTAAAAATAGCATAGTTATTAAAGCTAAGAAAAACTCAGTAATGATTATATTTATTTAGAAATACTCACTTTATAGCATAAGTGAAGATAATAGCGTGATTGATAGAAATGTTAAAAGTGTAGTGTTAAATGTTGCAGAGTTATATACAGGGGATGGCTGTAGGATTCAGTCTGATTATTGCGATTGGGGCGCAAAATGCATTTATCCTCAAGCAAGGCTTAAAAAAGCAATATGTTTTTTGGCTGTGTGTGATTTGTGCAGCTTCAGATTCGATTTTGATCTTATTGGGCGTACTGGGTTTTTCACATGTAGTACAAAGTCATCCTGAAATTGTAAATTGGGCGAAGTATTTTGGTGCGACGTTTCTATTTTTTTACGGCGCGCAACATTTTATTCAAGCCTTTAAAACATCAAGCAGTTTATTACCGAGTGAAAATAGTGAATCAAATTTATTCAAAATGATTTTGATTTGTTTGGCATTAACTTGGCTGAATCCACATGTGTATCTGGATACCGTGGTGTTGATTGGTTCAATTTCGACAAAGTTTGAGACGACAGCAATGTATTTTGCAATGGGTGCAATCACAGCATCTTGGCTATTCTTTTTTACGTTGGGTTATGGTGCGCGATTATTATTGCCTATTTTTCAAAATCCTAAAGCATGGAAAATATTAGATTTTATCATTGGAGTGGTGATGTGGGGAATTGCGATTTCATTGGTGATTTAAAATTTCCCTCATCCTCTTGCGGAGCAAGCGCCTCATCCCTGAGCCATATATGGCGCAAGGAAAGGGGCTTTCCATTAATAATATTAATCCGCTTGTAATGCTTTTAAGTCTTCTAAAACTTGTTCCGCATGCCCCGCAGCTTTAACCTTACGGTATTCTTTAACCAATTGACCTTTATGGAAAATAAAGGTTGAGCGTTCAATCCCCATCACTTTTTTACCATACATATTTTTTTCTTTAATCACGTCAAAATGTTTGCAGAGTACTTCTTCTTTATCACTAATCAAATTGATGGTTAAAGCTTGCTTTTCCGTAAAGTTTTGATGTGCTTTGACTGAGTCACGAGATACCCCAATGATGGTAGCATTCAATGCGTCAAATTGATCTTTAATACATGAGAAACCAACAGCTTGTGTGGTACAACCAGGCGTATTGTCTTTTGGATAAAAATATAAAACTAACCATTCTGTACTCAGTTCAGTTAGATTGATTTCACCTGTAGTGGTCGGAAAACTTTGATTCGGCAGTTGGATTTGTTCAGTCATTGTCATTCCTTAAATTTACGAAGCTTCTAATTCAAGCGTTAAAAAGGCATAATTTTGATGATAAAGAATAGCACCTTTATGCACTGAAAGCGGATTTTTAAATATCGGTGCATCAATTACGGTGGTATGAAACTCACCAGATTCTCCACATGGATCTATACCACGTGCAAGTAATTCATTGACATAGTCATGATCAATCACACGACCTAAATCTTCCGTGGTCATTCCAAGGTCAAGATTGACTGTCACGACAATACAAATAAATTTCAGTTGAATCAGTTCATTGACCACTTCAAGACGTGGCTTTTGCCACAAAGGCATCCACAGTTCAAGTTGTTGTTGTGCCGAAACTGATTGATTCCACTCTGCATGACCGATTAAGTCTATATCACCTGTAACTAAAACTTCAGCACCATAGCCTTTAGCTTCTGCCAAGACGTTGAGAAACTGAGATTCATAGCTTTCCCATGTGGTTGTGGTTTTGAGAATAGGCAGTCCCAGTGCTGCTGCTTGTGCATCAATAATATCAAGTGGCATCGCATGTGAGCGTGAGCGAATACCATGTTCATCTAAGGTAACGATTAAGGCAACGGCTTGACCTTGCTGCATTGCATAGTACAAGGCAAGGCTACTGTCTTTGCCACCGCTATAAGATGCGACGAATTTACGTGGTTGAATGGAAGAGTGAGTTGAATTTTGCATGGGCAGGCTTGTAATGCTTTTGTTAAAGCTGGTGTATAAATCAAATGCGAAAAAAAGCCTGCATTAAGCAGGCTTGATTGAATCAGTATTATTTTTTCGCTTGAGCAGCTTTGATCGCAGCTTCAGTTAAAGTTTCTAACTTGCTGGTTAACTGAGGACCGAAACATGCTTTAAGTTCTTTATTTTGTTGCTGTACAAAAGCTAAACTTGATGGGTTTTTCTTTTGGTTTACAGCGCTTTGGATTTCCCATTTTTGAGCTTCAGTCACTTTACCTTGAGCATCAATTTGGCAACCACAGAATTTGCTGACTTCAGCAGAAGTCAGTTTTCCACCTTTCGCTGTTTCAGTTTTACATACATTCACAAGCGCTGATTTTACATTGGTGCTTTTATAAGCTTGTTGAAGCGGATTTGCTTCAGCAGCAAAAGCAGCTGTTCCCATTAAAGCCGAAGCTGAAAATAAAGTTGAAAGAATAAGACCTGATTTTAAGTTTTTCATAAAATGTACCTTGTTATTGCGGTATATAGCGAGTTGGATCTGCAACACCTGCATCCATAAAACCTTGTTTACGAAGTCGGCAGCTATCGCATTTACCACAAGCGCGTCCTTGGTCATCTGCTTGGTAGCATGAAACCGTTTGACTATAGTCTACGCCATGTTCGATGCCTAAGCGTATTATATTCGCTTTGGATAAATGTAACAGAGGTGTTTCAAATTTAAGAGGTTTTCCTTCTACACCAACTTTGGTTGCCAAACGCGCCATATTGGCAAAGGCGTCAATAAATTCAGGTCGACAGTCAGGATATCCTGAATAATCAACAGCATTGATACCAATCACAATGGCTTGTGCATCAAAAACTTCTGCTGCTGCCAGTGCATAAGACAAGAAAATCGTGTTACGTGCTGGAACATAAGTTACAGGAATACCATCAGTTTCATGATCAGGGATATCAATGTTATGGTCTGTAAGTGCTGAACCACCTAAATTGCCTAAATCAATATTGATGACCCGATGTTCTACACCCGCGCGTTGCGCTAAAGCACGTGCAGCATCTAGTTCAGTGGTTGAACGCTGACCATACATAAAACTTAAAGCGATGCATTCATAATTGGCTTGAGCCCAAGCTAAGCAAGTTGTTGAGTCTAAACCACCAGATAGTAAGACTATGGCACGAGGGCGCATATCCAATTCTCCAAAATATCAATTAAAACAAATAACAAAAGGTAAATAAGTAAGACGAAGGATTAACGACCAGTTTCGTCATTCCAAAGCAATTTATGTAATTGCAATTGGAAACGAACAGGGAGATGGTCTTCTAAAATCCATTGAGCTAAATCACGTGCGAGTTGTGGTAAACGAACAGCACCTTTTTCAACAGCAAAAGCAGGAGAGAACCACACAGTGCTGACTTTTTCATTTAACAAAAACTGTTCAACTTGCTGCTTTGACCATTCATAATCTTCTCGATTACAGATCACAAATTTAATCTGATCATGCTGAGTAAGATGTTCTAGATTACTCATCAAATTTCGAGCAGCTTCACCTGAAGTAGGTGTTTTTAAATCTAAAACTTTTGAAACCCGTGGGTCAACTTTAGATACATCTAAGGCACCACTGGTTTCTAAAGATACTTCACAACCGAGATCTGCAAGACGTTGCATTAAAGGCAAAGCATTGGGTTGAGCAAGTGGCTCACCACCAGTGACACAGATATATGGTGTTTTAAAATCTAATGTGGTTTGAATAATTTGGTCAAGTGACTGACGTTCGCCACCTTCAAACGAATAGGTTGTATCACAATAGGTACAACGCAAAGGGCAACCAGTTAAACGAATAAAAACAGTCGGTAAACCCGCGGCATTGGCTTCACCTTGTAACGAATAAAAGATCTCCGTAATACGTAACCCCGCAGACGGATCAGAAACAGGAATAGTTGAAGAACGAAGAGCATTCATGAGATTTACCACAGCTTACAAAATGAAAAATCTCTACGATCAAATTTGACCGTAGAGATGAGGAGCGATTCAAACTCCGAGGAACATTAGGTTCCGCAAAACGATTGATATTTCGTGATTATCAATTAGTCTTCACGAAGTAATTCGTTAAGGCTTGTTTTAGCGCGTGTTTTAGCATCGACTTTTTTTACGATGATTGCAGCATAAAGGTTGCAAGTACCATCTTTAGATGGAAGGCTACCAGATACGACTACAGAACCCGCAGGTACGCGACCATAGTGGATTTCGCCAGTTTCACGGTCAAAAATCTTAGTCGATTGACCAATGAAAACACCCATTGAAATCACAGAACCTTCTTCAACGATTACACCTTCAACGATTTCAGAACGTGCACCAATGAAGCAGTTATCTTCAATAATGGTTGGGTTTGCTTGAAGTGGTTCAAGAACACCACCAATACCAACACCACCTGATAGATGTACATTTTTACCGATTTGAGCACATGAACCTACAGTTGCCCAAGTATCCACCATTGTGCCTTCATCAACATAAGCACCGATATTGACATAAGAAGGCATCAACACCACATTTTTTGCTTGGAAAGAGCCTTTACGTGCAACAGCAGGCGGTACAACACGTACGCCAGCAGCTTTAAATTGTGCTTCAGTCCAACCTGTAAATTTAGTATCTACTTTGTCATAGAATTGAAGATCACATGATTCAATTGGTTTATTATCATTGAGCTTAAATGATAAAAGAACCGCTTTTTTCAACCATTGATGAACAATCCATTTACCATCAATTTTTTCAGCGACACGTAAGCTACCGTTATCTAAGCCAGCAATCGCTTGTTCAACAGCTTGGCGTACTTCAGCAGGACAGTCTGCAGCAGTAAAGTTAGCACGATTTTCAAACGCTTCTTCAATGATCGTTGAAAGCTGAGTCATGTTCTTCTTTCCAAAAAAATTTTAAAGATTCTACACCAAATCGCACTGGGTTTAGATATAAAATCGAACTTCAATTTAAAAAACTCACGATGAAATTTAAAAATTGCTTTAAAAAGTTGTTTAGCTCAACTATTTCTTAAAAAAGAAAGTGTTTATAAACAAATATTAAAGTTAAATTGTATCAAAAGTTAACAAAAAGTAATCAATTTTCACCTTAATTACGTCAATCAAATCACATATTATGCGTTTGAGTCGAAACACATTAACGATTAAAGAACAAACTCATGTTTAATTTGAGGAGATAGAAATGAAAGTGTTAAAAGTACTAACAGTTGCAACTGCATTATTGGCATCAGGCGTTGCAATGGCTGATGAAGCTGTTGTAAACCAAGGTAATGTTTTTAATGCAAATCAATTACTTCCTACAGGTGCTCGTGTTGAAGTAGGTACAACTGGTTATGGTGGTGCTTTACTTTGGACAGCAAATCCTTATGTAGGTTTGGCTCTTGGTTATAATGGCGGCGACATTTCTTGGACTGATGATGTATCAATCAACGGTACTAAATATGATGCAGATATGGATAATAAATTAGCATATTTAAATGCTGAAATTCGTCCATGGGGTGCGAGCCAAAATGTATGGGCACAAGGTCTATATGTAGCTGCTGGTGTAGGTTATGTTGATAGTGAATATGACCTTAAAAAACGTTCTAGTGATGGCACAATTAAGGTAAATGGTAATAACTATAACTTTAATGGTGAAGTATCAGGTAAAATGGACTATAAAAATGATATAGCTCCATATGTAGGGTTTGGTTTTGCACCTAAAATCACAAAAAATATTGGTGTATTTGGTGAAGTTGGTGCGTACTACACTGGAAATCCTGATGTGAATTTACAATCAAAAGGTAATTTTGTTAATGTAAATGGTGCAGATTTTGATCGTGATTTAGCAGCTGAAGAAAACAAAATCCGTAATGATGATAAATATGAATGGTTGCCAGTTGGTAAAGTTGGTGTAAGCTTTAACTGGTAATTGCATCTAGATTCTTTTTAGAATCCAAAAACGAGCTTCGGCTCGTTTTTTTATGCGTAATGAATATTGATAATACCTTTAAAACATAAATCAAAAGTGATAACCAAACTTAATTCCATGCACAAAAGCGTAATTGTTATTAACTCCAGATAAAGTTGAATTTTGCGTGACTGAATTGAAGGGGTTCAGTGAGTCGAGATCAGCTTTATTGAAGTAAATATAATTGATCCCATAGGCGAGATAATAATTTTCATCTGGTTTATATACCGCTCCAATTCCTAAACCATAATATCCATTAGATGGATTAAGTGTTCCTGCGGGATTGTCAGTGCCTGAATCCCATAGCATTTCAGCCGCACCGATCCAGTGTTCGCTAAACTTATGTGCAAGTCCAAGCTTTGCTGACCATTGGTCACTTTTATATTCAACTAAATTAAATGGCTTTGCTGTCGTAGGATAAAGTGAAACGTAATAGTCGATGACTGTACCAAATTGAGTGGGTTGAATTTTAAAATCTTTCCAATTGACCCATCGCAATGTGCTGTAGAGATAATTGTGTTGACTTAAGCCTGTTTGAAAATCTAAATTCACCGATTGTGGTGTATTGATTGTTGTTTTGGCAAAAGGAACAAATTCTAAATTTTGACCATAAAGGTCTTCTGTAATACTTGCCTTATGTTCGATTTTAGAACGATAGGTGAGCGCAGTTTTAAACGCATATTCAGGAATTTGATAACTGAGTCCCGCAAGCCAACCTTGTCCCGCACTTTTTTTAATTTTTGCATGATAACCACTCAATGTAGAATAGTTTTCACCCATCACTTCAAGTTCACCCTGAAATTGTTGATATGCAGTACCTGCATAGATATTCCATTGCGATGAGGGTTGATAACCGAATAACAATGAAATGTTTTCACTCGAAAAATCTAATTTTCCAGACTCTAAAAGCGGTGCACCAGTTTGTAATTGTGGTTGGTATTGATAATCCATATCCATACCATAGGGGTGATCATAAATTAGACCAAAGGAAAACTGCGGAGTAAGTTGTAGCTTTGCAGCGACATTGAAAAAATACTGATCATTGATTAAATTTCCAGTGGAGAAATTCTCAACGCCTTGTTGTTTTAAAGCTTCAGTTTGTGGAAGCTGACCTGATACATTGGCATGCATTTGTGCATAGGACAGTTCGACATAATGATCAGACTCTAAAAATGATTGAATAGATTGATTAGACGTTTCTATTCCAGCAGCACTACTTAAAATAGGAACAAAAGTGCCTAAGGCAAGCCCCCATGTGATTGTGTTCATTGCTACCCCGAATTATTTATAATGTATAAATAAAAAATAAGGTTAAATTTTATACTATAAATCTTCATGAAAGTAAAAATAATATAAAAATCAATGATTTTAGAAATTCTAAAAAGTGTTTGTTAATATTTTAATGATTTGAAATTCGTGAATTAAAAAAAGAGCAATAAAAAAGGAGAGTTTAAACTCTCCATCTTTTGTTAGTGCTTTCTGAATTAATCGTCCGGATACGCTATTTTTTTCAATGCTTTGATGTCCGCATCCGGTGAGCAGAGAGAAATAAACTCGTAACCATAACCTCGAAGTAAGTGACCTTTACGCACTGCAATCCAAGTGGTATTTAAACCAAAAATATCAGTATCAATTTGTTTTAAACGATGATCACGTTCATTGTCATACGCCACATCATTGACAATACCAACCCCCATGCCTAACTCGACATAGGTTTTGATGACATCGGCATCGAGAGCTGACATGACAATATCAACATCTAAATTGGCATCTTCAAATGCTTTGTCAATTTTAGAACGGCCTGTAAAACCGCCGTGATAGGTGATAATCGGATATTCTGCTAATTTTTCTAAGGTAATATCTTTAGGATCAAGCTTGGTTAAAGGATGATCTTGCGGGGTAATGATGCTATGTTTCCAGTTATAGAATGACACGCTGCCCAAGTTTTCTTCTGTGGTCAATGATTCAGTTGCAATACCGATATCAGCAAGACCGAGTAGAAGCATTTCAGAAATTTCAACAGGGCTGGCTTGTTGTAAAATCAAATGTACTTTTGGGAACGCTTTTTTAAACAAATTCACAATTGGTGGTAGAACATAACGCGCTTGCGTATGAGTCGTTGCAATGGTCAGCGTCCCTTCATCGACTTTATTAAAATCATCAGCAAGGCGTTTGATATTATCGGCATCGATTAACATACGTTCAACGATACTGAGTAGGGCTTGCCCAGGTTCAGTTAAACCTAAAAGACGTTTACCTTTGCGAACAAATAATTGTACGCCGAGTTCATCCTCAAGATCTTTAATGTGTTTACTCACACCTGATTGTGATGTGTAAAGTGCTGCTGAAGCTTCAGTTAAATTATAATTTTGACGAACTGTTTCTCGGATAATTCGTAATTGTTGAAAGTTCATTGTTTCGATACCTCAATTGTGGATGAGTCTGTTACGACTCACCCAGTCGCCCATTATGCGACTTGATTTTCAAATAGGTGAAGTGTCGAAGCACTTACCCAAACTGTTTGATTTGGTCTGTATTGATGTAACTTTGCATCTTCTGGATTGAGTGCAATTTCAATCAAGTTCCCTTGACGATCTTGTAATTCTGCCATCACCTTACCAGCAATCCACAATTCACGTAAGAAGGTGGCTTGGATTGCATTCTCAGTCGGTTGCGCATGAATTTTTAACTCATTTGGACGCGCGAATGCAATGACTTTACCGTCGGCAGTATTACGTGCAGATGGTAGTTGGATACGATCATCACCGATTTGAATAATGCCTTGATGATTTTCACCTTCAAAACGATTGGCTTGACCTAAGAAGTCAAAAACAAACGGTGTTGCAGGCTTTTCATAAACTTCACGTGGTGAACCAATTTGTTCAATATCACCTTTATTCATCACGACGATTTGATCGGCAACTTCTAAGGCTTCTTCTTGGTCATGGGTTACGAAAATTGAAGTGATATGTAATTCATCATGTAGTGTACGTAACCAACGACGCAGTTCTTTACGGACTTTAGCATCCAAAGCACCAAAAGGTTCATCCAGTAACAATACACGAGGTTCAACCGCTAAAGCACGTGCCAAAGCAATACGTTGACGTTGACCACCCGACAATTGTGCAGGATAACGATCTGCTAAAAAGCCAAGTTGGACTAAATCCAATAAACGTGTGACACGTTTTTTGATTTCATTCTCATTCGGGCGAGTCGCTTTAGGGCGAACACGTAGACCAAACGCAACATTGTCATAGACAGTCATGTGGCGAAATAATGCATAGTGTTGGAATACAAAACCGACTTGACGTTCACGAACATGCACTTTGGTTGCATCTGTCCCTTCAAGGATAATTTTGCCACTATCCGCAGACTCCAGACCTGCAATAATACGGAGTAAAGTGGTTTTGCCACAGCCCGATGGACCGAGTAGGGCAACCAACTGACCATCTGGAAAATCTAAAGAGATGTTTTTGAGTGCATGGAATGCACCGAAGTTTTTTTCAATATTTTTTACTTGAATACTCATTGTGCAATTCCTTAAGAAACGGTTGACTCTTTGCTTTCACGATCTTGTTTTTCTTGGCGATACTCAACCCATGTTTTTAGAATAAGGGTAATGATTGCTAAGAACGCTAACAAGGTCGATACAGCAAAAGCAGCACTAATCGAATTTGGTTCGTTATATAAAATTTCAATATGCAGCGGTAAAGTATTGGTTTCACCACGAATGTGACCTGAAACCACAGATACTGCACCGAACTCACCCATGGCACGTGCATTACATAGAATCACGCCATAGATCAAACCCCATTTGATATTTGGAATAGTAATTTTCCAAAAGGTTTGCCAACCTGAAGCACCCAATACAATTGCCGCTTCTTCTTCTTCAGAGCCTTGCGCTTCCATCAACGGAATCAGTTCACGTGCAACAAAAGGCACTGTGATAAAGACGGTGGCAAGGACGATCGCAGGCGTTGCATATAAAATTTTAATATCATGTTCAATCAGCCATGAGCCGATCCAACCTTGTGAACCGAAAATCAACACCAACATTAAACCCGCAACAACAGGAGAGACTGAAAATGGTGAGTCAATAATGGTGGTTAAAATCGCTTTACCACGGAAATTAAACTTCGCCACACACCAAGCCGCAGTTACACCAAAGATGACATTCAATGGCACGGCAATCGCAGCTGTCAGTAAAGTGAGTTTGACTGCTGATAAGGTATATGGATCAACCAGAGAGGCAACATAAACTTGAAAACCTTGTTTAAATGCTTCAACAAAAATCAAGATTAACGGTAATATTAAACAGCCTAAAAAGAAAAGTAAGGCAATAATTAATAAGATGTAACGTACCCAAGTCGGTTCACGTGTCGCATCACGAGATTGCAATTTAATTGCTAACTCATTGCTATTGGTATTTAAGCTCATCGTGCAGTTCTCCCTGTACGGCGACTTGCCCATGCTTGAATCAAGTTAATGACAAAGAGGAATGCGAAAGAGATAATCAACATCACCACGGCGATGGTTGTTGCACCTGCATAATCATATTCTTCAAGACGGGTAATAATCATCAACGGTGCGATTTCAGTTTCGTAAGGAATGTTCCCTGCGATGAAGATCACTGAACCATATTCACCTACACCACGCGCAAATGCCAAAGCAAAACCAGTGAGTAAGGCAGGGAATAAGATCGGTAAAATAATTTTTGTCACGATCTGAAAACGGTTTGCACCTAATGCAGAAGCGGCTTCTTCTAGCTCAGTTTCAAGATCACTTAAAACCGGTTGCACAGTGCGTACCACAAATGGAATACCAATAAAAATCAACGCCAAGGTAATACCTAAAGAGGTATAAGCAATTTTGATTCCTAAAGGTTCTAGGAGTTGACCAATCCACCCCGTTGATGCGTAGAGTGAGGTGAGTGCAATACCAGCAACTGCTGTCGGCAGTGCAAAAGGTAAATCGACCAAAGCATCTACAATACGCTTACCTGGAAAAGAATAACGCACTAAACACCAAGCCAATAACAAGCCGAAGACCACATTGATCAACGCTGCGACAAGGGCGGTGGAAAAACTCAGTTGTAAGGATTTAATAATTCGTTCAGAACTTAAAATTTCCCATAAACCATCCCAGCCCACGCCTAAAGATTTTATGAATACGGCAGAGAGTGGTATAAGCACGATTAATGATAAATACGCTAGGGTGAAGCCTAGAGATAGACCAAAACCTGGCAGCACTCGGGATCGCTGCGACATGATGACTCCTCAAAAGAGAGAAAGCTTATTGAAGTCAATAAGCAAATTTAAAACAATTCGGCAAGCTTAAAAGGCAATGGTTAAATTGCAAATTTAAAAAACAACTTGGTCTCATCAGTATTACTAATAAAGAAATCTTGTTTCTCTAAAATTAAATGGTCATAGATTTCAGGAAAATGTCCAAAACCAGATGCAACATTGATATGTCCCACTTGTCCTAAGTTTCTAGGTCTGATTTTCCAAGCCTTCGCCAGCTTCTGCGCATTTTCAAAATCTAGCCATGGATCATTTTCAGAAATGATCATTTCAGCAGCAACATTGATTTTAAGTCCATGAAAATAAGCTTCGTAGTTTCCAAGACTGTTCCGTGCAAAACCTGCTTCACCAAAGCGTGATGGATTGGCTGGTGCAACTAAAATAACTTTTCTAACTTTAGCTGTAACTTCAGGATGTTGTGCTAAGGCTGCAACAGTCGTAAGACATCCGAAACTGTGAGCGACAATTTGAACAGGATCTTGAGCTTTATTCAGCGTTTCGATAAATTGAGCAACCCAATCTTTGAGAATCGGTAGATTCCAATCCTGTTGTTGTACACGGGAACAAGACACGAGTTCACGTTGTAGTTTTGATTGCCAATGATCATATTCACTGCCACCTACACCTGGAACAATAATTGTGTGAATCATGTCTATGCTCCTATTTCTTGAATGAACTTTATTTAAATCTTATTTACTTGCTGCATTGGCTTTGACGATTTGATCAAATACACCATTATTATCAAAATGTTGTTTTTGAACTTTGGTCCAGCCACCAAACTCTTTATCAATCGTTACCAATTTTAAAGGTTTGAATGTCGTTGCATATTTTTTCAAAGTAGCTGCATTACGTGGGCGATAGAAGTTCTTCGCTGCAATCTCTTGACCTGCTGGTGAGTACAAATAGTTTAAATATGCTTTTGCAAGATTTAAGTTGCCATCTTTCTCAGCATTCTTTTCAACAATCGCAACAGGTGGTTCAGCTAAAATTGAAAGTGAAGGTGTGATAATTTCAAATTTACCGGGTTGTTCACGAGTCGAGAGGAAAGCTTCATTTTCCCAAGCCAAGAGCACATCACCGATACCACGTTCAGCAAATGTTGTGGTCGCACCACGCGCACCTGAGTCCAACACTTTGGTTTGTTTATAAATTTGACGAACAAAGTCTTGTGCTTTCGCGTCAGAACCATATTGGTGTTTTGCCCAAGCCCATGCTCCTAAATAGTTCCAACGTGCACCACCCGATGTTTTTGGATTCGGTGTTACGATCTCAACACCTGGTTTTACCAAGTCGCCCCAGTCTTTAATGCCTTTTGGATTGCCTTTACGAACAAGGAAAACGATGGTTGATGTATACGGTGTCGAGTTTTGTGGAAATTTCTTCTGCCAGTCTTTTGGTAATAGATTCGTACTTTGTGCAATTGCATCGATGTCTGCTGCCAGTGCTAAAGTCACCACATCAGCTTGTAAACCATCAATCACAGCGCGAGCTTGTTTGCCAGAACCGCCGTGAGATTGTTTAAAGTCAATCGTTTGACCAGTTTTAGATTTCCAATATGTCGAAAAGCTTTTGTTGAAATTTTCATACAGTTCGCGTGTCGGATCATAAGAAACATTTAAAAAATCTTTCGCTGTAACGCTGAGAGAAGTTGTTGATAATAATGCTGCAACAACAGCGAATTTTAGTTGAGTGAACTGCATTTTTTGCCCCATTTATTTCATAAGTTCGGTAAGATGGAGTGAGCATAACGCTAGTCTTTATTCATAAAAAATAATAAAAAACGAATTTTATATGAATAAATGTGAATTAGTTAATGCAGATATTGTTATCGTCATTTGTGCATAGGTCAGGAAAATTGCATCATGATTTGCTTTAAAAATGCTCAAAAAATTGATTTTATTCCACTTTTAGATCGAGCTTTTCATTATGGTGATGGTTGTTTTACCACTGCAAGATTTCATCAAAATGTCATGGAGTTAGAGTCCTTACATCGTGCACGTTTAAAACTAGCCGCTGAACGCTTGTATTTAAAATTCAATTTTGATGTTTTAGAGCAATCTTTGGATGTATTAAAGCAACAATTTCCAAGTCTAAATGGTACGTTGAAAATTATTCTAAGTCGTGGTGAGGGCGATCGTGGTTATGCCATGCCTGAGCATGATGCTGACTTATATGTACTATTTTACCCAAAAGCGACGGATGCTTTTCAACCTGAGTTTATTCATAGTGGTGTTTTGGAACAAGCGATTGGTTTAGTCATGCCAAATTTAGTCGGTTTAAAGACTTTAAACCGTTTAGAACAAGTCATGTTAAAGAAAGAAGCACAAGAAAAGGGCTGGTTGGAAGCGCTGGTTACGGATGTACAAGGTTCGATTGTTGAAGGGGTGAGCAGTAA
Source organism: Acinetobacter wuhouensis (assembly GCF_001696605.3). Lineage (NCBI taxonomy): Bacteria > Pseudomonadati > Pseudomonadota > Gammaproteobacteria > Moraxellales > Moraxellaceae > Acinetobacter > Acinetobacter wuhouensis. The sequence continues at coordinate 2,649,482 of NZ_CP031716.1, read as the reverse complement.
TTGTTTTATTCAAATAAACAATACATGGATTACGCCTGAACTTCGTTATAATGGCGTACATGGTGTGATGCGAGCTGAAATTTTGTCTCGAATGCATCAGCAAGGTATTCGATGCGAACAACGTTATATTGATATGGATGAAATACGTAATTTTCAAAGCGTATTTTTTTGCAATGCGTTGAGCCCGATGAAAATTGTTGAAACTTTAAATCAACAGCCTTTAAACACTCAATCTTGTGTTGAGTTATTCCAAACTTTAAATTTAAGTCAGTTTAATTCTCATGTCTAAAGCAAAATCAAAGCCCAAATCTAAAAAGAATACTTCTGATAAAACGGGCAATAAAATTTATAAAGGGATCATCATTGTATTGGTGGCGATCTTGGTGATTGCCACCATTATTTTAAAAATGAGCATTTTCAAAAGTTATCCCGTCGAGGGGGCAAAGCAAAAGCTTTCGATTACAAATGGTGAAACGTATACAGGCTTTATTGATGATCTTGCAAAAGAGAATAAAGTTAGCTTTCCAATTGTACTGAAGTTTTATCGCAAACTTTTTATCCATGACACCATGAAAGCGGGTGTTTATGAAGTCAAACAAGGGATGAGCGTTCGTCAAGTTTTGGAAATGATTTCTAACGTTGAAAATGCACAAATGAGCCGTCTTTTGGTGATTGAAGGGACGACGTCTAAACAGTTAATTCAATCTTTAAAAAATGATCCATTGATTGAGAAATCAGTGATTCATTTACCGCCTGCTGAAATGCTGAAAGCATTAAATATTCCATACGATCATCCTGAAGGTTTGTTTGCACCAGATACGTATTTCTTTGATAAAGGTGAATCGGATAAGAAAATTTTGACGGATTTATATCAACGTCAAATGAAAATTTTAGATGAAGCTTGGGAAAAACGTGCTCCAAATTTACCGTATAAAGATAAATATGAAGCATTGATTATGGCTTCAATCATCGAAAAAGAAACCAGTGTAGATCGTGAGCTTCGTCAAGTTTCAGGGGTATTCTACCGCCGTTTAAAATTAGGGATGCGTTTGCAAACAGATCCTACGGTGATTTATGGTATGGGTGATAAATACCAAGGCAAAATTTCTAAACAAGATTTACGTACACCGACTGCTTATAATACTTATACGATCAATGGTTTACCGCCAACACCGATTGCTTTACCAAGTAAAAAAGCCATTGAAGCGACCATGCATCCTGATGATTCTGACAATATTTACTTTGTTGCAACAGGCAATGGTGGTCATAAATTCTCAGCAAACTTGGATGACCATAATCGTGCGGTACGAGAATATATTGAAGTTATGCGAGCGAAGAATTAAGGAATGAGCATGTTTATTAGTTTTGAAGGTACTGAAGGGGTTGGTAAAACCACGCTCATCCAAAAGTTGTATGAACATTTTCAGCAACAAGGAAAAGCGGTTGTTCTGACTCGTGAACCAGGTGGAACGCCTCTTGCTGAACAAATCCGTTCTTTATTGCTGTCAGTCAATCATGATGAGCAAATGAGTCATGATACTGAATTGTTATTGATGTACGCAGCGCGCGCACAGCATTTGGAACTGGTAATTTTACCTGCATTAGCGGAAGGTAAAATTGTCTTGTGTGATCGTTTTACCGATTCGAGCTTTGCTTATCAGTGTGCGGGTCGTGGTTTAAGTCGTGAAAAATTACAACTTTTAAATCAAAACTTTGTTTCAAAAATGCCTGATATTACTTTTTGGCTCGATGCACCAATTGAACTAGGAATGACCCGTGCAAGAGCGCGTGGGGATTTAGATCGTTTTGAGCAAGAAAAAGTGGTATTTTTTGAATCGGTACGCAGTGGATTTGCTGAAATTCATGCACGTGACCCTGAGCGTATGAAGCGTCTAGATGCGATTCAAGCGCAAGAAAAAGTATTTGCCGATGCATTGGCTTATGTTAAATAAAATTCCAAGTCAGTTCTAAATTTAGAGGATAGGTTGAATGATAAAATTCAACCTATTTTTTTGAGCGAAAGTGTTAGTGTTTTGGTGGGTAAAAGGCTTTATATTGTCAATGGTCAGGGATAGGAAGACTTTATAAGATGAAAAGCAATAAGACCGAAATTGTACAATTTTTACAGCAATTTTTTAGCCCAAGCTTAGAGCGATGCGAAATTGAAGAGGTGACTGAAAAGGGTGCTTCATTGGTATGGCATGTCGCAGAGAATGATCTTCGACCAGGGGGCACAATTTCAGGGCCAACCATGATGGCATTGGCTGACTTCGCTCTTTATGTTGCGATTATGGGTGAAATTGGATTGATCGGTTTGGCTGTGACCACCAATATGAATATTAATTTTTTACGCAAACCTTCTGGTGGTGTCGATATTCGTGGTGTGTGTAGATTGATGAAAGTGGGTAAAGCACTGATTGTTGGTGAAGTATGGATTTATTCATTGGATTCCGATGATCCTGTGGCACATGTGACAGGGACGTATTCAGTTCCACCTCAAAAGTAAAATTCAAAAAATTGAGAACATTAAATCTACCATTTACTTTAGGGTCTGTTGACATTTCATAAATGGCTTGCGTTGTCGGCTAAAATTGAGCAGACGAGGCATGAAGTGCAAAGAATGGTGGTTCCATTTTTAAACTTCATAACGAAGTTTGCGATAATTTTAGCCACAACCCTTCGGGACTAGTGTATTTTTAGCTGCTACTTCGTTGTGAACTACTCACTTAAAATAACTAAGTTTCGTATTTCACGCCTAGTATCAGCTAAAAATATACAAAGTCGCAAACATGGACGAATTGTCAACAGACCCTAATGTTCTCAAAAATGCTTCATTAAATTTCGAATAAAAATCAAATTTGCAGTGTACTCTCGTTTTTATAATGTTAAATTATTAATAATAAATACATTATTTAAAAAATATATAGTAAATGGAAGCGAGAATATGTCATTAGATCATGAAGTCGTCCAGTTGTTTAAGGAACAGGTTTTTCCTTTATCTGAAAAATTGACGGAAATGCTGAATGAACACTATTCACATCAAACCGAGCGTCGTGGCTGTGGCTTTACGCAAGCGACACGTGTTTTGGCAGAATACATCAATTTCCCACGTGATCAAATTGAAGGCACAGATCTAAAAATATTCCAAGATTATGATTTTAAAAAATTAAAAAAAATTATCGATCAAAAGAGTTTGTATGATTTAGAAATCGAAGATTGGCATAATTTAGATCAGAATGTATCTATTCAAAATTTTATTCGCCAAGCAAAAGAAGATGACTTCAAAACATTAGTGGAACAAGAGGTTCGATTTCAGGCAAATTTAAGAAAAGTGTCACAATCTGCACAACTCGAAGAAAGTAAAATCATTTGTGCGATGTTAGAGGACGTGATTTTGCCCAAGTCAGCGCGTGAAACAGGCTATATCGAAATTCAAACTTTATCAGAAAAGCCAAAAGTTGGCTCATGTCCAATGGCAGAAGCTTTTTTTCTGAAAATTGCCCATCGTTCCATGCTCAGACAGGGCTCAATTAATATTTTTGTGGATGATCAAAATCAGCCGTTGCTGATTGAAAAGATGAATATGGGAGATAATCATTCATGTATTAATTTACAGCCGCTTATAATGAATGGTATACGGATTCCAGTGGGTTCATTATTTTCAGTCGAATATGATATTGAACAAATTACAGATAAAAGCCCAAATAAAGAGTTTAAAGGTTTTATTATTCCGTATCAGGCGATTCAAAAATTTTGGTTTTTACGTTTAACGACATTGGCGATCTCTCCTGAAAATCGTAAGAGGGCGTTTAGTACCCATTTTGAACAGCAAGTACATAATGGGTTATTTAGTCCAGATACGACATTGTTAAAACAATTGGATGATGTTGCAAAGTCGCAACTTAGTGCGCTAAGTCTCGGATAGTTTTTTATGTTAAATGTATGTTTTTCGCCACGCTATTTTGCTCAAACGCATACCAATAGCATGGAAAAACTGCTTGCTGTTGCAGAGCAATTACAGCAATTTAATCAAAATAACGTGAAGAATTTTGAATTTCACGAACCAAAAATATTAGACCCTGAGATTTTAAAAGCATTACATTCTCCTAAATATGTCGAAGCTTTTATGACTGGTCAGCCCAATAAGCTTGCAACTTTTGCAGGGTTTAAACCGTGGAATGAGCAGTTACGTGATGCGGTTTTAGCCATTAATGCAGGGCAACTAATGGCAACAGAATTGGCTTTTGAACATGGGATTGCTGCAAATATTGCGCAAGGTTTTCATCATGCGCGACCTGAATACGGTGGTTCATTTTGTACTTTTAATGGTTTGGCTCTGATTGCACAGCAATATCCGAATAAACGAATTTTTATCTTAGATTGTGACCAACATGGCGGGGATGGTACCGCTGAATTTACCCGTAAGTATAATAATTTATATAATTTTAGTATTTATGGTCTGGCTTTTGGTTATCCAACTTATGAACGGGCTGAAAGTCGCCATGTACATACTAAGAATGGAAGTTTTGCGCAGTATCTGATGGCATTGCATGAAGCTTTTCAAAAGGCACATGAATGGCAAGCAGATATTATTATTTATCAAGCAGGTATGGATTGTCATCAAGCCGATCCTTATGGTTCAGCGTGGTTCACAACTGAATTGATCCAGAAACGCGATGAAATGGTCTTTAATATGGCAAAAAAAGCAGGGATTCCGATCATGTTTGTTTTGGCGGGAGGCTATCAAGACTTGGGTGACTTAACTGCTTTGCATACACAAACTTTTCATAGTGCGTATCAAGTGTATTATGGTGAATAGAAGTATTTTTAAAATGAATGTATTGTCGATAAAAAAGTGCCTCCTCTGTAAAGAGAAGGCACTTTAAATTGACCAATAAAAATATTAAGAAACAATAAGCTCTTCATTCACCAATGGAGTTTCTACGGTAAAGTTAGGCGGTGTGAGTACTGTTTTTCTTAACTCAGGTGAAAGCTCTGGATAGTCTAAGGTGTAATGTAGACCACGCGACTCTTTACGCTCCATTGCACAACGTACAATCATTTCAGAAACCATGACCAAATTACGCAATTCAATCAAGTTTTTACTGACATGATAGTCTTGGTAATATTCCGTAATTTCCTTTTTCAGCATCTCAATACGATGCAAGGCACGTTGTAGACGTTTGGTGGTACGAACAATTCCGACATAGTTCCACATGGTTTGACGTAATTCATCCCAGTTTTGCAGAATTACGACATCTTCATCTGGATTGGTCGATTGAGACGCATCCCATTCAGGGACAGTTGGAAGATTAAAAGCTTGTCCAAATTTTGCTTCAATATCTTTGGCTGCACTCATTCCATAGACAAAACATTCTAAAAGAGAGTTACTTGCCATACGGTTTGCACCATGTAAACCCGTATAAGACGTTTCGCCAATCGCATATAAGCCAGCAAGATCAGTTTGGCTATGCTCATCAACCACGACGCCACCACAAGTATAATGTGCTGCCGGAACAACAGGAATCATCTCTTTGGTAATGTCGATTCCGAGTTCCATTAAACGTGCATAAAGTGTGGGGAAATGCTCTTTAACAAATTCAGCAGGCTTATGTGTGATGTCTAACCAGACATGACGTATGCCTAAGCGCTTAATTTCATAGTCTATCGCACGTGCAACAATATCACGCGGGGCAAGTTCAGCACGCTCATCAAAACGGAGCATGAAGCGTTCATCATCAGGTAAACGTAAATATGCACCTTCGCCACGCATGGCTTCTGTGATTAAAAATGAACGCGCTTGCGGATGATATAAACAAGTTGGGTGGAATTGGTTAAATTCCATGTTCGCTACACGACAGCCTGCACGATATGCCATCGCGATCCCATCACCTGTGGCAATATCAGGATTAGAGGTATAAAGGTAAGCTTTCATTGCACCACCACAGGCGAGGGCAGTAAATGGTGCTAAGAATGTATGTACTGTTTCAGTTTTTTCATCTAAGGCATATAGACCGACAGCACGATTCTCTTGTTGGGTATGACCTAATTTATGTAAGGTAATGAGATCAACTGCGATGTAATTCTCAAAAATATGAATATTTTGCTTTTCTTGCGCTCTTTGAACCAGTGTGGTTGAAATCGCTTTACCTGTTGCATCTGCCGAATGAATGATACGGCGCTGAGAATGCCCACCTTCACGAGTAAGGTGCAATTGTTCATCTTCATCTAAAGTAAATTGCACACCGTGATTGAGCAGAAAGTCTACAGACGGGCGACCACCTTCAACTGTATGTTTCACTGCTTCTAATTCACATAATTGCGCACCTGCAATCATAGTGTCATCAATATGCTGTTGAATAGAATCTGTTTCATCGAGAACAGCAGCAACACCACCTTGAGCAAAATAGGTGCTCGCATCGGTCAGTGTCGATTTGGCTAAAACAGCAATATTAAAATGTTCAGGCAAGGATAAAGCTAAACTTAAACCAGCACCGCCACTACCCACAATAATCACATCAAATTGATGTGTTGTGTTTAAATTAGACATGTCCATCAGCTAATTTCAAAAAAGTCTGCTTATAACACTCTTTTTTTGAACAAATTACAATAGTTATACGTGTCAGATTTTAGTCTAAATACTAGATATAAGGACTTTTAAGAAATAATTAAGTAAAGTCTTGTTTTATAAAAAAATGAAAACATATTATTACGCAAAGACATCAAATAGTATGTTACAAACATTTTTAAGTAAAAACACAAGATGTAGGTTCGTGATAAATGAGTAATGGTCTAGTACAAAAGGGAATGTATGCAGCAGTCTTTACTGTCGCTGCGGCAACATCACAAGTTCAAGCTTCGACACCTGTTGATTTTTCAAACTTGGTAGAACAAGTCAGCCCTGCGGTTGTGAGTGTCAATGTTGTTAAAAAAATATCTCAGGAAGAATTGTTACAACAACAAGTTCCTGAAATTTTAAAACGTTTCTTTGGTAATCAGATCATTATTCCACAGCAACGTGCACCACAAGAAAAAACAGCGTACGGTAGTGCTTTTTTTATCAGTAAAGATGGTTACTTATTGACAAACCATCATGTGGTAGAAGATGCATCTAAAGTGACCATCATGCTCAACGATCGTCGTGAGATTGATGCGAAAGTCGTTGGTAGTGATGAACGTACCGATGTCGCATTATTAAAAGTTGAAGGCAATAATTTCCCATCATTGTCCGTTGGAAATATTGACCAGCTTAAAGTGGGGCAACCTGTACTCGCGATTGGTTCCCCGTTTGGTTTTGACTATTCAGCTTCAGCAGGGATTGTCAGTGCCAAGTCACGTAATATGATGGGTGAAACTTCAGTTCCATTTATCCAAACCGATGTGGCCTTGAACCCAGGTAACTCTGGTGGTCCATTGTTCAATCAACAAGGGCAAGTGGTCGGTGTGAACTCTCGTATTTTTAGTGGTACGGGTGGTTATATGGGCTTGTCATTCTCCATACCAATTGATGTGGCAATGGATGTCGTCGATCAACTGAAAAAGAATGGTAAAGTCACCCGTTCTTATCTGGGCGTAATGTTGCAAGATATTGATCGTAACTTAGCAGAAGCTTATAAACTAGATAAACCGGAAGGTTCATTGATTACCCAAGTTGCGCCTGATTCTCCTGCGGCAAAAGCAGGGTTTAGATCTGGTGATGTGATCATGAAATACAATGGTTCACCAATTTCTCGTACATCTGAATTGTTAAACTATCTGAATCGTACTCAACCAGGGCAATCAGTTCGTCTAGAAGTATTACGTGATGATAAGCCAAAAGTGATTTCTGCGACCTTAACCGTTGCTCCTGATGATACGCCTGCAAAAGAAGATGCGGTACAAAGTGCCACAAAGGCACGCAAAGGACCTGTATTAGGTGTTGCTATTCGCAACTTAACAGAGCAAGAGAAAACTAAATCTGGTGTCAAAGGTGGTGTACTCATTCAGGATGTTACACTAGGTGGTCTTGCTGCACAGTCTCGTATTCGAGCAGGTGATATTATTACTCAAGTGAATAATAAGAAAGTGGACACTGCCAACGATTTTGTCGAGGCAGTTGCTGACTTGCAAAAAAATACCGTCGCGCGTGTGGCGATTGTTCGTGAAGGACAACATGCGATGATTGGTTTACGTATTCAATAATAGAATTGATTTTGATGCGAATGAGCCACTCAAAGAGTGGCTTTTTTATGCAAAAATATCCGTGTATTCAAAATTGAAGATTAAATAGTTTTAAAAATTAAAGTATTTTTAAAAGATTATCAGGGTAAGGAAATGTCACATGAGTTCATTATTTGATTTAACCATTCAAGTTAAACCAGAACATATCGATGTTTTAGGTCATGTGAATAATGTGGTGTATATACAGTGGATGCAAGATGTTGCATCAGCACATATTGAACAATTAGGTGTAGGCTTAGAGCAATATCTTGAAATGAAGCATGCCATGGTGGCGATTGAACATCATGTGCAATATCGTAAAGCTGCGCTGATAGATGATGAAATCATTTTGCGCACTTGGTTATATGACATCAATGCTTTGTATTCATTCCGCCAATATGCCTTTTTTAATGCCAAAGACAAAAGTCTCTTATTTACAGGCAATACCAAGTGGGCATGTATAGAAATAGCCACTGGTCGTCCTAAACGTATGTCACCGACTTTTATTCAGGCGTATCAACCGATTGATGCTGAAGTAGATCCATTTGATTTAACAGGAAAATAATCATTTAAAAGTGTGGGTGAGGCATTGTGGATAATTTAAAAACATTAATGACTGAACGTCTAATTCTCAATGAAATTGAACAACATGATGCTGCCGCCTATTTTGAATTATTTACCAATGATTTGGTGATGAAATATTATGGAGATACCCAATTTACCAAGTTCAAACAAGCAGAGGACTGGATTACAAGGGTTTCTCAAAAATATCGAAATCATCTGGGGTATCGTTATGCGATTCGTTTAAAAACAGGTCAAGTTATTGGCAGTTTTGGGGTAAATCGTGTGCTTGAGGTTGAGGGTAAATATGGTGTTGTGATCGGATGTGAGCTGCATCCCGACTATTGGCAAAAAGGCTATATGTCGGAAGTTTTGCGTCGAATTTTAATGGAACTCAAAACCCAACCATTATTTGAAAAGAAAATCAGCTTTGTTGTTGCTGAAGTGTATGAGGGAAATGTAGGCTCGATGAATCTGCTTTTGAAGCATGGTTTTCAACAAGTTAAATCAAAAGTCGCTGAACAAATTCGTTTAAATTTAGAGATTAGTGCCCGACAGATTTTTAAACTAGATTTTGAATAGTGCGTATTATTTTTTCCGAGCTGAATCAGTCTTAAATTCTTTCAATATTCAGCACAATATAATCCTTTTCCTATAACGCCATTCTGCTATAATCCGTGCCAATTTCATAAACGCTTTTGCTATGTAGTTTTAATTTTCATACATAGCGCTATTCATTGTTCAAGGTAGCCCATGGCGCAAGCTAAAAAATCTGTTGATATTAAAAATATCCGAAACTTCTCGATCATCGCGCATATTGACCACGGAAAGTCGACACTTGCTGACCGTTTTATTCAAACGTGTGGTGGTTTGCAAGATCGTGAAATGCAAGCGCAAGTTCTCGATTCTATGGAATTGGAGCGTGAGCGTGGGATCACCATTAAAGCAACTTCGGTGACCTTGTACTATACTCATCCAAATGGTCAAGAGTATCAATTGAACTTTATTGACACCCCAGGACACGTGGACTTTTCGTATGAAGTGTCACGTTCTCTAGCGGCGTGTGAAGGTGCATTATTGGTCGTGGATGCTGCGCAAGGTGTAGAAGCACAGTCTGTTGCAAACTGCTATACCGCGATTGAGCAAGGTTTAGAAGTTCTTCCAGTTTTAAATAAAATTGATTTACCCCAGGCAGAACCTGAGCGTGTGATTCAAGAGATTGAAGACATCATCGGAATTGAAGCAACTGAAGCACCGACTTGTTCTGCGAAAACAGGTTTAGGTATTGAAGGTGTTTTAGAAACATTGGTCAATGTGATTCCTGCACCAGAAGGTGATCGTGATGCACCATTACAAGCGTTGATTGTTGACTCTTGGTTCGATAACTACTTAGGCGTTGTGTCTTTAGTCCGTGTGAAACAAGGTCGCGTGAAAAAAGGCGACAAGATGTTGATGAAATCAACAGGCCAAACGCACATCATTACTTCTGTCGGTATTTTTAATCCAAAACACACTGAAACAGGTATTTTGGAAGCTGGTGAAGTTGGCTTTGTGATTGCTGGAATCAAAGACATTTTTGGTGCGCCAGTCGGGGATACGATTACCCTAGCAACAACACCAGAAGTTGCTACTTTACCTGGTTTTAAAAAGGTTAAACCTCAAGTTTACGCAGGTTTGTTCCCGATCGATGCTAGTGATTTTGAACCGTTCCGTGAAGCTTTGCACAAACTACAAATTAACGACTCTGCATTATTTTTTGAACCTGAAAGCTCAGATGCTTTAGGTTTTGGTTTCCGTTGTGGCTTCTTAGGAATGCTACACATGGAAATCGTACAAGAGCGTTTAGAGCGTGAGTACGATTTAGACCTGATCAGTTCTGCACCGACCGTAATCTATGAAGCATTGATGAAAAATGGCGATACTAAATACATCGACAGCCCGTCAAAAATGCCAGATGGTTCAACAGTTGAAGATTTACGTGAACCGATTGCAGAATGTCATATTCTCGTGCCTCAAGACTACTTGGGTAATGTCATGACTTTATGTGTTGAGCGCCGTGGTGTGCAAAAAGACATGAAATTTATGGCAAACCAAGTGTCAATTACCTTTGAAATCCCAATGGCTGAAGTGGTGATGGATTTCTTTGATAAATTAAAGTCTTGTTCGCGCGGTTTTGCATCACTCGATTACAATTTTGTACGCTTTGAGTCTTCATCTTTGGTTAAGGTGGACGTGTTAATTAATGGTGATAAGGTTGATGCCTTAGCCATGATTTGCCATCGTCAAGATGCTCGTCATCGTGGTATTGCATTGGTAGAAAAAATGAAAGACTTGATTCCTCGTCAAATGTTTGATGTGGCAATTCAGGCTGCCATTGGTGCACAGATTATTGCACGTTCTACAGTGAAAGCGATGCGTAAAAACGTATTGGCGAAGTGTTATGGTGGTGACGTTTCACGTAAGAAGAAACTGTTATCTAAACAGAAAGAAGGTAAGAAACGTATGAAGCAAGTGGGAAGTGTTGAAATTCCACAAGAAGCGTTCCTTGCTGTGTTAAAAGTAGACAGATAAAAACTAGAGGTCTGATTGCTCATGGATTTTGATTTTAATTTAATTCTCGTACCTGCGACGCTTATCTTTTTCGGCTTATGGTTGCTGGATAAGTTTGTTTTGAAGCAACGTGCAACAAAAGGTAAGGGGAATGAAAATTTTATCATTTCATGGGCTTACGACTTCTGGCCAGTGCTTGCAGTGGTTTTAGTGCTGCGTTCATTCTTTTTTGAACCGTTTAATATTCCGTCTGACTCTATGGTTCCAACCTTAGAAACAGGTGATTATATTTTGGTCAATAAATACCAATATGGCGTTCGTTTACCGATTACCAATACCAAGATTATCGATGTTGGTGAGCCACAGCGTGGTGATGTTGCCGTTTTCCGTTATCCTGAAAATCCGAAAATCAGCTATATCAAACGTATTATTGGTTTACCAGGCGATCATATTGAATTTAATAATGGTCAATTGATCATCAATGGTAAAAATGTCGAGCAGATTCCGACTGAGTTCAGTCGTGAAAAAGATATTTTGGATACGCCAAAGTCGATCTATTACTATGAAAAAATGGGTGAACATAAGCATTTAGTTCGCCTACTTGAAGGTCAAAATACACTGGTTACAGCATTTAACTATGCGCAGAAAAAACAAGACCTTCCGTATGTTGCTACTGCTAACGATCGCTTTGTCAAAACCAATGGGCAAAGTTGGGAAGTGACCGTACCAAAAGGTCAATATTTTGCGATGGGTGATAACCGTGACCAAAGTGCGGACAGTCGTTTTTGGGGCTTTGTACCTGAAGAAAACTTAACAGGTCATGCAATCTATGTGTGGATGCACAAAGAACCAGGTCTGAAAGTTCCATCATTTAGCCGTAATGGTGCAATTAACTAAGAGCACAATGTCCAAGTTTAAAATAAAGATCAATTTTTATTGATCTTTATTTTTATCTACTAAAACCCCAGTTTTTGTCACTTTGTAAGAAAAAACACGATAACAAATAATTACAACTAGTAAGTTGCATGAATTTTAAGGATAATAAGCATCTTAGATTTTTTGATAAATTTATAAATTTAATTGTTCAAAAGTCTATACCTTATTGAAGGTTGTGAAACAGTCTGAATCAATCCAATTGATCATTCCACGTCATTATTTTCAATTGGAATTAAGGATTATTCTTTTACCTGTTGGATATAAAAAATGCGTAAAAATCAACAAGGCGCTTCATATATTGGAATTTTAGTGGGGATAATTGCTGCAGCATTTCTATTGAAGATCATAGTTGCTGTATGGCCATTATATTGGGATGATAATGCGATCAATAAGCAAATTGCTGAATTGGTATCAAACAGCCCAAATGATATTACACCAACACAGTTTAGTTCCAAGATGGGACAAAAGTTTGATATGAATAATATTCGAGATGTTAAATTCGAGGATATTGCGAAAGTATCAACAAAAGATGGTTTACAAGTGACTAAGAAATATGAAGTGCGAAAGCCTTTCATGCTGAATATTGATTTAGTCCTCACATTCGAGAAGAGTTTTGATAAAAGGTCAGTTGAAAGTAAGTGATCCTCGCTTACAAAGCAGAATTGGTTATCAGTTTAAACAATACGAGTTATTACAGCTCGCGCTGACACACCGCTCGGTGAGTCACAAATACAATTATGAACGCCTAGAGTTTCTAGGCGATTCATTGCTTGGGATGATTATTGCGAATTATCTCTATCATGAATACCCTCAGGAAAACGAAGGTCGCTTAACGCGTATGCGTGCAACTTTGGTGCGTCAAGAAGCCTTGGGTAAAATTGCCAATGATTTAAACCTTAGTAAAAGTTTAATTCTCAGTACAGGTGAATTGAAATCTGGCGGTCATCATCGTGAGTCAATATTGGCAGATACGGTTGAATCAATTATTGGTGCGATTTATACCGATAGTCAGGACTTACCATTATTGCGTTCAATCGTGCTGAAGTGGTATGAACCTTACCTTGAAAATATTGAGCCAACGGATCAATTGAAAGATCCAAAATCTCGCTTGCAAGAATATCTACAAGCTCATAAAAAACATTTGCCGATTTATGAGGTTGTAGATATTCAGGGTGATGCACCGAATCAACATTTTAAAGTAGAATGTACCGTAGATGGCTTACCTAAAATGATGGGTGAGGGATCGAGCCGTCGCTTTGCAGAACAGGCAGTTGCGGCGGATTTTTTAAAGCTATTGGAGCAGTAAACTGCATGAATACACATTCCGATCACAACGATGCTGATCACGAGCCGTCTGAAAACGGCAATGACTTAATTAACCAGTTTTTTAGTTCGCAAGGGACAGAAATTCCTGCGGATTATAAAAGTGGATTTGTGGCAATTGTAGGTCGCCCAAACGTGGGTAAATCGACTTTGATGAACCATATCTTGGGTCAAAAGTTATCGATTACTTCGCGTAAACCACAGACTACTCGCCATAAAATTGTCGGAATCGACAGCCGTGAGACATCACAAGCGGTATTTGTAGATACCCCAGGGATGCACAAGAAAGAAGTGCGTGCCATTAACAAAATGATGAATCGTGCAGCGCATTCTGCATTGCGTGATGTCAATTTGGTTTTATTTGTTTTAGATGCAGACAAATGGACTCAGAACGATGAGTTGGTATTGGAAAAGCTGAAAAATGCAGATATGCCAGTGATTCTTGTGATCAATAAAATTGATACACTGGAAAATAAAAACCATGCTTTGCCATTGATTCAAGAACGTGCAAAATTAATGAATTTCGCTGAAATTGTTCCTGTATCTGCGCTACGTGGTGCAAATTTAGATCATTTGCGTAATACCATTGAAAAATATCTTCCATTCCAACCACCACTATATGCGCTAGAACAGTTAACAGACCGTTCTGAACGTTTCCTTGCGAGTGAAATCATTCGTGAGAAAATCATGCGCCAGTTAGGTGAAGAACTTCCTTATGATTTAACGGTTCAAATTGAATCATTTAAAACGGAAGAGGCGACCATTAATGAAAAAACGGGTCGTCCTAAAGCAGCGTGTACTTATATCGATGCGACTATTTTTGTTGATCGCCCTGGACAAAAAGCCATCGTAATTGGTGAAAAAGGTGCTAAGCTGAAAAAAATCGGTATGGATGCACGTGTCGACATGGAAAAAATGTTCGAACAAAAGATCATGCTCACACTTTGGGTGAAAGTAAAAGGTGGTTGGTCTGATGATGAACGTGCACTGAAAAGTTTAGGTTATAGCGATATTTAATCGCTAAATTTTAAAGGAATAAAACTGTAATGATCAAAGTAATTGCTATCGTGACATGTATTTTCATGCTTCAAGGTTGTGTACATAAACTCGTTACAGTTCCTGTAAAAGTTGCCTATAAAACTACGAAAGGGGTTGTCAAAGGGACAGCCGCTGTCGTAGGTGCAGTCATCCCAGATGGTGATGACGAAGATGAAGAAAAAGATAATAAAAAAGATTGATTATGATGAATCATCATTTCAGTGTGAGTGAAACACTGATTTATGCGTAATGAAGTTTTACATGGTTATTTAATTCATCATCGTAAGTACAGAGAACGTAGTCATATCGTCCACTTGTTTACGCAAGAGCATGGGCGTGTCGATGGTATTCTCCGTCAAACACCACCCCCTCAATATCAACCCATTACATTAACGGCTTCAGGTAAATCTGAGCTTAAAAATTTTTCTAAACTGGAAATACTTAATCAACCTGTATTCTTTTATGGTGATGCGTTTTTTTCAGGTTTTTATTTAAATGAGATTATTCTTCGCTTATGTCCGCTTGAGCAGGAAATGCCTGAGACTTTTGAGCAATATCATTTAACTTTACAACATTTACAAAAATTAGCTGATCATTCACAAGCGGATTTATTTTTAAGACAAATTTTACGTCAGTTTGAACATGCATTATTAGAAGAATTGGGTTATCCCTTAGATTATGCGCATGATTCAAATCAGCATGAAATTGTTGAAAATCAGCGTTATCAATTTCAGTTGTCTGATGGTTTTATTCCCGTTGCGCATAGCTCATCCGCGACATTGCTAGGACAGCAAATTCTCAGTATGGCAAATTATGAAAAGGGTATGGATTTTAGTTCAGAACAGTTACAATTATTAGCCAAGCTGTATCGACAGATGATCACATCGTTACTGGGTGATCGACCTTTGAAAAGTCGTCAACTTTGGATTCAAAATGCTCAATCTAAATCATTGAGTCGTTAATTTCATTTTAGTTTTTCATTTATTGTTCATTAGGAAAATGTTATGGCTGCATTGCTAGGTGTAAACATCGATCACGTTGCAACACTCAGACAAGCGCGTGGTACAACTTATCCTGATCCTGTGAAAGCCGCACTGGTTTGCGAACAAGCAGGGGCAGAGGGCATTACACTACATTTACGTGAAGATCGTCGTCATATCCAAGATGATGATGTGCGTCGTATGCGTCCTGTGTTGAAGACGAGAATGAATTTGGAAATTGCTGTGACTGATGAAATGGTTGCTTTTGCCAAAGAGATTCAACCGCATCATGTCTGTTTTGTGCCTGAAAAGCGCCAAGAAGTGACTACGGAAGGTGGTTTGGATGTGGTTGGTCATTTTGAGGATGTAAAAGCTGCTACTCAGGCACTTACTGCGATTGGCTGTGATGTATCGTTATTTATTGATCCTGATTTTGCTCAAATTGATGCTGCAATTGCATGTGGTGCACCAACGATTGAATTACACACAGGTGCTTATGCGGAAGCTTATGATGAAGATACGCATCACCATGAATTAGAGCGCATTATCAAAAGTGTTGAATATGCTGCTTCTAAAGGTTTAGTGGTGAATGCTGGGCATGGCTTGAACCTGAAAAATGTTGCAGAAATTGCGGCAATTCCACAAATTTATGAGTTGAATATTGGTCACTCGATTATTGCTGAAAGTGTCTTTGTTGGCTTAGAACAAGCTGTGAAAGATATGAAAGCTACGATTCAAGCAGCAAGTTAATTGTTTTTGTAAGTTGGTTTTTTAAAGTTAGTTATTTTTTGTTTTACCTTATTGAATATTGATCATGTCAAATTTGAATTATGATGAACTGATGCAACCAGTGATTGCTTTTTTAGGCTGTGAAACGCCAAAAGCTTGGTTGGATGAGGCATTGAACAATCTCCCATTACTCATGCAAGATCATGCAAACTGTGAAAAGAAAGCGGCAGGAACAGCCATGAATTTGATGTTCCGCTATAGTTTTTTTACCGATTTGCAAGTGAAGTTGGCGCAACTTGTTCGTGAAGAAATGTTGCATTATGAGCAAGTTTTAGAGTTTATGACCAAACGCGGTCAAGAG
This sequence comes from Acinetobacter wuhouensis, assembly GCF_001696605.3. Lineage (NCBI taxonomy): Bacteria > Pseudomonadati > Pseudomonadota > Gammaproteobacteria > Moraxellales > Moraxellaceae > Acinetobacter > Acinetobacter wuhouensis. The sequence continues at coordinate 2,632,805 of NZ_CP031716.1, read as the reverse complement.
TGGCAGGGTTTAAGTGCAGGTCGTTACGCAGGTGGTTTGCGTAAGGAAATCCGTACTTATGAGCCTGAAGCTTTGATTGATATTTTAGTGATAGGTGCTTTTGTGGAAGCACGTTCGTGTGAGCGTTTTTATGCTTTAGCACCGATTGTTGATGAAGAGTTAGGGCGTTATTATCGTTATTTGTTGAAGTCTGAATCTCGTCATTATGAAGATTATTTGACTTTGGCTTTGGATGTTGCCAAAACTGCGAAGTTGAAAGATCCTGAAGAGGATATTCAACAACGGATTGAGTTGATTCGTGAAGTGGAAAAAGAATTAATTTTAAGTCCAGATAAGTTATTCCGCTTTCATAGTGGTGTACCGATGAAAGCTGTTGCTTGATGTTTTAAATGTTTAAAGAGAGGGAAGTGGTGACACTTCCTTTTTTTGTTTTGACAAAGCCAAGTTTTTACCCCAATATTTTAAGCACTCTTTAACAGCTTATATAAATCAATAACTTGCAAGTTGAATAAAAAACTTGGGTATTTTGCATATTTTTGAAATAACTCTATGTTTTTATTTTGTTTGTGGTTAGAGTTTTACTGTTCACTGCCATGTAGGCAGCTTAGAAATGCCAACCATCCCTATAAAACACTTATTCCAAGTTCACTGCCATGTAGGCAGCTTAGAAAATGTCAGATCGAGTGTTTTTGCTACATCATTCGTTCACTGCCATGTAGGCAGCTTAGAAATGCATCAAAATGAGCATCAAAAACATCTTGGGGTTCACTGCCATGTAGGCAGCTTAGAAATCGTATATCCGTTGCGCCTATGATGGATTGGCAGTTCACTGCCATGTAGGCAGCTTAGAAAAACGACTTTCAGATAAAAACAACCATCAGGATGTTCACTGCCATGTAGGCAGCTTAGAAAATCTTAACTGGATCACTTTGCGTGCCAGTAACGTTCACTGCCATGTAGGCAGCTTAGAAATTAATGACGACACAATTACAACTCCATCTGGCGTTCACTGCCATGTAGGCAGCTTAGAAACGATGGATAAGTCCGCATAACGGTGTTGCTGTGTTCACTGCCATGTAGGCAGCTTAGAAAATAGATTGGTCGCTGATCTTTGTCAATGTGGCGTTCACTGCCATGTAGGCAGCTTAGAAATTATCCCAAAATGATTTTTCATCTTTTTGATGGTTCACTGCCATGTAGGCAGCTTAGAAACTGTTTTGGGAAACCTATCAAGTAATTTTCGGGTTCACTGCCATGTAGGCAGCTTAGAAATTAAAACGCAATTCAGCGCATTCTATACATCAGTTCACTGCCATGTAGGCAGCTTAGAAATCAATTTAATTTAAAGAACTGATTTGATATTCGTTCACTGCCATGTAGGCAGCTTAGAAATGTTCGTATAAAGATTGACTTCAGTCTGACTTGTTCACTGCCATGTAGGCAGCTTAGAAATTAATGGTGGCTTTTTTATACGCAATTGATTAGTTCACTGCCATGTAGGCAGCTTAGAAACGCCGTGTTGCGGGCTTTTATCGTATGAAGAGGTTCACTGCCATGTAGGCAGCTTAGAAAGTAAGAATGAATGATAAAGAGCAAGAATTGCTGTTCACTGCCATGTAGGCAGCTTAGAAAGATATTTTGACTTATATCGGTTTACTTGTTGCGTTCACTGCCATGTAGGCAGCTTAGAAAGATATTTTGACTTATATCGGTTTACTTGTTGCGTTCACTGCCATGTAGGCAGCTTAGAAAGTTCGATAGCTTCGAGAACACTTTTATCGTCTGTTCACTGCCATGTAGGCAGCTTAGAAACCTAAAGTTCTATATCGGGTCTATATCTCGACGTTCACTGCCATGTAGGCAGCTTAGAAATGAATCAACTAAAGTAGGCATGTTTGATTTACGTTCACTGCCATGTAGGCAGCTTAGAAAGCTTGAAACTGGTTGCGGTTGCCACTCTAAATGTTCACTGCCATGTAGGCAGCTTAGAAAGATGGAACAATTAGTATAACAGTGCGAAAACCGTTCACTGCCATGTAGGCAGCTTAGAAAAGTGGAAAAATATTTAAGATTATTAAGTCCGAGTTCACTGCCATGTAGGCAGCTTAGAAAACAAGGGCAACATGACGCGGTGCGACTTTCAAGTTCACTGCCATGTAGGCAGCTTAGAAAAATGGGATGACGTGAATGTCGATGGGCTTACAGTTCACTGCCATGTAGGCAGCTTAGAAATAATGTACACATCGCTTCCTGATAGTGCGGAGGTTCACTGCCATGTAGGCAGCTTAGAAAGTGATTGTCACAGCATGCCAAGCAATTTCTATGTTCACTGCCATGTAGGCAGCTTAGAAAATGCGCCCAAGTTAAGAACATTCCATCGGGTGGTTCACTGCCATGTAGGCAGCTTAGAAAATGCGCCCAAGTTAAGAACATTCCATCGGGTGGTTCACTGCCATGTAGGCAGCTTAGAAAAGTAAGACTTCTATGCGTACAATAATCTGTAAGTTCACTGCCATGTAGGCAGCTTAGAAAACGTAATCTCATTAGTGCAGCAACACAAACAGGTTCACTGCCATGTAGGCAGCTTAGAAACGTGTCGATATTGCACATGATGACTTTGACGGGTTCACTGCCATGTAGGCAGCTTAGAAATTAGATGAATTTCATCATTTGTATAAGTTGCAGTTCACTGCCATGTAGGCAGCTTAGAAAATCGGAAAATGTCGTTTTAAAACTCGGAAAACGTTCACTGCCATGTAGGCAGCTTAGAAAAGTGGAAAAATATTTAAGATTATTAAGTCCGAGTTCACTGCCATGTAGGCAGCTTAGAAAAAAGGCATCAAAGCAATTCGCTTAGCGATGTAGTTCACTGCCATGTAGGCAGCTTAGAAATGTGTTGTTGATATTTATGAAGCACAGCAAATGTTCACTGCCATGTAGGCAGCTTAGAAAAGCAGGAATCTCTTTTTTAAAAGACTTAAGCAGTTCACTGCCATGTAGGCAGCTTAGAAATTTAACAGAAAGCCTTTTGGGCGATCTTGCAGTGTTCACTGCCATGTAGGCAGCTTAGAAAAAGGATATAAAGATCCAGTTGATGATTCTTTGGTTCACTGCCATGTAGGCAGCTTAGAAATTTAAGAGATAGTGAACTTGTGCATATTTTAATGTTCACTGCCATGTAGGCAGCTTAGAAACATAATCGCGAATATCACCATTAAACCAGTGGTGTTCACTGCCATGTAGGCAGCTTAGAAAATTTCTAAACGAGTAAACCAGACTTTCAGCAAGTTCACTGCCATGTAGGCAGCTTAGAAAAATGTAGACGTGAACATTGCGCCGCCATAGTGGTTCACTGCCATGTAGGCAGCTTAGAAATTGAGGCGGTCTTTCGCAGTATGTAGCACCGCGTTCACTGCCATGTAGGCAGCTTAGAAAATGGGGTGATATTCCCTCTCGTGAATATTTGGGTTCACTGCCATGTAGGCAGCTTAGAAATGTATTTGGCACAATGAGAGAGAAATAAACTGGTTCACTGCCATGTAGGCAGTTTAAAGTATTGATATAAAAAAAGCCCACTTCGTAATGAGTGGGCTTTTTAGTATTTGGCTCTCCAACCTGGGCTCGAACCAGGGACCTGCGGATTAACAGTCCGTCGCTCTACCGACTGAGCTATTGGAGAATCTGAATGCGATTATAAGGAGATTTAAAAAGGGGTCAAGCCTTAATTGTCATGTTGGCTTCATTTTTTAGTTATATGCTTTTAATTTGAGCAAAAAACTGAAAACTTTCAGAAAAAATAATTGAAAAGCTTGCAACAGCTAAATTTGCTTGTTAGATTAAATTCATAAAGTGAGTTTAAGCAATGCTTAAACCGTGTGGATTTAACCAACTTGCCAGCACTAAAATGGCTAAATAGGAGACAGCGAATGAATACGCTTACGATTTCTCAAATTTTTGAAAACCTCTCTTTTTATCAAGACAATTATTTGTCTATTCTACAAAACCCTGAACAATATTACCTAGAAGTTGAGCATGCTCATCTCGATGTTTGGCCATTTTCTGAAAAAAAATTATGCTTAGGTGACTTGCTACAATTGTGGTTCAGTGAAAAATGGCTGATTAATAAAAATTACCGTATATTATCAAATATCAATAAATACGAAAATGAAAAAGCACCGCAACGAGAACAAGATTTATATTTATTTCAACTCAGTGGCAGTACCTTGTCAGGTTCAAATCATGCACAAGTTTGGTCAGTTTCAGAACAAAAAATCATTTATGTTGCATTAGACAGCGTATTTAAATATTACTGTTACTTTGAATCAATCGAACGACCAGTAAAACAAATACTTGAACAATTAAATACGTATCAACGTGTCGGTTGAAAGAGGCACAATAGAAGCTTTTAAGTGATTAAAGTTGCTTAAAAGCTTCAATTGCACGGATTCGACTTTGTTTTAAATCTACAATCGGTTTTGGATAATTCAGCTCAATATTCAAATGTTTCGCATAAGGTTCATGAATAGATTTTGCATCTAAATGTGCCAATTCAGGAACCCATTGCCGAATATAATCACCTTGTGCATCAAATCTTTGTGATTGGCTAATAGGATTGAAAATACGGAAATAGGGAACGGAGTCTGTACCTGTTGACGCACACCATTGCCAACCGCCATTATTGGCTGCCAAATCTCCATCAATCAAATGTTGCATAAACCATTGTTCGCCCGAACGCCAATCAATCAGTAAATTCTTAGTGAGAAACATCGCAACAATCATCCGCACACGATTATGCATCCATCCTGTGTGTAAAAGCTGGCGCATGCCTGCATCGACAATCGGAATGCCTGTAAGTCCCATTTGCCAAGCTTTAAGGTCTTCAGGTGCATCACGCCATTGAAGTTTTTGAGTCATCTCTTTAAACGGTAAATGCTTTGAAACACGTGGAAAATCAAACAAAATATGTTGATAAAACTCTCGCCATAGCAGTTCATCTAACCACGTTTGTTGCCCAATATTGTCAATATGGAAATAACCTTGCTGATCGCGGAATAGGGCATTCAAGCATTGGCGAATTGAAAGTATCCCGATATTTAAATATGCAGAAAGCTGACTCGTCCCTTGAATATTTGGAAAGTCACGTTCAGCTTGATAATGTTGAACTTGGTCTGCAATAAATTGATCTAATAATTCATGAGCATATTTTTCACCAACTGGATAATGGGTATGTGGATGATCAACATCATCAAAACCAAGATCGCTTAATGTTGGAATATTCGAATGATTTGCTATTTCTAAATGGTCTAATTTTTCTAAGGCTATAGGTTGTTGAATTTCAGGTTCGGGATAGCAGTGTGGAATTGAAATACTGAACTGTTCATAACAATATTTCTTAAATGCACCAAACACTTGATAAGGTTGATTGGATTTATTACGAATCGAACCGATAGGGAAAATGCTTCGATCATGATGCAGAATCAGGTCTTTGTGATGTTGATTGAGTGCTTTTTGGATTTGAAAATCACGATTCAGTTCATTGATACCACATTCAACATTGGCATGTACATTTTCAATATTTAAATCATAACAAAGTTTGAGAATCTCTTGGGTAAGGTCTTTCCATAAAGGAATAATTTTGATGATCAGCGGAATATTGAGTGATTCAAGACTGTGTTTAAGCTGTTCAATTTGACGTAAATATAAGTCGATTTTAATCGGAGCATCATGATGAATTCTCCATTGTTCAGGCGAAAAAATAATGAGGGCAGTGGTGTGTCCAGACTGGGTTACATGCCAAAGTGCAGCATGATCTTGGATACGTAAGTCTTGGCGAAACCAAATGAGTTGTCGTTGCATCATTACTCTTTATACTCGTCCGTACTTTAATCTTATATTTTCATCCATAAAAAAGGCAAAGTAAAAACTTTGCCTTTTGATCAGATCGGTCAGATCTTAGTGGTGATGACCACCTGCACTGTGTACATGACCGTGTTCTAATTCTTCTGGAGAAGCATCGCGTACTTCAACGATTTCAACTTCAAAAGTAAGGTCTTGACCTGCCAATGGGAAGTTAGCATCAACGATTACGTTTTCGCCTTCGATCGCTTTAACTGTTACGATTTGAACACCGTCATCAGTTTGAGCTTGGAACTGCATGCCCGCTTCGATGTTTTCAACACCTTGGAACATTTGCGCTGGAACTTCTTGAACAAGGTCAGGGTTATATTCGCCATAACCTTCAGCAGCTGGAATCGTTACTGTAAATTTGTCACCTACAGTTTTACCTTCTAAAGCTTTTTCTAAACCAGGGATGATGTTACCTGCGCCGTGTAAATAAGCAAGTGGTTCACCTTGTGATTTGTCTAGAGTTTCGCCCTCTGCGTTAGTCAACGTATAGTGGAAAGAAACCACGTTGTTATTTGCAATAGCAGTCATGTTATTGATCCATTCGGTAATCGAAAAATTTTAAGCTTACATCATAAAGTGAAATGCAATTTTTGTAGACTAAAATTACTAAAAAATTGCATTTTCAGCTGTATTTTGAGCGTTTTATCATTAATAAGGGCGAAATGTTAAATTTCAATGCAATTTAATTTTTGGCGCAATTTTTCGTGTAACAAAATCTTTAGCCGTCAATAAACCTGCATGGGCATAGCCATAAATGGTCGCTTGGTGAATACGATACAATGAAACGTACATCGACTTTGCCACAAAGCCTTGAACATTGACTTGTCCCAGTAATTCACCCACAGCTTTATTTTCACTGAGCGAAACCAATGAACCTTTGTCTGAAAACTGGAACATTGGTTGTGGGCGACCTTTTAAGCGAGCACTCATCGCATCAACAAGAAAAGCTGCTTGTTGGCTTGCGACTTGCGCACGTGGACCAAGCGGGGCTTCACGAGCATCTAAAATACAATGTGCACAGTCACCAAAAGCAAAGATGTTTGGATCAGCCTGAGTTTGAAGCGTTGCAAAGACTTTGATTCGTCCCATACGGTCTTTTTCAAAACCTTCTAAATCTGCAATGACTTTTGGTGTTTTAATTCCAGCCGCCCAAACTTTGAGCTGTGCATCGACAGAAGTACCATCATTGAAATAAACTTTATCTGCATCGACTTTTTCAACACGCTTTGATGTAAGGACATCAATTTTCATACGTTTCAACTGATGTGTTGCATGTTCAGCAATTTTATCAGAGAGAGCAGGTAAAATTCGTTCTGCGCCTTCAATGAGTGTGATTTTGACATTGTTTGGATTAATTTTATTTAATCCATATTTATAAAAATTTTGCTTGGCTTGAACCAATTCCGCAGAAAGTTCAACACCAGTTGCACCTGCGCCAATAATGGCGATTTGCAATTCACGGTCGATATTTTTATTTTGCGCATCTAAATACAAATGCAGTAAATCTTGTTGGAAAATTTCAGCTTGTTGGCGACTGTCTAGATAATGACAAAACTCTTTTACACCTGAGGTATTGAAGTCATTGGAAATCGAACCGACAGCAAGAATTAAAGTGTCATAACTGAGTTCAATTGAGTCTTGATTTGAGTCGTATTTCCCCGACTGTGTTTTACTGAGAACGATGGTTTTGTTTTCACGATTGAGTTGTTCAAAGCGACCTAAAACAAATTCGTAATGATGTTTTGCCGCATGTGCATAATAATTGGTTTCTTCATCACTCGGGTTCATTGTGCCTGCTGCAATTTCATGCAATAAGGGCTTCCAAATGTGAGTAAGCTTTTGATCGACCAAAGTAATTTTTGCTTTTTTACTTTTCCCGAGCGTATCACCGAGTTGTGTGACCAACTCCAATCCACCTGCGCCACCACCAACGATCACGATATGATGAAGATTTGACATAGAAAAAACCTAATAGTAGTTATAAAAATAGAGGATGGTTTAATATGCCATCCTCATTTGTATTTTCGGTTTTTTTTGTAATACAAGTTACATAATTACAATAAATCTAACTGTTTTAGTTGGTTTTATCTGAAGTTGATTCACTATTTAAAAAATGAGCTTAACCATTCCAGTAAACGCTCAAACCATGAAGCCTGTTCAATATGAACTTCATCTTCAATATCAAAGCTTTGAATCAATTGATTGTCTTGATATACATTCACTTTAGCCAGATGCATAATTTTTTCTAAAGGTGCTGTAAGTGCTGTTTCATTCAGTTGAACATTCAAGTGAGTTTGTGTGGTTGTCAGTGGTTCAACAGCAGTCAAAGTTCCATTTAGGTCAGTCTTCATCACACGACTATTCACCACATCAAACGTCATCAAATCAATTGGTGTAGGATCGTTATATAATGATGTAGTCACTAACTGTGGCTTCTTCGCTTCTACTTTAAACATTTTCAACGTTGATTTAATCACAGGAAGTTTTGCGATTAATTGCTTGTCTTTAATCGCAACTTCATCACGGGTATAGGCATAACCTAAGTTTAAAAGTTTATGTGCGATTTCAGCACGTTTGATAGCATTTTTTGCACCCATGACCACCACGATTAAACGACGATCGGGTGATTCCTCTACACCAGAAGGTCTGTGTGCAGTTAAGGCTAAGTTGTATCCAGCGGCTTTGGTAAAACCTGTTTTTAAACCGTCGACACTAGGGTCAGACTTTAAAACTAAATTGGTCGCGTGATGAAAACGTTGGTTATAGCTAAAACTAGGCATCACTGAATAATGCATATATTCAGGTGTTTGCATAGTAACAGCTTGCCCAAGAAGAGCCATATCATGCGCAGATGAGAAATGGTCTGGCATGGTGATACCAGGTGAATTGGCAAAGTGAGTGTCTTTCATCCCCAAAGCTTGTGCTTCTTTGTTCATACGTGCGACAAAGGTAGGGACATCACCTGAAATGCGTTCTGCCAATGTCACCGCTGCATCATTGGCAGACATGACAATCAAACCTGCTAGCAATTGATCAATTGAAATCTGTTCACCTTGTTTAAGATACATTTGGGATTCATCCCATTGCACCATTTGCACAACAGGTGTTGCGGTAATAATCTCTTCTTTTTTAAGATGTCCCGCTTTTATTTCTTTTAAAGCGATATAAGCGACCATCATCTTGGTCATTGAAGCGGGAGCACGTTGGACATGACTATTATATTCTGCAATGGTTTGACCCGTTTGCGTATCTAATATGGTCCAAGCTTCAGCTTCAACAGATTGCGGATTAATATTTAGTAGAGCAGCATTGACAAGCGTGGAACAGACTAAGCCCACAACCGCAACGAAAGACGCGAATATTTTCAACAGATTTACCTTTTTAGCCAATCCTATGGCAAGAGTGCACAAACTCTGCGAATGCTATGCCTTTTTTAAGGACTTCGCCAGTAAGAATTGTAGACAATTTAGACTAAAATCGCCCGACTTTGTAAAAAAATGCTAATCTAATTGGTAATATTTCACTGTCTATTTTCGAATATATATTTATGTTGCATTATCAAATTGAATTCGACGATTTTCGTCAGCATCTCATCCATGTTACCTTGCGTTTTGTTGCCAATCCAACGCAAGTTTTATCACTCCCAATTTGGATTCCAGGCAGTTATTTAATTCGTGAATTTGCCAAACATATTGAATCTGTCAAAGCCTATGATGAAGCAGGTCGTCAACTTCAAATCAGTAAATTCGAAAAGAATAAATGGCGTTTATTTAATACGGATCATGAACTGATTACAGTTGAGTATGATGTCTATGCTTATGATCTGTCTGTACGTGGTGCATACGTTGACCAAACTCGTTTATATGTCAATCCAGCCTGTATCTGTTTGGGTTTACAAGATCAAGAAAATTCAGCAGTTGAATTAGAAGTGTTCTTACCAGATGAACTTAAACATTTCCAACTTGCAACAGGTTTGGTTTCAAAAAGTTTGGTGAAAGGGCGTTATACCTTAAAAGCGGATAATTATGCGCAGTTGATTGACGCACCATTTGAGCTTGCAGATCAAACTCGTTTTAGCTTTGAAGCGAACGGCATTCCACATGAATTTGTGGTGTCAGGTCAGCATAAAATGAATGCTGAACGGATGAAGCAAGACATTGAAAAAATCTGTAGTACTGAAATTTCAATGTTTGGTTCAGCACCATTTGAAAATTATACCTTTATGACCATGGCAACAGGGAGTAGCTATGGTGGTTTGGAACATCCAAACAGTACCAGTTTGATCTCACCACGTGATGATTTACCCAAAGCCGATGAGCCGACTGAACCTTCAGCGGATTATCAGCGTTTCCTTGGTTTATGTAGCCATGAATATTTCCATTCATGGTTGGTTAAATTTATTCGTCCTGAAAACCTAGCCAATTATGATTTAAATAAAGAAAGCTTAACGTCTTTATTATGGATTTTTGAAGGTTTTACATCTTATTACGACGATTTGATATTGCTCCGTAGTGGCGTGATTTCTCAAGACTCCTATTTGAAATTACTTAAAGGTCAAATTGATCGTTATTTACAAAATCCAGGACGTTTTATCCAAACTGTATCTGAGTCAAGTTTTGATGCATGGATTAAATTCTATCGCCAAGATGAAAACTCAAATAATGCGGGTACGAGTTACTACAACAAAGGCTGTTTAGTGGCACTGTGCTTAGACTTAGGATTACGTTTACGTGGTTCAAGCCTAGATGCTTTGATGCGTCGTTTATATGAAAATACGCAAAATGGCATTCAAGTCAATGAACGTACCATTGTTGAGTTATGCAATGAATTAACGGGCGACAACTGGATTGAGCAAGTCAACCATTTGATCAATACCACAGATGAATTACCTTTAGATCAATTGTTCCCTGAGTTTGGTTTAAGTTATACATTGAAAAATGAAAAGACCTTGCCATTTGGTTTGAAAATCACTGAAAAGCCAGAAGGTGTTTTGGTTCAGCAAGCCAATCGTGAGGGTGTAGGTGCAAAAGCCGGTCTTTCTGCCAATGATGTGATCATCGCAATCGATGGCTTGAAGGCATCTGAAAAATTGTTAGCAAAATATGCAAAACAGCAGGGTACATATACTGTTCATGCTTTCCGTCGTGATGAATTTATTCAGTTTGAACTGCAAGGTGGGGAAGTACAGCTGACGACTGTAGAGCTGAAAGTTGAAGATCAAGCTAAAGCTGAAAAATGGTTGAAAGCTTAATCTTTAACGGCAAACTTAAATATCATTGAATGTGAAAACCGATACTTTAAAGTGTCGGTTTTTTTTATCACTATGTGCATATCTATACTAGATTTACAGCTTGTATATCATCACTTCACAATTTGAACATGATTGACGCAGATGGCTTACAAACTTTACGTAGCACTAATAATTATCAACAGATCTGTAATCAAAACGTCATATGAAAACACATACTATAAAGATGTTTTAAATAATAAGTTTAATTTAAATAAAATTTTAAAATTTCCGAGGATGTTCTATATGAAAAATATTTTTCTAAAAACCGTTATGGTGACCGCTGGTTTAGCAACCGCTCAACTTACTTTTGCAGCAAATTGTAGTAGTACAATTAGTAATAATGCTGTAGGAAGTCTGACTGTACCCGCAGGTGCAACATGTACAGTGAATCTATCATCTGTAGATGGCACGATCACTGTTCAAAAAGGCGCGAGTTTGGTTTTAAATAACTCTTCTGTTTCTGGAAATGTTCAAGCGACGACAGCGAGATCGGTTAAACTGATTAACTCCATGATCGAAGGCGATGTTCAAGCACCTGCTGTGATTAGCTTAGACAAGGCTATGATTTCGGGTAATTTTTATTGTTCTCCAGTGACAAAACTTCAATCTTCAAACAGTATGATTGAGGGGAAGACTGTAGGGAAGTGTAGATAAATTTATAAGTATCGAGCTTAAATAAAAAAGCCAATCATTTCCGATTGGCTTTTCATTTTCAAAGCAAAATTTTAATTAAGCTTCAATAGTTTGTACTGCAATTTTCTTTGCAGGATCAGTTTTACGGCGTACTTGTGGTACAGGCTCACCATAATATTGACGATCAGCAAAGTAGCTTGAACGAACCATTGGAGCAGCCCAAATATTACGGAAACCAAGCTTTTGCCCATGTGCAGTATAACGTTCAAATTCTTCAGGCGTTACAAAACGGTCAATTGGCGCATGTTCTTTCGATGGTTGTAAGTATTGACCAATCGTCACATAGTCCACACCATGTGCATGAAGATCATCCAACAACGCAATCACTTCTTCTTCAGTTTCACCAATACCCACCATCAAACCACACTTCGTTGGCACATCAGGGCAATATTCTTTAAACATTTTCAATAAATTTAAAGAGTGCTGATAATCTGAACCCGGACGCATTGCTTTATATAGACGCGGCACAGTTTCGATGTTGTGGTTAAACACATCTGGTGGACATTCAGTCATGATACGTAGGGCAATATCCATACGACCACGGAAGTCTGGGACTAAAATTTCTAATAATGTTTTAGGGCTTTGCGAACGTGCTTCTTTAATACAATCGACAAAATGTTGCGCACCACCATCTAATAGATCATCACGGTCTACAGATGTAATTACAGCATATTTCAAACCAAGATTAGCAATGGTTTCAGCCATGTGACGTGGTTCATCAGGATCAAGTGCATTTGGACGACCATGTGCCACATCACAGAATGGACAACGACGCGTACAAATATCACCCATGATCATAAAGGTTGCAGTACCACCACCGAAACATTCAGGAAGATTCGGACAAGCAGCCTCTTCACAGACAGTATGTAATTTTTGCGCACGCAAGGTGGTTTTAATACGTTGAACTTCATCAGGCGCAGCCATTTTTACACGAATCCAATCAGGCTTTCGAGGTGCTTCAACCGTTGGGATAACTTTTACAGGAATACGCGCGACTTTCTCTGCACCACGTAACTTGACACCCTGTTCTGGTTTACGGTTCTCTGACATATTCAACTTTTCCACTGTTTTCTACGGGGGATATGCTTAACATTATAGCTGAAATGGCAAAAGATGGGGTAAAAACACTATTCATATACTAAATGTGGTTATCACAGAATATATGCATGTGAAATACAGAAAATTATTCAAGTTTAGTTCATAATATCGCATAAGACTTAGACTGAATTGAATATAAGGAGCTTTGAATGCCACGTAAGAAAGAAGTCGTTAGTGGGAATTATGTGAAATACGATGCAGTCGTACTTGGCTCAGGACCTGCTGGTGAAGGCGCGGCAATGAAGCTTGCTAAATCGGGTAAGCGTGTTGCGATCGTTGATGTACGTGAACAACTTGGCGGTAACTGTACTCACGTAGGAACAATTCCAAGTAAAGCACTGCGTCAAACTGTTTCGAGCATCATTCGTTACCAACGTGATCCAATGTTTAAAAAAGTGGGGGATTGGAAACAATTCACCATGAAACAAGTATTGCGTAATGCACATAAAGTTATCCAACAACAAGTGGATACGCACTCACGCTTTTATGATCGTAACAATATTGATGTATTCCACGGTCGAGCATATATCCAAGATCAAAATAGCGTGATTATTTTTGGTGAAGATGGCATTAAAGAAACCCTTGGATATGAACAATTGGTGGTTGCAACAGGTAGCCGTCCATATCATCCTCAAGGCTTAGATTTTAATCATCCACGCGTGTTTGATTCAGATAAAATTTTAGATTTAGATTTTACGATTCATAAAATCATCATTTATGGTGCAGGTGTAATTGGCTGCGAATATGCCTCTATTTTCATCGGTTTAGATCATAAAGTTGACTTGATTAATACTCAGCATCAGCTTTTAAGCTATTTGGATGATGAAATTGCTGATGCATTGTCATATCACTTGCGTGAACAAGGTGTGTTGATTCGTCACAATGAGCAAATTGATCATTTAGAAACTGCTGATGATCATGTAGTGCTTTATTTACAAAGTGGTAAGAAAATCAAAGCCGATGCGATCTTGTGGTGTAACGGTCGTTCGGGGAATACCGATGGCTTAGGTCTTGAAAATGTTGGTATCACACCAAACAGTCGTGGTCAGCTCGCGGTCAATGATCAGTATCAAACTGAAGTTGCAAATATTTATGCTGCAGGTGATGTCATCGGTTGGCCATCGCTTGCTTCGGCGGCTTATGACCAAGGTCGTTGTGCAGGTTCGAATATGAGCGGTGAGCTTGATGTTAAACCTGTGAAAGATATTCCAACAGGGATTTACACCATTCCAGAAATTTCTTTCTTTGGTAAAACTGAAAGTCAGCTCACTGAAGAAAAAATTCCGTATGAAGTGGGTCAAGCATCGTTCCGTCATTTGGCACGTGCGCAGATCACAGGTGATACTGTGGGCGAGCTTAAAATCTTGTTCCATCGTGATACGTTAGAGTTGCTTGGTGTACATTGTTTCGGTAATAATGCTGCGGAAATTATCCACATTGGTCAAGCCGTGATGCAAAGTGGTAACAATACCATTAAGTATTTTGTGGAAACCACGTTCAACTATCCAACGATGGCAGAAGCTTATCGTGTAGCAACGTTGAATGGTATGAATCGATTGTTCTAATCTTATCTAAATACATAAAAAAACCAGCTCTTTTGAACTGGTTTTTTTATGACTAGCGATCAAAATGTTATGTTTTCAGGGGAATTATTTCTTAATTTCACTTGTTTGCTCCGTCTATTGCAAAATAAATTAATCACAATATGCCCTTTAACCCCATCATACTTTTCCTGCTGAGTAGAACAGTAACTAAAGCCTGCTGATCCTTTTGTAGGTTGAAACAATTTAGAGGGATAGTAACAAGTTATGATCAGCTAAAGTGTAGTTATGAGGGGCTGTTGCATTAGCTTGTATATTTATTTGGTTCCTTTTATCGAGTAAATTCTATACTTAAAATGTAAACATATCCTAGCAAATGCGACAATTAACGAAGTATAAAAAGATATTGGAAGGTATAGTTAGTATGAAAAATTATTATTTAAAATAAGTAGTTGCTTCACTTTAAATAAATGCAATTGGATGGTTGAAAGAAGCTTAACCAAAATATTTGCTGATGCAGAATTTTTTACCCGATATAGGCTTAATCAAAATAAAAGCAATTTCAGCCTATTCATTCTATGAAGGGGTATAGAAAGAGGCTGTTAATTGAATAGTAGCTACTTTTTCTAAGGGCTTTGACCTTAGCTAATATTTTTGAAAGTAGAGAAGCGTATTGAATCAAAGCCTTTGTAAAATTTTCTCTCTCAGTTGATGGTTGGATGGAAGTAATTCGAGCAAACGATGCATGGCATCAATTCGGTCTGGAACACGTCCAACCAATTTGAGAAGTTGATCAATGTCTTCCATTTGATAAATCAGATGGCTTAAACGAGCATCGAAACAATCACGCCACGAAGATAAAACAGGACTTTCAGATTTCGTTAAAAAACTCCCTTTATAGAGTGAAAAAATGCTAGCCAAAAAGCCTGCATCTAGTGATTTTTCAGCACGTAAAAAATCAGTTTGTACTTCACATGCTAATTTATAGGGGCGTGAAAGAATGCAGTCAGGCAACAGTGTTCTGAGTTGGGAAAGTTCAGCTTTTAGCGTTTTTTCACTAATATTGCGGTCACCATAAAGCGCATAGTGCAATTCATTTAAACTAATCCCTTCTGCATATAATGCCAACATACAGAGGATCTCAATTTGCCGATGTGTAAGCGGGATCGTTTGTTGATTAAACTGTACTTGAGGAGTTCCCAAAGCTTTTATGTATAAAACATTTTTTTGTTCAAATTGAATCGCGCGCTTTACTAATTCGGCACAATGCTCTACAGCTAAAAGTCCAAGTGACGTATGTTTTTTATATTTAGTCGAAAGGTTAATAACTCCATGAAATTGCCCAGATATTGGATCTAAAATTGGCGTTGCATAACATACCCAATCACGTACGCTATGCATTTGATTCTCATGAGAATAAACACAACTCGCTATATGATTGTTGAGTGCTAACCCAATTGCATTGGTTCCTACAGCTTGAGTTGACCAATGACCGCCCTCGACAAAATGAGCTTGTTCTGCTGAAGAGAGCATTGGACGACTACTCCATGTCCAAAGTAGTGTTCCTTGATGATCTGTCACCCCAATCGCCATACCTGAATCTTCAGCAATTTTGAGCAAATCTTGATGTTTATGTTGAATAGATCGACGAAATAGAGAAGGTTGTTCTTCTTGAGTGAGTGTAAATAATGGTGCTGATGTAATTGAGTCCATATTCACAAAATGAGTTGTTTGCAGTTGTTGCGGAGAACGCTGCAACTTATTCCATAGATTCATATCATATTCCTTCATGATTGAGCTATATTCATCAACATACTGTATTTATTATATTTATCGGATTTTATATTTGTTGAATACGGATAACCTCTATCCAACGAATTACTCATCCATCACGGTTTAAAAATCCTAGAGTTACACATTATAAAAATATTTTCAGTTTAAATTTTATGAAAAAAGTCGTGTAAAACATATACAACTTTGGTTGGAATAAATCGCTTTATCTGTAACAAAGATTAGATTTTTTCACGTGAAAAGGGTTTAGGTACAGCTTCACCTTTAAATTGGCGATCAGCAAAATAACTTGAACGAACCATAGGCGCACTCCAGATATTTTTAAACCCTAGTAATTGCCCATGAGTTTGATAATGCTCAAATTCATGAAGTGAAACAAAACGATGAATAGGTGCATGAGATTTTGAAGGCTGTAAATATTGTCCAATGGTGACATAATCCACGGCATGATCACTGAGATCATTTAGCAATACAATCACTTCGGCTTCCACTTCACCCAGCCCAACCATTAATCCGCATTTGGTCGCAATATCTGGTCTGAGTTGTTTAAATGATTTCAATAAATCAAGAGAATGTTGATAGTCTGAACCTGGACGCATGGCACGATATAAACGTGGCACAGTTTCAATATTGTGATTAAACACATCGGGTGGAGTTTCACTCAAAATTTTTAAGGCAATATCTAATCTTCCTCGAAAGTCAGGTACAAGAATTTCAATCAATGTATCTGGACTCGTTTTACGAATTTCGTGAATACAATCAGCAAAATGTTGTGCACCACCATCTGCTAAATCATCACGATCTACAGAAGTGATCACCACATATTTTAGATTTAAATTTTTCACCGATTCAGCTAAATGTGTGGGCTCATTAATATCTAAGGTATTGGGACGACCATGAGCCACATCACAGAAAGGGCATCTGCGGGTACAAATATCGCCCATAATCATAAAGGTTGCTGTGCCACCACCAAAGCATTCGGGCAGGTTTGGACAAGCAGCTTCTTCACAAACAGTATGTAGTTTTTGCTGACGTAATAGGCTTTTAATCTGTGCGATTTCTTCTGGATGACTAATTTTGGCGCGAATCCATTCAGGCTTTTTGGGAATTTGTTCAGTCGGAATAATTTTTACAGGAATACGTGACATTTTATCTGCGCCACGTAATTTTTGACCTGTTGTAATTGAGCGTTTTAAATCCATTTTAAATCGTCCATAAGATAGTGAATTAAATATAAAATGGCATTTATATTTTAAATGTCAAATATATTTAATCTGTTTTAAAAATAATAAATTAATACAAAATATTAATATTATAAAATAAAGGTTGGGTAAAGGTTTGGTTTTTTAAGTTTTTGAAAATTATAAAAAAATTACAATTATTTTTTGGTTTTAAGCTCTTGTTTTTAATGTTTTTATTTGGATTTTTTAAATAATATTTTTTTAGTCTAATATTAATTAATTTGAAAATAATTTTATATAAATAAACAGGAATTAAACATCCATATTTGAAATTTATAATATGGATTTACTTTTTGATTAAATGATAAAGGACAAAATATATGCAATTAACGGAAGAGCAATTGCTAGCAGCATATCGACGGATGCGAGATATTCGTGAGTTTGAAGATCGTCTACATGATGAAAATAATACAGGCGATATTCCTGGCTTTATTCATCTTTATAGCGGTGAAGAAGCCGTTGCGGTGGGGATTTGTGAAAATTTAACGGATAAAGATTTTATCACCTCTACCCATCGTGGTCATGGACACTGTATTGCCAAAGGTTGTGATATCCACGGCATGATGTTGGAAATTTTTGGTAAAGATGACGGACTTTGCCGCGGCAAGGGCGGATCAATGCATATTGCCGATTTGGACAAAGGCATGCTCGGTGCAAACGGGATTGTCGGTGGTGGTCCACCATTGGCGATTGGAGCTGCGTTGACGGCCAAAACTCTTAAAACAGGCGGAATTGGTTTGTCCTTTACAGGGGATGGTGGCTCGAATCAAGGCTTGACGTTTGAAGCGATGAACATGGCTGTGGTTTTAAAATTGCCTGTGGTTTTTGTCTTTGAAAATAATGGTTTTGGTGAAGGTACAGCACATGATTATGCGGTCGGTAGCAAAGATATTGCAGGACGTGCAGCAGCCTTTGGTATGCCTGCGGAAAAAGTAGATGGTACTGATTTCTTTGCGATGTATGAGGTTGCACAAAGAGCGATTGAGCGTGCACGCCGTGGCGAAGGTCCAAGTGTGATTGAAAGCGTAACCAACCGTTTTTATGGACATTTCGAAGGTGATCCAGGTTTGATCCGCTCTAAGGAAGAACTTGATTATGTCAAAGAGCATAAAGATCCTTTGAAAATCTTCCGTGAAAAAGTCAAAGGAAAAATTGATGAAGCCAAACTGGATGCGATTGATGCAGAGTCAAAAGCCAATGTAGATGCTGCGGTTGCAAAAGCCCGTGCTGCCAATTATCCAGAAGTCTCTCAACTGCTTACCGATGTTTACGTCTCTTACTAAAGGAATAGTAAAGCAATGCCAAATAAAAGTTATCGAAATGCGATTAAAGAAGCGATTGAATTAGAAATGCGCCGTGATCCAAGTGTGATCGTGGTGGGTGAAGATGTTCGTGGTGGTCATGGCGGTAAAAATACCGATGACAATAAATTGGAAGGCTTTGGTGGCGTACTCGGTGTGACCAAAGGCTTGTGGACTGAGTTCGGTTCTGAGCGTGTAATTGATACCCCGATTACCGAATCGGCAATTATAGGAATGGCAGCAGGCGCTGCTGCAACAGGTTTACGTCCAGTAGCGGACTTGATGTTTATGGATTTCTACGGCGTGTGTCATGACATGTTGTATAACCAAGCAGCCAAGTTCCGTTATATGTTTGGGGGCAAAGCTAAAGCACCAATGGTGGTACGTGGCATGATCGGTGCAGGTTTCTCGGCAGCAGCGCAACATTCACAGTCACCTTATAACGTTTTTGCGGCTGTACCAGGCTTAAAAGTCGTGGTGCCATCGAGTGCTTACGATGTGAAAGGCTTATTGATTCAAGCGATTCGTGATGACGATCCTGTGGTGTTCTGTGAGCATAAACTGTTGTATGACATCAAAGGCGAAGTGCCAGATGGTGCATATACCATTCCATTCGGTGTGGCAAATTACACACGCCAAGGCACTGATGTCACAATTATTGCGCTGAGTTTAATGGTGCATCGTGCCAATGAAGTTGCGGATAAATTAGCCAAAGAAGGCATTTCAGTTGAAGTAGTTGATCCACGTACCATTTCTCCACTCGATGAAGAAGGGATTTTGGAATCTGTTGCTTCAACAGGTCGTGTGGTGATTGTGGATGAGTCTGCAGCACGTTGTGGTTTTGGGCATGATGTCGCAGCATTGATTGCACAAAAAGGTTTTTATTATCTCAAAGCGCCAATCGAATTGGTTACGCCACCACACTCGCCAGTACCATTTTCGCCTGTATTGGAAAAAGAATGGTTACCAAGTGTAGAACGTATCGAACAGGCTGTACGTAAAACTTTGGAGGCTTAGGATGAGCGAAATTAAAACCTTGGAAATCCCAAAATGGGGTTTGTCGATGGAAGAGGGTACGATTGCCCAATGGCTGATTCAGGAAGGCACGACTTTTAATAAAGGCGATGAAATTTGTGAAATTGAAACTACAAAAATCGTCAATGTATTAGAAGCCCCTTTTGACAGTACTTTACGCAAAATTATTGCCAAAGCAGGTGATACATTAATTGTCGGTGGAATCATTGCCATTTGTGCAGACAGCCAAGTGTCCGATGCAGAAATTGAAGCATTTGCTCAATCTTTGGGTGGATCAAGCACAGCAGCAACTGAAACCAAATCTACCGAAGTGGTCGCTGAAAAAGTAGCAACTACAACAACTGCGACCATAGAAACAAAAGTTCAGACTGCACCTGTACAAAATAGTACGCCAAAAGCAACCAAACCCGTTGCGCAAGGTGGTTATTCAGTGCCTGCAACTTTACAAGGTTATCAGCAGGTCGATGAAATATTTACTACACCGCATGCTTTGAAATTGGCTGAAAAACACAATGTCAATTTAGCACAGATCACAGGTTCAGGACGTGAAGGTCGTATCAGTGTCAAAGATATTCAACTTGCAGTGCAGGCAGCAGATGGAGCGTGGCCAGATGTACGTCACCAATCGAGTGGAAAAGTTGCAAAATCTACAGCGGATGATAGCCAGGTTTTAGCAACCCCAGTTGCACGTCGTTTGGCAAAACAGTGGGGGATTAATCTACATGATTGCCGTGCTTCGGGTTCACGTGGTCGAGTATCGAAAGAAGATGTTGAAGCTGTTTATCAACGTGAAAATCCAACCATTGTTGAAACTGTAGGGAGTACTTCATCAGAAACCGCTCAAGTTACAGCGATTCCAATGAATGGGATGCGTAAAGCCATTGCATCACGCTTACAAGCTGCAAAACGTAATGCACCACATTTCCGTTTAACGGTTGATTTAAATGTCGATGCAATTCAGGGCTTACGACAGCAAATTAATGCCACTGTGCCACAGGTTAAATTGTCGATTAACGATATGCTGATCAAAGCCGCTGCGGCAGCATTGGTTAAAGTGCCACAGGTCAATGTACAGTTTGATGAAGAAAATCAGCAAATTTTACAGTTTAATCAAGCGGATATTTCAGTTGCTGTGGCGATTGAAAATGGTTTGATCACACCGATTATTAAATCTGCCAACAGCAAGTCTTTGGCACAGATTTCCAATGATATGCGTGATTTGGCAACACGTGCCAAGACAGGAAAACTTGCGCCTGATGAATTCCAGGGTGGTAGTTTCAGCATTTCCAATTTGGGAATGTTAGGCATCAAAGCCTTTGATGCGATTATCAATCCACCGCAAGGCGCAATTCTCGCTTTGGGAGCGGCTGAAAAACGCGCGATTGTTGAAGGTGATGCGATTGTGGTACGTCAAATGGTGACCGCGACCTTGTCCTGTGATCATCGAGTGATTGATGGTGCATTGGGTGCAAAATTCTTGGCAGCCTTTAAGCAGTTTGTTGAAAATCCTGCATTGATTTTGGTGTAGGAGAATAATCATGTCAGACACACAATTTGATGTCATCATCATTGGTGCTGGCCCTGGTGGATATGTGGCTGCGATTCGCGCAGCCCAACTGGGCTTGAAAACCGCCATTGTTGAAGAGAAACATTTGGGTGGAATTTGCCTAAATTGGGGCTGTATTCCAACCAAAGCCTTGTTGAGTGGTGCAGCGGTCGCTCAACAACTTAAACATGCAGGTCAGTTTGGCTTCACTGTTGGTGCGGTTGATTTTGATATTCAGCAATTGGTACAGCATAGCCGCCAGGTATCGAGTCAGTTGGTACAAGGCATTGGACAATTGCTGAAAAAAAATCAGGTCACTGTTTTTACCGCAAGGGCGCAATTTATTGCCAAAGAACAACTTGAATTAACCGATGCTGAAGGTCAAAAACAGCAGATTTCTGCACCACATATTATTGTGGCGACAGGGGCTAAAGCTGCCAATTTACCGCAAGTCCCTGTCGATGGTCAGTATGTTTGGAGCTATAAAGAAGCTTTAATCCCTGAAGAATTGCCTAAGTCACTTTTGGTGGTTGGCTCAGGTGCGATTGGCAGTGAATTTGCCAGTTTGTACCAGGATTTAGGTTGCCAAGTGACCTTGGTCGATATTGCCAAGCAAATATTACCCAGTGAAGATGCGGAAGTCGCCAAGTACGTACAAAAACAGTTTGAACAGCAGGGTATGCAGGTTCTGACGGATGCTGCTGTACAGAAAATTGAAATTACCAATGGTCAAGTTCAATGTCATGTCGAAACCTCATCAGAAATTAATGTTATCACTGTAGATAAAGTACTGTCTGCGATTGGCGTACGTCCAAATTCTCAAAAGCTTGGCTTGGAAACTTTAGGCATTGAATTTGAAAATGGCTTTATCAAAGTAGATCAATGGTGCAAAACCAATGTAGTTGGTGTCTATGCGATCGGCGATGTGGCAGGCGCACCGTGTTTGGCACATAAGGCGAGTCATGAAGCCATTTTATGTGTAGAAAAAATTGCAGGTGTTGCCAATGTTCATGCTTTGGATCGCACGCAAATTCCGGGCTGTATTTTCACGCATCCGCAAGTGGCGAGTATTGGTTTGACTGAGCAGAAAGCCAAAGCAGCCGGTTACAGTATCAATGTAGGGAAGTTCCCTTTACAGGCCAATGGTAAGGCTTTGGCTTTGGGTGACTCAGCAGGCTTTATTAAGACTATTTTCAATCAGGAAACTGGTGAGTTGTTGGGTGCACACATGGTCGGTCATGAAGTGACTGAACATATCCAGAGCTTTGCGATAGCGAAATATTTGGAAGCTACGGATGAAAGTTTGGCACAGGTGATTTTCCCTCATCCAACGTTGTCTGAAGCGATGCATGAGTCAGTATTGGCAGCGATGCAACGTGCGATTCATATTTAAAAGAGCAATTTACATTTAAATCATAGGCTTGTTCCGTCATTTTCAATTGCTGAATATTGTGAGAACAAGCCATCAGATTTTTATCAATAAAAAGATGTTGAAGGAAGCAATATGAAAGCAGCACGTTTTTATGACAAGGGTGACATTCGTATAGAAGATATTCCTGAACCACAAGTTTTGGCAGGAACCGTCGGGATACAAGTCGCTTGGTGTGGGATTTGCGGGACAGACTTGCATGAGTTTATGGAAGGACCTATTTTCATACCACCATGTGGGCATCCACATCCTATTTCAGGAGAGTCAGCACCTGTGACCATGGGACATGAATTTTCTGGTGTGGTTTATGCTGTAGGAGAAGGTGTGGATGATATTCAGGTTGGACAACATGTGGTTGTTGAACCCTATATCATTGCTGATGATGTAGCGACAGGACCCAATGACAATTATCATTTATCTAAAGATATGAATTTTATTGGTTTAGGTGGGCGTGGTGGCGGATTGTCTGAAAAGATTGCGGTGCAACGCCGTTGGGTACATCCGATTTCCAATGATATTCCCTTAGATCAAGCTGCGTTGATTGAGCCTTTATCTGTTGGTCATCACGCCTATGTTAGAAGTGGTGCAAAGGCGGGAGATATTGCACTGGTTGGTGGGGCAGGTCCAATCGGATTGTTATTATCCGCCATTTTAAAAGCCAAAGGTTTGACAGTTATTATCACTGAACTCAGTGCTAAACGGAAAGAAAAAGCGCTGGAAGCAGGCGTTGCGGATTATGTATTAGACCCCTCGCAAGTCGATGTCGTGGCTGAAGTGATGAAAATCACGCAGGATCGTGGCGTGGATGTTGCTTTTGAATGCAGCAGTGTCAATAAAGTGATGGATACCTTGGTTGCTGCCATGAAACCAACAGGCGTCGTGGTGATCGTGTCAATCTGGAGTCATCCCGCAACCATCAATGTGCATAGCGTGGTGATGAAAGAATTGGATATCCGAGGCACTATTGCTTATGTGAATGATCATCAGGAAACCATTCGTTTGGTGGAGCAGGGCAAGATTAATCTAGAACCGTTTATTACCCAACGAATTGCACTGGATGATTTGGTTGCTCAAGGATTTGAAACTTTGATTCACAATAACGAGTCAGCAGTTAAAATTATTGTTCATCCTTGAGTCACGTCACAATTCTGATGTTTGATTTTTGAAATTATTTCATTTTGAAAATAACTAGTGTGTAAATTTCAAAATGGTGTGCTGAAATGACAAGGCACATCATTTTGAACAATTTAACTCAATTTAAATGACCCAAAAGTTGGCACATTAACCTCATTAAAAATTAAACCCCGCACCTGAATAGCTCAAAAAATACGACTAAAACAAAAAAACGTAATACTGAAATGGCACGCTATTTGCTAATTACTCATCATCATAAAGTGAACTAGGGTTCCGGCAGCGCAATGAAGATTGGCTGTGCTGTGACCGAGAGTTTACGGCTCAATTGAGCTACACGGAGGGATAAAAGCCCGGGAGGTTGGATTAACCTTAAATGAGGTAGAGCAAATGGGCGAACATGCAAATCAATATCGCGATAACAAAATCTTGTGGAGTGAAGTTTTACCCGGGGGGCATCATTGGTCGGGACGAATTCAAAAAGGGACAGTACTCCAATTTAAATCATTAGGCGAAAATGCCAACGTATCATTCTTCTGTGTAAATGCAGCAGATCAATTAGAACGATACAACATGCCCGATAGCCTCAAAGGACAACATACGGCTTTTTTATCGACAGGTCATGCACTGTATTCAGATTTAGGGCGTGTCATGGCATCCATCATTCATGATGATCAAGGTTGGAACGATGCCTTTTGTGGTGCGAGTCGTCCTGAATATATTAAAAAGCAGTTCGGAAGTTGTACCTTTCAAGATGCTCGAAATGAGATGTACCAAAGTGGCTTGGATGGCTTATTGGTCGAAATGGCGAAATTCTCACTCGCTCAAAAAGATTTGAGTGCTACTGTCAATTTATTTTCAAAAGTTACTCCCAATGATTGTGGTGAGTTGTCATATATCCATGCTGATCGTACCAATCAAGTGATTGAACTGCGTTTTGAGATGGATTGTTTGGTATTTCTGTCCGCTGCACCGCATGCCTTAGACAATAGTGATCGTTATCAACCTGCCGATGTGAATATGCAATTATTTAAAGCTTTGCCTTTGAGTGAGCATGATATTTGTCGTGATTCGTGTCCGCAAAATCAACGTGCCTATGCAAATAACGCACGTTATTACGCACTTGAAAGTAATGTTTAAGCCAGCAGGAGAATAACCATGACAATTTTACAATCTTTTGAAAAAACAGTGCTCAGTGAAGTGTGTCCAGCCGGCGAAGCATGGATGTGTGAAGTTAAAAAAGGGCAATTTTTCCGTATTGTTGATCTTGAGGGAAATCAGGCTGTAGATACGCTCTTTATCAGTGCTGAAAATCCAGATGAACGTTATAGCGCAACAGATACATTGGCGATGAATCAACAAATTTATTTGGAAAAAGGCACAACTTTATATAGTAATTTTGGTCGTCCGATCGCTGTGATTCATGATGATAATTGTGGTCGTCATGACACATTGGGTGGTGCATGTTCATGCGAAAGTAATACAGTGCGTTATTCACATGATAAGTATCCGATGCACAGTTGCCGAAATAACTTCATGTACGCTTTGGCGAAGCATCCAATTGCACTAAAACATGAATTAAATGTGAGACATATCGGACCAAACATTAACTTTTTTATGAATGTTCCTGTGACTGAGGATGGTGCATTGAAGTTTGATGATGGAATTTCTGCACCAGGAAAATACGTCGAAATTCAGGCTGAAATGGATTTAATCGTACTGATTTCAAATTGTCCTCAGCTGAATAATCCATGTAATGCCTATAATCCAACTCAAATTCAATTGATCGTGCGTGAAGCAGAAGGAGCATAAAAATGTTTAATAAAGTCCTGATCGCCAATCGTGGTGCAATTGCTTGCCGAGTGATTCGTACACTTAAAAAGTTGGGTATTCAATCTGTAGCGGTCTATTCAGAAGCTGATCGTGATTCCTTACATGTCACTTTAGCGGATGAAGCTGTATTTATTGGTGATTCTCCTGCAAGTCAAAGTTATTTAAATGTCGATAAGATTTTAGATGTCGCAATGCAAACAGGTGCAGAAGCGATTCATCCAGGTTATGGTTTTCTTTCTGAAAATGCAGAGTTTTGTGATTTGTGTGAAGCGCAAGGCATTGTATTTTTAGGTCCAAACTCAGCGCAAATGAAGTCATTTGGCTTAAAACATACGGCGCGTGAATTGGCGATTCAAGCCAATGTTCCCTTATTGCCTGGTAGTCAATTACTTGTAGATAAAACAGAAGCACTGCTTGAAGCTGAGCGTATTGGCTACCCCGTCATGCTCAAAAGTACCGCAGGTGGCGGTGGGATTGGTATGCGCTTGGTGTGGAATGCCGAAGAACTTAAAGAAGCATACGCAACTGTTTCATACCTAGCCCAAGCCAATTTCAAAGATGCAGGATTATATTTAGAAAAATTTGTCCAAAATGCACGACATATCGAAGTGCAAATTTTTGGTGATGGTGAGGGACAAATCCTGGCTTTGGGTGAACGCGATTGTTCGGTACAACGACGTAACCAAAAAGTAATAGAGGAAACCCCTGCACCGCATTTGAATGATCAACAACGTGCATATATCCAAGATGTTGCGATTCAACTGATGCAGTCTGTGAATTACCGTTCCGCAGGTACGGTTGAATTTGTCATGGATACGGACACGCAAGAATTCTATTTCTTAGAAGTAAATACTCGCTTACAAGTAGAACACGGTGTGACGGAGCAAGTTTTTGGTGTTGATTTAGTTGAATGGATGATCACTTTAGGCAGTGGCGATTGGGTTGCACCGATTGACAAATTAAGTTCAAAAGGTCATTCCATCCAAGTACGTTTATATGCTGAAGACCCGATCAAAAATTTCCAACCGAGTGCAGGCTTACTGACGCATGTGCAATTTGATGACCATGCTCGTAATGAAACATGGGTTGAAACAGGTTCAAATGTCTC
Source organism: Acinetobacter wuhouensis (assembly GCF_001696605.3). Lineage (NCBI taxonomy): Bacteria > Pseudomonadati > Pseudomonadota > Gammaproteobacteria > Moraxellales > Moraxellaceae > Acinetobacter > Acinetobacter wuhouensis. The sequence continues at coordinate 2,605,861 of NZ_CP031716.1, read as the reverse complement.
GTCTTTTTATGATCCGATGATTGCTAAAATTATCGTGACAAGTGACAGTCGTGAATCTGCAATTCAAGCCATGATTGACACTTTGGCAAAAACGAAAGTCGCAGGCATTGAAACCAATCTTGAATATTTACAAAATATTGTTGATGGTGACGTGTTTAAAGCGGGGACACAAACCACACGTTTTTTAAATAACTTTGAATGGAAAACCCAAAAAATTGAAGTGTTACAATCAGGGATTCAAACTTCAATCCAAGATGTAGATGGACGTTTGGGCTATTGGGATGTCGGTGTACCACCATCAGGTGCAATTGATCCATTGAGTTTAAGCGTTGCCAATCAGTTATTAGGCAATGCAAAAAATACCGCGGGACTTGAATGTACCTTGCAGGGGCCAAGTTTAAAGTTCCATTGTGATAGCCAAATTGTAATTACAGGTGGTGAAATGCCATCAAAACTTGATGGCGTCAATGTGCCGATGTGGCAGACTATCAATGTCAAAAAAGGTCAGGTCTTAAAATGCGGTACGATCATGACAGGCTGCCGAAGTTATATCGGGATTAAAGGCGGTTTTGATGTACCTGAATATTTAGGTTCACAAGCGACATTTACATTGGGACAATTTGGCGGTCATGCAGGACGTAATTTATTGATCGGAGATATGTTGCCGATCACAGCATATTCCTCAGCAGAGTCAACGCAGTTAGACACTCAAAATATCCCAAGCTTTAGCCATAGTTGGGACATTGCGGTGATGTATGGTCCACATGGTGCGCCAGATTTCTTTACCAAACAAGATATAGATACTTTTTTTGCCAATGAATTTGAAATTCACTATAACTCCAGTCGTACAGGGATTCGTTTGGTGGGGCCAAAACCTGAATGGGCACGTGAGGATGGTGGCGAAGCAGGCTTGCATCCTTCTAATATTCATGACAATGCCTATGCGATTGGCGCAATTGATTTTACCGGTGATATGCCGATTATTCTCGGGCCAGACGGTCCAAGTTTAGGTGGTTTTGTATGCCCTGCGGTGGTGATCCATTCTGAGCTTTGGAAAATAGGTCAGCTGAAAGCAGGTGATAAGGTAAAATTCATTCCTGTGAGTTATGCGCAAGCCAAAGCTCTAGATCAAAAATATCATCAAAGTATTAGCGCATCTGACACAGCAATGATTGATTTTAATCCATCTTTACATGCTGAAATGGAGACCTTAAATGATGCTGTTTTGGCGACATTGGATGGACAAGATGATTTACCAAGTGTGACTTATCGTCCTGCAGGAAATAGTTATTTACTTGTGGAATATGGTGAATTAGTCCTTGATTTAAATCTTCGTTTCCGTATTCATGCCTTGATGCAATGGGTAAAAGAACAGAATATTCAAGGTATTATTGACCTCACACCTGGGATTCGATCACTACAGATTCATTTTGACTCAATCAAAATTGATCAACTTGAATTATTGGCGCAGCTTCAAAAAGCAGAAGCTGAATTGCCAAATATTGACAATATGCAAGTTCCTTCGAGAACAGTATATCTGCCTTTGGCTTGGGAAGATTCACAAACGCAATTGGCAACAGAGCGTTATACCCAAATTGTACGTCCAGATGCGCCGTGGTGTCCTGATAATGTTGAATTTATTCGCCGTATCAATGGCTTGGCATCCAAACAAGCGGTTAAAGATGTGGTGTATAGTGCCAACTATTTGGTTATGGGTTTAGGTGATGTATATCTCGGTGCGCCCGTTGCCACACCGCTTGACCCACGTCAGCGTTTAGTGACCACTAAATATAATCCTGCTCGGACTTGGACGCCTGAAAATGCTGTGGGTATTGGTGGGGCATATATGTGTGTCTATGGCATGGAAGGGCCTGGCGGGTATCAGTTTGTTGGGCGTACTACACAAATGTGGAGTCGTTATCGTAAAAATCCTGATTTTGAACAAGGTATGCCGTGGTTATTGCGTTTCTTTGACCAAGTGAAGTTTTATGAAGTGTCTGAAGCTGAACTTTTGCAAATGCGTGAGGATTTTAAAGCAGGACGTTTAAAACTTCGTATTGAAGAGGGTGTGTTAAACCTTAAAGAATACAATGAGTTTTTAGAAGCCAATCAAGACAGTATTCATGCATTTAAAGCTTTGCAACAAGCCAATTTTGAGGCTGAACGTCGTCGTTGGCATGAAGCGGGCTTGCAGGAATATGTTTCTGAAAGTTTAGATGCTGTGGATGATGGTGAAGCTGTTTTGATTCCTGAGGGTGGTTGTGCGGTTGAATCGCACATGCCTGGCTCGATTTGGAAAATTGAATGTGCTTCGGGTGATATTGTGGAAGAAGGTGCAACGCTTGCTGTGATTGAAGCCATGAAAATTGAAATTCCTATCATTGCACCTGAACGGATGAAGGTTGAAGCGATTACCATTGAAAAAGGTCAAACGGTGAAAACAGGGCAAGTGTTGTTTACGTTAGCGCCTGTGGCTTGAGAAAATAGTAGGTAGAGAACCGTCCGTAAGGGCGGTTTTTTGTTTAAAATAAACGAGAACATTGAATAAAAAGGATGAATGAATGTCTTTTTCAGCTCAGTTAAGAGTAAGTAAAAATTTTGAGCAATTCATATATGAATATTTAAAGTGAGCAGTTTATTGACTCAGACTTAGATGATGTATCAATTTTGTTAGATAATTTAGCAAATTATTTTGGTATTAGTGCTATACAGGCAAAAGCACATGACAATGTTTTTATAAAAATACTTTAGAACCGATATTTAAAAATTGTTGACGTATGACAACGCTATTGCTAATCTTGAAACATAAATAAAGAGAATAATTATGAAAAGACATCCTAATAAACATATTCGAGAAGCGATTGAATATGCAATTGAAAATGGTTGGGATGTTATTGAAACAGGTAAATCAGGTCATGCCTTTTGTCGACTTAAATGTATTCTCGGGCATTCTGAGCATCAAATGAGTATTTGGAGTACGCCTAAAAACCCTGAAACTCACGCAAAGCAAATTATGCAGAAAGTAAAGCAATGTAATGGAGAGGAAGAATGAATACTTATCACTTTACGATCGTTGTACGTGATGCAGATTCTGATCTGGCAACATTGGAAGATCAATTCTTTGAAGCAGGCTGTGATGATGCCTTACTTTGTAGTTATAACGGCACGGTCTATTTAGAATTTGATCGTGAAGCAGAAAATGCTGAACAAGCCATTCAGTCTGCTATTGATAATATCAGTTCACTTGGATTTAGTGATTTAGTTGTTGAAGAACAAGGTTATTCTACTTTGTCTGAAATGGCAGAAAGGGCGGGAATGAGTCGTCAGGCATTATCACTTTATGCGCAAAATAAACGTGGAAATGGTAATTTTCCTCGTCCTATGTACGGCTTGGCTTCAAAATCTGCAATGTATTTTTGGCCAGAAGTAGCAACTTGGTTATTTCAGCAAAATAAGTTGGATAAATCCCACTATGATGTAGCAAAGGCAACGATTCATTTACACTAACAGTTCATTTTATTTTCCAAATACTCTGTTCAGTGTTGTCATTTGTTAAAATGGGTATGCCTTAAAAATAATTATACATCTAGCCCCATCCCCGTGCATGGGGCTTTTTTATGCCCAAAAAGTAAGCGTGATTTATCCTTAAATCTCGAAAAATATAGCTTCTAAATTGGCACGCTTTCTGCATTTCCTATCAAGTAATACTAAAAATTAATTTAGTAATACTTTCAGGAGTTGCGATATGAACAATCCCCATCCTCAAGCCAAAAAAGCACATCCACTTAAAGTATTTCTTGTCGAACTTTTTACTGCTCGTGCAGGTGTTCATATCAAACAACACAGCTCAGTGATCACTAAAAAAGGATAAACCGTGCCCAAAGCAAAATTGGCACGGATTAGCGTTACTGTGCCTGAAACTACACTCAATGCACTCGACCAAAAAATTGTCGATCAACACTACGAAAGCCGATCACAAGCAATCGTGGATATGATCAATCGGCATTTGACTGCAGCGCAAGAACACACAAATGCAGTGATGGTCGGAACATTGACACTGCTTTATGAGGTTGAACACATACAACTTCGTAATCAACTGATTGATTTACAACAGCAGTTTTTAGCACAAGTGATTAGCTCACTACATATTCAACTCGATCAACAGAAAATATTACAAGTCATGCTGATGCAAGGGGCAAGTTCTGAACTTCGACATATCAGCCAACAATTTATCGCATTAAAAGGCGTGATCAAAGGGCATCTTGAACTGATGGATGCCGTGATGCCGCCCATTCCACAAAATGATTGAATAAGGAGTAAGCGCGTGAAACAGCTATGGACGATCCAAGATTGGAAAAATGCTTATGAAAATAAGCAGATCAAACTGGAGGATTTATTTGATTACGTAAAATCTATTAGCAATGATGATCATGCTTGGATTGAGATTGCATCTACAGCACAGTTTCAAACACAAATAGATCAATTAAAAAATCAAGATACAGATTTACCACTCTACGGTGTACCATTTGCAGTCAAAGACAATATAGATGTTGCAGGATTTCATACGACTGCCGCATGTAAAGAGGCAGAATATTTAGCAACTACGGATGCAACAGTTGTCGCCAAACTCAAAAAAGCAGGGGCGATTGTCATCGGTAAAACCAACCTTGACCAATTTGCGACAGGATTGGTTGGTGTGCGCTCACCTTATGGTGCAGTGAAAAATAGTTTCAATCCTGAATATATCAGTGGCGGATCAAGTTCAGGTTCATCGGTAACAGTTGCCAAAGGTGTTGTTCCATTCAGTTTAGGCACAGACACTGCGGGGTCGGGACGTGTACCCGCAGGACACAACAATATCGTGGGATTAAAGCCCACCAAAGGCTGGTTTTCTACAACGGGGCTAATTCCTGCATGTCGAACTATAGATGTAATTTCTATATTTGCACTGACCATAGACGATGCGTGGGCAGTGGCAAACATCATGCAAGGTTATGATGATGCAGATGTATATTCACGAACACATCCTGCCAATGTACCAACACAATTTTCCAAAGGCAAAATAGCCGTCCCGAAACAACTTGAGTTTTATGGGGATATAGAAACTGAAAAAGCATTTTCAATTGCGATTGAGCGTGTAAAAACACTGGGTTATCAGGTTGAAGAAATTGATTTTACAGATTTTAATCAACTTGCTCAGGCACTTTACAATGATGCATGGGTTGCTGAACGGACAGTTGCTGTAGAGAAATTAATTACACGTGATCAAGCACATCCTGTGATTGCACAGATCATTGCACAAGCAGATAAATTTAAAGCAACCGATGCGCTACAAGCGGAATACAATCGAGCGGAATTGGCTCGAAAAATAAATTTAGCCCTAACGCCGTATGATGCATTGATGGTACCAACTGCACCAACGATTTATAAAATTATGGATGTTGAAGCTGATCCTATTGTGAAAAATTCACACATGGGGGCTTATACCAATTTCGTCAATTTTGCCGATTTATCAGCAATCGCCTTGCCCAATGTCATTCGAGCTGATGGAGTGCCAAGTGGCGTAACCTTTATTGCGCCTGCTTGGCACGATCAAGCTTTGGCAAATTTTGCACAAAAATGGCAAGCAGAAACAGCATTAACACTTGGAACATCAGAGCAAAATTATCAAAAAACACTCGAAATTCAATCCAATAATTCAGTGAAATTGGCAGTTGTTGGTGCTCATTTAACGGGTATGCCTTTAAATTTTCAATTGACCACACGTTTAGCGACCTTGCTAAAGAAAACCAAGAGTGCTGCAAACTATAAACTTTATGCGCTAAAAAATACCACACCACCAAAACCTGGACTGCAATGTGATGCGCAGGGTCAAAGTATCGAACTTGAAGTATGGGATATTCCACTTGCCAATTTTGGTGCAATTGTCGCTGAAGTCCCTGCACCGCTTGGGATCGGCAATGTACAGCTCGAAGATGGCTCATGGGTAAAAGGCTTTATTTGTGAATCTTATGCGATCCAAGATGCTACCGATATTAGTCACTTCGGTGGTTGGCGCAGTTATATTCAGTCGTTAAAGCAAAATAATGCAACATCAAATTCAACAAAAACTGGGGAAGTAATATCATGATTAAAAAGGCACTTTTATCTGCATCGATTGTTTCTACAATCCTGTTCAGTGGTTGTGATAACACGGCAAAAATTCCTGAAGCGAAGGACGGTAGCAAAGCATCAGTAGACAGTAAACCGATCACGATTGGATATAGTGACTGGCCAGGATGGGTGGCTTGGCAGGTCGCAATAGAGAAAGGTTGGTTAAAAGAAGCAGGGCTAAATGTTGATTTTAAATGGTTTGATTATTCAGCTTCACTCTCCGCTTTCTCAGCGAACCAATTAGATGCTGTATTTGTGACCAATGGCGATAACCTTGTGACCGCTTCTGGTGGTACACAAGGCATGATGATTTTGGCAACGGACTATTCCGCAGGCAATGATGTGATTATTGCCAAAGCAGGGATTAATTCAATCCAAGACTTAAAAGGAAAATCAGTCGGAGTTGAAAAAGGTTTGGTCGATCATTTGTTATTGGCAACCGCATTATCAGATCAAAAAATTTCCGCAACGGATGTTAAATTGGTCAACTCTACAACCAATCAATTACCCCAAGTATTTTCAAGTCCTGATGTCTCTGCGATTGCAGTTTGGCAACCTGTGGCAAGTCAGGCACTGAAGGCTGTTTCAGGAGCTAAAATTATTTACTCCTCAAAAGATAAACCTGGGTTAATTTATGACACCTTAACTGTGAATATGAGTCATTTAACCGCACATCAAGAGGAATGGAAAAAGTTACTTCAAGTTTGGGACAAAACCGTTAAATATATCAATGACCCTGCAACTCGTGGTGACGCTATAAAAATTATGGCTGCACGTTCTGGGGTTGATCCAAAACAGTATGAATCTATGGTGGATGGTACACATTTGCTGGATCTTGAAGCCAACCAAAAAGTCTTTACCAAAGGTACAGGTTTTGATTCAATCTACGGTTCGTCCTACCATGTCAATAAATTCAATGTTGAAAATGGCATCTATAAAACAGAACAGAACGTAGATGGCTTGATTTATCCAACATTGATTCAAGCGTTAAAATGATCTCCATAAAATCGCCTTGATGACATAATATAAAAGCCTGAAATATTTAAAGATTCAGGCTTTTTGCCTATTAAGAATTGAAATCGATAAAAACTAAACAGAATGCTGATCTTTAAAAAAAAGAATTAAAGCAATTTAATAAACAAATCATTTAGGTTTAGTGGCGAAACTAATGCTTAGAATATGAATGATGATAAATTTTAGTCTTGATTGATGAAAATGTATTACTTAATTGAATAGAGCTTTTCATTACTAAAGTGTTTTTTATTTGAAAATATAGATCAACCGAAAACGAACAATATTCGTGGTTCTCATTCTTATTTAAATATTGAGTTTTTAGGGCTTAGATAGGGCTTATTCATCATGGATGATTGAATAAGCCTTTATAAAATTGGTAAGAAATTGATTTATTGAAAAATTATATTGGTTTGGATAGAACATTAATCTTCATTGACTGAAGTCATCAGCGGAATTTTCGGTAAATCCTCCAATGCAGGATCAACTTCATCATCTTGTGCATGAACTAAGTCATCCACACGCTCACGCAATTTTTTAAACTCTGGTGTCTGCATTAATTCAGGAGTTCGAGGGCGAGGTAAATGCACTTCGATGATTTCTTTGATTTCACCTGGATTGGCTTTTAAGGCAACAATTCGATCTGCCAATAAAATCGCTTCATCCATATCGTGAGTAACGAAAATAATTGTAATATCAATATTTTGCCAAAGATCCATTAAATGCTTTTGCATTTTCTGACGGGTGTGTGGATCAAGCGCACCAAAAGGTTCATCCATCAATAATATTTTAGGTTCATTGACCAATGCCCGTGCGATAGCGACACGTTGTTTCATTCCCCCTGACAGTTGATGTGGATATTGATTTTCGTACTTTTCCAAACCAATGAGATTGATCCATTCACGTGCAGCCGCTTCTGCGGAAGGGTTACTCGCACCTTTCATGAGTGGGCCAAACATGACATTTTCTTTGACTGTTTTCCACGGGAAAAGGGTATAGCCTTGGAATACCATACCTCGTTCAGGGCTGGGACCTGTGATTAACTCGCCATCCACAATCAGTTCGCCATGACTATAGGGATCTAATCCTGCAACGATTCGACTAAGTGTGGATTTTCCACAGCCCGATGGACCAATCACACAAATGAATTCACGTTTATGAATTTTCAAATCGAGCTGATTTAAAATAGTGCGTTCAGTTTTGCCATGTTTAAACACTTGGCTGAGTTTTTTGGCTTCTAAAAGAACAGGACGTGCATAGATTTTTTGAAAGTATTCATGCGCATTAAATGTTGAATGGTTCATTATTTTACTCCTGCTTTCCATGCGAACATGCGCTCGCCGAATTTCATTAGAATCAAATCACACACAAGACCAATGACACCAATAATCAGGATGGCTGCATAGACATTGTCAAAGTTTTGGTAACGTGCTTGTTGGGTGATAAACCATGTAATCCCCGATGTTGTCCCGATCAATTCTGAGACAATTAAATATGTCCATGCCCAACCAAGTAGAACACGCAAATCACGATAGATATCAGGCAGGGCAGCAGGAATAACGACATTAAATAAACTCTTCAATTTATTCGTTCCCAAGGTATAACCTGCTTCGATCAAACTTTTATCAACCATTCGGGTGGTGTTGGCGATGATTAAAATTTGTTGAAATAAAGTCCCAATAACAATAATGGCGATTTTTGGTGCGTCATTGATACCTAAAATTGCCACAGCGAGCGCACCAAATGCAGGTGCAGGTAAGTATCGGAAAAACTCAACAAAGGGTTCGGTGAGTAGGGATATTTTTTGAGAAAAACCGCAGAGGATACCGAGCGGAATGCCGATGATTGATGAAATAAAAAATGCCAGGAATACAATTTTGATGCTATGCCATAGACTTTGATGAAACCAAGGCGTGTCAGGTTGTTCGGGTGGTGTGATAAATGCCGTCACCAAAGCTTTTGCGACCTCATGCGGTGCAGGTAAATATATTGGGTTGACAAGGATACCTTGAGGTGGAGCTGCATGCTGATCTACGGCATTTTGTGCTTCGCTGTAGAACACATTTTTATCAACCCGACTGCCAACTTGTAAATATGCGACACTGCCGGAGTTGGTGATTTGAACTTGAGGATGCCAAATAAAAGGCAAATAACTGACAGCACACCAAATTAGAATCGGAATGAGAAAAGAACAAAAGCTAAGTAAAAGCTTGTGCCTTTTTCTAACATCCATTGTGATTTTGCCCATTTTGCCCCCTATTTCGCTTGAATATTACGAATCTTTAAAAACGTAATATTTGTTAAGCAAAATGAGTGCCATAAGGCTAAAGAGTGAGATTGATGATGCGTTTGCTGATGAATGAATTATTTATGTTCTAAAGTGAAAATTTTTATAACTGATGAAAATTGAGTTTTTATGAGCAACTGATTTACAACATCATGTTGATGCAGTTGCTCATATTTTACATCGGCTTAAAACTTACGTTGATAATTGATAAAGAAACGATTTTCTACAAAGTCATTGCCATGATCTTGATCATATTTGGCAAATAAATGTTGTATCGAAAAACCTTTGAGCATCGGTTGTTGGAAGGTATAACTTGTAAATAAGTTAAACTCAGATTCTTTATTTTTCTGCCCATTTGCCATTTTAATATCATCGCCCATGGCATATTTGGCAGTACTTGTCAGACCAGGTACATAGTCTTTAAAATCATAACCATAGATGAAGTGCCAAGATTTCTCATTTTTCTTGAAAAAGCCGGTGACATTCCAATTGATAAAATATAACTCAGGTAAAAAACCATCCGGTAAAGGGTAGGCATCGCCCACGATTTGCTGATAGCCCACGCCAATACTATGATTTTTTACTTTTACCGTTTCCAATAAGCCTATGTTTTGACTGTCGATGTCTAATGCACTGCTATTGTCCTGTGAATTAAAATAGCGCAACTTGGAATGTAGTGCGATATTTTCGGCAATCGGATATTTATGTTCAACACCTAAATAATGTTTGTCATATAAATTATCCAAATGCCCATAGTAGTAATTCACATTCAAATCTTTATTTACATCATAGACAAAGTTGATGTAGTCCAAGCCATCTGAATAGTGTTTTACCCCATTTTGCGTATAAGAAAATTTATAGAAATCTTCTTTGTTACGTGGTGAATTACGAGTGACATGTCCAAGTTCAACTTTTAATTTTTCCATCACAGGAAATTTTAAATTCACCCCTTGATAAGTGGTGAGTAGCTGGCGACTTGTGTCGACGGTGGTCATCGGTAAATTCAGCCACAATTCCCCAACACGCAGTTCTGCCTGATCATATTTCAGTTTCAGTGTGCCACCGTATTTTAAATAATCATCGGCTTGTTCTTTTTTGATCGGGTCAAAAGGCAGCACCGTATCATCCACATGCTTATCGTTGCTAAGGCGTACTGCATATTGCACCGAACCATCGACACCGATTTGGATCGGCTGATCTAAAATTTGTAGCGGTGTGTCATGAAATTTTGAAGTGTAAAATAATGACGCACCTTGTGACCAACTGCCTGTATCTTTGACATTTGACTGATCAAAATTACGGTCGATATAGGCATTTTTCAGGGTGAATTTCCATTCATCTTCCGCATGAAGTTGTTGCATCATGGCACAGCCATTGATCAGCATCAGTGCGGAAAAAAGTGTTGAAAATGAGCATTTTTTTAACATAAGGCATCCTTGGCTTAAGTTTATTTCCAAATGAAAGGCGATTGTTTTTGAACGTCTTCTGCATCAGGTTCGAGTGCGATGCTTGTACGATCTTTGAAAATACAAATCGCAAGGAATGCAATCACTGACATTACAGTCAAATAAGCACTGACCAAATAAATTCCATTTACTTTGCCAATAAGTGCTGCTGCGATAAGCGGGGCAAATGCGCCACCGATGATCGAGCCAATCGCATAGGTAATTGAAATACCTGAGAAACGAATCGAAGCAGGGAACAGTTCAGAATAGAAAACTGCTTGTACGCCGTAAGTGATACCGATACCCATAGATAAAAGTGCCAAGCCCAACATGATCAAGCCGTAGTTGCCTGTACTGATCAATGGAAATAGCGCGAGTGCAGTAATGACTTGGATGATTGAACCCACGATATAAATCGGTTTACGTCCAAATTTGTCAGAAAGAACGGCTGACAACCACGTGAAGAATGTCCAAATTACCGCTGAAATACTGACTAAACCAAGAATAGTAGGGCGGTCGAGGTTTAAACCTTTTGGATTGGTAGTAAAGCTTTGGATGAAACCACCCGCAGTCATATAGCCGAGTGCAGTTGTTCCTGCGATCAACAATGCTGAACTGAAAATGACTTTTTTGTATTGACCAAACAATTCACGAATTGGTTTTTGAGTCGTGCCTTTTTGCTTTAATTCTTCAAAAATCGGGCTTTCTTCAACTGAACGACGAATCCAATAACCCAAAGCGAACAGTAAAATACTCAATAGGAATGGAATGCGCCAACCCCACGCCATAAATTCTTCACCCGGTGATACATAGCCTGTCATGACCACGAGTACTAAAGATGCAAGCAATAAACCAAGTGGAACGCCAAGTTGAGGGAATGAGCTGAATAGACCACGTTTTTCAGTCGGTGCATGTTCAACTGCCATCAACACAGCGCCACCCCATTCACCACCTGCGGAGATACCTTGTAAGATTCGTAGTAAAATCAAAATGATCGGTGCAGCAATGCCGATGCTGTCATAGGTCGGCAGTAAGCCAATCAAAGTTGTGGTACCGCCCATCATGATCAAGGTGATGGCAAGTACGGTTTTACGTCCAAATTTATCGCCGAAATAGCCTGCGATGAATGCACCAAAAGGACGGAAAATGAAACTGATTCCCACCGATGCAAAAACCAATAGGGTTGCAAAGACAGGTCCTGCGGGTTTAAAGAACAGTTGATTGAAGACTAAGCCCGCAACTGCGGCATAGATAAAGTAGTCGTACCATTCGATGGTAGTGCCCACGATGGTTGCCATTGCGATTTTACGGGTACGTGACGCATGGGGTAATGCAAGCGTCGGGCTGTGCAGTTCTACTTGAGAATTTTCCATAGCATTTCCTTTTTTGTCTTGTGCGAGCGGCTTCAATCTATTTTTTAGTTTTTGATTGGAACCATATCCTTGTCGCGATGATTCGTCATGAATCAATTCATTTAATTATGCTTAATAATTTTTAAAAAGATACACCTTAAATAATATTTATTTAAAATTGTATCTTTTAAATAAATTTATGAACTTTGTTTTATTGGATTTTATATTTAAATAAAAATTATATATCAATAATTTATTATTTTTAATTTATTGAAAAGTGTTGTTTATTTAAAATAATATGATGTAAAAATAATTTATAATTTTCAAAAGTGTATCATGTTTTATTATTGTAATCGCAAAAAAGCCTAGATAAAAGGTCTTTTATCTAGGGGAGGAAATGGATGTGGTTTTAATACATCGCATTGGTGTTGATGTGTGTGCCAATCATAGTTCTATAATGAGTAATGAAGTTCCTTCTCTTGCGCCATATCTCAGGGATAAGGAGGCAACTCAGCAAGAGGATGAGTAATGCTGATCAGTTAAGCAAAATTATTTGAAAATTCCTAAAATCTCCCCTCTTGCGTAGCCTAGCTACTCATCTTTGAAAAAGAGGGGGAACTTCTTGTAACTAAAATGATTTTTAGTAATCTTGCGTAGCTGAGCTACTCATCCCTCCTTTGGAAAAAGGTGAGGAACATGTTCCGCAAGGGGAGGATTCAAAAATCCTTAACTGACTGGCATTACAAGAGGGTGAGGGCTTTTAAATAGACAACCTCTACCGCTTGCGAAACGATATTTCTCTTCCTGAAAGGAGAGGGAACATTCAATATTGATTCAGATCTTGCTGAAATTAACTTTCGCAAGAAGTCTAGTATTTAATCCTTATTCAAAGTAACTTATTTGTAATGATTTAACGTAAAAAAAACAGATATTTATGATTAAATCATGAGGAATTTTTACAGTTACGCAAAATATTTAATCACGCAGCATCTAACGTAGTTTCGTCATAAATTAAAGTCGTACCTGTAGCTTGAATGACTTCTTCAAGACTGATGTCAGGCGCAAGTTCAACGATGCGTACTGTATTGTCAATAATATCAAATACACCATAATTGCTGATGATTCGGCTCACCACGCCTTGTCCTGTTAAGGGGAGTGTGCATTGATCTAAAATTTTGGCTTCACCATTTTTATTGCAATGTTGCATCATCACCACAATTTTTTTAGCGCCTGCAACCAAATCCATTGCACCGCCCATGCCTTTGACTTTATGTCCTGGAATCATCCAATTGGCAATATCGCCTGTTTTAGACACTTGCATTGCACCCAAAATTGCCACATCGACATGACCACCTCGGATCATGGCAAATGAGTCTGAGCTTGAGAAAAAAGATGCGCCTGATTTAGTGGTAACTGTTTGTTTTCCTGCATTAATCAGATCCGCATCGACTTGTTCTTCAAGCGGGAATTCGCCAATGCCCAATAAACCATTTTCAGATTGCAGCCAAATATGCAGTTCAGGATCGATATAATTCGCTACCAATGTTGGCAAACCGATGCCTAAATTGACATAATCGCCATCGTGTAACTCTTGTGCAGCACGTTGTGCCATTTGTTCTTGTGTCCAAGCCATGAGCGTATTCCTTATGCAGCACTTTTGATGGTTCGAATTTCAATGTGTTTGTTTGGATTTGGATTAACCACGATACGATCGACATAAATACCGGGGAGGTGAATGTCATCGGGATCTAATTCTCCAATTTCGACCAACTCTTCAACTTCTACGATGGTGAGTTTGGCAGCCATCGCACAGTCAGGATTGATATTGCGGGCAGTTTTGCGGAACACTAAGTTGCCTGCTTTATCCGCTTTATAGGCTTTCACTAAAGCAAGGTCTGCATTTAAGGCTTCTTCAAGTAGGTAGTTTTGTCCGTTAAAGTTACGGACTTCTTTGCCTTCTTGTACCGCTGTTCCTACACCTGTTTTGGTATAAAAAGCGGGGATCCCTGCGCCTGCGGCACGTAGCTTTTCAGCCAATGTACCTTGTGGGGTGAGTTCAACTTCGAGTTCACCTGCCAGGTATTGGCGTTCAAATTCTTTATTGCCACCAATATAGGATGATATCATTTTTTTCACTTGGCGTGATTCAAGTAATAGGCTTAAACCAATACCGTCGATGCCTGCATTATTACTAATGCAAGTCAGTTGTTGGGCATTGGAGTCACGTAAGGTTTGAATAAGTAACTCAGGAATGCCACATAAACCGAAACCACCGACAGCAATCAGCATATTGTCCTGAACAATATCAAACAGTGCTGCCTGACTATTTGGATAGACTTTATTCATTTTGAAATCCTTCAATGATGCTCCAAAATCCATATTTGGAAATGCATTTATTCATATTTTTGAGTATGAACCACCTTAGTAATGATTAGACTTCTTGCATTAGACACAGAATATTCAGATTTAAGATTCAAAAAATATTTAAAAGTGTATTCGGAATTAATTTCTCTTAGGAGGTAATAATTCCGTGATTAGGTTGGGGCTTTCATTGAAAACCTCTCCCTAACCCTCTCCTGAAAGGAGAGGGAACTTCAATATTGATCTGAATTAATCAGTAACATATTTTCACAAGTGAGCTATCGAAAACAAAGATTATTCAAATTCAGTTTAATTAAAATTAAATGAATCTTCACACAATTTTAGTCACGATTTACGAGGGTTAAAATGTCGTAAGTTGCGACCAATTCATTGCGTTGGTTTTTGACTTTAATGTCCCAAACCACCACGCCATGCGGTTTTTGTTCAGGATCACGCAATGGTTTTGGTGTTTTTTGCTTACAAGTCAGTTCCACTTGAATGGTGTCACCAATTTTCACGGGTTCAACAAAACGTAAATTGTCCATACCATAGTTAGCAATCACAGGTCCCGGTGCAGCATCGACAAATAAACCTGCCGCTGCCGAAACGATAAAGTAGCCATGCGCAACACGATCACCGAACAGGGAATCTGCCGCAGCGATTTTGTCCATGTGTGCATAGAAGTGATCACCACTTAAACATGCAAAATTCACAATATCTGCTTCAGTCACCGTACGACGAGCTGTTAATAAACGCTCACCTACACGCAGTTCATCAAAGGATTTTTTGAACGGATGAACACGATCTTCAAACACTTGCGAACCAATCGTCCAACTGTGTCCGATTTGGGTCATCGCATTTGGTGAACCTTGAATCGCAGTGCGTTGCATATAATGTTTTACTGCACGTAAACCACCGAGTTCTTCACCGCCACCTGCACGTCCCGGACCGCCATGCACAAGCAATGGAAGTGGTGAACCATGACCTGTACTTTCTTTGGCATTTTCAGCATCAAGTACATGTACACGACCATGCCATGGTGCGATTTTGGCAATGATTTGTTCAACATTTTCATCCGCATTGCGAACCACAGAAGCAACTAAACTACCTTCGCCTTTTGCTACTAACTGTGCCAATTCGGCAAGATTGTGATAAGGCATCAAGGTGACCACAGGACCAAATGCTTCAACTTGGTGAATGGCTTGGGCTTCATTGGGTGATTTACACACCAAAACTGTCGGTGGATAGAACGCACCATTTTCAGGGTGTTCTGCAACAATGTTAAAGTCTTGACGTAAATGGCTACCAAAAACAATTTCAGCATCTTGACTGAGTTGCTCAACTCTTTCAGCCACATCGTGTTTTTGTTTAACACTTGCCAATGCACCCATGGTGACATTTTCAAGTTCAGGATTACCGACCACGACTTTTTGTAGCTTCGCAACCAAACGGCTTTGTACCGTATCCAATAAATTTGCAGGAACAAAAGCACGACGAATCGCAGTACATTTTTGACCTGCTTTGGTGGTCATTTCACGGAAAACTTCACGTACAAATAGGTCAATCGTTTCGTCATTGGCTTGTTCAGTCAGGATCGCACTATTCACCGAATCCGCTTCCATGCTGAATGGAATTGAATATTGATTTAAATGTGGATGGGCACGTAATTTTTGACCTGTAGAGGCTGAACCTGTAAAGGTTACAGTATCTTGTGCATTTAAATGTTCAAATAAATCATAAGTCTGACCACAGATCAGCTGTAAAGCACCTTCAGGTAAGAAGCCACTTGCCAAAATATCAGCAACTACAGCATGGGTCATTTCTGCGCCTTCAGTCGCAGGTTTAACGATACAAGGCACACCTGCCAAAAGTGTTGGTGCGATTTTTTCCAACATTCCCCAAATCGGGAAGTTAAATGCGTCAATGTGTACCGCAACACCTGCTTTCGGGCTGAGGATGTGTTTTGCGCCAAAGGTGCCATTTTTTGACAATGGAATCCAAGCATCTTCAACCAATGCAGTTTCATCGCTCAGTTCACGGCGGACTAAACTTGAGTAGGCAAATAAAGTACCGATTCCGCCTTCGACATCAATCCAAGCATCTTTACGGGTACAGCCTGTTGCTTTGGCAAGTTCATAATAACTTTCTTTGCGTTCAAGTAGATATTGCGCTACTTGTTTTAAAGCATTGGCACGCTCATGGAATGTCAGATTGGCAATCGCTGAACCTTTGCTTTTTGCAAATTCAACAATGGCTTTGGTGTCGATGCCTTGGCTGCTGACTTGATAAATCGCTGCACCTGTAATGGCATGGTAAACAGTACGGAACTCATTTTGTGCAATAAAGTTCTGTCCATAAACCAAAGAACTTAATTTTTTCACGTCAGATGCTTGTGTGGAAGCATCGTGATCTGCGTTGTGCTCGGTTGGATTTGATCCTGCATCTAGCTCAAGCATGGCTAACTCCTTTTATGATACGTTTTACATAAATTTTTAATTTTGATGATTCATAATTTGTTCCTTTATTTTTAAATTGTCAAATATTTTTCCATTAAAATGCTGTAACAACAAATATTTAAAAATTAATATTATTGAAATACAGTAAGTTAAATAATTTTGCTGAAAATTTTAATATGATACATATAAAATAGTATTGATTTTTTATTCGTATCGTTTTACTTTAAATCTCATAAACACTTGGGATAAGTGAGGACACAATGAAAAATCATCAACAAGATTTTGATCAAGCGCTTGAAAAGGACATTTCAATCGAACCAAAAGATTGGATGCCTGATGCATACCGTAAAACTTTAATTCGCCAAATCGGACAACATGCACACTCAGAAGTGGTTGGCATGTTACCTGAGGGCAATTGGATCACACGTGCGCCAAGCTTGAAACGTAAAGCAGTATTGTTGGCAAAAGTGCAAGACGAAGCAGGGCATGCTTTGTATTTATATAGTGCGGCTGAAACTTTGGGTGCAGACCGTGACGACATGATGGATAAACTCATCGCAGGTCGTATGAAATATTCTTCTATTTTCAACTATCCAACATTGTCTTGGGCAGATGTTGCCGCAATCGGTTGGTTGGTCGATGGTGCTGCGATTGTGAATCAGGTGGCATTGTGTCGTACCTCTTATGGTCCTTATGCACGTGCCATGGTTCGTGTCTGCAAAGAAGAAAGTTTCCATCAACGTCAAGGTTTTGAGGCGATGATGCAACTTGCAAATGGCACACCTGAGCAAAAACAGATGGCGCAAGATGCGGTGAATCGTTTTTGGTGGCCTGTGCAAATGATGTTTGGTCCAAGTGATGACAATTCTCCAAACAGTGCACAAAGCATGCAGTGGAAAATCAAATTATTCAGTAATGATGCATTACGCCAAAAATTTGTTGATAACACTGTGCCACAAGTACACATGTTGGGTTTGACTGTACCTGATCCTGATCTACGTTTTAATGAAGAAACAGGGCATTACGAGTCAGGTCCAATCAATTGGGATGAGTTCAATGACATCCTTGCAGGTAAAGGTCCTTGCAACCATGAGCGCATCGAAGCACGTCGCAAAGCGTGGGAAGGCGGAAAATGGGTGCGTGATTCAGCAGCGGTGTATGCACAAAAGCAGCAAGCTGATGAAACTGCAAAAGTCGCTTAATTCACAGCACACTTAATTTTCAGCACATTGATTCATTATCAGTTTAAATTTCAGGAAGGATTCTCTCATGAACAATAAAAACAATTGGTCGTTATTCGAAGTATTTGTACGTAGTAAACAAGGTTTAAGTCATCGTCATGTGGGTAGCTTACGTGCGCCTGATGCTGAAATTGCTTTGCAAAACGCCCGTGATGTGTATACCCGTCGTAACGAAGGGATCAGCATTTGGGTGGTGAAATCTGAGTTGATCACTTGTTCACAACCTGAGGAAAAAGAAGAATTTTTCGATCCTGCTTTGGATAAGGTTTATCGTCATCCGACTTTTTACCATATCCCTGATGGCATTGAGCACATGTAAGGAGCAGGCAAATGAATCATTCAGTATTTTCTCAATATCTTTTGCATTTGGCAGACAGCCAACTGATTTTATCGCACCGTTTGGCGGAGTGGTGTGGTCATGCGCCTGAATTGGAACTTGATATTGCACTTGCCAATATTGGTTTGGATTTACTTGGTCAAGCTCGCACGGTGTTGAGCCTTGCAGGTGAAGTCGAGGGTCTAGGTCGTGATGAAGATCAATTGGCTTTTTTTCGCACTGAACGTGAATATCGCAATTTATTGCTTTGCGAACAACCAAACGGCGACTTTGCGCAAACCATCGTGCGTCAATGGTTAATGGATCATTATCACCATTTATTGTTCGCAGCTTTAAGTAATAGCAATCATGCGGAACTACGTGCTTTTGCCATCAAGTCTTTGCGTGAAGTGAAATATCACTTACGTTTTTCAACCGCTTGGATGGAGCGTTTAAGTCTCGGTACAGCAGAAGCGCATGAAAGAACCCAAAATGGTTTAAATGAATTGTGGCGTTTTACCGAAGAACTTTTTGATCTCAGTGCAGATGAACAGCAATTGGTACAAGACGGCGTGATTCCAAATATCACTTTGTTAAAAGCACAGTGGCAAGACATTGTAAATGCAGAAGCTGCTCATTATGGCTTGAACATTCCTGAATTGGGTGCGTATCGCCGTGGTGCAAAACAAGGTTTGCATACTGAACATTTGGGCTATGTTTTGGCTGAAATGCAATCTATGCAACGCAGTTATCCAAATATGAATTGGTAATTCAGTCAGAACAAGGAGCAAGTTCCATGAATTTAATTCGACAATGTACTGATCAATGTTGGGATGTTTTGGCACAAATTTCTGATCCTGAAATCCCTGTTTTGTCTGTGGTGGATTTGGGCATGATTCGTGGTGTGGAATTCAATCAGGACAATGAACTTGTGGTTCGACTGACACCAACTTATAGCGGATGCCCTGCAACAGATGTATTAAAAGCTGAAATTGAACAAGCATTTACACAGCATCAACTTACCCCTGTCAATGTCGTTGTAGATTTATCCGAAGCGTGGACAACCGATTGGATTAGCCAAAACGGCAAAGACAAATTGAAAAAATACGGCATCGCACCGCCAAAAGGCGAAGCGCATAGCTGTGGTACTCATGTGGCATTGACCGATGGCATTGAATGCCCACATTGCCACAGTGTACACACCAAATTATTAAGTGAATTTAGTTCGACTGCATGTAAAGCCTTATATCAATGCAAAGACTGCTTAGAACCATTTGACTATTTTAAATGTATTTAAGGCATTTAGAGGTTAAATCGAAATATTGATGGTGGTGAGTTAAGTAAATTACTGAACAAATGCTAAAAATCTCCCCTAGCCCTGAGCCATATATGGCGCAAGGAAAAAGAGAGGAATTACCGGAACTAAAATAATTTTAGTAATGGAAAACTCCCTCCTTTGAAAAAGGAGGGTTGGGGTGGATTTAAAAATGCTGAACACACCAACATCTAAACAGAAAGAGGGATTTTCAAATGAGTCAATTTATACCATTAACCATTAAATCAATTACGCCTCAAACTGAGCAGGCAATTTGTATTGCATTTGAGGTTAGCCCTGAATTACAAGCTGATTTTCAATATCAGGCAGGTCAACATCTCACCATTCGTCATTTAACCGATGCAGGTGAAATTCGCCGTTGTTACTCGATTTGCAGTGATCACAATGAAGACATGAGCATTGCCATTAAAAAAATTGATCAAGGACAATTTTCAAATTGGGCAAATGACAATTTAAAAGCAGGCGATCAGCTTGAAGTCATGCCACCACAAGGCGTTTTCTTCCAAAAAGCTGCCAAAGTCGGTGGTAAAAATTATCTTGGCTTTGCCGCAGGCAGTGGTATTACTCCGATTTTATCCATTGTCAAAACCGTGTTATTGCAACAGGAAGATGCCAATTTTACTTTGATTTATGGCAACCGTACTTGGAAACAAACCATGTTTGCTGAGCAAATTATGGATTTGAAAGATCGCTTTAAAAATCGTTTTCAGTTGGTGAATGTTTTTTCTCGTGAAATGAATGACAGTGCTTTATTTAATGGTCGTATTGATGCTGAAAAATTACAGTCATTATTTAAAGCGGATTTGATCAATGCGGATTTTGATCACTGTTTTGCCTGTGGTCCTGATGAAATGATGGATGCGATTGAAACCGTATTGCCTGAACTTGGTATTGAACGCAGCAAAATTCACACTGAACGCTTTAATACAGGTACAGCGAAAAAAGCCACTGCGGAACAGATCGAAAGCCGTAATGAAGAAAAAGTCAATATCGTACTTGATGGTCGTGAGTTGATCATCGAAGTATCGAAAGAAGATGACAGCATTTTAGATGCAGCGCTTCGTGCAGGTGCAGATTTACCTTATGCATGTAAAGGCGGTGTATGTGCAACCTGTAAATGTAAAGTTTTGGAAGGTCAGGTCGACATGGCGATCAACTACAGCTTAGAGCCTGAAGAAGTTGAGCGTGGTTATGTTTTAAGTTGTCAGGCACGTCCTGTAACGCCAAATGTGCGAATCAGCTTTGATGACTAAAATGGGTTCCAATATTCAATCACGAGATTGAAATTGAGGATTTAAAACAGCGTGTAAAAACAGAACATTGATGAATACAGTTTTGATGAATCAGGATTTGATATTTTAGAAATTGAAAAACTCTAATAAAAATCAAATCAAAACATCAAGTGGAGCAATGAGATGGAATTCTTAAAAAGCCAACAGGTGAAATCAGGCGTGATGCTGATCGAACTGAATCGCCCTGAAAAGCGCAATGCTTTAAATAATGCCACATTACAAGAACTTGTGACTTTACTGAAAAGTGTGGATGCAGATTCGAACATTAAAACCGTGGTGATTACCGGCAATGAAAGCTGTTTCGCTGCGGGTGCAGATTTAAATGAACTTGCGGCTTTGGATGTAGTGTCGATTCAACAAGATCAACGCCCATTATTATGGAAACAGATTGATGAGTTTTCCAAACCGATCATTGTTGCAGTCAATGGCTTTGCCTTTGGCGCAGGCTTTGAGTTGGCTTTACATGGTGACATCGTACTGACAGGTGAAAATGCACAATTTGCTTTACCTGAAATTGGTTTAGGCATGTTACCGGGAGCAGGTGGCACACAGCGTTTAGCACGTTTGATGGGGCAACAACTGACCATGCGTTGGGCAATGACAGGTGAGCGAATTTCAGCGCAAACCGCTTTGCAACATGGCATCACAAGTCAAATTTGTCCGACTCAATTAACCGTGCAATATGCGATTGAACTTGCAGAAAAAATTGCTAAGCAAGCACCACTTGCGATCCGTGTCATTAAACAATCTTTGAAATCTATTCATGAAGTGACTTTAAGCCAAGGCTTGAAGCAAGAACGTCAGCATTTTGTTTGGCTTGCAGCGACCCAAGATCGCCAAGAAGGCATCAATGCATTTTTAGAAAAAAGACAACCAAATTTTAGAGGTGTGTGATGGATTACCAAACAATTATTGCAGAAGAAAAAAATGCAGTCGGTTATTTAACGTTTAACCGTCCAAAACAGTTAAACAGCTTTAATGAAACCATGCATCAGGAAGTGTCACAAACGCTGAAAGCATGGGCTAAAGATTCAAACATTCGTGCAGTGGTGATCTCTGCGGAAGGTCGTGGTTTTTGTGCAGGGCAAGATTTGGGTGACCGTGTGGTTGATCCAAATGCGGATGCACCTGATTTGGGATTATCAATTGAAAAATATTATAACCCATTGATTAAATTGATTACGGAAATGCCAAAACCGGTAATTTGTGCGGTAAATGGTGTTGCCGCAGGTGCAGGGGCAAATATTGCCTTGGCTTGTGATGTGGTGATTGCAGCGCAATCAGCTTCATTTATCCAAGCATTTTGTCGCTTAGGTTTAGTGCCTGATTCAGGTGGTACATGGTTCTTGCCACGTTTGGTCGGTCGTGCACAAGCGATGGGACTTGCGATGTTGGGCGATAAAATCCCTGCTGAAAAAGCGGTGCAATTGGGCATGATTTGGCAATGTGTTGCAGATGAAGAATTAAAAATTGAAGCTGCAAAAATGGCGGAACATTTGGCAACCCAACCAACTTATGGCTTGTCATTGATCAAAAAAGCCATCAATGCCGCAGCAGACAATAATTTGGATGAACAACTGATTTTAGAACGTGATTTACAACGTTTGGCAGGGCGTTCAAGTGACTATAAGGAAGGCGTACAAGCATTTATGCAAAAACGTACTCCTGAATTTAGAGGATGCTGATCATGCAAAACCTCAATTTACAGCAAGCAAAAGTCGCTGTGATTGGTGCAGGGACAATGGGAATGGGCATTGCCCAACTCGCAGCCATGCACGGTCATACAACTTATGTATTTGATTTGGATGTAGAAAAAGCCAATGCTGCATTTGCACAATTAAAAGTACAACTTGAAAAACGTGTGCAATTGGGAAAAATGACCCAAGCCGTAGTTGATTCGACGCTTGGCAATATTCAAATCGTTGCAGAGCTTCAACAGCTTTCGATTGCAGATTTGATCGTTGAAGCTGTGGTGGAAAAGAAAGAAGTTAAACAAAGCTTATTCAAACAGCTTGCAGAAATTTGTTCAGAACAGACTATTTTCGCGTCAAATACGTCTTCGATTTCAATCACCGCAATTGCTTCAGTGATTCCACATCCTGAGCGTGTAGTAGGTTTGCATTTCTTTAACCCTGCACCTGTGATGAAGTTGGTGGAAATTATCCGTGGTTTAAAAACTTCGGAACAGATTGCACAGTCATTATTCAGCTTGATGCAAGCATGGAAAAAAGTCCCTGTGACAGCAAAATCAACACCGGGTTTTATCGTGAACCGTGTTGCACGTCCATATTATGCGGAAGCGTTTCGTGCATTGCAGGAAAATGTCACCTCGCCTGAACAGCTTGATTTTATTTTGCGTGAATGTGGTCATTTTGCCATGGGTCCATGTGAACTGACGGATTTAATTGGGCAAGATGTCAATTTTTCTGTGACACAAAGCGTCTATCAAGAATTTTTCTATGAGCCACGCTATCGTCCATCGTTGATCCAAAAAGAATTGGTCGATGCAGGTTGTTATGGTCGTAAAAGCCAACAAGGTTTTTATGATTATCATCAGGCAGAACGTACACCAAGCTATCATTTAGCTGACCTTTCTGCTGTTCAATCTGCAACATTCAATCTACAGGTTGTTGGTGAGTGGGCGCATGACACAGGTCTGATTCAACGTCTTAAAAATGCGGATAATATTCATATTTCCAATGCAATTGCAGATCATGAACAGCTTTGCTTGGACGACATTACCATTCAACTCAGTCAAGGGCAGTCTGTAGAACTTGATCATACCCGTGAAAAAGTGGTGTTGATGGATTGGCATGCGGATTGGGCAACGGCTAAGGCTGTGGTTTTAACCGCTTCGCCATTATGTAGCACCGCTGATCGTGAAAAAGTCAGCCAACTTTTTGCAGCGTTGGGCGTGACAAGTATTTGGGTCAAAGACCATCCTGCATTGTTCGTGATGCGTAGCATTGCCATGTTGGTGAATGAAGGCTGTGAAGCAGTGTTACATGACATTGCCACTGAACAAGATATTGATGCTGCAATGAAATATGGTGTGAATTATCCGCAAGGTCCATTCCAATGGGCAGCTCAAATCGGTTATACACAGATTCTAAATACGCTTGAAAATTTATACCGCATCTATGGCGAGGAACGTTATCGTCCAAGCTTGTATTTACGTAAAAAAGTCGCACTGCAATCTATTCATCACACAGATGAAGAAGCAGAAGCTCAAACACTGAAACAAGCAGGCTAAGGGAGAAGAATAATGGAACAGGTATTTATTTGTGATGCAATTCGTACCCCGATCGGTCGCTATGCAGGTGCGTTGAGCAGCATTCGTGCTGATGATTTGGCAGCATTGCCAATTGAATATTTAAAACAGCAACATCCTGATTTGCCTTGGGAACAGTTGGATGAAGTGATTTTAGGCTGTGCCAATCAAGCAGGGGAAGATAACCGTAATGTTGCCCGTATGGCTGCATTATTGGCGGGCTTACCTGATGCTGTGCCTGCAATTACCGTAAATCGTCTATGTGCTTCGGGTTTGGATGCAGTAGGTTTGGCAGCCCGTGCGATCAAATCAGGTGAAGCGCAATTTGTCTTGGCAGGGGGCGTAGAGTCGATGAGCCGTGCGCCATTTGTACAGTCTAAACCTGAAGCTGCATTTAGCCGTACCCCAAGTATTTATGACACCACGATTGGTTGGCGTTTTATCAATCCAAAATTCAAAACCAATTTTGGTGTGGATAGCATGCCTGAAACGGCTGAAAATGTGGCTGAAAAATATCAAATCAGTCGTGCAGATCAAGATTTATTTGCATTTAACAGCCAACAAAAAACCGCAAAAGCGCAGCAAAGTGGTATTTTTAAAGCAGAAATATTGCCTGTAAATATTACGGATCGTAAGAAAAATACGGTTCAAGTGACTGAGGATGAACATCCACGTGCAGATACCACACTTGAAGCATTGGCAAAGTTAAAAGCGCCATTTCGTAAAGAAGGTGGTTCGGTGACTGCGGGCAATGCATCAGGTGTGAATGATGGTGCAGCTTGTGTGCTTTTGACGAGTGAGAATTTTGCCAAAGACAATGGCTTAGAACCGCTTGCCAAAGTGATTGCGATTGCAAGCGCAGGTGTAGAAGCTAAATATATGGGCATCGGTCCTGTACCTGCGGTGCAAAAAGTCTTGAAACTTGCAGGTTTAAGTTTGGATCAAATGGATGTGATTGAATTGAATGAAGCTTTTGCAGCACAGTCTTTGGCGGTGATGCGTGAGTTGGGTTTAAAAGATGATGATGCACGTGTCAATCCAAACGGTGGTGCAATTGCACTAGGACATCCGCTTGGTATGAGTGGAACACGTTTGGTCATCACTGCCATGCATGAACTTAAACGTCGTCAAGGAAAATACGCACTTTGCACCATGTGTGTTGGTGTTGGGCAAGGTGTGGCGCTGATTTTGGAAAATGTCGCTTAAACTTAATTTTTAAGGATTAAAAGTTAAGACACAACAGGATTGTAAATGACAGCCAAAGGATGGCTGTCCAAGGAGAAATAAGATGAATAATAATGCTTTGGAACAAATCGAAACCGCTTCTATAGATGAATTACGCAGTGTGCAATTACAACGTCTGAAAAAGACTTTGCACCATGCTTATGACAACAGTAGCGTGTATAAAAAGAAATTTGATGATGCAGGTGTGCATCCTGATGATTTAAAAAGCTTGGCGGATTTAGCCAAATTCCCATTTACCACCAAAAAAGATTTACGTGATAACTATCCTTTTGGCATGTTTGCAGTGCCACAGGAACAGATTGTCCGTGTCCATGCTTCTTCAGGTACCACAGGTCAACCAACGGTGGTGGGTTATACGCAAAATGATATTAACATTTGGGCGGATGTGGTCGCACGTTCACTCCGTGCCGCAGGGCTGAGCAATAAAGATACCATTCAAGTGTCTTATGGTTATGGCTTATTCACAGGTGGTTTGGGTGCGCATTATGGTGTTGAGCGTTTAGGCGCAACCGTGATTCCAATGTCAGGTGGGCAAACCGATAAACAAGCGCAATTAATCAATGATTTTAAACCGACTGCGTTGATGGTCACACCATCGTACTGTCTAAATATCATTGAGGCCTTAGAGAAAAAATTTGGTACGGCAAAATGTTCAATCAAAACAGGTGTATTTGGTGCTGAACCGTGGACCAATGAAATGCGTAACGAGATTGAAGATCGTTTTGGTATCAATGCATTGGACATTTACGGACTGTCAGAAGTGATGGGACCGGGTGTGGCGATGGAATGTATTGAAAGTAAAGATGGTCCAACCATTTGGGAAGATCATTTTTATCCTGAAATCATCAACCCTGAAACAGGTGAAGTATTGGCAGATGGTGAGTTAGGCGAATTAGTATTCACCACCATTACCAAAGAAGGTATGCCTGTGATTCGTTATCGTACCCGTGACTTAACCCGACTATTGGCAGGAACTGCACGTCCAATGCGCCGTATGGATAAAATTGTCGGTCGTAGTGATGATATGATGATTATCCGTGGGGTGAATGTGTTCCCAACGCAGATCGAAGAACAGATTTTACATATTCCGCAACTTTTGCCGAATTATGAAATTCAAATTTGTAAGCAAGGTCATTTAGATACATTGCATATTCGTACTGAAATGCGTCAAGATATTCATCCTGATTTAATCCAACAATTGGCTGCTCAATTGAAAAGTCAGATTAAAACCATGGTGGGGATTTCGGTCAGCGTGGAAGTTTTACAGGAAGGCACATTGCCACGTTCAGAAGGCAAGGCACAACGTGTATTTGACATTCGCCATATTGTTCAGGAACACTACAAGTCTGCTTAGTTGATCTATGTAAATTTGTACTGAATTGGTTGAAAAATATAAGGTTATAGTGAAACGATATGAATCCAAAACTCAAACTCGCAATTGATGATTTTATTGCCAAAGAAGCACTGAGTGGCACGTCTTTGATCATGACCGTATTTGGTGATTGTGTATATCATCATGGTGGGATTATCAGTCTTGCAAGCCTGATTCAATTGATGGATGTGTTTGGGTTCAATGAGCGTTCAGTACGAACTGCGGTGTTTCGTTTGGTACAAAATGGTTGGTTGGTGTCCGAAAAAATCGGGCGCACCAGCTACTATCGGGTGACTGAAACAAGTCGACAGCGCTTTGTACAAGCGGATGCTAAAATTTATAATTTCAATCATATTGAATGGGATCAAAAATGGGACTTGGTACTGCTCAGTTCAGTTGATCTTGAAAATAAATTGGTGTTAAAGAAGGAGTTGGAATGGTTAGGCTTTGCCAATATCGCAAGTAATGTGATGGCATATCCGGGCTGTGATCATTTAAAACTGCAAAATTTATTGCTCAATCTGAAAATGACCGATCAAGTGGTGATTTTCAAAGCTGAAACTTTACAGCTTTGGCAAGAATCTTATCCAACAGTTAAACGCATGGTGGAGACCAATTGGTCAGTGGCAGAGTTACATGCCCGTTATGACAAATTTATCAAAGACTTCCGTGAGTTTATGAATATTGTTGAAAATGCCGATGATTTAGATGCAGTTCAGGCATTCCAAATTCGGATTTTATTGATTCATCAATATCGCCGTATTTTACTCAAAGACCCTGATTTGCCATCGGAATTATTACCTTCTAATTGGTTGTCGTTAAATGCCCGTAATTTGAGCAGTAATTTATATCAATTGGTGGTGTCGAGCGGTGAAGAGTTCTTTATGGAGTTTGCCCGAACTTCTGAAGGAGCAATGCCACCACTGCATCCGCAATTTTATAAACGTTTTGGTGGTTTAAAACAGGAAGAGTTAGCTGTTTGATTTTATAAAATGGCTTATCACAAATATATAGTTTTATATTGGCTTCTTGCGTTATTCAAAAAAATATCGGGAGTCCCTTCTCCCTTTGGGAGAAGGTTAGGATGAGGGTTCATAAATAAAAACCTCTCCCTAACCCTCTCCTAAAAGGAGAGGGAACATTTCAATATTGATCTAAATCTTACCGAAACTAACTTTCGCAAGAAGTCTATTGATTTCACTATAAATGATGCTATTGCATTAAGTGATATAGATGTTGCCGTTGAGTGAGAAGTTTATATTTTCAGAATGATATGACATATATAAAACTCAAGATAAATTATTTATATTTTCACAATGTTATTATTTTTTAAAGGACTAAAATATGACCTGTTATGCAATTGATGGTGTGATTCCTGTCGTCAGCCCCAAAGCCTATGTACACCCCACAGCAGTCTTAATTGGTGATGTGATCATCGAAGAAGGCGTATATATCGGACCTTTTGCATCCTTACGTGCTGATTTTGGTGGCATTCACATCAAGAAAAATGCCAATGTACAAGATAACTGCGTGATTCATGGATTCCCAAATAGCGTGACTGTTGTGGAAGAATATGGACATATCGGACATGCTGCGATTTTACATGGCTGTCAAATTGGCAAAAATGTTTTAGTAGGAATGAACAGCGTGATTTTGGATTATGCTGAAATTGGTGAAAATACTATTATTGGGGCAAATAGTACCGTCAAAGCCAAAGCGATCATTCCTGCCAATGTTTTGGCTTTGGGCAGTCCTGCAAAAGTGATTCGTGATTTGGAAGCCAAAGAAATTGCGTGGAAAAGCAAAGGGACTGAGGAATATATTCACTTGGCACAGCGTTGTTTAAATACATTGCAAGAGGTTGAACCCCATTCAGAAATACAAACAGGGCGTTTGACGTATGAAGTTTTTGACAGCCAGCATCAGACAAAAAATAACTGAATTAAAAATTATCTGTACAGTTCATCTCCATTATTCAAGTTGATGAAGACTTGATCTTATACTGCTAAACAGATCTGAAATCATCAATAAAATGGTTTGATTCTTAAGCGACGTATTTTGTCGTATCATTCGTTGGTATAACTATAACTTCCTATTATTCTGATTATACTGCTGTGAATACATTATAATTTTGAATAAAAATGGAACAACTCAATCCCTCTGATTTAAAAGCAATATTACATTCTAAACGCGCTAATATTTACTATCTTGAACACGCGCGTGTCATGCAAAAAGATGGTCGGGTGCTTTATCTGACCGAAGCTAAAAATGAAAATCAATACTGGAATATTCCTATTGCCAATACTACGGTAGTGATGCTTGGCACAGGTACGTCCATCAGTCAGGCAGCTATGCGTATGCTTGCGAGTGCAGGCGTATTGGTCGGTTTTTGTGGCGGTGGCGGAACACCATTGTTTATGGGTTGTGAAATAGAATGGATGACGCCACAGAGTGAATACCGCCCAACTGAATACATGCAGGGTTGGATGCAGTTCTGGTTTGATGATCAGAAGCGTTTAGAGGTTGCTAAGCAGTTCCAACTTGCACGGATCGAATTTATCCGAAAAATTTGGGACAAAGATCGTGACTTAAAAGCCGAAGGTTTTTTTCTGGATGATTTAGATATTCAAAATGCATTAAATGGTTTTGAAAAGAAAATTCCAAATTTAAATAAAGTCGGTGACTTATTACTTGCCGAAGCTGCGACCACTAAACAACTTTATAAAATTGCTGCCACTCGGACAGGCTCTAAAGATTTTAGCCGTAATCCTGAACAAGGAGACTTAGCCAATGACTTCCTTAATCATGGGAATTATTTGGCATATGGACTCGCTGCAACCACACTTTGGGTATTAGGCATTCCACATGGTTTTGCGGTGATGCATGGTAAAACTCGTCGTGGGGCTTTGGTCTTTGATGTGGCGGATTTAATTAAGGATGCTGTGGTTTTACCTTATGCCTTTATCTGTGCTAAAGAAAAGATGACGGAGCAAGAGTTCAGATCTCAGATTTTACAGAAATTTATAGAGCATAAATGCCTGGATTGGATGTTTGATCAGGTGAAAGCACAAGCTTGCAGAACGCATGATGTAGATGGGGATGCATGATGATCGTGACCTTTATTTCCCAATGTGAAAAGAAAGCGATTCCACGTACTCGCCGTGTACTTGATGCTTTTGCAGATCGGATCGGGGATAACACGTGGCAAACCGTAATCACGGAAGATGGTTTGATTGCTGTAAAAAAGTTACTTCGTAAAACCGTGACCAAAAGTACTGCGGTGAGTTGTCATTGGATACGTGGGCGACGTAGAAGTGAATTGCTGTGGGTGGTGGGAAATCGGAATAAGTTTAATTCAGAGGGGATTGTTCCTGTGAATCGGACGAAGAAGAAGCTGATAATTGATTATACAGACAGCAATTGGCATTCAGCAGCGTTGATTTCCATAATTAGCCGTATTGCGGCTTTGTTTCATGATTTTGGAAAAATTAATCCTTTCTTCGCTGCCAAATTAGCTAATGCCAATAAAAGCAGTAAACCAATTGCAGATCCATTTCGTCATGAATGGATTTCATTGCGTTTATTTGAAGCTTTTGTTCGAAATTGTGGAACTGAAGATGCAAACTGGATTAATAAGTTATCAGAAATTTCATGTAGAAAAGATAATTTAACTTGGTTGAATCATTTAATCAAAGATGATGGTGTTAATACGCTGAGTTCGCCTTTTAATGGCTTGCCTCAGATTGCGCAATTAACAGCATGGCTTATTATTTCTCATCATCGATTGCCTATTCCAAATAGTATCTTAAGTAAAGATCCCAATGCAGACCGTTCATATGCCGCTAATAAGTTTGGTACTGTTTTAACAGACTTGAATTTTAAATGGTGTTATCCACGTTCATATTTAGATGATGATAAAAACAAGGCAAAAGAAATAAAAAAATGCTGGAATATTCAAGCGGAAGATATTCCATTTAATAGTCATACTTGGTGTAAAGAAGCGCAAGCCTGTGCCATTAAACTCAAGCAATTTATAGCTTTGCCACATTTACCGAGTCTGGATGATCCTTATGTCAGTCATATTTCTCGTTTGGTTTTAATGCTGTCGGATCACTATTACTCAAGCTGTGATCCAACAGCACAATGGCATGATCCGAGTTATAAAAAATTTGCCAATACCGATAAGTTTGGTGAATTAAAACAGCCATTAGATGATCATTTGGTTGGTGTGAGTCAAAATGTGCGTCAATTGATGGGCGCGATGACACGTTTGCATGAACTTTTTGATCGATTGCCGCAGCAAAAAAGTTTAGAGGGAAAAACCAATAATCCCTATTATCAATGGCAAGATAAAGCCTATCAAGAAGCAAAATTTATCCAAAAAAACTATCCAAATCATGGTTTTTTTGGCGTGAATTTGGCATCAACAGGGCGTGGTAAAACACTGGCTAATACACGCATTATGTATGGATTGGCTGATCCTGAAAAAGGTGCGCGTTTTAATATTGCTTTGGGATTGCGAACTCTTACCTTGCAAACGGGTAAAGCATTAAGACAAAAATTAGATTTAGATGAAACTGATCTGGCAATTATGGTTGGTGGAGGCGCAGTCAAAGAAATCTTTGAACATTACAGCCAAAAAGATTCATCTGAAATTTTAGAAGAAAATATTGAAAGCTTAGATCCAAAACAAAATCAGTTTTTGGCTGAAAATATGGGGGCTGAATCTTTAATAGGCTTATCTGATGCAGAAAGCTTTGTCGATTTTGATGATTGTGAAATAGATTTTGAAGGCATCTTAGACAATCAGCATATGTTTGCCAAATGGCTGAAAGGCAATCATCAAGTGAAGAAAATGCTGAATAGTCCAATTCTATGTTGCACTATTGATCATTTGATTCCAGCCACTGAAAGTACGCGTGGCGGTAAGCAAATTGCGCCGATGCTGCGCTTAATGTCCTCCGATCTGGTTTTTGATGAGCCTGATGATTTCTCACCTGAAGATTATTATGCTTTAGCCCGCTTGGTACATTGGGCAGGGTTATTGGGCAGTCGGGTGCTATTATCTTCTGCGACATTAACACCCGCAGAAATTAATGGTCTGTATCTGGCTTATAGTTCGGGACGTAAGTTTTATAATGCAAATCGAACAGATAAAGATCAACCGATTATTGCGGCTTGGTTTGATGAAAATAAATCCAGTATTTTTCATGAAGTCATTCCTTGCACAGTAACGATGAGTAACTCAGAAGTTGAAGCTTCATTTAAAAAAGCGCATTTAAAATTTACGAAACAGCGTGTTGAGTTTTTAAATCAGCAAGCGCCAATGACTAAAAGACGAACTGTTGAATGGGTCGGATTGCCTCGTGAAATTTCTGCACAGGAAAAATGGCAGAATGTGTTCACACAAAAAATTTTAGAAACTACACTAAAAGCACATGAGTTGAATGCATTGACAGATCCTGAGACCGGAAAGCAATACAGTGTGGGATTGGTGCGTTTTGCCAATATAGACCCATTAGCGACGATTGCGCAAAATCTTCTAAAGCAAAAAATTGATGCTGATACACGTGTTCATTTATGTGTTTATCACTCACGTTTTCCGTTGTTAATGCGGGCGAATATTGAAAAGTATCTGGATGAAATACTGGATCGAAATCAAGGAAAACAGCCTCACGATCATGAGATGATCAAAGCTTGGTTACAGCGTTATCCTGAACAGAAACATATTATTTTAGTTTTGGCTTCACCTGTATGTGAAGTGGGGCGTGACCATGATTATGACTGGATGATTTTAGAACCTTCATCTATGCGATCCATTATTCAGGCATCGGGTCGGGCAAGACGACATCGCTCTGAAGCTTATGATCAAGTGAATATTTTTCTGATGGAATCTAACGTTCGGCATTATCAATATGCAGCACAAACTTGTTTTTCCAAACCAGGATTTGAAAGTTCAACTTTTAAGGTTGCACAGCATTATTTAAAAAGCTCTGCTCCAAACGCAGATGATGGATTGATTGCTGACACTCATTTAGAAAATTTAGATGCGACAGCTCGTCTTAGACCGAATATTCCAGATGAAATTCGTGCAAATTATCAAAATGGTTACTTCCGTTTGGCGGATCTGGAACATGATCGCATGATGCATGTGTTGTTAAATCGTGGAATCAGTACCAAACTGGATCATGATATTTCAATGTCTGAACCTCGAGTGAAATTTCCAGTTTATGATTTTTGGAATACACCCATTCATTACACAGGAATTTTGCAGCGTTTGAGCCGGTTTAGGCAGTCACAAGCTGAAAACTTTATGGCATTGCGGGCAGAAGAAGAGCAGCCTTTAGAGTTGCAAGAATATAACGATAAAACAGGCAATTGGCTTAAAAAAGAAAGTTTAGTGCGTCGAATAGAGTTGATTGAAAATTTACAAATTCATTGCTGGCCAAATCAACAGCCTGAATCAGTTTTGATGAAATATTTAGATACAAATCCAAATGAGCGTAACTGGATGGAAAATTGCGGACGATATTTAAGTTTAACTTTACCTGAGCTGAAAGAAAACCGTAAATGGCTTTACCACAATTGGCTAGGGTTTATCAGGGAATAACCCCTGATAAACCAAGCTTTCTAAGCTGCCTATATGGCAGTGAATAATTAAGAGAATTCAAACTATTTCTAAGCTGCCTATAAGCAGTGATTGATCTCTCAGTATCGAGATTGTATCGAAATAACCTTTATGTTAAAAATATTGGTAAGTAAAAAATTGTAATTAATATAATACTAACTAGGTTAAAATGGAGGAGTCATGAATGAAGAAGTAGACGGAATTTCAAATTCCGAAGCCACAAGCATTCGTGAGTTAATCGAGCAATACATTCAGGGGCGTTTAAATGAAAAGCTGGAAAAACTCAAAGAAGATGATGTGGAAGAACGCAATAAGTTGTTGGAAAAATATCAGCCTGAAACATGGCTGGAAGATGCGAGTTTACGAATCAGTCAGTTGCGCCTAGCGACCCATACACCAAAACAGCATCATCCTGATTCCAAAGCATCCGCAATGTTTTACAGTAGCAGTGAAAAAGCACACGATTTTGTTGGGTCGCAAGGAATGCAGCTGGATGCTGATGTGATTGGCAATGCAGCAGTATTGGACGTATTTAAATTGCTACGACTGCAATTTCAAAATGTATCTTTACTGGAACGATTGCTGAAAGCAGATGAGGAGCTGATTGCAGCATTGGCTCTAAATCAAGAATCCGCACAGATTCGCTATCAGCGCTTTTTAGCTTTTAGCCAATTGCCGACAGAACTCAATGCAGGTCGTTTGTCTAAACAGGTGTTATTTCCCGTCGAGCAAGATGACTACCATACTTTGGTATTGTTATATCCAAGCAGTTTGGCACATCGTGTTTATCAGCAAATTTCATCAGATCGTTTTAGTGAAGAAAGCAAAAAACTGCGAGAAGCACGTTTTAATAAACTACATGCAGAACAGGAAAGTCGCGAGTATCCAAATTTATTGGTGCAAAATTTCGGTGGGTCAAAGCCGCAAAATATTTCGCAGTTAAATAGTGATCGACGTGGTTCTATGTGGTTATTACCTTCAATTCCGCCAACGTGGCAAGGTCAAATGGTGGAGTTGCCCAAAAGTGCTTCAGTGTTTACCGCATATTTAACCAATCGGAAAGACATTAAACCGCTATTAGGCAAACTTATTGCTTTGTATCGTAAAGAAGATCGCCGTAATACTGTTGAATTTCGTGAGGAACGAGATGAATTAGTGGTGCAATTGGCTGACTGTGTACTTGATATGAGTTTTGAATTACAGCAAAGCGCACCATCGGGTTGGACTCAGCAGAAAAGTGTGTATAGCACTGCTGAAAGTTTCTGGTTGGATCGTGGTTACCGCGAAGAACTTTTTGATAAAGAAGATGCAGGTGAACTTACGGAGGAGGAAACCAAGTGGTTGGAAGCCTATCGTGAGCGGGATTGGCATGTGGAAGTTGGTTATAACTTTGGTCGTTGGCTCAGTGAGCTACTCATGAAAAAAGCTAAACTGGTCGATTTAGATGATCACGAAGATCGAGCTTGGTCACTGATTTTGCGGGAAAAATTGCAATTGCTGAAAGAGGAGTTTGCATAATGTCATATTCCTATCCGAAAGCATTGTATGTCGTGCGCTTGAATGTTGAAAACGTATCTATTATCAGTAGTTATTTGACATGGGGATTTCCTGCACCGAGTGCATTTACAGGTTTGATGCATAATTTGCAACGTCAGTTAAATACGATTGATGCTTATCGAGAAGTGGAATGCTGCGGTATTGGTATTATTTCACATCAATTTACACCACAAGTGACAAAAAGTAGCAGCTATCGTTATTCACCTTATCAGCTCAATTTAGCGCGTCATCCTTTAAAGGCAGATGGTTCTACACCCGCAATGATTGAAGAGGGTAAAGGGCATATTGAAGTCAGTTTGGTGATTGGTTTCACGGGTGAGGGCTTAGAACAACATTTATCAGCCAATGACGAAGATTTATCTGAAACAAGTCAAGCCTTATTGAAAAAGATCAATCAATTCATTTACGGCATGCGTTTAGCAGGGGGCTCTATTTTTCCGCATAAACGTATTCAGCCGAAATTAATCAATTGGTCACGGAGCGGAGCTGAAGAAAAAACTAAAGCATTGCGTCGTTATGTATTGCCTGGTTTTGCTTTACAGCATCGACAAGAGGTTTTATTGGCACATCAAGCATGGCTTAAGCAATATCCAAACTATGTTTCAACACAAAAGACTGAGCCAAATTTGCTTGATACCTTATTGGATATTCAGCGCTTAAATTTTGTCAGTACCGAAAATGATGAAAGTTTAGAAGCAGAGGATGCTAAGGAAAAATTGGGGAGCTGGAAAGTCCGCAGTCGCCCTGAACATTTAAAAGGCTGGCTTGTGCCTATTCCAATTGGTTATGCCGCTTTAACAGATATGCAGGAGCAGGGTGTTATTAAAGGTTTGCGTAATGACCAATATCCAGCAACTTTTGTAGAAACTTTGCTTAGTCTTGCTGAATGGAAAAGCCCGCATCGTATTGAAAATATTACAGACATTTTATGGAATTACAATTCAGAACCTGAAAAGGGCGTATACGAACTTGTACAGCCTTTTGCACCAAAACAGAACTTAACATCATTGTCTAATAATGACAGTGAAAACCAATCTATCGAATTTGAATCAGAAGAAGAGGAATATTAATCATGGCTAAAAACGAGAAATTAAAAACGGCATCGGTACTTTCATTTAACCGCCATTTAGATCCATCTGATGGACGTATGTCTGCGGTGAATTGGGGAGATATTGCACAAGGAGCAGGCAATAAGGCGATTGTGATTCAGGAAAAATCGGTTCGTGGTACGATTTCTAACCGCCCTAAAAACAGTAAAGAGGTCGATCCTGCTTATATTGATGCTGCGGTAAATAAAGCTAATTTGCAGACAGTTGATGTCGCTGCATTGCCACAAGGAAAGGATACAGTCGCAGTTAGTTTTACCTTACGTGTTTTGCCTAATGTAGGACAACCATCAGCGTGTAATGATGTTGCTTTCGCAGAGCGTTTGGATGCAGTTGTTTCTGGGTATCAAGCTGAAAATAAATTTACAGAACTGGCGAGTCGTTATGCAGTGAATTTAGCCAATGGGCGTTTTTTATGGCGCAATCGTATCGGGGCTGAAAATGTCAGTGTTTCCGTTGCGCGTATTGTTGATGGGAAAGCTGCGGAAACCTTAAACTTTGATGCGCTGAATAATCGTTTAAATCAAGCGGCTGTTCATCAGGATCAGCAAGCTGAATTGAAAAAATTAGCGGACTGGTTACAGGTCGGTCTCAATGGTGACGAGCATGTTTTGCTTAAAGTGACGGGTTTTGCGCGCTTGGGTGAAGGGCAGGAGGTTTATCCATCACAAGAATTGATTTTGGATGCAAGCAATTCAAAAGGTGCGAAAAGTAAAACTTTATATAGCTTTGAAAATAAAGAAGCAGGTATGCATTCACAGAAAATTGGTAATGCTTTGCGCACGATTGATACATGGTATCCAAATGCAGAAAAGCCAATTGCTGTTGAACCTTATGGTTCAGTGACTTCTGAAGGTAAAGCATATCGTCAGCCTAAAGAAAAGAAAGATTTTTATAGTTTATTTGATGCATGGGTCAATGAAGGTAAAGCACCTGATTTAGAACAGCAGCATTATGTAATGGCAGTATTGGTTCGTGGTGGTGTGTTTGGGGAGAGCGATAAATAATGAAATATTATCTGGAAATTAAATTTCTGCCTGATGATGATATTTCAATCCACTTTTTATGGTCTAAAGTTTATAAGCAATTACATCTTGCTCTGGCAAGTATGAAAGATGCTGATAATAAAGTGAATGTCGGATTTTCATTTCCTGAATATCGCTTTGACTATAACAAGGGAAACGGTTTTGTCGGTGAGAAATTACGGATTTTTGCGCAATCAGAAAATGATTTAACCTGTGTTGAGGTGCAAAAGTGGTTAGAACGTTATTTGGACTATGTACATATTAGTTCAATTAAGACTGTTCCTGATGACAAAGTAACGGGTTATGCAATATATAAGCGCAAACAGGTGAAAAGCAGTGCAGAGCGCTTAGCACGTGCTGAAGCTCAAAATGGGCGTTACGATTATGAAAATGCTTTAGCGCATTATCGGAAATTTGTGAAAAGTACCAATTTGCCTTTTATTCAAATGTTGAGTGATAGTACAGCGCCTAATTTAGAATTAAAGGATAAAAATTACTTTAAACTTTTTATTGAAAAGAAATCTGCGACAAAATCTGAAACTCAGGTTTTTAGCACTTATGGTTTAAGTTCGGTATCGACTGTACCTGAATTTTAACCCAATCTTTTTTCACTCTTTAACAGTCTAATAAAATCAATAGGTTATAAACGTGGGGTGAAACTTGGGTCTTTTATGGATTTTAAGGTTTAACTCACTGTTATAACTTTATTTTTTGCTGTAAAATTACAGTTCACTGCCATGTAGGCAGCTTAGAAAAGATAGACAAAAGTTAGAAGGTTGGGCGGCTCGTTCACTGCCATGTAGGCAGCTTAGAAAAACATAAAGTTTTGCGCCTTCGTTATATTTATGTTCACTGCCATGTAGGCAGCTTAGAAATTACACTGCTCAACAGCATCTAAGAAGTTTTTGTTCACTGCCATGTAGGCAGCTTAGAAATCCCAGGCAAACTGCATTTCTGCGAGCTTTTTGTTCACTGCCATGTAGGCAGCTTAGAAAATACAGATCATGACAACAAG